>JAKVBY010000020.1:0-18035 GCA_022446825.1 Pirellulaceae bacterium
CGCGGGTTTCGGCAGCAGCGATGTCGTCTCCGATCCGAATTGGAATTCCTGTAGGTGTGCGAGAGATCATGGCCGGCAAAGACAGCGGTTCGCTGACTCTTAGGTAAGGCCACCTGTGCTCTCGTGTGTACTCGGGTGGATTAACGACAAACGTTTTGTCGAGATTTTTTAGATATTTCTGATCACCGAGATCAGCAAGATATTGGTAGTCATCTGGAAATGGCCGCCCGCGCCGATGGTTACTGGTGCGGATGTAGTGGTAGTTCCAGAGATACAGTCCGCCCGCTCCCGCTTGCCACAACGCAGAGGCCGCGCCGCGGAGAATTTCGGGGTTGGCGAAATGTGGTAGGTCACAACTAATGCAGGGGTAAACCGGCACTTGGTAACGATGTCCGAGTTCGACGAGTTCTTCCGCAGGTGTGGACGAACAGGCTTGACCACCACCGATTAGCATACGGTCAATGAGGTCGTGACGGAGCCAAGTTTCAATATCAATGCCGACTTTGCGACAGGCATGTAGCGTTCCAGGAATTCGAACACCCAGCAACAGAGGACGATCTCGTTCCAACGCAATCTCATCCAGTCGACGGCGCGATCGTTCTACCAGTTCCGTTAACAACGGCATATTGCGTTCTTCCTGCTGCGGCTTGAAATACCAGGGAAAACGAAAAAAAATTGAGGTCGATTCCATCTAAGTTGTATTGGCTTGCGGTGTGGTTAATCCACCAGAAGCGATCCTCTCGCACCTCGTCGTGGGCAAAATCCAAGCCAGACCAGATCCAGTTTTTTGTCAAACTGCGAGAGTTTTTAGGGCGGTCGTTTTCATGGCCCAAAAGCAAATCAGGGCGTTTTATTTTGAGAGGATAGTCGAGTTTTCCATACGGTTGACCGAAGGCATCGTGTGTATCATTCATGCGAAGGGACCCGGAAATTTCCATGCCATGGGCACGGCAGTAGTCGACCATGACGGGTGTTGGATCCGGAATTTTCGCGGTGAGAGGAACCTGATTCATTTGGGTCTGCCAGTAATTCGTGTTGATCTTGCCTCTGAGGTTCGACTTGGCATATTTGCTTTCGAGCTCGGAATTCCAAGCGATGCCCCACATTTGGCACCAAGCGATGCTATCCACCGGCATGTCGTTTAACCAAGAACCATAGCGGGTGGCGATGAACTCTTCCGGTGTCGCATCCGCGTTGATATAGAAGACCTGATCCCCATCGTCGTCCAGAATCAACCGACGTGAACGTTGTCGCGCCGCTTCTCGTTTGCGCAGTGCTTGCTTGGCGCGGATGCGAGTTGGAGAATGAAGCATTGAACCGGCAGTGATTCCCGTAACGGTATTTAAGAACGAACGTCTCGAAGGGGAGCGGAAGTGTCGTTTGATGACAGCTCGTGTTTAATAAGAGGGAGGCACTTGTTTAGGCAGGCAGAGTGACAAGAGAAACACGCAGAATAGCGGAATTTTTGTCTGGTCCGAAAAACGAGCGAACGCGAGAACCGGAAGAAAAATATTTGCTAACTTGGTGTGCATTATCTTGCTTCGTTATCGAACAAACAAGACACACTGAGAGTGCCCGTTGACCGGTTTCAGGTTAAGGCTGGCAAGAGGTAAGACGAAAAAGTGTGGCCGGAGGCAATCTGATTGTGAGACGCCCAGAGTGCATGCTTTAGGAAAGGAGGTACTCTGATGGGCCATTCGAACGAGACTCACAACACGCAAGCCTGGAATATTTCAATGTGGGCGGCTTGTCGACGTTGAGGACTCCAAGAGGTGGAAAAGCCTCGTCGCTTTGCGGCGGCGAATTCGTCTCTGAAAGAAAGGACTTCTACGCGAACCTTGAGTATACTAACGAACCATTAAAACTTCGTTGTCGCGACTTTTTCAGAGAGGATTTTAGGGATGACTCGACAATTCTTGTGGGGCCTTTTGTCACTTGGAATGCTGCTTAATGTTTGCCCCACGATACTATCTGCAGATGAAATGCCGACCGTTAAAGTCAGCAATATTCGGCGAGTTTTTCACAATGGCGAGCACAATGCCTTTACAGATATGGTGCGGTTTCAAGGACGCTACTACCTGACGTTCCGCAGTTGTCCTGAGGGTCATATGATTCATCCGACGGCGTCGGTAATTATCTTGGCAAGTGACGATTTGCAAATGTGGCAACAAGTTCATCGTTTTCGAGTCAAGCGTCGCGATACACGCGATCCTCATTTTTTGGTGTTCCAAGAGCGTTTGTTTGTCTACACAGGTACTTGGTACAGCGGCGAAAATTCCCTTGATCCTTCCCTGTATGACATGAACCATCACTTGGGCTATGCCGCTTGGACTGCCGACGGAGAAAAATGGCACAGTCCGATCATGTTGGATGGAACCTTCGGGCATTATATTTGGCGGGCGGCGACGTATGGTGGCAAAGCCTATCTGTGTGGTCGACGAAAGCTGGAGTTTGAGATCGATGGCAAGGGAGAAGGTCGAGAAATCGAGTCACTAATGTTGGAAAGCGAGGATGGTTTGATTTGGCGCAAAAAAGCGATTTTTCAGCCCATTGAAGGGGACGAAACAGCTTTTGCGTTTGAAGATGATGGTAGCGTGCTCGCCATTGGTCGCGGCTTTGGCCGCGAACCGGCTCAAGTACTTCGGGCACAGAAGCCATGGATCGAGTGGGACCGAGTCCCACTGGACCGTTACATCGGCGGGCCTTTGCTGGTGCGTTGGGGGGAACGCTGGGTGGTCGGTGGCCGACGCTTAGCGGGACCCAAAACGTTGATGTATTGGTTAGTCGAAAACCAATTACATGAATTTGCGGAATTGCCGAGTGGTGGCGATACGTCCTATCCAGGTTTCATTGCATTAAGCCCGACCCGAGCTGTGATGTCGTGGTACTCCTCGCATGAGCATGATGCGGGAGGAAACCAGATCACGGCAATCTATTTGGCCGATTTGGAAATTCATGACTGAAAAGCGTGCTGCGGCAATAGAGAAATTTTAAGTGTGGGGCACACGCACTTTTTATGTCAAGTCGTCGACAAGGCTCGAAAACTGAGATGTCGGTTGCGATTATCCTGCTTGATAATTCGATGCCATGGCCGACTTCACCGACTCAAATAGAATGCTTTCTTGGCGGTGAGAGATTGTCCGCACAGGAACTATAGAACGGGCGTACGTTGATGCTGGAGGGCTTTGATGAGCGGCAGCGGCAAGCAAATAATTGATAAGCTTATTAGCGAGTGACGTTCGGGCTGCTATCTTCGGCTGCTCGTGCTGGTTGGGGTTCGTTTGTTTCAGTTGTTTGGAGTGCGGAGGATTTTTGTTGGGCAATCGCTGCGAGCATTTCTGCAGCTACGACGGAAGTAATATCCACTTCTGATTCGAAGCTAAGCAGCACCTTGTCGTGTTTGCTCAACACGATCGGACAGCCTTTTCTCAGCGCGATCCTGCGAGCGACCGGTTTGACTTGATTGCGGAAATCGTCGACTAGTTTTTGGCGCAGTGTTATCAGATCTTTCTGGGCTTGATTACGGTATTGATTTACATTGGAGGACAGTTCTTGCATCAGAGCTCTGGTGGAGGCCTTTTGACTGTCGGAGGGTTTTTCTCCTTGTTTTTTCAGCACTGTAGAGAGTTCTTCTTGGTACGCTGTTTGCAATGTGGTGAGATTGGATTCCAGTTCTTCCTGTCTGTCATCCACCACCTGTTGAATTGCTTTGAGTGTTCCTAATTGCTCAGCCAAGGCATCCAAATCGATTACCGCCACTCCGTAGAAAGGTGGGAAAGTTGCTGTTCCCGTTGACTCGGGCTCGCTCCCGTTTGCTCGCTCGGTTGGTACCCAGAGAGAAACCATGAAAATCAGCAAGACGCAGCGGTTTGGATACATTTTGCTTCTCTTTGTATTAGCAGAGGGCAGAGATACTCGTATCACTTGTATCGGTCTCATCGATGAGAACACTTGTGTCGATTAGACAAGCCGCTAGAAAAATAATGCGGCCGAAGCCGATGCAAGACAGCAAACTGAAAATTTAAGGGGCAGAATTGCTTGGATTCAGGGAGATAGCATGACCCTCCACGCGCTGCCACTGATGAAGAGACTACTTAGGATGATTGCGAGCACGGCAAGACAAAACCACTGTTGAGCCCCCTGTCCGCTCAAGCCGATTGTCAGTAGCCCGATGCAAAGTACGACGGTACCCAGAATAAATATCAGCTGTCGCCAGAAACTCCAGACGTGAAAATCGACGATCGCGTCGCGCGATGCCGAATTTAATTCTCGCCATTCGTTGCGAAGGAGCTTTTCCCGTTCTTCTTGTTGACGTTTAGGAAGACTGCTAAGTTCACGCGAGATTTTCTGTAACTCTTCCTCGTCATCTGGCGAGTTCAGCAATTCGTCATGACGATTCTGGAGGTCGATTTGTGTCGCCTGCCAGTGGTCATCAAATCGTTGTTCCTGAGCTTCGGCTTTTGCTTGAAGTCCTTTTACGTATTCGGCATTCAACGTCTCACAGCCCTTAGTGAGCAGTACGACTAAGAATCCAGTAATCAGTAGTGGATGACTGGCAAAGTAGAGTTTTTGTAGGAACTGAAAATCGCTTTGGTCTCGTGCCGGCAAGCTACTTGCCAAGGGGTGGTCCTGCGGTGACTGTGCCGTTCCGCTTTTTTCTGGAACGACTGGGGTTCTCAGAACAGAAGTTGTATCAACAACCTCATTAAGCTCGGGCACTTCCGCGACGGTTGCCCAATCGTCCATTCCTTCTTTCCATACCAAGTCATCGATGCGCAGGTGACCGGTGTCTTTCAAGGTCTTGATTTGCGCCAAAGTCACAGGACCTTGCTCGGTGTCACCTCGAGAAAAAAACCAAATCGAATCCGACATTTTGAGGTTTCCAGCCGTGCAAATCCTATTTGACCTGAAGCGGAATGGAGTTGATAGTCTGAGGAGATTTGTAAGTCTTTATCCCGTGGTTTCATCGGGTTTAAGTTCCCAGACAATGACTTTGCCATGGCCGGCTGCATAAATTGTGTCGTGCTGCTCGTTGATTGCAACGTCGTGGACGTGCATGGGAGCTTTGTCCTGCTTGATAATCTCATTCTTTTCGAGATCGATAAATTTGATGAATCCACCATGGTCACCCCCCGTGGCAAATAGCCAGTTGCCTTCTGGATCAAAGACGAGTCTTTCGACCAGACCTTTGTGGGTGTCGCCAGCCAATTCATGTGTGCGTTCGCCTGTTTGCCAGTCAAAAATTTCTATCCGTGCTAGTGCATCGAGATGGTCGACGTTACCGATCTGGCCGATACCGCCACACGCGATTCGTTTCGAGTCGGGTGTGAATGCCAACGAACGAATGCCACCGATGGAATGAATGCGTTGCTTTGGATCCCAGGTATACATGCCAGGCGCATCAAGGGTTGCCAACTCGCTCCCCGTTTGCACATCCCAAATAACGACGTGTCCAACTTTGTCCGCCGTTGCGAGAAGTTGACCATCTGGCGAAAAGGCCGAACAAAACAACATCGAGGGGAAGCGAGTCGGAGTTTGGGGGGCGTGTCCTCGTAATTCGTGTACCATCTCGCTCGTTTGTGCGTTCCAGACGCGGCAAACCATGTCATCGGAGACGGTTGAGATGAATTGATCATCGGGCGAAATTTCTACGCCTCGAATCCATTTATCGTGCGCATCAATCATCCGAATTGACTGCTGCGTTTCTACGTCCCACCATCCTAAACGGCCATCGTAGGCTCCAGAGATCAATTGATCGCCGGCTAAAGTCAAGCCAGCAACATAACTTTGATGGCCGGTGAATTGCTTCGATTCCTTACCTTCGGTCATCGGGTCGAGACTATGTATCGCAAAGTCACTGCTGCCAACGAAAAGTTGATTCGTTGCTGGCAGACGTGCGAGGCTGAAGAGAATGTCCGAGCGATTCAATTCCTTAACAATTTTAAGTTTACTTGGGTCGGAGGGCATCGGTTTGGAGATATCCTTCCTGTTTTAGGATGTGCGTTTGGTTAGTATTTTGTCGGTCGTGAAAATAGAGCCTCGAAAAAACACACAAAGCAATAATGCTTTGTATTCTTATAACTAAATACCGGCCCCATGCGCATTGTCAAAGAAAGTCGCTGGAGCCTTTGGGTTCACCAATTAGTTTGTTTTACGGAAGATCACAAACAAAACAATCGTTTTAAGCAAGAACTTCAGCAACCGTCTCAGTGCCCGGATCCGTTAATGGCAGGGGACGGGAGCCAACGAAATAATCTTTGTGTGGGTTAATCCCCAGAGCTTTATAGATCGTGGCAAACAATTCGGCGGCACCGATTTCGCCGTCTTTGACCGTGTTACCATCTTCATCGGTTGCTCCGTAGACAGATCCACCTTTGATACCACATCCGGTCAACGAAGTACTCCAAGCAGATGCGAAATGGTCCCGTCCTAAACTTGGATTAATACTCGGTGTGCGGCCGAATTCACCAAGCGTGATCACCAACGTATGTTCCAGGAGGCCACGTTCCTCTAGGTCGTCGAGCAGCGTCGACATGACATGATCTAGCTCGGCGACCAATTCGAGGTGTGTTTCAAAATTTTGTCCATGACTATCCCACCAAGCCCGGGAGACTTTGACAAAAGGCGTACCTGCTTCGATCAAACGTCGGGCAACCAACGCCTGTTGCCCAAAGAGAGATGGTCCATATTTGTCTCGTACGGCTTGAGGCTCTTGCTCGATGTTGAACAACTCTTCACTCGCCATCAGGCCACGTACGCGTGAATAGGCTTCATTGTGACTGGCCAACGTTGCATTGGCGCGGCCGCGGCCAAAACGCTCACTCAGCAGTTTTTGCAATTCTGCGCGATCACGATGGTCGACGTCACTAATGGTCTCTCGTCGCGACAAATTTTCAGGTTTGGAATCTGTTGTTAAAAACATGGGCATATAACGCGCGCCCAAGAATCCGGCTTGTCCTAATGCATTACTACGACCTTCTGTCGCCGTATAGAACGTGACGTAATCTGGTACCGTGCTATTAGCTCGTCCAAGTTCGCGGGCGATGACTGCACCTAGATCGGGATATTTAACGTTGGGTTCATCGCGGCGGCCGAGGTGCATTAATGTTGCCCCGCCACCATGATCAGCAATCTTGGTATTAAGGGAACGAATGATAGCCGTGTTCTGCAACCGTTGAGACATGGCTGGCAAGAGTTCGGAAATTTGCACCCCTGGAAGACAGGTTTGAATGGATCGAAACGGGCCCCCGGTTGGTCGACCGGGTTTGGGATCCCAGGTTTCAAGCTGACTTGGACCACCCGCCAGCCAGAGCAAGATTACGCGTTTTTCCTGGCGTTTTAGTTCTTCTGCCAACGCGGGGCTTTTGAGCATGTTCAGAATGGTCATGTTGGACGCGATTGCGGAGGCCCCCAAAGACGTACCGCCCAGAAATGAGCGACGGTTGAAAGCCTGTCCAGATGCGTTTTCCGATAGGAAACGTTGAGGGGACTTCATAAGAGAATCTCCGCTGTTGGAAAGCCAAGTGTACCGATGCATTAATAATTAAATCGGTTTTCGCTTGACGTCAAAAGTATCCAAATTATTTGCTGACAACGCTGAATGGGTTGATTTTCGCGTGCTGCCAAGTATTGATCGAACATAGAAAATTCGTCTGCTGTAGGGGGGCGACTGAGAATAGACCAGATCGCAGTCTCGATAATTTGATGACGATCTGTCAGTACTTTCAGTTTGTTTACCAGAGAATCGGCGTCTTCCCGTAATAATTCATTTTCAGCGCGGTCACCGTTGCTTAGTAGTAATGCTTCTGAAACACTAATTTGAAAAGCATCATAAGGTTGTTCGAATAAAGTCGCCAATCCACGAGCTGAGGTTTCCACGGCCTCTACCCGTTTCTCGTGATCTTCGACGGAAAGGTCGCTGGCGAAAGTCTCAGGGCTCCGGCTCCCAAAGCGTAAGGTCGTTGCATATTGAAAAGGCGTTAGTGGACGCGGCAACGCGACGGCGAACAAACTCGGCTCTGGTGGCTGTTCACCTTCCCACATACTTGTTCTTGCGTAGGCGTTGCTGAGGAGAATTCCGCGGGTGAGACGCGTAAGGTCATACCCATTGTTAATCAAGTCTCGAGCCAGCCATTCCAGAAGTTGAGGATGGCTCGGTTCGTTTTCTGGATGCATCTGATCGATTGGCATGACAATGCCAGAGCCAAAAAAACGATTCCAGGTTTTGTTCACGATTGCCTTCGCAAAATAGTTGTTGCTTTGACTTTCTAAAGCAACTCGAACTAATTGTGCGCGGCGACTAAACTCGGGCGGTGGTGGTGGCTGTTTGTTCTTTTTTAATTCTTCTAATCGTTGCGATTCTTGTTTCTTTTCTTCGTCCGAAGGTTCTTTGGGGGCAGGCTCTTCAACTTCGGTGCCGTTGAGAAACAACATGCTTGCTTGCCGAGACTCGCCAGCAGTTGTTGTGAAAGAGACCAGTCCATAGTCGCGTTCTCCGATGAGACCACCATTGTCAAAAGTCCGGCTAAAGAAGGACTTCATGCCGTAAAAATGATTTTGCGTCCAGGCATCGACAAGTGGGTGATCATGGCACTTCGCACAACTAACGTTAACGCCAAAAAACATCACGCTGGTTTCGTTGGTTAATTTGTCCAAGTCTTGAGCACGCGAGCGAACAAATTGAATGGCTCCCTTCTGCTCGACGTCGGCAGACTCGCCAAGGATAAGTTCCCGGAACATTTCATCCCAACGGCGGTGTTCGCGAAACGCAGTAAGAAGATAGTCACGAATACTCCCCTTACCGTTCATTAACATGGCATCGAATTCATTGGCTTGGTGGCGAATGAAGCCAGGTGAGACAATGAGTCGGTCAATCAATTGTTGCTTTTTGCTGTCGTCAGCAGCCGCGACAAACGATTGAGCCTCGGCCATGCTAGGAATTCGCCCTACTAGGTCCAGGTAGAGACGCCGGGCCATATTGGCATCCGTGGCAGGAGCTGAGGGAATGACCTCAGTGTCCACCAACGCGAGATCAATATAATGATCGATCACGGTAGGAATGGGTTGGTCTGCCGGGAGCAAGTCGTCCGCAAATGTTGCTCGGAAGCTGGGGAGAACCAAAAAAAGACTCACTGTGACAGAAAGGATTGTCTTCATAAGTTCAAGGGCAACTGCATCGCGAGAAAGGCGGGGTGAACACAGGAAATGGGCCGGTTCCGCTCCGGTTACCCATCGCTGCATATCATAATGTGCATGGCTCAAGCGTGCCAGCGTGATTCAACGAAAGGGGTTTTCGTTCTGCTAACCGAAGTTTTGTGGCACAAAGTAGTTAGGTATGAACAAAGGAGTCAAATATGCAAGCGAGAATGTTTTTTGACACCCGGAAGCTGCCAGAAGAGGTTCAAGCCTGCTGTAGGTTGATAAGAGCTGTGCGGTGATAAGATAAGCTGTGCGTTGATAACGCGGTTACTCACAGCTTTCCTGGTACATCCGCGAGCGAAGAGGAGTTTCTTTGCTCGACATCGAAAACGGGACATTCGGGAAGTATCCCTTTGCCACAAAAGATTCGGGCAGCGCTTTGGAAGAAGCCAGTAGGCAAGGCGTGGGCGATGTGTCGGGATGTGTTTGCCGGAAATCGACATGCCTGCCGCCCGGTATTTTCTAACGCTCGAGTGTCGACTTTTTTCGTAAAATGTGGTGATAGTGCTGTGCAAATCGATGGGATTCGTCGCGCACATATTGGAGTAATCGGAGCGCAAACGAATGTTTACTGAGCTTTAAAGACTCAGATTCTCCCGGCAAGAACACTTCTTCTTCTTGCTTTGCCAACGATAGTAGAAATGGCGGCTCGATAGCTTGCTCGGCGAAGGCGGCCAAGGCCGCATTCAACTGGCCTTTACCACCATCGATCAACAGGATGTCGGGAAATACTTCGGACCGGTCATGCATCTTTTTATAACGACGGGATACGACTTCGTGAATACTGCGAAAGTCATCAACTCCCGAGACATTGCGAATCTTGTAGCGTCGATAACCTGGTTTAAACGGTAATCCATCGATGAATTGCACGAGGCTGGAGACGGTATCGCCACCATGGAGATGCGCGATATCAATTCCCTCGATGGTTCGAGGTGTTTTCGAAAGTGCAAACACTTGCCGCAGACCACTGAGACCTTTTTTAGGGTCAATGTAAAAAACTTCAGGCTGAGTGTGCGTGTCAAGTTCGCCTCGGTCGTCAAGAGTTTCTAACATGTGAAGTTCATCTCGTAACTTTGCCGCCTTTTCGTATTGCAAGTCTTTTGAAGCTTGCAGCATCTCAGCACGCATTTGTTTCAGCAGCGACGATCGTTTGCCCTCCAGAAACATCTGTAGCTTACGAACATCGCTACGATAGTCTTCTTTACTGATGCGAAGATTGCAGGGTGCTGTGCATTGATTAATGCTGGCTAAAAGGCAAGGACGAAACCAGTTCCAACGATCATCTTCTTCTTCGATATCCAGACTGCACGTCCGAAATTTGAAAATGCGCTGCAATACCTGAATCGCTCCACGTAGTGCCCCCACATTTGCAAAGGGACCGTAAAGTTTGACGCCACGGGCTTTGGGTTCACGTGTTACTTCAATACGAGGGAAGTCTTCATTCTTCGTAATCATTAAATAGGGAAACGTCTTATCATCTTTAAGCTCTTTGTTGTGTTTGGGTTGAATGTCCTTAATTAACCGTGATTCCATCAACAGCGCATCGACCTCACTTTCGCACTCGATAAAATCTGCATCACAGATTTCTTTGACCCACGCTGCAGTGCGCCGTTCTTCTTCGGCAGCTTTGAGGAAATAGCTGCCTGCGCGAGTGCGGAGATTCTTGGCCTTGCCGACATAAATAACGCGGCCGACAGAATCCTTTAGCAAATAGACACCCGGTTTCTGAGGGAACTGTCGTACGGTCTCGGCTGCGAGTTGAAAGGCTGTGCCACTTTGCGCAGAGGAGGCTTTGGGCGACTCGTTGTTTCGTTTCGAGGGTGTTGTTTCATCCAAGTGACGGGCCCTTACAATGGTTGAAGACTTGTGATTTTAACTGCCTGACCAAGATTCGGAAACGCTGACCTTGACGTCAGATGCAGAGGACCTTCACATTTGTCGGGGCGTTTCATCTATGGTAGATCTTGACGAGGGGGTAGATTCTTTAGTCTAAGGAAAAGAAGGTTAATGAAAGATCTTTTTGCATTTTGATAGGGGAGTTCAATTTGGCAGCACCGATTATCAGTGTTTCAGGTTTGCGCGGCATTGTTGGTGAGAGCCTCACGCCCGTGGTAGCGGCAGAATTTGTTGCCGCCTATGCAATGACGCGGCCAGAGGGATTACTTCTCGTCACGCGCGATAGCCGTTGCTCGGGGCAGATGCTTTCACAAGCAGTTTCAGCCAGCCTTACCGCTGTGGGACATGATGTGCTCGAGGCGGGAATTGCCGCAACACCGACAACCGGTGTGTTGATTCGGGAATTCCAGGCAGTCGGCGGTGTGCAAATATCAGCCAGTCATAATCCCATTGAATACAATGGGTTAAAATTGTTCGATGCCGCAGGCAAAGTGCTGGCTGCCAATGTCGGTGAGGAAGTCTTACACGCATATCGGCAGCAAAAAGTGGATTGGAGCAGTGTCGACACTCTGGGCCAGCTCAATCATTGTGAGGATGTGACGAGTACGCATTTGGATTCGGTGTTGAAAACGGTCTGCGTTGAGAGGATTCGGGCAGCTCATTTCAAGGTCTTGTTGGACGCCAATCACGGTGCAGGCGGCCTCTTGGGTCGACGTCTTCTGGAAGCTTTAAATTGCGAAGTCATTGTGTTGGGGGAGGAAGCCGATGGCCAATTTACTCATCCTCCTGAGCCGACAGCGGAGAATCTGCAACAGGTTTGTACTTCTGTCCGTCAGCAGGGTCCGGTCATTGGTTTTTGCCAGGATCCTGACGCGGACCGCCTTGCAGTCATCGATGAAACGGGACGATATGTTGGCGAAGAATACACGTTGGCACTTTGCCTGGGACATGTTTTATCGCAATCAGTTGGGGACGTGGTCATCAATTGCGCAACGAGCATGATGAACCAACGGATTGCGGAAAATTATGGAGCCACACTATGGAGAACGTCAGTTGGTGAAGCCAACGTTGTCGGGAAAATGCAAGAAGTGAATGCCATTTTTGGGGGTGAAGGGAACGGGGGGCCGATTGACCCCCGGGTGGGTTACGTTCGCGATAGCTTTGTTGGCATGGCCCAAATCCTGGATTTGATGGCGGAGCATCAATTACCGGTCAGTCAACTTGCCGATCAACTTCCCAAATTCGAGATGTTAAAAGAGAGAGTCGATCTTCACGGTCGAGATGTTGCTACGGCATTGGATTCTCTGGAAAGCCGGTTTGCCGATGCACAGGCCGATCGGACCGATGGTTTACGACTCACTTGGCCCGACCGTTGGCTGTTAGTTCGGGCGAGCAACACCGAGCCCATTGTTCGCTTGATGGCAGAATCAGAACACCCTGGTGGCGCCGGAATCTTTGCAATCAGGCTCGGCAAGCAATCGGTTGACGAGGTGCGACTGCAAACGAAGTTGCAGCATGTCTTTGGCAAAACGCTGCTTGGAGAAGCACAAANNGTCGAACGGNTGAGGTCAATCNGATTTTGNGGGTANNTCGTCGTCATCACTAAAGTCACCAAGGACCAAGGATTCACGACAATTCCAAATGCACCAGCCGAGTANNCGNAAATAGAGCATCGTTAATCCGACCAGCAGCAAACCTGCTGCTAAATGCAAGANGACGCTTTCCGCTGCAAAAGAGAAAAAGATCAAGACGCCCAACAATCCAAACGCACCACTGATCAAGTAAAAAACAAGCCAAGTAGGTTGCTCATGCGAGAGATTTGTCCAAACGCGTTTTGAGAATGGCAAAATCATGGAATCTTGGTCAAGGAAAGAAACAAAGACTAGGGGGAAGAGCCCGAGAGTCCCAGCAAACAAAACCAGTACACCGAGCGGTGTAATTCCGGCACAAATAAAAAGTTGTGCCACCGCAGCGGGAGGTAAACCGGAAAAAATCAAGGCGTTAATGATGTAGAGTGAATCCATCATCCACTCAGTGAAATTAGCATCAGGCCAACTGGTGATTTCAGCACCTCCGTTAGCCGTGTCTCCAAAAATGGCCAGGCAGTTGGCAAACAGCGCAATGAATGCTGGTATTCCTAGGAGGAACAGGCCTATCGAGCTAAAGAGCTTCAAGAATTGTATCGAGGGCTGAGACACCGGAGCGAAAAAAGTGAATTGTGCTAAGCTTCCCGCCAGCCCGATCATGACTGAAAGAACGATCCAGCGTGGGAGTGCTTGTGCGCTAAAGAGGAAGAGTGGTAATGTTTTCGGAATCACAACCGTGGTTTGCCGTTCGACTTCCTCCGCCTCACGGACGGCGGCCTCAGCACGTGCTAAGGCATCTTGGGCTTCTGTTTTGACCTGACGAGAACTCGCCGTGTTGATGTCGCTGTGTTGTACCTCAGGCGCGCCGAGTCCAAAGTCTTCGATGTCTTTGTCGACATGACGTTCCGAACGAACAATCTTCTTTGGCGGTGGGGGGATTTTTACTTCTGAGTGACAATCGGGGCACTTTTTTGTTTCATCAACTTCAGAGATTCGTGCGTAGACGCGTGATCCGCAGAGCAGGCAGGGGATACTGAATTCAAAATTGTCTTCGTGTTCTGTTGCCTGTGCGGGGGGAGCGGCGTTTGGAACAAGATCGGCTGTCAGAGAAGAAGCGACTGGGGGCCTTTCGATGGGATCTGCCAAACGTAAGCTATCTTCATCCTCGGCAGGGTCATCCTCAGCCGCCGTGGTTTCCACAGTTTTTTCGGGTGTTTTTTTCGAAGCAGCTGGAGGGGCAAAGTCAGGGGGAGCCGTAACGACGACGCTTTCCAAGCAATCCGGGCAGATAAGTTCTTCACCGATCTGATCGATTTTGGCGAAGAGTACTTTTTCGCAGTAGGTGCAAACGACACTGAGCTTGTTTCGGTCTGCCAATTGATATCCGGAGACAGCAAGCGTGTCGGGTTTTTGATTCTCGGGGGGAGATGCAGACGCCGGTATTTTAATCGTTTTATGGCAGGCGGGGCATTTGCGGCGAGTACCAACCTCGGCTGGATTTGTCACCAGACTCGCATTGCAACGTGGGCATTGATAGCCGAAAGCATCCTGGGGAGATTGTGACAACAGTCTTTTCTCATGAGGGGAAGCGAATTGTGTAAAGATCGAACTCGCCCAGCAAAGATGAGAACGTTGAACTAGTCTTCCATCACTTCATTCTCACGACTCTTAGTAAGTTCGTTGACTTGATTTTCACATGTTTTTGTTAGTTCTTGGACTCCATCTTTGACATCATCTCGTTCGTCTTCTCCCATCTCTTTTGCCTTTTGTGCTTGGTCTGCTGCTTTATTTCCATCCCTGCGAATGTTGCGAATCGAGACCTTTGTGTCCTCGCCCAGCTCTTTGATTCGTGCAACCAGTTTTTTGCGTACATCTGTTGAAAGGGGAGGTATGTTGATACGGATCAACCTGCCATCATTCTGAGGATTCAAACCGAGCTCGCTCGCAATGATCGCTTTTTCAATTTCTTTGATGGTGCTGGGATCGTAGGGTCGAACGACGATTTGGGTTGGTTCTGGGGCACCTACCGAAGCAAGTTGTTTGATCGGAGTTTGCGATCCATATACTTCAACTCGTAACGAATCGACCAAGCCGGGATTTGCACGTCCGGTGCGAATTCCCGCCAGATTATCTTTCAGCACGCTGACAGCTTTTTCCATCCGTTCTTCTGCGTCGAACAAGATCTCTTCGGCATTCATGTGGCTATTTTCTTTGGCTGAACCGCCCGAGGGAGATTAAAAGGTGTGGAGTTGGTGAACTTTAAAGTTGGCTTGTCGAAACGATTCTCAGCAATCGGCAATAAATGCCGCAGGCTCTACAATGGTTCATTTTAAATTGGTTGGGACAGAGTTACCATGTCGATCACTCGAGATTGTGAATCAGCTTTCGGTCTTTTCGTCACTACCAATGCGTGTTCCTACTTTTTCTCCATTGATGGCTTTTAGGATATTCCCATCTTTTTTGAAATTGAAGACCAAAATGGGGACATTGTGCTCCATGCATTGCGCAATGGCAGTACTGTCCATGACGCGTAAACGCTGTTCTTGAACCGTCAAGTAATTGAGGGATTGGTAGAGAACGGCATGTGGATTTTTTTCTGGATCCTCACTATACACCCCGTCAACACGAGTAGCTTTTAAGACGACATCCGCTTCGAGTTCAAGAGCTCGCAAGGCGGCTGCAGTGTCGGTGGTGACAAAGGGGCCACCTGTTCCGGCAGCCAAAATAATGATGCGGCGTTTTTCCAGGTGCCGCTTAGCACGGCGTCGGATATAAGCTTCGCAAACGCCATCCATTTGAACGGCTGACATCAAGCGCGTTTCACAGCCGATTGATTCTAAAGCGTCTTGCAACGCCAGGCCGTTAATTACAGTAGCAAGCATTCCCATATAATGGGCCGTTGCTTCTTGAATGGTTGCGTTTTGGCTTTTAAATTGTGCGCCTCGCAGAATGTTTCCTCCGCCAATGACAATTGCAATTTGACAGCCTGTTTCATGCGCTTGTTGAATTTGGTGAGCGATATGCCCGACGACTTCCATCGAGATACCTCGTTCGCCCGTATGTGAGAAACTTTCACCAGAGAGTTTCAAGACAACTCGATGAAAACGCCTAGTGGCTGTGGAAGGTTCGTTTGGCATCCGTGGAAATCCCCTTTGTTTCGTCAGCTAGCCGGTTGATCGCAGTACGTTTGCAAAACTGCTCAACTATTGCCAATTGTGGCGAGAAATTTTGATTTGACGATACCTGTTGCCATAAAAAAAAGCCCCGAATTTGATTCGGGGCTGGGTTCGGTTACCAGGAAACCTAAGCGTCCCCAAGTTCCCAGTGTACAAATTGCTTAATCGTCATGCCATTATCCGCGGCGTAGGCACCAACGGTAATTTTTTGTTCCTTGACAAATGGTTGTTCAGTTAAGACTCGTTCGGCATAGAAGTTGCGCAGTCTACCTTCAACCATCTTGTCCACGATGCTTTCTGGTTTACCTTCGTTGAGCGCAGCTCCGCGGAGAATTTGCCGTTCTCGATCAACCTCTTCCGAATCAAGGTCATCAATTCCTAGAGCGGCAGGGCGCATTGCTGCAATGTGCATGCAGATGTCCCGAGCGACGGCATCTTTGAAGTCACCATCTACTTCGACCAGAACACCAGCAACAGTAGAGGCGTTGTGGCTGTATCCACCGCATGCTCCTGAGAGTCGTTGCATTCGACCCACATTGAAGACCTCACGAATGCGGTTAAACAGCTCGTCTTTTTGTTCTCGTAACGTTGCACCGGTTTTACTTGGTGACGGTTGATCGAGCAAATCGTCTGCAGTGTCTGCTCCTGGGCCGGTAGCTAATTGTGTAGCCAAGTCATTAGCTAGCTGAATGAATTCTTCGTTTTGCGTGACCGGAGCGCTTTCGCATTGGAGTTCGATCATTGCCCCACAATCGGCGCCAGCATAAATCCCAAAGCGACCAAACGACGTTTCCCGGTCGGCCCGCTTCGCTGCAACTTTGGCTCCACGTTCGCGCAGCCATTGTACTGCAGCGTCTTCGTCGCCAGAGCATTCACTTAAAGCGTTTTTGCATTCCATCAACGGCAACCCGGTTTTCTCACGAAGCGCCTTAACGGCGGATGCCGAGATTTGAGCCATTTTTAGTTTCTCCTCAATTTCACGAAGTTAGTAACACGTTTGCATATGCTTATCAAATTAGCCGTTGAGTTCACTGTCAGTTCGAAGCCGCACATCGATAGCTTGCTGTGGATAACCTTTGAGCAACTTGCCAATTGATTTTCTGACCAGCCAACTCGGGACGACATGCATTCTCGCGATAACTCACGATTCTTCAAAACTTAAGAAGTTTCCGTTCCGGCTTCTTTCGCAGCAGTTTCCTCAGCGGGGGGCTCTGCCGGGGTCTCTGCCGGGGTCTCTGCGGCTGCCGGTTTTTCTGGAGCGGTTTTGTCTTTGTCGGCAGCAATATTAGCAGAACCTTGAACGACCGCATCTGCCAACTGACGCATGATCAATTCAATAGATCGAATTCCATCATCGTTACCTGGAATGGGTAAATCTACTGTATCGGGGTCACAGTCAGTGTCAATTAACGCGAGTGTCGGAATACCCATTTTGCGGGCTTCGCGAACGGCATTCTTTTCTTTATTAGGATCAATGACCACCACGCATTCGGGCAACCGGTTCATAGTCCGAATACCGTTAAGGTTGCGGTACATTTTGCGGAATTCGCGATTCAGAGAAGACTGCATTTTTTTGGAATACGTATTGATCTCATCGCTTGCGCGCAAACGCTCAAGGTCTTCGAGGCGGCTAAGCCGACTACGAATTGTACGGAAGTTTGTCAGGGCTCCGCCAAGCCAGCGTTCGCTGACAAAGGGCATCCCGCAACGTAAGGACTCTCTCTCGATCGTAGCTCCCGCTTGCCGCTTGGTGCCCACGAACAAAACAAGGCTACCTCCGGAGACGACCTGAGTTAGGTATTTTCTTGCGCGAATGATTCCACGAATGGTCTCGCGGATATCGATAATGTGGATGAGCTTTTTCCGGGCGTAAATGTAAGGTGCCATTTTCGGGTTCCAACGACTCGCCCGATGGCCATAGTGTACTCCCGCTTCAATTAATTCTTTTACGATGCTGTCTGACACGAAGTTCCTCCAAATTCTAATCCAGCCAGGCGATGCTGACGAACATGTCGATGCTCGCAAACACAGGGGACCCCTTAGCCTCTGAGTTGGATTTATCCTAAATGAACTGGCGGGCCTAATTTTACCGGTTACGGAAAGCCAAAATCAGGACCTGCGACAAACCCCGGATTTTATCCGGTGATTCACACCGGGTCAATTGGGAAGAGTGTTTGAG
>JAKVBY010000020.1:18135-38018 GCA_022446825.1 Pirellulaceae bacterium
TAATGATCTTGTTCAGCGAAAGATACGAGCTGTCTTAACCAATGTCCGGCAAGGCAAAGTTAAGCCGAAGCCTGATGCCTTGCCAAAATTTGTCGAATTACTTCGCAGTTCGGGCTTCACCGATCGGGTTCTGATTTTTCCGGGCTTGGATCTGAAATGGGAGCAGCTCGCATCGCTGCTTACGGAACTCGAAACGCCAGCTTCAAGGCAGTTTTTTGTACCTCCGGAAAATCCCGGGCAGCGCAACGCGGTGCCACAATTGACGGCGGAGGCGCTCGCGGCCTCAAAGCCGATTCAGTGGTACGCTCGAGAATGGCTACACATGGGATTTGTTGATGGTGTTTTGCGCGTTGTGACGATTGCCGCAAAATAACGCAAGGTGGAATCAGCGTCGCTGGAAAATTTCGGCCTGCGGTGAGAACTCGACACCGTCATCTAGCGGGAAAACAGGTCGCGTACAGATCGTGTGCCCCAGGCTTGGGAGGTTTGCACTGGTTGCGCCTGGCGCGTCCACATTGATTAGCTTATGGCACCAATCCGCAAACATATGAGGTTCGCAATGCGGTGATTTAACTACAACGGCGTCGAAGTGACGAGGATCTTGACCATTTGCGTAAAACCATGATCGGTCAAACAGGCTGACAGGGCGAGAGCCGACGACCAGGGTTAAATTATCTGCCTGTAGGACAGCCGTATTTCCAGCATTCCAGCGCCATCCAAAAGACTCACTACGGAAATAACCATCGGATAATGAACGAACCGTCGGCTTAATTTCCAGGGGTTGATAGCGATGAGGATCTAATGCGCCACCCACCGTCACGGTGATCTGTGCGCCAATCCCAGCCTGAAATGCTTTTTCCACGGCGCGGGCATCAACGACCGGGGCTAGGATACGACCTGGATAATTGTGGCGCAGCAATTCCGCCACAATGGCGTTGCTGTCGCCCGATGCGCCAGAGCTTGTGGCATCTGCAGCATCCATCAAAACCACCGTACCTGTTTTGGCTTGGATGGTTTGAAGGGCTGCTGATTCGAGGCTTGTTAAAGGAACCTGCATCTTTTCATGATGGGCCCAGAATTTCTGGCCCAAGTCTATGGCGTGCTGTTGCGCAGCTGCCTCATCTCTATCCATGACCACGACGGCATTGCTACGTAGTTCCGGAACATCTGTAAAAGGGTTGCCCCACATCACACCTGCCGCGAGTCCTCCTTTACTGGATTCGATTTTCTGGGCGAACTCAATGCATTCGTGAATGGCGCCGGTTTCCGTGATCATTTCGTCACCGCGCGCTAAGACAGGAATTTTGACGCGTGCGGTTACGGCGCGAATATCCTGCTTCAGGAGTTTAATTAACAGTTCTGCCGAACGGCTGCCGGTCTCAAAAAAATCAACATGTGGATAGGTGTGGTAAATCACGATGGCATCACTATGGCAAAGCATGCGATCCGTCAAGATGCCATGTAAATCAAGAGATACCACAAATGGTATTTCATCGCCAAGGATAGAACGGGCCTGTTCGAGCAAATAGCCTTCCGGGTCATTCTCACCCTCAGCTTGCATCGCGCCATGCAACGCAAAGTAGGCCCCGTCAATTTCTCCCTCTTGCTTCAAGGCCGTGAAGAAAGTGTCGCATAATTGGCGGAAACTATCCTGCGTGAGCAGACCTCCCGAAGTATTGGCACTCATTCCAGCAGTTGGAACAAGGGTGACGTCTGAGTGTTTGTCGAAAACGGCCAAGGCGCCGCCGATTTCTTCACCGACTTGGCGATGATAATCCAACATTTCTTCTCCTAGCAAGACACGAAAATCGCTGAAGTGGCTCGCAACCGGGTTGAAAGTGGAGATCTCTTGTTTGCACTCAGCCATAATGATTCGAGGCATAAGAACATCCGATTTAAGGAAAAGCGAATAAAAGAAATTTTGTAGGCCCGCGTTCTATCATGCGTGTATGACGTTCGCAATGTTGGTAGTGCTGATCGAAATGTCAGCGTCGCTCCCAAAAGCGTTGTTTAAGAGCGAATGACATGGAAGTTTTTTTAATACCGCAGGTCCGGTCTGTCTGAGTGGCTCGAATCTTACCATCAAACCACCTGCAGAGTCANAACAACGCGCAGCTATGGTTTGCTTGNCAGCGGGTGCTGCCGGAAAACGATCGGGAAAGTTTCTGAANCACTGTGACGGGAATAATAGATGTTGGACTTTTGTGGAGCAAAAGTTTTGACCTAGACGGTCTTACAGCGAGTAGCTTTTTGTTCAATTACACTTTTGAGTCGATTTTTCCGCCGCTGCAGGTTCGCCAGGTTGGTGACCCGTACGAATTACTAGTCCAAGGTAAGAATACTATCACGCTGAAGAATGTCCTGGTTGGTGAAGTTTGGCTGTGTTCGGGCCAATCGAATATGGAAATGCCGTTGGGCACGATTGGGACAGCTTGGGGTAAGGGCATTCACAACTCGGAGTTGGAGGTAGTCGAGGCGCAGTATCCGCAAATCCGTCTGTTTACTGTGTGGAAGACGGCTCCTGTTGAACCTCAGAGTGAGTGCCTGGGGGCTTGGAGCGAGTGTAATCCGCAAACGGCATACAGTTTTTCGGCACCTGCCTATTTCTTCGGCCGCAGGTTGCACAAAGAACTGAACATTCCCATCGGGCTGATACACAATTCATATTCGGGGCTCGCTATTGAGGCCTACATGAGATCATCCGTTCTGGAATCGGTGACGGGCTACTCACCTTCAACCCCCGGCTACGAAGATCGAGTCAGGCAATGGCCTGAGCAGCAGAGGACTTACAAGCGAGACCTTCAACGATGGCAGGAGCGGTTGACGGCCGATGCCGCACAGGGAGGCGACCTGGGTTGGGCGGAGCGGCATTATCGTGATGCGGATTGGTCGACGTTGAAGCTGCCACAGATGCAAGATACGCCCAAACTCGCGGAGCTCCAGGAAGTCGTCTGGTTCAGGAAGGATGTCGACGTTCCAGTCTATTGGGGCGGACGAGACTTGGAGCTTCATTTGTATCCTATTACTGCCCTGGAAAATATCTGTTTTAACGGGACGCCAATCGCGCTGGCGAGAAGCGAAAATTTATTCCGAGTCTACCGAGTGCCGGCTGCCGTCGTGCGCCCCGGTCGCAACGTCGTGGCCTTTCGTATCTCGAAAACTATTAGCTCCAAGCAATTCGCTGGTAAGGCAGAGCATTTGAAACTGCAACTTGCCTTTGGACCTGATGATGAGCCGATATCGCTGGTCGGAGAATGGCGATACCAGGTTGGTCTTGCGTTGGGGGCCATGCCATCACGTCCAGAACCAGCACCTCACTTCTATCCGCCTCCCGACTCTACAGCCTGGAACGGGATGGTTGCGCCGCTCATTCCATTCGCCATCAAAGGAGTGATCTGGTACCAGGGAGAATCGAACATCGATCGGGCACATCAGTACCGGCAATTGTTCCCGATGATGATTCGTGATTGGCGCGAGCAGTGGGGGCAGGGCGACTTTCCGTTCTATTACGCACAGATTACGAATTGGCCACACCCCGTGGAGGGAGCGTCTGTCGAACTCCGTGAAGCGCAGCTGCTGGCGCTCTCACTGCCCAATACAGGAATGGCTGTGACTATGGATGTTTGCGAAAGTGGCGGACATGCGCGAAACAAACTGGATATCGGGGAACGGCTCGCACGTTGGGCTCTAGCCAGGAATTACGGTCAGGAAATTTCTTGCTCCGGCCCCGTTTATCGATCAATGCGCATAGAAGGCGACAAGATTCGACTTTCTTTCGATCACGTAGGTGCCGGATTGAGAGCGCAAGGCGAATCACTAACTCATTTTGTTATTGCCGGTGAAGATCGTGCGTTTGTTGCAGCGGAGGCTTTCATCGATGGGGAAACGATCCTGGTTTTCAGCGATGAAATCTCGAAGCCTCTAGCCGTACGGTACGCTTGGAAAAACGATGTGCCGAACCCCAGTCTCTTTAACAACGACGGCTTGCCGGCTTCATCGTTCCGGACCGATGATTGGCCGGGCGCGACAGTCGGGAAAACAACCGCCGGCTGGTGGCGGTGAACTGTCTGACGGCGTGCCGTAACTGGCGCGACCGAGCAAAAATCTCGTCGGCTTCAGCAAATCTGCAGAGAGGAATGATGGACATGTCTGAGTAGCGATTCCCTGCAAGCCACACCAACAAAAAGACGGTCATGTTGTTGGTGAAATCGCACCAAAAAAAATGACGACATCGCACCACAACATCTGAGATGAGACTTCTTTATCGATCTCCAAGTGTCCGAGTGTTTTAACAGACTAGCTAGCAAAATGCGTTAAAGGTCGGGACGACGTACTTCCTACAAACCGACGAAGAGCATTTTCGAAAAGCGAGGATCGCCGTGGCGGCTGTCGCCGGTAATCTGTGGTTATCAGAATATGCTCAGCGAGACACTCCACCAAGAATAAACGCCGGGAAAGTTACCATTCCCGGCGTTTCAGTCATCGACCAAGTTACCCGGCTAGGACTTGAACCTAGAATGACGGAATCAAAATCCGTAGTGTTACCGATTACACCACCGGGTAATGCCACAACGTAAAATTGTTGGGCATAGCTTACGGCTTTTGTGTTTGATTCACAACCGCGAATGATAGTTGTTCCAACTCGATTGCCAAATCGACACCGACAGCACTGACGTTGTCGGGAACGGTAATCGTCACGGGGGCGAAGTTAAGAATTCCATCAATTCCCGCTTGGACCAACTCTTCTGCAATCGATTGGGCTTCCCCTGAGGGCACAGCAACGATGGCTAATTTAACGTCATTGTTGATGACGATCTCACGTAGATTTCGTATGTGGTAGACGTCGATTCCCTCGATTTGGGTACCGATGATTTTTGGATTCACTTCAAATGCCGCGACAACGTGAAAGCCTTGTTGCTCGAAGCCCTTGTAACCTAACAGGGCCCGGCCAAGGTTACCCATTCCGACCAGCACGACGGGCCATGCTCGGTTGGTCCCCATGATCTTTTTAATTTCTGTGATCAACTCTTGACACTTGTAGCCGATGCCTGGATATCCAAATTGACCAAAATAAGCGAGGTCTTTACGGACTTGAGCATCACTAAAGCCAAGCAACTGTCCTAACTGCGTTGAACTTGTTGTGTCCGAACCGTCGCGAACAATATGCTGCAACTCACGCAGATAGAGACTTAGGCGACTTACCACGGCCTTGGGGACCGTGCTTTCGATGTCCGGCGGTTTAGTCATCTTTTCTGGCAACCGGAAAAACCGGGCGGCGGTGGTTGATGTTGGTTCATCTGCCGCAAGCTTGTTTATTGTATAGGATTTCCGTTAATGAGTCACACGACCACTTTTCACAGAACCAAGCCGAAATGTTGTTTCATGCCGTATTCGGAACTGTCGTGAAAATAAAAAACTCTCCATCCAAGTATCGGATGGAGAGCAAGTGGGGTAGCGGGAGTTCAAGCACTAGCTTGATTATGGGGCCATGCGAGTTTACTCGGTGACCAAGTCTGCTCGATTGATCGCGATTTCTCCACTGACACTATCGTAGAGCCAACCGTCAGTGTTGTTGCAATCGCCCGCCGTAAACGGTGCCGTTGCTGTTTTGACCGTGGCGGAATTAGTGTACGGGTTTTCAGGTATTTCGTATAGGTAGGGGCCGAAGGAGAAAGTGCTGCTACCACCTTCATTTGGGTTACCACTGGCATCCGTTTTGAAAGTTAATTCCGACAAATCGGCTGTGGGGAGTCTGCCGTCGTGTTGTGAGCGATAAAGCTCGATTTGTGAGCGAAGTGTGTGTAAGTTGAATTTCGAGGTGCTTGTTTTTGCATCATTTGTCGAGTCGGCAAATTGGGGAATGATCGTTGCTGCCAAAACGGCCATGATTACGACGACAATCAGTACTTCCACAAGGGTAAAACCTGGACGGCGTTTTGAAGTCATTTTCGAACTCCCTCTTCTAATAAGTTGTGTGTGTTGCAAAGACAGTAAGGTGTCCGATGCACCTGTTTCAACGGTTTAATAGCTCAGCACTGTGAAATTGCCTGTTTGTTTTTCTAGAACAGCAAGCCAAGGCTGATTGATACGTTTGATGCTTCTACAACTACCTAGGTTTCGTTTACCGGGTTGTCAAGATTTTCCTTTCCAGTCTCGCTTACGAGTCTATCTGTAGAGGCTGCGGGAAGGGGCCGCCTTTGTTGCTCGCGTTGCCAGGCAATGTGCGGACTTCAAGAATTACGTTGTGGGATTTTTCAAGTGAGGTTTTCCCCAGAGTTTTGTCGTCGTCGACCTGCCTACGGAACGGTTTCTAGCTGTGGGAGAGTTGTTTGCAGCACTGCAAATCTTGCTGGGCAACGAAATGTTACTGGTTAACGTTTCGAGCGGTGCTTGGCGTTTGTATCCGTCCCCCAGGGAAAAATAACGCATTCTCTTATGAGCGGAGTAAACGCTATGAACGGTGTAATTGCTAGCACCAGCGCAACAGAGATGCTGAAAAAACTTCTCCCATCTTTTTTAGTCTACGTCACTATCTTGTTCACTCTATTTAAAGCAAGCTGTACTAATTGCCGATCTAAACACAAAGATGGCGTGCTATAGGATGAATGAGTGGGTTAGTAAGGAAGAGTTGGAAGGGAAGTCTGCACGATACTTAATAATGAGGTAGATAGGGGGAGGGGCATGCCCAGTTCTTCCTTGGTACCGATCATCGCTGGACCAAACGCTTCGACGCTGAGCTATAGAAAGATTGAAGGAGATACAACCATGAGAAAGCACGTGATTTTGCTGATTTTAGCGGTGCTTTGGTCTGTCGTTGCGGTAAGCAACGCCTCGGCGGCTTATTGCGGTGCGGTTAGTTACAAAACCTGTGGTTGCGACGATGCGGGCTCATACGGAGTGGCCAAGCAGCGATGTTATACGTTGATGAAGAGATGTCGCGAGGTCGTTTACGAGAAACAACAGTACACTTGTTACAAAAAAGTCTATGAGACGGTTTGTGAACCAAAGACGATCAACTGTGTCAAATACGTGCCTGAAACACGGTATCGTGAATGCAAGACGACGGTCTGCAAGCCTGTTTATGAGACGAAATACCGAACTTGTAAGTACACCGTGTGCAAACCAGTTTGGGAAACCAAGACAAAGAAAGTCTGCTACACGGTTTGCAAGCCGGTTTACGAGACTCGTACGAAGAAAATCTGTTACACCGTCTGCAAGCCGGTATGGGAAACTAAGACTAAAAAACGGTGTTATACGGTCTGTAAGCCCGTTTATACGACTTGTTCGAAAGACATCTGCTATACGGTGTGTAAGCCTGTTTATGAGACCAAGCAACGAACGGTAAATTACTCGGTCTGCAAGCCAGTTTGGGAAACGAAGACAAAGAAAGTCTGCTACACGGTCTGCAAGCCGGTATGGGAAACTAAAACGAAAACGTTGCACTATTCGGTTTGCAAGCCAGTTTACGAAACACGTTACCGAACAGTCACGTGTCAGACGCGCAAGCCGGTTCACTACACCAAGACAATTAAGGTGTGTAGCGGTCACTGGGAAACCCGTATATGTAAACGACCTGATCGGGTCATCAAGAAGAGAATT
Source organism: Pirellulaceae bacterium (assembly GCA_022446825.1). Classification (GTDB taxonomy): domain Bacteria; phylum Planctomycetota; class Planctomycetia; order Pirellulales; family Pirellulaceae; genus JAKVBY01. The sequence continues at coordinate 25,735 of JAKVBY010000020.1, forward strand.
CGTGGAATTGCTTGTAGCGGTGCTCCTGGCTGCAGTTGTTGCTGTTTTACAGAATGTGTGATTCCGGGGCGAACCATTTGCCGGAAGGTATGGGTCCCTGAAATTTGTGAAAAGACAGTCGATTGCGTGAGGTATGTAAAGGAATGTGTGCAGAAGAAGGTGCCCTACACAATCTGCCGATATGTGAGGGAACCGCGCACCAAGACGTGTACGTATCGCTGCTGTCGAATGGTACCAGAGAAACGTGTGAAAACCTGCACTTATAAAGTTTGCCGCATGGTGAAAGAGTGTAAGACGAAAGTCTGCAATTACACGGTATGTCGAATGATGCCGGAAAAACGAGTTAAAACCGTCACTTACAAGGTTTGCAAGATGGTTCCCGAAAAGCGGGTTGAAACTTGTACTTACCGAGTATGTAAGATGGTTCCGGAGAAAAGGGTTAAGACCTGTACTTACAAGGTTTGTAAGATGGTTCCGGAGAAAAGGGTTAAGACCTGTACGTACCGTGTTTGTCGTATCGTTAGGGAATGCCACACTAAGCAAGTACCCTACAGATGTTGCAAAATGGTTGCAGAAACCTGCGTCAAGAAGATTCCCTATACGGTTTGTAAGCCAGTGCACTACACAAAGACGATTTCTGTACCGAAACGTATTTGCAAGAAAGTGCCAATTACAGTGACGCGATGTGTACCCAAGGTCATTTGCAAGAAGGTTCCTGTCACTGTCTGTTGCCCGCTTCCTTGCTTCAAGCGACGTTTGGGTTGTCAATGTAACTAAAAAATCGGTTCGTATTTGTGTCAACGAGTCAAATGAACAGCAATTGATTCAAATAAACGGTGGTTCGAATTTAATCGAGCCACCGTTTTTTCTTTTACGGACCCCTCTTGGTGATTTGCGAAGTTTGGATTCGAACCAGATACACCAGAGCAAAAAAGTCATAGGCAGCGTGCGCAGTGATCGGCACTATGAGGTTGTCGGTGAAGAAGAAAAGCAGACCCAAATAAACACCGAAGAGGGCTGCCAGAATCGCATAGGTTTTGGACAAGTAATGGCAGAAGCCGAAGGTGATACCGGTTAGGGTTGCTGGCAGCCACGGGCGATGAAGTGGATTTGTCCAATCGCTTATTTGCGTTTGCAGGAGGCCGCGAAATAACAACTCCTCACCAACTCCAGCTGCTAACGACAATAATGCCAATTCCCAGACACGTGACTGTTTAAACAAGGGAATCAGTTGGGTTCTCATCAGATCGTTAAGGTCTCGAATGCGACGATTCTGAAGATGTTGCAATACGAGCAGGCAGAATGCCGGGGGGATCGTGGCGGCAATTCCCCAGATCATTGCTGGAAACCATCCACCGGAGTGGTGACCCTCGTCGGTCACAATTGATTGTAGAGGATCGAGATCGACAAAGTAGCCGATTGTGATTGCTAATACTCCGAGCGCTAACTCAAAGGCGAGGGCGATCGGGGCAATGTTGGAAGAAGTTGTGAGTTCTGTAGGCCGATTTTGTGGTGTGTTGTCTGGCACAGCGCGTCTTTAAAAGGGACCAAGATGGGATGTTCACTGCGGCGCTCGTTGGCCTCTGGAAACCGCTAGTTCGATTGCCTATTTTGGGTTCCTTGACCATCGCTATCTACCCTGGTACACTCATGGATTCGGTGAAAAAGTGGTGGTCCGTGACGCGTTATGCCTCACGCTGCAAACTCTCCGATTCGATGAACCTGCGGCTCAGCCGTTTTCCTAAGGGTTCGACAGGACATTGCCGCCACTCTCTTGATTGACGCCCCTTCAGAGAAACGAAGGAAAGAATAATGGCAAAAAGAAACAGAAAACGTCGTACCGCGAAGATGACTTACTACTTTGGGCAAAGCCGCAATGAGGGCGATGGGACAAAGCGAACTTTGTTGGGCGGCAAAGGAGCCAATCTCGCAGAAATGACCGAGTTAGGCTTACCGGTACCCCCAGGATTCACGATTACAACGGAAGTCTGTGCGGCGTATTACACGGAAGGGCAGCAACTTCCCCAGGGTCTCATGGAGGCCTGTCATAAGAGCATTGGGATCCTGGAAAAGGAGTTAGGTAAAAAATTTGGGGATGAAACGAATCCATTGTTGGTTTCGGTTCGTAGCGGCGCAGCGGTTTCTATGCCAGGGATGATGGACACGATCTTGAATCTTGGTTTAACGGACCAATCTGTGCGTGGGCTTGCTGATGCCATGGAGAACGATCGTTTTGCCTATGATGCGTACCGGCGGCTGATCAATATGTTTGGCGATGTTGTAATGGAAGTCGAACATAAAAAGTTTGAAGAAGCCTTTGATGCGATCAAGGTGAAGTATCGAGCTAAACAAGATACTGATGTTCCGGCAGAAGGCCTCAAAGAACTTTGCGAAGCCTACAAAAAGGTCTATAAGAAGCACACCCAAGAAGACTTTCCACAAGATCCAATTTTGCAGTTAGAGAAGGCTATTGAAGCAGTATTTCGAAGTTGGAATACGGAAAGAGCCATCACTTATCGTGAAATTGAAGGGATTAAAGGTTTGGCTGGAACGGCTGTAAACGTGCAGTCGATGGTCTACGGAAACATGGGTGACGAATGTGCAACCGGCGTCTGCTTTACCCGTGACAATACGACTGGAACCAATCGTTTACATGGTGATTATCTCATCAATGCTCAAGGTGAGGATGTGGTTGCTGGCATCCGAGAAACCCAGCCGATTTCCAGTATTGGCAAATGGGATCGGAGCATTGAAAAGCAACTCAAAGAAGTCAAGAAGATTCTCGAAAAACATTATGGAGACATGCAAGACATTGAATTCACTGTCGAAGCAAAACGGCTTTTCATGTTGCAGACACGCACCGGAAAGCGAACCGGACCAGCAGCGGTGAAAATTGCTTGTGACATGGTTCGGGAAGGAATGATCGACGATAAAACTGCTTTAATGCGAATTCCACCCAAAGATTTGAGTCAGTTACTTCTGCCGAGTTTCGACCCCAATGCCAAGGGCAAAGCGAAGCTGCTGACCCGTGGTCTCGATGCATCACCAGGTGCTGCGTCTGGCAAACTGGCTTTTACTGCTGCTGAGGCTGTAGCACGCGCCGAAGCGGGCGAAGCGGTAATTCTTGTGCGACACGAGACAAGCCCTGAAGATGTCAGTGGCATGTGGGCAGCCGAAGGCATCCTGACAAGTACCGGTGGTCGGACGAGTCATGCCGCGGTTGTGGCAGTGGGGTGGGGGAAATGTTGTGTTGCCGGAGCGAAGGAGATTCATATCAACGAAAAGGGGCGGAAGATTAGTGTCAATGGAAAGACATTGAATCACAACGACACCGTTTCGATTGATGGGTCGACAGGCGAGGTCATGTTTGGTGAGGTCGATCGGATCGAAGCCCAACTTGGCGGTGATTTTGCTCGCGTGATGAAGTGGGCTGATAAGTATCGTGTCCTCAAGGTTCGTACGAATGCTGACACACCTTCTGATTCCAAGAGGGCTCGATCTTTTGGGGCAGAAGGTATCGGATTGTGTCGAACCGAGCACATGTTCTTTGAAGGCGATCGCATCACAGCAATGCGAGAAATGATTTTGGCTGAGGAAGAAGCTGCTCGACGCAAAGCGTTGAAAAAACTACTGCCTTATCAACGTAAGGACTTTGTAGGAATCTTCACTGCCATGAAGGGATTGCCTGTTACGGTCCGCTTGCTTGATCCGCCATTACACGAGTTCTTGCCACATGATTCCAAATCACAAAAAGAAGTTGCCGAGAAGCTTGGCATTAGTGCTGCAAAGGTCAAGGCGCGCGTGACTCAATTGCATGAGGCAAATCCGATGCTCGGACATCGTGGATGTCGTTTAAGTGTGACCTATCCGGAAATCCTGGAAATGCAGGTGACAGCGATTGTTGAAGCCGCCATCGAATGCAAGAAAAAGCGAATTGATGCGCACCCCGAGATTATGATTCCTCTCGTGGGTACGGTGAAAGAACTGTCCTTGCTTAAAAAGCTCACTTTGGAAACGATTGATGATGTCAAAAGACGAAAGAAGGTCAGCGGAAACCTTAATGTCTTGATTGGCACTATGATTGAAATTCCCCGCGCAGCATTAGTTGCAGACGAGATCGCAGCCGAAGCAGAATTCTTCAGTTTTGGCACAAACGATTTGACACAAATGACATTCGGTTATAGCCGTGACGACATTGGCAGCTTTATGCCGGAGTATGTCAAAAAGGAAATTCTTCCTGCCGACCCATTTCAATCGCTTGACACGACCGGTGTTGGGCAACTTGTAGAGATGGGATTAGCAAAGGGACGTTCCGCAAAGAAGAATCTCAAGGTGGGAATTTGCGGTGAGCACGGCGGTGATCCGGCATCAATTCAGTTTTGTCATTCGACCGGCTTAGACTATGTCAGTTGTTCGCCATTTCGTGTACCGATTGCTCGACTTGCGGCAGCACAAGCAGCACTGCGTTGACGAAAATCCCGGCAGTACTACCGGATAGAATGTAATTGCAGCATGCCAGTTGAGCCTGTGGCACTTTAGCCAACCCGTCGAATGTGCGGCGCGTGGGATGCTTTGTTCTTTGCGAAATCGACCGTCGTTGAACGCGGTATTCGCCGTTCAGGAAGGATTCCACGTTTCGTCGTTGATAACATGGAATAGAATTCTGCGGGAGCACCTTCGGTAAATCGCTGTTTTAGCTCGGCTAACATTTCATCCCACATCAAGCCGCTGCGATAAATCAGCCGGTACACCTCTTTGAGCTCTCGGATTTGTTCGTCGGTAAAGTTGTGTCGCCGCAGGCCGACAAAATTTAGACCAACAACCCGGTTGGATTCGCCATCAACCGTAACAAAAGGTGGGACATCTTTGAGGATTCGCGTCTGCCCACCAACCATGGCGTGCCGACCGATCCGGCAGAATTGATGAGCCATTGCACCAGCTGACAAATAGGCATTGTCTTCGAGAAGCACATGTCCAGCTAGCAGCGTGTTGTTGGCGAGGATGGTGGAGTTGCCCACGACGCAATCATGAGCAATATGAACACCAACCATAATGAAATTGTCATCACCAATTCTGGTTTCTTGCTCCTTGCTGAGGCTGCGGTGGATAGTTACATGCTCTCGAATGTTATTTTGCTTGCCAACAAAAAGTCCCCCGCAATCATGGCCCGATTTCAAATGTTGCGGCCATCCACCGAGGACAGCGCCTTCGCAAATGCGGTTTTCTGGACCGATCCGTGTGCCTGTTTTGATGGCCACGTGGCTGCCGATCCAGCATCCGTCTTCGATCACGACATCGCCTTCTACAACGGCAAATGGACCTATCTCAACATGTTTACCGATCTCAGCAGTCGGGTCTATGGATGCTAGCGAATGGATACTTGTCACTTTCGGTACTTTCGATATTTCAGTTTGTCAGTCTGTTTACGGCCTGCTAGTAATCAAATGGCCCCTTGTGGTGCCAGAAACTACACTGATGTGGTGGTACCAGATAGGGGCACCAAGCTGGTCGCCAACAGAGCATTGGTGCGCGAAGACTTATCGTCTTTCTCTGCAGGGGAGTCAAGGTCAACTGTACCCCCTCGGTCGTCTGGAAGAGACTTGATAAACTAGAGAATAGTGGTTGGGCTGGGCAGAAACGCAGGTTCGACAAAAATAATAGAAGAAAGTTTTACAAAGAAATAAGAAAGCCGCACCTCGCTGTTACGAGCCCTCCGCGACTTTTAACGTATTGCATTCAAATCGGGAGACGAAACCATGTCAACGGTTAACGAGTTATACGCTGAAGCTGAAAAACTTAAGGACGAAGGGAAGTACAAAGAGTCGATCGAAAAACTTCAGGAGATCTTGGCAGAAGAAGAAAATCACGTATTGTCGCATCTCACCTTAGCGGTTGTTTATGGGAAGATCGGCCAGCAAGAGGAAGCAATCAAACACGGTCAGAAAGCTTGCGAACTTGAACCAGACGAGCCGTTTAATTTTACGGCCATGAGTGTGACATTTCAGCGTGCATTTGTCGGCACTCAAGATCAACAGTTCATTCAACTCGCCGAAGAAGCAATGGCGCGAGCTCATGCTTTGCAAGGACACTAATGTAATCTTGCACGGTGCGTGGTGGAGAAACCGAGGTCATTATTCTTCGATTACGATACCGCTGTCGTCGATGATGTAGGGAATGATCTCGTCAGAGCAGGCACTTCCTCGGTGCTTGGCGATATAGATACCACGACTGAGATGATTCCCCTTGCGAATTTTCCCCATGTAGATCAGCGTATTCGCATTCGCCAATGCATCACCTTCATCCAGTGGTCGAACGATCATTTCGTCGAGGAGTGATTCGTGCGATGTGTAGAGCAGCATTGCTCCTATTGAGGAAGCCGGGTAAGCACATGCCGCTGCGAGTGCGGCATGTTCTCGATACCGTTGACGAAACAAATCGCGAGCAACCCATTCGGAATCTTTACGAATGACCTGGTGGTATAGGTATTCAAATAGATTGAGCTGAATTGACTCGTTGGGTTGATCTGATGGCTCGACTCCATCAATCACGACACGGCGAGATCCCTTAATGAAATTTCCGTAAAGAAATCCGATGGATGTGAGGAGTTTTGCGTTGAGTTCGGATTGCCAGTTTTTCCAGTCGTCCCAGTCCAAATCTCTTTTTGTGACACGACGTCCTTGGTGATCGAAGACGTGTAAATAGTCCCCTCGCAGGCGTTCATCTTCGTAAAAACCATCCAGTTCTATGTGCGTGCTAGAATCTGCTGAGGTAAGGTGCCAATCGAAAAGCCGTTTCGCGTAATCTGCGTGATTTTGTGAATCGCCTCGAGCCGAAAGATCGAAAAAAACCCCCTGATGGTCTTCTTGTGGACCACCCGCATGCGCGAATTGAATACCCAGTTGGGTTTTGCCAATTCCAGTTGCTCCGACAACAACGGTCAGGGTTCCAGGAAGTAATCCACCCCCTAATTTTCGGTCGAGTGGGGGAATGCCGGTTGATTGCCTAGCGGATGATTGCATGCCAGATTTCCTGATCAGAGAGAGTGTCACGTTAAGCACGCGAGCATCATTCAAAAAGTGATTATTTTACCATGCTTCTTTTCTCAAACAGTCATTTTTCAAGGTCGCATTGCTTCCCAAGCGCCAATCAGCAAACTTGCGGCTCGATCGACGTCATCTTCAGAGGTGTACCAACCGACACTTAAACGCACCGTTCCCTGAGCCGTTTGTGAGTTGACGCCAATGGCAGCGAGCGTCGCAGAGCGAGCATCTGAGCTACTATGACATGCTGATCCCGTTGAGGCACAAATTTCTGGTACACGTGATAATAATTCTGCGCCGTTGACTCCAGGGAAATTAATACTCAGTGTGTTCGGCAAACGTGGAGCATGCTGACCGTTGATGGTCAATTTGTTTCCAATACCTGCAGATAACTGGCCCAATAAGCGGTCACGTAACATTGCCATCCGATCTGTGTTCTCATCCATTCCGTTGAAGGCGAGTTTAGCAGCTTCTCCAAGTGCAACAATGTAGGGCACATTTTCAGTCCCGGCGCGCAGACCGGCTTCGTGACCTGCCCCGTGCATAAATGGTTCGAGGGCGATGCCTTCACGTACAAACAATGCACCAATACCCTTTGGCGCGTATAATTTGTGTCCGGCTAATGTGAGCAGATCGACTGCGAGCTCATCCACAAAAGCTCTTGTTTTTCCGATACTTTGTGACGCATCCGTATGTAAGAGAACTTCATGTGATTTGCAAATTTCGGCAATGCGCCGAATCGGCTGGAGGGTTCCGATCTCGTTATTAGCGTGCATGATACTGACAAGAAGAGTGTCATCACGAATCGCGGCTTCGACTGCTTCGGGTTGTACCTCTCCTTCGTCACTACAAGGAACCATAGACAAACCGTAGCCAAGCCTTTGGAGATATCGAGCAGGCTCTTCGATCGCAGGATGCTCAAATCCTGAAATGACGAGATGCCCGCCCATATCGAGCGGTTGTTGCATCATCACGCCTTTGAGGGCCAAATTGTTGCTTTCTGTCCCGCTTGAGGTAAATACAATTTCATTAGGCGTTGCGCCCAATAAGGCAGCAACTTTTTCGCGGGCGTCGACAATCGCTTCGTGACACACGCGTCCTAACGAATGGCTACTGGATGGATTTCCATAATGTGTTGACAGAAATGGTTGCATCGCTTCGACAACGCTAGGTGCGATCGGCGTGGTTGCATTGTAGTCCAGATAGATTTTTTGCATTGGTAGTCCGCAGGCTGTTGGATCAATTAATTACCATAGCACTAATATCTTAACGGCCCTTCAGTACAATCAACGAACACAGATTGGTCAACACACAGAAGGAAGAATTTGTATAGCAGTTGTTTGTGTTGGCCGGGAAAAGGTGTGGTCTATGAAGTTGGAGAATGGCGGTAGGTTCTATGGTGAGATCGAACCAAAGTCGTTTGACTGGAACTCGACTTCGGTTCTTCAGCCAACCGATCGCCGCACCCATTTACTAGCAAATCAGTCGCTCACCGTGAATTTCCCGCGTGTTTTTTGAGGCAAGTTCTTAGCTGGGTGAGAGCCCCTGCCATCGCTCTTTTATGTCTTGAATCGTGTAGTACGGAGAAGCCCCTGCATGGCCGCGTTCTGAACGCCAGGATCGGCGTTCTTCTGAGGAGAAAAGTACGCTGATGAGGCAGGCAGAGTGGGCTGCCCTTGGCTCGAGAATCTCCGACAGAAAACGTGGACTCGAAGGGGCCACATGTTGCCAAGTCAAGTTTCGTTGTAGTGGTTAACAAACAGGTTATTCGGCTAACGAACGTTTCGGCATTCTGGAAAGTGGGCGAATCTGAGGGTTTGGTAGGTCTGAGCTATTAACGCCCACGAAACGTGCCATTTGTAAGCTTGGCAATCGACCGCAAGAAAGTTGACATCTCCTTGTCAAAGTAATTTCCAAGTCCGATTGAATTGACCGGAATTTCTGGATACTGTTGGCACAATTCGTAGATCGTATTGGCAACTTGTGAATCGAATCGCCCTGATCGAGGATTGGTGGGTGCACCGTCCGAGAACAAAATGATCGTATCCAAGTCTGGGTATTCATAGGCTTTCTTTAACGCAGCGAGTGTGTTCGTCCAGCCCTGAGGTTCTAGTGATTTTAAGTGCTCCATTAGCAACTGCCGGTTTGTTTTCCCAGCTTCACCACGGACCAGAGCCATCTCCCCATCGTTGGGGAATGTTTGTACATCAGAAGAGAAAACAATCAGTACGCACTCATCGACATTTAAGTGGGCCAGCCACGTCGTAGCAATTTTTTGCGCCTCGAACCATCGGTCGTCCGTTGATGCTTCGTCTTTTTTAGTCATACTTTTCGATGCATCGAAAAGTATTGCAACGCGTTTCAAGTCTCCTTTGAGACCCACGAGTTCACGATTGATCACCATTTCGATCTGCAATTGTTCATCGAAGCGTTGCTCGGATGCAGATAGTTTTTCGGATAATCCTTGAACTTCGTTGTTGAGCATTGCTTTGTCAGACTTTAATCCTCGAAATAATGTCGCTGCTCGACGCAACTTTGCCAAGTATTTTTCGTTCAGATCCTTGGCACTGGCGATTTCTTCTTGCAGCTCTGTTTTCGCTTCTGAAGCGAAGTTGAGTTTGGTTGTTAACGAATTGACAATTTCTTCCAGCTGGTTTGCTTCGCCTGTCAGGCGTTTGATCTCTGCCTCCTTTTCATTGTTGAGACGGAGTGATTCTGTTTTTAATGCTTCGAGCGCAGCAATCTTGCCGGCGAGTGTACTGGCAAGATCCTCAAGTTGTTCCTGGAGCGTTGCTTTTTCTTGGCGGTTTTTTTTGAGCAGGTCATCGCGGTTGAGAAGCAGTGCAGTTCTTTCTTCTGTGAGGGTTGATTTGTCCTTTTCTAGACCCGTCTTCTCCACGGTCAAATTCTGCACTGTCTCGCGGGTGATATCGAGCGATGATTGCAATGCAGCAATTTGTTGACTCAATTCATCGCTACGATGATTTGAGAGATTCAAGTCTTGAACCAACGCTGCTAGTTCAAGCTGTTTTTCTTCTAACTGGGCGCTTACTTCATCGCGTTGTTCCCGTGTTGATTCCAATTGGCTGTCACTGTTTGTCAGATCGGCGGATAATTCGGTATTTTGTGAAGTAAGTGCTTCATTTTCCGATTGGCCTTCAAGTAGATCGACCTGTAACGAGAATGCCACAATAACAATGACGATCAATGTGATTAAGGTCACATCGTTTGTTGAGATCCAACCTGCCAGGCCAGCTTCACCGGTATTGGAATTTGCTTTTTCTAGTTGCATGCTGGGCCTGGTTTTTGCCTTGTGCTCAACGGCTGCTGCGTTTGATTAGGAATGACGTCTCAGCAGTCGAGTGACTAGATTACCATGGGATGCTTCTGCCGGGGAATGTTTGGCGATGGTTTCTTCCAGAATCGAGCGAATATGATCGGGTAATGAAGAAATTGCTCCGGTGACATTAGCAGCTTGCATTAAAGAATCGGTTTGCTTTTGAAGATCGTCACGCACGTCATTGAAATTCCGTATGGCTTCAGCGGTTCCCTGTAGGGCCGTAAACGTTTCGTCGAGCTTTTGAAGTTGTAGCGTTGCTGGAGGCAATTGCTGGACAAACTGCGTCAAGGTCTCCGTGGAGCTCACAAAGGCTTCTGTGGCTTGTTGCATCGAACGTTGTGATGGTATGAGGTTTGTGTCGAGCGAAGTCTGTAGATTATTCCCAACGTTTGCAATCTTGTCGACAGCCATCGTTAAGGCTGCTTGTGTTGGTTCTAGATGTTGGCCAGCTTCGATTTGGCCGCGCAAAAGTGTTTCAAATTTGCTTGTACCAAGTGACAAGGCCTCAGATGCCTGGTGCAACCGCTCGACACCGATGGCTAAGGTTTCAGTGCTTTCCTGATATAACCCGCTTGCCACAGAGAAACTTTTGTCGATCGTTTCGCGAAAGGCAGCGACGGAGGGTTGAAGATTACCAGTGACCTGGTCAAATTCTACTGTGACGGCAGCGACCTTCACCGACATGTCAGCAACCAAGCTACGGAAAGCATCCATTTGCTCTGACAGACTGGTCATGACGGTCTGAAATTCATGGTGGATCGGCAGAAGTTGGGTCTGGACAGAGGAGTTTAAGGCTTCTACCGAGTCTTGCTGCTTTTCAAAGCTTTCTCGTAACCCTACAGCGCTGCCATGTAGTTGTTCCGTTGTTTTGTCGATCCGCGAAACTGAGCTTTCGATGCGATCGAGTGTAGATCGGTGGAGGTCGGCAGTTTTGACAAAATCCTGCTCGACGGCAGTTCGAAATGCTGCCACGGAAACGTCCAGACCTGCAATGGCTCTTTGGCCTATAGGGATGAGCTGCGTTAAGGTGGTCGCAGTGGAACTTGTCGCGTGTTCTAGATCCGCCAGTGTCTGGGGTAGTTGCTTTAAGGAACTGTCAAAAGTGGCGACACTTTTTTGCAAGTCTTCACCTGCTCGTTGAATTGCGGTTGCTGAATTGGCAAGAGCGACGGCGTTGTCGGTTTGCATGCTGGTGGCTTGAGCGATCGAATCGGACATTTTTTCGATCGCTTGAATTGCTTTCATGGTGGTAGCTTCTGTATCAAGCCCAGCACTACTCCAAATCACCACGTCGAACCAATTTCGAGCAGCAGTTCGAACCGATTCTGCTCGATTGCCGGCTAAGTGCAACAGTGCTTGGCTTACCATAGCCAACACGGCTCCTGCCCCGACACCTGCGACTAAAGGAGTAACCGCAGTAAAGATGACATCGATACCGGCCTCTTCTGGTAAGTCGAGGTACTTGAAACCGATAACCGTGAGCACCACACCTAAGAGTGGTGCCATGACACCTAAGCGTTGGAGCATCAAATAATCAGAACTACCGGCAATCCGCGTGTCTAACTCTTGGAGTATTTGATCTCGGGAGTAATTACCAGATGTTTTTTCGTCCAACGGGAAGACTTCATTGACCCAGTTTAGCCACTCGAAATCAGCGGCACTGACTTGACTCGCATCACGTCCAATTCCGCCGGATTTGGCTTCTTTGTAGAGAGCTTGTAAGCAATGCGCATTGCGGCCCATGCGGCGCAGAAAGCGAATGCAGAGTGATATCTGCAATGCCAGGAAGGTGAATCCAACGGTAAGAACTAATCCCCAATGGGAACTAAATACCTCAAATTGGGCAAATAATTGAAGCGACGACATTACAAAACCAATCCGCTGGCAATAAAGGAGATCAAACC
>JAKVBY010000021.1:0-4627 GCA_022446825.1 Pirellulaceae bacterium
AAATAACGCTTGTTCGAGAGAAATAAATTCTGCGCCGGCTTCGAGGATAGACTGGTAAAGAATTGTCTCCGCGCATTGAGATGCTTTCTGCAGCATGGTTTCAATCCAGCTTATATGGCGCTCAAAAAAAGATGCGGCAAGTCCTTCGCACTCGTGATTCATGTGGTCATTCTGCAAGATGAATGCCATCATTTCGAGCTGCATGCCCGCATGATCTTGGATTTGCAGCTTGGTCCGAGGTTTTACAATTTGCAAAAACTCTTTCATGGAGTCGACGACGAGCCCTTGCATCTGGCCGGTTTCCCAAACGGATTGATAGGGCGGGCAGAAGTCTCTTGGGCCGACAAATATATGGCAATAGTCAATGGCGAGTCGTTCTAAGTCATCACACGTCGATGCGGGAACTTGAATGGCCAAACGTTCCAACGCCGTTTGCCAATTCACCGACTGAAATAATGTGAGGGTCTGTGAGTCAAACTCGGTCAGTACGACCCGTGAGAGCATTTCATAAATTCCCGCTCTCGCTAAGGTTTCCGCCATAGGTTGCTGGTCTTTTGTCACCGCTTGTCAGGCCCTTTTCAAAATCAATGTCATGTAATGTTTGATTGTGTTAGGAATCACGGCGCACCGAACGAAGAGCGAAATGGGACGGGTCAGCAGGGGGGGCATGTTGTGTCAGGTGGCCCGCGAACCGAGCTGAAAGTGAAATCTTAAGCCAGGCGGACATTACCCCAGTTTTTCGAGTTTAACGACGGTGGAATGAAAAGCCTGCTGGCCAGTGATCGGGTCCGGTGAAATCGGCATAAGTCGGTTTTGGTTCCAGCCGTTTCCGGTATTCTGTTTCCATTTGGTGATATCGCCATGGGATTCATCTTGCCACCACATGTTGCGTTCCCAGTCTCCATCTCGATAGGTCGTGGTATCGCTGCCCACTAGAGAATCATCTGTCCCCGGATTCTTTTGGGCTTTCGCAACATTTGTATATTGCCAGTGGCCACAGGAATTACTCATGGCGATTGCTTTGGGGTGAATTCCCGGCATTGTGACAATCGGCACGCGCATGGTGTTTACCACCAGGCGATCAGACTCGTCTCGGACCCCATGGGTGATACTTGGTAAAGCTTTTTCAAGCATTTGGGAATGGTAGGAGGTCAATTCAACCCAGTCTCCGTCCGCGAGGTTAAATTGTTCCGCAGTCTGTGGATTAAGCCAGGCGGGATTACTGTGCACAATTTCTGCCAACCATTTCAAATTCATCGTGCGACCATGGTTGTGAACATTCCACTTGAAACTGGTCATTACGAGTTCGTTGTCCCGTAGGTTCTCATGTTCTTCCATGGGCTGCCAAATCGGCATGGTGTTAATGTTGACATCATACCCTTTGTGTTGCTCAGGCCGATTTTTTGTTTTGACGACACCGCTCTTTTGGATGAGTTCTGAGCAATCCTGATTCTTGCCAACTTGATTTACAAACAAACTCCGTACTTCAAATTTACGACTCGGAGTCCGGAATCCCCGTAGCGTGTTTTCTCCGACCTTAATTCCAATTCCAATTCCATTCTTCGTAATCACTCCATTGGAGTCGGTCTCTGAGTCGATCAATTCCTCTTCTGTGAGGGCGACGTTGTAAGGTTCGTAGAACGGCTCGTTTTCCGGATTCTCCCAAGCTCCTTCCTCCAGCAGACGATCCAAGCCGGATTTTTTGGTTGTCGGATTTTCGGGCACATTTTCTGCCCAGGTGCGCATGTAATCTTCGGTCGTTCCGTATTCATAGGCCTGCTCCATACCACCGCCGATTTTGCGGGCTAGTTCTGGAAAGAAGTCGCGGATGTCGCGTGACTCACCAAGCGGTTCGACCATGGGAGTACGGATTCCGACATAAGGTCGCAAGTTGTACGAAGCTCTTGCATCTAAATCCCACCGTTCCAAAAAGGTTGCCCATGGCAACACAATATCGGCGTAGTGGGCGGTTTCATTGTAGAAACAGTTAATGCAGACATGAAAATTGATCAGCGCTTCATTCGTCAGGACTTCTTGCGTGAGACTCTCTTCGGGCCAAGTCAACGGCGAATCCAAATTGTAAGTCATGTAAGCCTGGAGCTTCGCACGGCCTTGCAGCAAATAAAGGTAAATGATTTCTCCCACTCGCATCCTCCGCCAGACATTGGCCAGCGGGTATTCGGGTGGGTCTTCCAGGACACTCCATGTGTTTGCCGCTTTCGGCATCGTTGGCGTCTTTACGATCGGGTCGAGCCCTCCCCAAGGACTCCAACACCAGCCACCTTTTTTTCCCACACTTCCCACGAGGGCATTTAATAAATGAATTGCCCGGTCGTTGTAGAAGCCATTCAAATGCGCGGAGGATCCTCGGTTGCACATGGTCGTGGCGGCCGGTGCAGCGGCTGCAAATTCGAGGGCAATCCTTTTGATGTCCGCTGCAGGGACTCCACTAATGTTTTCCGCCCACTGCGGGGTGTAACTTTGCAGGTGCTCCTTTAGTTCGTCGATTGAAACGTTCGTCCACTGCTCAATGAACTCGCGGTCGTATTTATCCTGAGTCATGATCCAGTGACACATGCCGAGAGCCACCGCTCCATCCGTGCCGGGGAAAGGAGCGAACCACTCGTCGCTATTTCCGGCAGTGTTGGACAGCCTGACATCGAAGGTGACCATCTTTGCGCCATTTTTGAAGCGACCATTTTGGATGCGATTGGCAAAGGGAACATGGCCTTGATGCGCTTCAAACGCATTGGAACCAAAGTTCAGGATGTATTTACTGTTTTCACAATCATTGAGGTCCCAATCGCTTTCCCAAAGGTAGGCCAAATTCGCCGCACGACGATTTCCCGAACAAAGAGATCGATGGCTGAGTTGCGTTTTCGTGCCATAGGCGTTGAGAAACCGTTTAATGGCATCTTTGCTTCGTTGACGACCTTGGTGGAAAGCAAATTCTTCCTGCTTTCCTTGCTCGCGAATGGCCTTTAGTTTGTCTGCAATCTCAGTAAGCGCTTCATCCCATGAAATGCGTTTCCACTTCCCTTCTCCGCGCGCGCCCATGCGTTTGATGGGATAGAGCAGCCTTTCGGGGTGATAGAGATGATTGAGCGCCGCGTGGCCTCGTGCGCAAAGCTTACCGCGACTGTTGGGATCATTCGGATTGCCCTCAATTTTCAGCACGCGGTCGTCTTTGACGTACCCCACGATTCCGCAGATGGTGCTGCAAAGTTGACACATGCCGGGAATGATTTTGGCATCTTTGTACTTGTTTTTCGGAGGCCAATTTCTTTTGGCCAGGGGTCCGGGTAGGGAACAGACGCCCGGCATCTTGTGTCCCCCAACCTGATAGGGTTGTCCGCGCCCGCTTTTCCATTTTTCGATGTCGACACCGAAGAAAGAGTCGTTTTGCTTGTTTTGTTTGTCGGCGGACTCCACCTTGCGGCTAGATTCTTCTTTTCCGGATCCGTTGGTTGCTTTCACCTTTTCGACCGACTCTGCGGCTCGCTCCTTTTCACTTGAGCGATCATGGTGGCAACCAAGCAAGCCGAAGGCGCCCAGCGTTAATGAGCCGAGGCTCAGAAAATCTCTTCTCGACCTAGTGGTCATGTTTACTCTCTGGCCAGTTGTAGATGTCGTAGGCATCGGGACTGTAAGATTTGCCTTCTTTCGGTATGCGTTCTTCAATCTCTAAAGGGGCCTTTCCGGCAAACCACATCCTTGGTTTTGTTCCCTTTTCGGGGCGGAGTTGCATCGTTTCGAGGCCCGATTCTTCTGCTTCCTTCAGGGCCTTCGATACTTTTGAATCCGCATCATTCAGATCGCCAAAGTGAATGGCGTCAGCGGGGCAGGTGTTCGCACACGCCGGCTCCATGCTCTCTTCGATGCGGTGATAGCAGTTGTGGCATTTGACGGCTTGGTTGGCAACCGGATCAATATAAATGGCACCGTAAGGACAAACCTCGGCGCAGGTCGCATGACCACAGCAAGTGTTGTAGTCGATGACAACGCTTCCCCCGCTTCCCTTATGAAGCGCTCCGCAGGGGCAAGCTTTAATGCAGGGGGCATCTTCACAGTGTTGACAGGACATGGGCATGAAAAGGCGTGCCACTTTCGGGTATTCACCTACATCCTGGTAAAAGGTCTGACGAATATAGTTGCCTAAAGGAACGTCATTTTCTGCTTTGCAGCTGACTTCACAGCCGTGACATCCAAAGCATCGGCGCGTATCGACAAACCAGCCATATTTCTTGCCATCATCCGGCGGCGTCATGCGGTCTTTCCACCGTTCCTCCGGTTGATAGGCCGGATGGACCTGCTGACTTTCCTCGATTCCGTCGACTTCAGCCGCCGCATTTGCGGCAACAAGCCCTAGAGAGGATGTTTTTAGAAACTCTCGCCGCGAATTTTCTGGGGAAGATTGTTGCGGTTGTGAAGGCGAGTCCGTAGCGGATTTAGACTGCTCGGACGCGTCACGGGGAGAATTGTCATTTTTCATGGTGGCAAAGCCCATATCCCTCGCCACCGACCGGTGACGTCAGACGACCGGGCGTCAAAATGATGGTGCTTGGTGACAGAGATATTTCACTTGATGGATTCCCCTAAAAGACTTACTTATTTTACAGGAATGAAG
>JAKVBY010000021.1:4727-14422 GCA_022446825.1 Pirellulaceae bacterium
GGTTTTGTTTTTGGACAGGCGTCTTCGTGAGTGGAGCAGTTTTTGCCAAGTTGAATTGCTCGATCTTCCGCGATCGTTTGGTGGACCACCCCCCAAAAAAGATCCTCATACCGAGCTCCTGATGCCGACCAGGTTAGCGGGAGCTTTAAACGTTTTCAGACTTGAGTTTACCTGCGAGGATGTGCAGCACTCTACTCAGATTGCCAGCGAGATTTTCCAGACGCGGCGCCAGCTGCCGTTGCGAGCGCGCCGAATGCGACGCGTCTGTTTTCTTTTGACCTAATTCTAGCGAGTAGAATTTTAGAGGAGTTCGACTTTTCCTGACGCGACATCATACATGGCGCCGCAGATTTTTAGTTCACCTTCTTGAGCCAGGCGAGCAAGAATTGGGCTGCGAGTACGCAAAGATTCGCACGTGCCAAGGACATTTTGCCTGGCAATATCATCGACGACGGCTAGTTTTTTTTGGCTGATCGTATTGTTCAAAATCACTCAGGAGATTTTTGTCGACTAGAGGTTTAAACTAGTCAATGATGGAGGGCAAGTGAATGCATTCGGCCGCCTCGGGAGGAACGCTACCTTTGACGACGGCTCTGACGGCTGCTGTGACCGCTCCACAGCGCGTGTGTCTTAGCACAACAAGGAGCCTCACCTGGGCCACTCCCGCCTGATACTCGATACTGGCAAGCGATTTGGTCCCGATAACATTACCCGCCACCCGCGCGCTAAAGACGTCTCCGATTGTTATATCGAACACTTGTTCCACGGGTACACGTGAATCGATGCAGCTGAGAACCACGGCCGAAGGAGCTTGTCCGTTGGTGGTGCTATCGATCAGCGCCCGGTGGTCGTAGTGAGTAAGGTTTCCGTTCTGAAACCGAACATTGCCTTGGAGTAAAAGGTCGAGTACTTCTGCGGGACTCTGCTTGGCATGGAGGCGAGATTGCCCTGGCGTGTTGTCCGATGTCATTTTTCACCATCTGAAAGTTACGTAGCAAAAGTTACTTCGAGATGTCCAGGGTATTTGCCCTGTTTCAGAAGATTTCTTGTGTGAATGGCAGAGGCTTCTGAAAATCGGTCTTCAAGTCCCATATGTCAGAATCAAAGAATCAGAGGGGGAGTATCGATTCCCGGCATCGATGCAAGGACGCTAGGATGTCACAGGCATCGATGCGGGCCGATTCGCTAACTTAGGAAGTCGACTGGCGATGTCTAGAAGTCGACCATGAAGCGGGTACCAATGATATCGTAGCGGCCGTTCTCACCAGCTGCGTTGGTAATGTCGCCATTAATCCAGTTGAACTGCATTCTGGCATTTTGGTTCCAGTACCAGTTCAATCCAAGGGTCAGTGCGTCACCGTCGACACCAAACGCGGTCGGGTCGGCTTGGGTGGCAATTTGCGTCGACTCGGTGAAGTCAGCCCAGGACCAACGCAATGCGAGTTGCCAGGCACCCCACCCTCGCTTGTGATGGCACGAGGTGCGAACGAATTCTCTGTGAGGTTTGATTCGATCAAGGATGCCAGCGCTACGTTTCCAAGGCATATGTTCGCCGGTCAGGAAGTAAGAGGTGTAAATATATCCACCATGGTAGTTGACGGTTTCGTCTGCATCGGTGTGCATCCAAAGGTTCAGGACTTCAGCGACGACCTGCACAGGTCCGAGGTTTCTGACAAATTCCAGGCCGAGAATTTCATAATGCGAAGCGTCCGGAACGCGATCGGTGTTGAGCCAGCGATTAATCGAACGGGCTTCTGCGCGGTGACGAAAACGGGTCTCATTAGAGCCCCCATCTACGTGTGCGGTGGTTCCCGAAATGGCCCAATGTCCATAGTCGCGCCCCTTGTCTTCGTAGCGATAGGTGCTTGCAAAGCGGCCAGCGAATTCCAGCTGCAGATGGTCATTGATGTGTTGCCCATCATTCTGCATTAATTCGGTGTTGTAGAATCCATAGCGCCAGTTGTAACGCTGATCGTCAGACACGTTATAGGAGACCAAGCCAAAGCGACGGCAATCTTGGTTGAAAGATTCAATCACAAAAGGTCTTTCCAGGAAAACGTTGTAGCGGCTGCTGTTGAGGTGGTCTAAGCCGTAAGGTCGCTTTTGATTACCCAGCTGTAGTTTTCCAAGTAAGGGCAACTCTTTCCAGCTCAAGTAAGCATCACGGAACTCCGAGTCGTTTCCGCCGGCGAATTCCATTTCGATTTTGTAGCCCATATTCGGGGAGATATCCCCTTTGACTCCAAATCGCATACGACGAAATCCGATACGATCTTGAGGATTACCGCCCGCTAAACCTTCGATGACCGAGTCGTGGTTGGGGAAGTGCCAGGTATCCGCATGAATCCGTCCGTTCAGGTTGACGGTATTTTTCGAAGTCCCGTTGTCAACTTTTCCGTCGAGACTCTCCCGTAAGGCGGCAATTTCTTCGGCCTGGGAATTAAGCTGATTCTGGAAATCATCAAGAGAGGTTGGTTCGTAAGCCAGTGTGGCGAATGGCACGCCCAGCACGATCATGCTGTAGGCAAGAACTTGAGTGGCAAGTTGTCTCATTTTGTAATCCTTTACTCGTACTCGTACTCGTACTCGTACTCGTACTCGCCTCAATGAACAAACAATACAAGGCAAATGGATCGTTGCGTTGTATCTGCCGTTCTCACATTCCGTGTGGAGACGCATACTCTGTAAGAAGCGCAAATTATTCCGATAAGACGTTCTTCGTCCCCAGTGGAGTTGGTTTTGTGTTAAGTTTTGCGCTGTCCGCAAAAAATCGGCATTTTTTTGCAGGCTTTAAGCAATAAAAAGGTCATGGTTTTGTCGGAAATCGCTCTTCCTCTCAATTTTTTTTCAAGTTTGGGAGTAAAACCGCGGCATCGCCATTCGGGGGGCGTGAAATGGGGCCGGTTAGGACCTACTTTAGAACGGTCCCTTACTTCCGTTGTTGTCAGAACTTAACTCTGTGCGCATCGCTGTTTTGATGTTGCGGGCGCTAGTGCTGGGCCGGTTACAGCCATGTTGCAGCGATGTCCGGTCGGCAGGATGTCGCACGGCCGGAGGTGTGCGGCCTTTCGCCGCTTGCCTGCAGGCGAGAAGCTTGGAAAGCTTGCCGGAACAGGCGTGTTTTCACCAGCCTTGGCCTGCTTGCTTCAAATGATTAAGAGGAGCGCCCGAGAAGTAATACGAACTTAGGTTCAAACACGAGAGCGATCGATCTATTTGTCTGGAGAGACCCGCAAAATAGGGCAGATTCTTAATCAGCAAAAGAAGAAATGGCACGACAACATGCCCTGAGAGTTCCCGAGGAGGATGTGCAGAAAATAGCTCTGAACCTAGAGGTGGCGTCTCGAAAGGCCCCACTGCAGCATCCTCCAATACTCCCAATGTGCTCAGCGAGACTTGCGGTATAATGGCTCTCTATGGACATTACATTCACCATGCTTATGCCGCTGTTACTTTATTTGGCCTTGGCGTTATGCTTTTCATTTCTTTGCTCTATCCTGGAAGCGGTCATTCTGTCGGTTGGCCCCGGCTACGTACAGTCTCTGGTCGACAAAGGGAGTAAGGCTGGCCAGCGTCTTCAGGATTTGAAAAACGATCTGGATCGCTCCCTTTCCGCAGTGCTGACGCTCAACACGATCGCACACACGATGGGAGCGGCTGGAGTGGGGGCCGAAGTAGCTCGAGTCTTTGGCGATCAGTATCTGGGTTTGGCATCGGCCATTTTGACCTTCCTGGTTTTGGTTTTATCCGAAGTCATTCCCAAGACACTGGGCGCCCGCTACTGCAATAGCCTGGCAAAGGTTAGCGCCACGCTGATTCACTGGCTGATCATCGTGCTGTTCCCAGTCGTTTGGGCTTTGCAAATCTGCTCGAAGTTAATTTCCTCTTCGGGCCACCATGGCACCTTCAGCCGTGTAGAACTGAAAGCGATTGCCGGTTTGGCGGAGGAGTCGGGAACCATTTCCGATGATGAAGCGGAGATGATGAAGAACATTCTGGAACTTCGCAGCACGCGCGTCAGAGATGTGATGACCCCGTTCAATTTGGTATTCCATGTGGCTGACGAGATGACCACCTTCGATTTTGTCGAGCAACATGTGCCGGTCGACTATGCCAGAATTCCACTGGAGGCCCAAGATGAGTCCGTGACCTCATACATTCTTTACAGTGAGGTACTGGAGGCGAAAATTGAAGGCCGTAACGTGCCACTTTCCGAACTCTCGCATGCGATGATCCAAATCGCGGATTCTACCCCGGCCCATATCGCTTTCCATTCGATGGTCGATAATACCCACAAAATGCTTTTGGTTGTGGATGAATTCGGACAGACGGTGGGGATCGTTTCAGATGAAGACCTGCTGGAAAATATTGTTGGGGAACCGATCGCGGACGAAACTGATTTGCACGCCCAGCCTCGTAATACCCTCCACGGTTCACAGGCCAGGGAACCCAGCCCACCGGATTCACAGACGGGTATGGAATAGCGGTTCACGGAACACTCGCCATGCAGTGGATTGCAGTAGGCTACCTGGACCCAGCAGGTGGTGTTTCTTTGGGTACTCGAGGGGCCAATAGGTACTCACAGCACAGGAACCCCAGACGCTGCACCGTTTGGTCTTTTGCTGGCCTTGCTTGGCGGCCGCACTGGGGAAGTTCCTGAAAGAAGTGCAGACGTCTTCTACGCTAGTTCCTGAACGGCGGCCGCATTTTGATATTTTCTGAATATGGTCCAGGAAACAGAGTCGACTGCTGGAGCGTTGAGTGTGCGTTCGCTGAGTAGGAATAGCGCGTTATCGGGCGGGGGATTGTCCGGGCTGAAAGGAAACAAGGATGTTGCGACTCAAGCTTCCTGAACATGTCCGGCGGGAACGTGTCCGGCGTACTCGCCCTGGAGGGGTGCCCGTAAAGAGGTCTGCTCCCCGCTTATTCTTGCGAAGCTTGCCCCGGGCGGAACTCCAAAACACTGAAGATCGCTCGATGGTCCGAGGCTACGGCTTCATCCAGAACCCGTGTTTCGATCACCTTCCAGTGTTGCCGAGGACGAAACAGAATAAAGTCGATTTGACGCACTGGTTCGTCAACTGGAACGGTCGGGAGTGGTTGAGCATTGGTTCGCGACCAGGCGATCGTCAGCAGATTGAGTGTCTCACTAGCAACGACATCGTTCAGGTCACCCATTAACAATGCGGGACGAGCGTCTTTTTCTACCAGCGCGTTTACGGTTTGCGCCGATAGGACACGTTCTTTGTCCGCGGTCCGATGGTCGAAATGGGTGGCAAGCAACCTTAAAGAGGCATTGGCTTGCGGGATGGAAATCTCAGCGGCCAACACACCGCGTTGCTCGCCGTCATCCACGTTAGGCAGCAGATGATTCTGCTGGTGTGCGATGGGGAAGCGTGACAGGATGGCATTGCCATAGTGACCACCTTGGAACTCGATATTCGCTCCAAATGCGACATGCATTTTTGTCAGCCGAGCGAGTTCAGCCGGCTGGTCGATTTTTTGGCTCCGACTCGTCTTCTGGTCTACTTCCTGCAAGGCCACAAGGTCTGGTTTGACTGCGAGGATCACCTTGGCGATGCGTTCCAGGTCGAGCTGTCCATCGACCCCTGCTCCATGATGAATGTTATAACTTAGGACGCGCAGCCGCAGCGGCTCTGTCGCTTGCGCCCTGATGAGTGGGAACGTGAGAGTGCTGAATAGGAGCAAGATTTGAAGCAGGGATGTTTTCATGTCAGTTTTTGCGTTGGGAAGGTTTTCGAGGTACAGGCATTACGTGTAGATATGAAGTTTCTTGAACACCGTGTTTTTAGGCAAGTACACCGTGTTTTTAGGCAAGTGTCGAGCACGTCTGAACGTAAACGGAATGTGCTTTCTGGGCGTACTCAGCAGAATTATCGTTTTTTAGAGGAATCTATATTCTAAGTATAGGGAAGGAAAAACGCTTCCCGTTCGCTCCTCAACAGGACAGCGGAAGTTAAGGCGAATGGGTAGACGAAAAAGAGAAGAAATGGTGAAACAGCATGCTCCAGTCAGGCGAATTGTTACCTGGGCCTCGTGGTTGGTGTTGTGGTCGGCAACCGCAATTGGAGCCGATCAGGCAGACCGGTCTAAAGTGGACCGGCCTAACATCGTCTGGATTTCGCTCGAAGACATCACTCCGATGCTGGGCTGCTATGGTGATCAATATGCGCGCACTCCGGTGTTTGACGCACTTGCTGGCGGAGGGATTCGTTACACCCAAGCACACTCCATTGCAGCGGTCTGCTCCACGTCTCGCAGCAGTGTGATCACAGGAATGTATCCTTCTTCTCTGGGAACCCACCACCATCGGAGTAACGTCGGAAAACCGCCTGCTTTCGTAAAGATGCTCCCGAACTTGCTGCGTGAGGCCGGCTATTATACGACCAACAATGCCAAGAAGGATTACAACATTGCTGGAGATCGTTGGCACGAAAGTTCAAAGCAAGCCCATTGGCGAAACCGTCGGGACTCCAGGCAACCGTTTTTCGCCGTATTCAACTACGGAGCCTGCCATTCGAGCATTACGAAGATTTCTGAGGACGTGATCGTTAAGCAACGGCTGAATCGGCTCCAGCCGAGCGACTTTCACGATCCGGCCAAAGTCTCCATTCCTCCGTATCACCCTGACATCCCCGAATTTCGTCAAGCGTGGGCACGCTATTACGACGCAGTGACACAAGTCGATTATCAGGCTGGAGATATTTTTTCCCAATTGAAGGAAGACGGGCTTTGGGAAGAGACAATCATCTTTGTCTGGGCAGATCATGGCGTGGGTATGCCGCGAGGTAAGCATACCGCCTGGGAACAGGGCACCCACGTACCCCTGATCGTGAGATTTCCGGAGAGGTATCAGCATCTCGCTCCTGCCAGCCCAGGCGCGGTGATCGACGGGCTCGTGACCTTAATGGATCTTGGCCCTTCGACCCTGGCGATGGCGGGGCTGAAGACACCCAATTGGATGCATGGCGAACCCCTGCTTTGTAGACTCGATGAATCCGAGAGCCCATACCGCGACTTCGTCATCGGGATGCGGGACCGCCTCGACAGTCGCTATGAAATGGTCCGTAGTGTGCGCGATGAGCGTTTTCGCTATCAACGTAATTTCTACCCGCAGCTGCCCTTCAAGCCATACGAGGACTATGAATTCAATGCTCCGATTTTGAAGAAGTGGGTGGAACTTGCTCGGCAGGGAAAACTCACGGGCCCGCAAGCCATGCTCAACCTGCGTTTCAAGCCGATCGAGGAGCTTTACGATTCAGCACACGATCCTCATATGGTTAACAACGTCGTTGATGATCCTCAATATGCGGAGGTCGTCAAAACGATGCGCACGCGACTCCATGATTGGATGCTGGAGACGCGAGATTTAGGCCTACTTGAGGAAACGGAAGTTTTGAAACGAGCTAGAGCTTATGACTCCCATTGGGAACTCAGCCAAGCTCTGGACAATTACAGCCAGATACTCAAGACCGCCAACTTGCAGCTTCAGCGGGAAGCGGCCATTCCTGCATTGCTGGCTTCCGCCAACGCCTCGGATGCGGCCGTCCGTTTCTGGGCAGTGCTTGGTCTAATTGTTTTGCGTACGGACGAAGACAAAGTGGTTGCTGCATTAAAGCATGCGACCAACGACGCATCCGTCAGCGTCGCTACCACAGCGGCTGACGGACTTTTCAACCTTGGTCGCTATGACGAGGGGGTACAGGCCATTCTTTCTGCCCTGAAACACCCGATGCTTTCCGCCCGGATTCGCGCCGCAGGCATTCTCGATACGCAGCCGCCGACGGCCAGCAAAATGCTGAGGGCCGCCATTCCCGTGTTACAAGACACTGCAGCGGAAATCAGCGTCAGCAAGATGCCTGGTATTCCCTATGGGCTCAACCAACCTTTTGAGCGGGCGATCAAAGCGCTTACGGGGCAGGAATCGTATTATCGTTGGTGAGACGCAGCTCGGATTCTCAAAATCGATCTCTGCCAACCTTGCTCTGGGACTGTAGCCCTGCGACGGGAAAATCGTAGATCCTCGTGGATACCGATCGGAAATGACTGTCGAGACAGCAGACGCCAAAGCTTTCGCACCGATTCAACAAGCAGGGACACGCGGAGGTGGTTGGACAAAATAGTACAGGCGAACTTCCGCGCAGGATGTTGCCGTTGTGTCACGCCTTCGGTTCAACTGTCGATGTATATGCCGCTGCTGGCCAGCAGCGGCAATAACCCGTAAGAGAAGATGAATATTACAAACGCTGAAAGAGTTACCGAAACGCCTCGGAGGATAATGATGGAGTTGCCCCGGCGACAAGAGTAAATGCGAATCGAACCTTTGCCCCCTTGTTATTTAATACTAAGGCTCCATGTAGAAGTAGAAGATTCGGTTTCAGAATTACGTCTGTCGGCTTTGCCTTCCGATTCCACAGCCAACGCAATAAACAGCACTTGGCAACCGATCCGATGGTGCCAAATCCGTTTGGCTCTGGTTAGAATGATTTCAGAGGAAGTCCATGAAATACAACTTTCTCAATCTGCTCGACGATTATCTGGATGCGGTGCGGAAAACAGAGCGGAACATTACCGAGATAGAGGATTGGATTGATCGTCCTAAACCAACCGTGGATGTCGAACCACCGACACTTCCGGATCGTCGCGATATGTTGGGACGGTTGGAGCGACTGATGGAACTCATTCCCTTGATCCTGCAGACCGATTCCACCCGGGTGATTACGTTGCTGATTCAGGATCCGGATGTGAAGGCAGAGATACCAGGCGTTGAAGAGACACAGCATATTCTTTCGCATCATGGCCAGGATGAGAGAAAGATTGAGCAATTAAGAATCATTGAGTCGGGTATTGTGTCGCAGGTATCTGGCCTGTTGAAAAACATGAAAGACAAAACAGAACATGGTAAAAGGCTGCTGGAGAGCACGTCGATTGTATTTGGTTCTAATCTGGGAAATGCAAACTCGCATGCTGCCCACAATCTTCCCAGCCTGTTTGCCGGAGGAGGGTTCAATCACGGTTCCTACTGGCCTACGATCAACACCACAATACAGAATTCAGTAATCTCCTCTTAACCGTGTTGCAGCGTCAGGGGATTGAATCCGAGTCCTTTGGTCAGAGCACGCATTTGCTGAACTGGTAAAGCGTGGGCATTTCGTGTTGCTTCCCATCAGTCCTGGCCTCGGTAGTAGGTGCTGAGGTGCTATGGCGATTTGCCGCAACGGCCTGTTTTTACAGGCTAAAACCCGACTTCATAAAACATATGCGTGTCAGGTGGGGACAGGTTTTTCAACGAGCTAGGTCGTGGTGTGACGAATCGAGCGGTGGGAAGCACTGAGTGACGAGCAGTGAAGGACGATTCGACCTGTCATGGAGGGTAGGTTGAAAGGTTAATGCGATTTTGTTCGTAACCGCAGGGTATGTTAGAAATAGGACGTAATTCCAACACGCAGGAAAACGTTCCTGAGTAAACATAAAGTACTTTCCGATAGGCCGTGTCTTAGGACTCTGCCTGGATATAAATCGAGCGGCACGGACAGTACTAACGTTTAATGAGAGTGCCGTAAATGTATCAACATGATATCTGGAAGGAACGATGCAGTAATGATTGTTTCTCGCCGGAGCGGGTAGTGCGGAGTAAACAGAAATTGTTTTCTTTGCTTGCCGTCTTCATTTTA
>JAKVBY010000021.1:14522-29854 GCA_022446825.1 Pirellulaceae bacterium
CGGCCACAATCTGTGCCTAAGCTTTCAGATGCTGACTATCGGAAACTGATTATTGGTACCTTTTATCGTGATGACGATCAGGGTGTGAATCAAGAAGTTATGGACTTCTACGATGGTGGGAGAGGTACATTAGTTATGCGGAAAGCTGGAATTGAGCGACTGGTTTCCAGTTCTACGGTTAAGCATTTTGTCTGGTTGATCGAGAATAGACATTTAAAGAGATGGTCACTCAACGAAGAGGAACTCGAAAAATTAACTGCCACCACCGATGGTCGAAAAGTAAATGCAATTCTGCGGGAGCGAGGAGATAGTTTAGATGGGGAAATACTGGTCTTCAGCGATCGGAACCTAACGTTGGCCATTAATAATGGTGAAGAGAATTGGGAGAACGCAAGGCATCCTTATTGCGATCCAAATGGTAGATTGAAGGGGCAAATAGGGAGTGGAGTAATGCTACTCTTGTTAACTTTTGGACTCAATGCAGGAGCCTGGAAGTTGGCAGGACGACGATGTAAAAAACGAGGAGTGGTCAAACCTAGCCTTCGAGTGACGCTTTGGTTTTTCCTGCGATACGTTCTAATTGTCACAGTATTCCTGATGATCATTCCTTCCTTTCTGATGGAATCAAGGCAAACCTTTCCCATCGATGCCAGCGATCTGGCGTATGGGGCCTTCGTCGGACTTGTGTCCGTGCTTCTGTTCTTCACTTACATTGGGATTAATAAAAATTGTCCTACTCAGCAGTCCCTATTCATAATTTATATCTCTGCACTTGTGAGTTTGTTTGTCGTTTTGTGGTTCGTGGTCATGTTTATGGGACTCCTGTCCGCGTACGACTGATTCGCCCGTCTTGCTGGAGAGTCTTCAGAGACTGAAGTAACCGTCGAACACCATTGGCAACGGTGCGGTGAGTTGCGTGCTGCCATGAATGGGGCCGGTCACCTGTTGTCGATCTCACCATAAATGCCAAGTCGTGACGGGACATAGAGCGGTGCGTTTGTGCCCAGCGGGTTCATGCTGCGCAGGGTGTCGCCGATCCACTCCTGCTGATACTCGACATCGCCGATGGTTTCCGTAGTCTGCTTTTTCGACAAAGGGAATGTCAGCGTGATCTGCGTGCCCGATTTCTGAGGAGGGATGATCGCATACGTTCCTTCAAACCGTCGTTCCACGGCATTGCCAGCCGCGATGATCCGAAGGCTGTTCCGCTCAACAGAAGTCGGGATGCGAACACGCAATGGACACTGCCGATACACTACGATTTCGAGTCGACCTTTTTGGGGAAGATAGGATCGAACCTCGATACTGGGGTGTTTCCGGGAGAACAGCAGGTGGACCGTGAGCCCCTTGAAGGCGACATCGGTTGTGTGATTCCAGGCGTCCACCAGCGCGTGCATCCCACCTTCGACTAGATCCACGGCCAGATGCGGATAGTTGGCGTCGACTAGGTCATTGGGCAACGTGAAGGCGAAGCCACCAATCGCCCGCTCGGCCGCATTCGTGTAAACACGCTGGACGTCGTCGGGTGGAAGCTCGGCGCGAGGCAATGACAGGGCCAGTGACGAATCCAGATGCTGGCTGGCCAGCAGGTGGTTGCGAATGGCGATCTCGGCGTCGTCCAGGTAACGTGGATCGACGTGCCGTCCGAGCATCAGCAGTGCTCGTATCAGGTCACCCGTGCAGTTGGCTTCGCCACGGACCGTCGCCCCCTCTCCCACATGGCCGAAGGAGGTGCGGACTGCATAGACCGGTCCGTCGATCATCCTTTGCGCGGACCGGACGTATCGCGGTTGATCCGTTTCAATGCCGAACTCGATCAGGTTGGCAATCGTTCCCAGAATGGAATGATTATGGGCGGGCGAGGGAAATGACTTCTGTCCGTCGCACCAGATAAGAAATAGATCAGCCAGCTTCTGTGCGACCTGTCGACCGGTCTCGTCATCGAGTGTCCTATTGTAGTCGAGCACGGCGTCGAGCATCCGCCCGTGCAGTTGAGGGTTTGGCGAAAAGTCATCGCGCCCCAATAACTGCAGATACGCCGTGATTAACTTTTTAGCGAATTGGCGCGAGCGATCGTCCGACCGGTATCGAGCGAGTCCGACCAGTCCGAACAGGACTTCCCGCTGACTATGCCAGTCGATTTCCTCAGACGTTCGGCAATACTTCGGAAAGTGTGCAAAGTGATCTTCAGTAGAGATGCTCTCATGCAGCAGTTTGCGGAGTGCTTTGACCGCTGCTTCGTCCTGCACACGCTGTTGAGCCAGGTCCTCCCAGAGAAAGATCGTGTGCAGAAGTCGTCCCACACAGTGTGGCACGTCCCACTCGCTGTGATCCAGGTGGGCCGGCGCGCCCCAAACGAAGTTGGCATAAAGTGGACGACCACCGGACTGCTCATGCAACACACGCGTCGCATAGGTCGCTGCCAGGGCGGCATGCCAGCGCAGATCCACGCCCGCGAGCTGTTTTGGCGGCAGGCGGTCAATCATCGCCTGGACCCGGCTCACTCGCTGCGCGTCCGCAGGTGCGAGGTCAGCGGGCGAATGATCTTCCCCGTTCGATTCGCTTGGACCTGTCCCCATCGATTCACCTGCTGGCCCATCGGTAACCTGGGCAATTAATTGTCGGTCTTCACTTTCTATCAGTTTGTTAATAACCGGCATTTGCCCAGTTGGAAGCACAATGCAAACTACCGTCATAAGGAAAAGGGTCGGCACATTTTTCATGGCAATTAATCCTGTTGTATTCGATCAACACGTTTCTATTAGCAAGTAGCTTTTCAATGTTTGCTACTGGAGTCTCGAACCTAATAATTTACGATTAGAACTCCACACTCCCTCTAAACAAGCGGGCTCCTCCAACTTGCGCCAAGGCTTCGTCGGGCAGGCTTGAGAATACTTCGTGTGAAAGCGAATATGAAAGAAAGTGGTTGATGAGGGACGCGACGGCAGATGCCCAAAACCCCGTATATCTAAAAGCAAAACTAGAGGAAGGTAGTTGGCGGGTGGCGGACGAGATGGCAGAACTGTTGATTGGTACGGTGACGGAGACGTTATACGCGCAATGGGATTGCCTCCCCGATCACGCTACGAAAAAACGCTCCCAACTCAAATGGCAATCATCGGAGTTCCAGTCAGTTCGATGTAAGACTTGAGTTGGGATGATCTGTTTGCAAAGTCTTCCAAGCAGTCGAGGACTTCCTACTTCCCGATTCGATACAAATGTTTGTCACTACGAAGGAACAACGAGGTCTGGCCGATTGCGGGAGTCGCCAAAAACAGACCCTCTAATTTATTTGTGGCTACCTTGTCGAAATTCCGGCCAGCTTTAACGACGGTGCTATCGCCCTCTTCATTGACAAAGTAGATGTGATTGCCTGATTTAATCGGGGAGGCTCGAAAGCGACCGCCGAGGCGCTCACGCCAGACGGATTCTCCCGTGAGAGCGTCGATACATTGGGCAGTACCGTCATCGGTAACCACGTAAATCTCTTTGCCAGCAAGCAGTGGTGTTGGTACATGGCCAATTCCGTCTGGATTGCTCCACACCACATCCCCACTTGTAACTTCCCCTCGCGCATCTTCTTTTATCGCAAAGATCCCAAAATGGTCCTGTGAAACGGACCCGACAAGGTAAAAAAATCCGTTGCCGTGCGAGGCCTGACCGACCTGCGAAAATCCAATGTGTTTATGAAACCAGAGTTCTTCGCCTGTTTCCACGTCGTATCCAGCTGCGTGTTCAGCACCCGATGCGAGAATCTGACTGTGGCCGTTTACCTCGACAATTAACGGAGTTGAATAGGCCATTCGAAAGAAACCGCCTTTATCCGAAATCCGTTCATGGTGTTGACGGGGCGTTTTCCAGAGCGTCTTTCCAGTGTTCTTGTCCAGTGCAGCCACGTACTGCTCATCAGTTCCATCACAAATGAGAATAAGCTTGTCCTTGTGAATGATCGGAGAACTAGCTGCTCCTTGAGGCAGGTCAAAGTCCATGTCAGTCCGCTTCCACAGTATGTTGCCCTCGAAGTCCAGACAAACTGTTCCCCGCGGACCGAAGTGAACATAGACTCGACCATCGTTAATAACCGGTGTGGGAGAAGCAAAACCATTCTGAACATGTTTAGGGCCGACATTCTCCGTCATAATCACTTTTTCGTTCATAAGGACTTTGCCGGACGCTTGGTCAACACAAACCGCATGCAGAGATTTTCCTTCGTCGTATGCACTGGTCATCCATATCAAGCCATCGTCAATAACCGGAGATGACCAACCTTCGCCAGAAATAGCAGTCTTCCACTGAATCCCAAGATCTTCACCCCATTGGGTGGGGATATTAATGGTATTCGCAATGCCGCGACTCTGAGGCCCACGGAACTGCACCCACTGAGCAGACGCCGTATTAACCGCGATCAATAAAATGCCAAGCAGCCTTATAAGGTTAATTTTCACAGACTCTCACTCCTCCGTGTTTAACGATGCTATCAAAGATGGTTTTCATTGCCGAATCGTCTGATCCAACGAGTCGATTATACCCGTAGGCAGGGCAACTTGACACGAAAGAGTCGGACTCTGTACAGATAAATCTGTACCGCGAAATCTGTACAGCGAAACACGAGAAATACAAACACGGCTAGGGTGCCGTATAGAGACGCAGGTCGGAGAGATACCGGCATCTATGAAAGTACGCGCCGACCCTGGCAAGTGGTGTTGCCGACAGCCACTCTCAAGCGGCCCCACGGTCAAGCCGTCCCACGGAGGGTATTTTTTGTTGATCAACGCTGGTCGGCACAAAAAGCTACCTCATCAACAGCATCGAACACCCGTCGTTACCCCATCAGCGGACTTTGCTTTGGGAAACCTGTCAGCATCGCCCGGGCGAGCAACCAACAGGCGAGCCAAATACCTAGCCTCGGTTATCCATGCAATTCATGAATCGGCTCGCTATCAGAGACGGTCTCAACAAGGTCGGCCGGAAGGCCGTCTACAAGTCTTGCCTGGGGACCATCAAACAACGTTTGCATAATCGTCGCATTCAGGTGCTCGGGACCATAGAGCTTCGTAACAGCTTCCCCACCGTTTGCATCACTCTTTCCGACGATCTGTCCCATCTTCAATCCGCCGCCAGCGACAAGCAGGGGGGTTAGACGAGCCCAGTGGCCGCTACCACCGTTCTGTTGCTTCGCGGGTGCCCGCCCCATTTCGCTACTAATCACAAGGAGGATGTCATCGCTAAGCCCGCGCTGATGAACATCCTCGAGAAATGCGGCGACTGCGTGATCTACCTGAGAGCCCAGAACGGGCATCGCCTTGGCATGAGACGGATTATTTCCATCGTTGTGGAAATCCCAGCAGGCGTCATGTACGGTAACAAAGCCACAGCCGGCTTCGCACAATCGTCTTGCCAGTAGCATCTGTTTTCCAAGCAAATTAGTAATGCGCGACTGGTTTACTTTGTTGTCATAGAGTTTACCGCCCTGATGCCAGTCATGCATGTCGAACATCTGGCTCGTGTCATACCGGGCGAGGGTTTTCGGATCCTCTCTTGATAAATCAAATGCATCGGAGATACCACCTAGCAATACATCCACAGCTTGCTGCTCAGACGCGGTTGCCGCATCAAGCTCCGCTGCTGTTTCGTATCGACGTTTCAGTAAATCAAGTTGCCTAAGTAAAGATCTCCTGTCTGCGAAGCGCTCCTTTGGCAACGCCAGCGATAAGCTTTCTGCCAGCCCCTTTCCGCCATCAAGCAGCAGGCCTTTATAGGCTCCGCCGTATTCTCCGGACTTCGTATAATTCTCACGAATGTAGTCATGCCGGAATGGTCCGGTTGGCGTGCCAAGCTTCAGGTCCGGTTGGACCTGTTCAGGCAGTAGAACGACGTGCGTCGGCATTGCCGTCACAGGATGATTTGCGCCGGCCAGACGTGCAAACTGCGATCCCATTACTGCTTCGGATTTATGCCGGCCAGTTAAAACAGGTAATTGGTTGTGCCCACCGTCGGAGGAATGAAATGATCGCACAACAGTAAAACGTTCTGTCATTTGGGCAAGTTTCCCGAAGGTTCCCCCAAACTGAACGCCGGGAAGCTTTGTCTGTACTGAGCCTGTACAGCTTCGAACCACCTCCGGCGCATTCATCTTGGGGTCCCACATTTCATTCTGTGGAGGCCCTCCCTGAAGAAACAGAAATACCACCGATTTGTTACGGATAAAACTCCGGTCACTTGCTGCTGCACGTTTCTGCAGCAATCCCGGCAGGGTAAAGGCACTTGCTCCCAGAGCTCCAACCTGAAGTAACCGCCTCCGCGGCATCCGTTTGCGAGGCTGATTTGAGTCGTAAATGGTAAGCATGGTTCCAATTCCTTCCGGATGAATTCACCTATCTCTAATTATTGGAAAAGAACCAGCGGAGAGAAACACCTTTTTCACGAATTGCGGACTTTTCCGGTTTTTTCAACACCTGGCCCGCCTCGAGAAACACCTAAGTGGCCGCTGCGGGACTCGCGACCATGGCGGTTTCCACCTTAAGAGAAAGGGTGTTATGCATTGTCGGAGTTTCAGCCGGTCCAAAAGTGGGTTCAAGTCGATCCCTTGGCGAGCGAACCAGTCGATTCATTGATCGCTGGACTGATATGTCTGGAGAAGAGAGAAGGGCGTTGGGTTCCTTGCCGCTTGAGAGGAAGAGCTTGAAATCAGCCATCACCACGGATCAGTGTTTTGCTTTGGAAGCTTTGAATCGTTGTTCGATTGCTATTGGATTCAGTGCGTTACCGATCCAGACATCATCAATGAGACCAATAAAGTACCGTGGGTGCTGTTCGGTCGCCTGAGCCCCGATTTTCAGACTTACCTGACCTGCCGCGTTTATTCCGTTACCAGACTGCGTGCCGGTGGTTAATGTAAGTTTGCCATCTAGATAGATGCAATATCGCCGAGTCCTTGGATGCCAAGTCACAGCTACGAATGTCCACCGTGTGGGATCCAATTTCTGGTCGCAAGCAAAGCCTATAGCTCCTGCTATACCGTCCGCAATCGCAAGTCCCGGCCTACCATTATTGATCGATAAACTGAAGCGATCGCCATTTACGGCGTTGGCCCATTCACAAACAATCATGCGAACGCCTGTCATACCAGCTGGATCAGGTTTGACCCAGGCGGATAATGTAAGACCTTTGGTTTTCGCTGCGGGTAAGTCGATTGACGGCCCTTCCAGATGGCTTTTCCCGTCAAACCGCAGACCTTGTTCTGCGCGTGGGATCTCACCATGAACGTCTAATCCTGAATAGGGAGCGCTCTCCTCAAATTGCCACTCGGAAAATGTTTCGATCTTGCTGGGCTTTGCAGCATCATCGACTTCGCTTGTGGCTCTACGAACTAAATGTGTTACGGTCTCAACGACAGTTTTTTCCACCTCAGTTGTGAACCAGCCAGCAGTCGTTTCTGCGATGAATCCGCGAGTTTCATACCCTCCTTGCTTGATGATGTTTTCCGTCGGCAAGTATGCAGAGACATCGTTACAATAGCCAGCTGTCCACAACCGTTTTGGTCCAACAGCCTTCTTAAGTAGTGGTACATATTCTGACACCGCTTCTTCGGGTAAGCCTGCTAGCGTAAGGTCGTTGCCGAATTGCCATACAGCAAAGGGGGCGGCGTACGTCGTTGGCAATTGAGCACCGCGATCGAGGATCGTCAGCAGTTTATTGACGGTTCCATAGTCAGCATATGGGCCACGACGCATGGTTTCGACGTCGATTCGTGATTGGTATGTGACCAGTGGTAATTCGACGTAGCGGAATGCTGTTTTGATGGGCCCTGTTATACGTTTCATCGGTTGGAGCAGGACTCGTTTGACCTCTTGCGATAGAGTAATGCCATGCTGTTGAACGGTTCCTCCGCTGGGATTTGCATCACCTCCACAGCCGGTCACAAACAATGCATGCGGTATCTCTTTCTCCAGTTGAAGGCGAGTTTGACCTGCATAGTCGCCAGAGTACTCGTAATTTGGGCCGAGGGTAACGTTATGGCAAGCGGCTCCAAAAATTACGCCTCTTACTGAGCCATCGGTGTTGGAAATCTTCAGTACGGGCACATCACGATCAGCATGATTGTCCGGGTTTTCTCTCATTCCGGTATAACGTCCGTTTTCGTCTAATCCTCGGCGATTATGAAAGAACGTGGCCTCACCAACTCCAAAATCGAGAATCGCGGGCTTTAGGTCTTTGAATGCGTCCTCCGCTATTGCAGCGCAATCTGATTTAAGTTGTTCCATATAGGCTGCTAGTTTGATGCGCTGCTCGGTAGGCATGGGGTAATGATATAACTCATCCACGGCAGGTCCCGAGTGTGTGTGGGAGACATTTACCAGAATTTCACGTCGCATCAGACCTGTTCTTTGTTTGATCAGATTGCATATTTGTGTGACTGTTGGATTACGTAACACACCAACATCAAGCCGAAGCAATAACGCTTGGTTGCCCGATTTATCGCGAATCGCCAGCGCTTGGGCGTACAAATCATCAATGACGCCAGTTGCAGGTTGATGACGCCCCGAATAACCAGACATCCAGAGTGGTTCAGAAGGTGTAATCTTCTTACGACCAAAGCCAACTAAGAAATCCACTTCAGCTCCATAGCTGACAACTGAAGACAGAATACCTAAGAAGATCAGCAGCAATGTGGTAGGGCGTGGCATGGGTGTCCTTGGGGGCATGGAAAGGGCTGTCATATGGGTTATTGCCACATGTCGTACCTAGACCATATCTAGACCAGGCGAGGTTTGTAAAGTCAGGAGCAGTGTACCCCTGGGTGGTAAGGCGGTCGAGCAGACGACCCACTGGACGAAGAAAGCGAACTGGAGTGAATTAGCAGGAAGAAAAGGGCGCCTACGAGTCCCGCTCCGCAACGCTGCTCTTGATGCATTTTGGACAGTACAGAATAACGATCCGGAATAATCACTAGGAAGAATGGCTAGGAACTGACTAGGAACTGGCTAGGAACAATGAGCAGGGTTTCATAAAATATAGGGAGGAACACTTTGCGACAGCGCTGGACGTGCTGGCTACCATTTCGCAAACTTACTTGATCGATCTCGATCTTTACTGAATAAGGACCTGAATCATTGAACAAGAGGCAGCATCTGGCGACACGCAGGCAGTTTATCACCAGTAGCATGCTGACCGGGCTGGCGTGTGCAAATGCCGATCTAATGCGGGCGCGCGCAGCGGGTGGTCAACATCCGGACACGGCCGTGATTCTGGTTTGGCTTACCGGTGGGCTGTCCCACATGGATACGTACGACTTAAAGCCGGATGCGCCCGTGGAATACCGAGGTGACTTCCGGCCTATCAATACAAGCGTTGAAGGAATTGAAGTCGGTGAGCTGTTGCCGATGCATGCGAAAATTGCGGACAAGTTTAATTTGCTCCGCTCGCTACATCATGGTTTTTCCGGGCATGACGGCGCTCACAAACGAGTGCTCACCGGACGAGTCCCCAAGTCACCCACTGGGTTTGTGAACGATGCGCCCAGCATCGGTTGCATTGTCAATAAAGTGCGCGCGGGATACCGGCCCGATTCGCTGGCATTTGTCTCCGCGCAGCGCGAAGGCACAAATGTAGACGCATATTCTCAGGGGGCAGCTTATTTAGGTAAGTCGCATGGTCCTTTTTTGGCTCCGGGGGATCCCAGCCAGGAAGACTGGGATGTTCCAAATCTGACACTACTGCCGGAATTGCAAGCGAGGTTCCAAGGTCGGCGACGATTGCTGGACAGATTCGATCGATTTCGGGAGCAGGTGGATAGGAGTGCGTCCTTCGAGTCTACGGACCGATTTCAGAGCAAGGCATTGGCCTTGCTAACCAGCGAAAAATCACGTCAGGCGTTCGACTTATCGCAGGAAGATGAAGCCGTGCGCAACCGGTACGGCTTTACACGCTATGGTCAGCGAGCGTTATTGGCGAGAAGACTGATCGAAGCGGGGACCAGCTTTGTTAATGTGGTGATGGAGTCTCCCGGGACAGAAATCCCGGCTGCGAAAAATGTCGTCTACAATTGGGATTGTCATGCAGTGAACTGTCACGTGTTTGATGATGCCCGCTGGCGATTTCCCCATTTTGATCAGGCTGTGTCGGGACTCATTGAGGACCTCTACACTCGCGGGCTCGACAAGAAAGTTATGCTGGTGGTTACGGGGGAATTTGGGCACACTCCACGCATTTCCAATCAAAAAGGAACGGCGACGGGGATTATGCAACCGGGCCGAGACCATTGGCCAGGGGTTTATTCCGCACTGGTTAGTGGCGGTGGTATGCAAACAGGTCAAGTGCTTGGCAGCTCGGATTCGTTAGGCGAACAACCCAAGGATCGCCCCTTATCACCAGATCATCTTTGGGCAACGGTATACCGCCACCTGGGAATTGATCTGGAAAGAACGTTTCCAAATCTGGCGGGCCGCCCCATGCCAATCCTACCGGGAGGTAGTGTGATTGATGAGCTGCTGTAATCCCCGTCAGCGAACGAGCCGCAGTAGCGCATGGTAGATGACGCAACTTGCATATCCATAAAGAGTGCCAGAAGTCGCATCGCCCAAACCGCGATATTGTGAAGCCGGTGGTGCTGGGGGTAATACGAAATGGGCCCGACGACTCAATTAGAATCAAGCGGCGTTGGAAAATCCGCACGGACGATACGTCCGTGTCGTGTGCGTTAGGCCTCTATTTTGCACATGCATCTTTTGCCTCAAGTTCATGCCGTCCCCTACCCTGAAAAGTTTCATATGGAACCAGTTCGTGCTCCACGTTGCGCAAGATTGAGCCGCAGGATTTGCCAAAACGGTAGCCATTGCCGAGCATCTCCGAAATGACGCATGGGACGCCCTGGGATCTACCATGGTTGTTGCCTCGGGGTGTAGGAGGTGATCATCGAGAGGAATTGTCGCAACCCGTGAGCGTCTCTGGTGATCGTTATTGGTGATCGTTATTGGTGTGCGGTTCGTAGCATGTGGGCTTCACCGAAAAGATTGTCAGGCTGCGTTTGGGCGGAAACGCAAACATCTCGTTTTCGCCGTGCCGTGATTTCCGATACGGAGAGTTGCGCCACGATAAACTTGCACCACGACTAAAAATCGCGTGGCGACGGTTTTGTGGTAAAATGGTGGCTTTCGCGGGCCTGGGTTGATGATATGGCACTATCAATTGAACCGACGGACGCAACACTCGGCGCAATCGTGACCGGTATCGAATTGTCGGCTCTCGACGACGCCACTTGGAGGGAAATCGAAACGGCGTTCCACGAGCACGCCCTGTTGATTTTTCCGGGCCAGTCGCTTGCGCCGCACACCCAGGTCATATTCGCCACCCGGTTTGGCGAGATTGAACAGCTGTATGCCGGCTACGACAGTGTCGCGCTAAGCAACAAGGATCAGAAGGGTGGAATGGCTGAGGAGGGTTCGTACCAGATGGAGATTTTGCGAGGCAACGAAGGCTGGCACACCGACAGTTCCTACATGCCGTTAGCCGCCAAAGCTTCGTTGCTGTCGGCGCGTGTCGTCCCATCGAAGGGCGGCGAAACAGAGTGGGCCGACGCGCGCGCGGCTTACGATGGGCTGGGAGAAACTGCGCAATTCCATGTGGCCGATTTAATGGCGCATCACTCGTATTTTCATTCACAAGCCAAAATCGGACATCAGGTCGAAGTCGGCGCGGGTTATGGTTTCTACGAAGGTGCTCCTCCCCTACGTCCTTTGATCAAGGTGCATCCGGTCACCGGCCGGAAAGCGCTCTATATTGGTCGTCACGCTTACGGCATTCCCGGTTTGGCCGAGGAAGAGTCTGAGCGGTTGCTCCACGACTTGCTGACGTTTACTTGTCAGCCGCCCCGTACGTACACGCACGCTTGGCAGGCCGGCGATGTGGCCGTGTGGGACAACCGGAGTGTCCTGCACCGAGCACGGCCGTTCGATCACCGCGAAGCACGTGAGATGCTGCATACGCGAATCAAAGGAGATCCGACGACCGAATCGGAGCACGCGCCGTTGTCGTCGGATTTGAGGACGCGCGGGTAGCGATCCGCCGAAAGAGCACAGGTTGAGCAAGTCACGGACGAGATGTCAAACTGGCTGGCCAAACGCAACTCGTCGGTTTGCTCCCGACTCTCGTGGTTATTTAATCTTTAACCGAACGAGGTGGTCTGCACCTTTGTTATCAATCCACGAGACAAAGGCCTTGAGTTACTCGCGTCAGCATCCATTAGTCAAGCTTGGCGTCCCTGTCTGGTGAACTCTGTAAAAGTGATTTGTTTGCTATCTGGACTCCAGGCAACTCGACAGTGCCATTGTCCAGCCTCGGGATTCGTAAACGCAGTAATAGTAATATCGCCCGTCAACGGATTGAACAGAAAAATTTGGTTACCGCTTTCACCAGAACTTGTCGAACCAGGCAGCAACCGGCAAAAAATGATGTTGTTGCGTTCGTGTTAATCAATCAATCAGCGGTCGTAGCGGCCCAGGTCATGGATATGGTTGTTAGGCAGGTCCCAATCCACTCGAGAAAAGCCGCCATTTCCCATCATGGTACCTCATCTTCCCTCAGGGGTATTCAATCAAGTGGGCGATGGGCGATGGGCGATGAGGGATACCGCACGATCCAGCAAGACTAAGGTGATCGATCAGATGCTGGATTGTGTGGGAGTGATCGTGGGGCCAGATCTGTCCGTTTCAGTGGTTTTAGTTGAGGTCAACAAAATCGCAGAAAAAGAGTGCTGCAGCCTGAGCTGGTTTAATGCCGCGCGCCGAGCCAATTATTACTCCACGCTTTCGTACATCACCGTCACTCTCAATCTTGCCCCTGACCGAACCGCTCACTCGGACCTTTCCATCGGACTCAACCTGTGCAACGATCGAGCCCGCTTTTCTAATACTGCCACCCGTTTCAATCCTGCCAACGATTACCCCCCGGATCCGAATCTGTCCACTACTCTCAAAACGCCCGACGGCAATTCCTCGAATTCGGATGGTGCCGTCAGACTCCACACGTCCCACCGACGAGCCTCCAACTCGGATGTCTCCACTAGCGCAAGCCAGATCGGCACTTAGCACAACACAGCAGATGGCAGCAATGATCCCAAAGGTCTTCATCGGTATTCTCCTTGAACTAGAGGATGCAGTGACCTGCTCCGGGAAATGGTGTGCCGTTCTCTTCGTGAGAGTCTGACTCATGTGAGGCTCCGGTAGTACGCAGGTCTGTTTTAGGCAAACCGTGTGCCAAAATATCAGCAGCTCAGTCGAACATGCTATGTTGATGGATTCTCTGACTACGCTTGGGGGGGACAAAAGACTTGGCCACGTTCAAAATTGCGGAGTTCTGTTCCACCAGCGGGGATCCTGCATTGTCACAGTCGAGCAAGCAGGTCTTGACATCAATTCGAACACATGTGTCACCAATACGGTTGTAAGGCGGATTGCGACCTGTCCGTGAGTGTGCAATTCATTGCACGAAAAGCTCTTCGCAGTGCTGCCGGCGAAACCTACTGGTAGCTGCTGAGTTTCGTGCAAAAATATTTGGATGAGCCGGCGTTGATGTTGCGCGGGCAGTAGGTCGCATCAGACAACTTGGCAACGGTGGTGGGGCTAACCAAGCTGCGAGAACTCTCCCTCGACAACATCAAGACCACCGACGCCGGGGAGTGTGGTTCGGATCTGGCAACTACCGCCCTTGAGCGGCCTCCACGATGGCCAGGATTGCCGTGCGAGTGCCCAGCAGGAGCGTGTGCCAGGCGTCGCTCACGCCGGCCAACTCCTCGGTGATTGTCTCGTTGCCCGTTTCAGACGCTGCATCTGGTGCTGCGTCTTTGCCAAACGGTCGTTTTCCTCGGGGAGGTTAGAGGGCTTGGCAGCGGGTTCCAAATCCGCCATCCCGAGTTCGAATCCCGGCGGCGCTTCGCCTCGTACCCGGTCACTTCACGCGTCACCAGGGTGTCTAACGCGTGTAATTCCTTGGAACTTGGGATCATTCGCGTGTTTTGTTGCGTATTGCGGCGGCTCGCAGCCTCTCGACTGGGAGGAATCTCGCCGGTAGTTGACGGTTCAACGCGTCACTTTTATATTCCGAGTTCGCTCGACAGGAAAAGAGCGTTGAGAGACCTTCAAGCCACATTCTGCGATCCTTCAGGAGAATCACGTGCTTAGCGACAATGAAATCAAAGAACTGGTAAGTGAGTACGGGCCGCGTGTGAATGAAGGCAGGACGATCAAGCAGATCATTGCTGACAATGAAATTCCCAAGCTTGCGGGCGCCACTGTGCTGGAAGGGAAAGTATCGGATTCCGTTTTCAGCGACAGTCTAAAAACAAGCGCCGGGGTGCCTATTCGTTTGATGTTTCGTGGCAACCGCATTTCCACGCACGACGTCAACCGGGGCGCCATTCCGTTCAAGGATCAGGTTCTCGCCCAGAACCATGATCACATGCTCAATCTCGTCAAAGATACCCTGGGATCATCCCAGTTCGAGGTGGAGGGTCTGCTCCCATCTTCCACGGTCATTCCCGCAGAAAATCTCAAGCTGCTCATGGTGGAAAATGTCCAGCGCATGTACATGGCTCAAAGCTCGACATCCACGTCCCTGTTTCAGCATTGGCTGAAAGCCCAGGAGGAGGGACTGTCCGAATTTGAATATGCTGGGCATGAAATTGAAATCAATTCACTCAGCCCGAACGGCAAACTTCCCTATCTCATGGACACGCCTTCAACCAAGGACAAGGTTGACCGAACCATCGACCCGCCCTATTTGATCGAGAACGGAGTCTGTACCGCAGGCCAGTACCAGCAAATTCGTAACGCATCGATCATGGCGTTTGGTATCGTGTCGCAATACCTGCGCGAAAAAGGGATGGTGCTGGTTGATACCAAGACAGAGCACGGCGTCAACACCGCGAACCAGATCGTTGCGGCCGATGAACTCTACACCATGGATTCCTCCCGTTTCTGGAAACTGACTGAGGATGGCTCGGTGATGGAACGAGATGGCAAACCGGTGTCCTTCTCCAAGGAATTTGCCCGTGGCATGGTCAAGAACACCGACATGCAGTTTTCAACAGAGCAAAGCAATGAGATTGCCGTTCGCTATGTCGTTGGTTTGCAGCATCTGACGGGTGACGCTTTCGAACCGGATCTGCGTCCACGCGATCAGCGCATCATCGAGTCGACCAACTTGATCCTGGAAGCTTTGACGTAGCCGCTCTGAAAAGGCGCGGAAAAAAACAGGACGACTCGGGCAACGCCTGCGCGCCTGCGAAGGGGGTTTCGCGTGTACCGTGTTTAGGACTACTGTCCTTTTAGGACCAC
>JAKVBY010000022.1:0-4942 GCA_022446825.1 Pirellulaceae bacterium
ATTCGACCTTGTTCTCTGTGGGATAATATGGAGATTTTGACGGGTGTCCATGGATTCACCAACGCCGCGAATCGAGGTCAAACAGGTAGTTTCGGCTTCCATTATGGCATGAATTGGGGAATCCCGATTTTTAACGGGGCGCTGGGTGCACAGGTTGGGATTCTTGGTACGAACAGTAATTTCTCGGGGACCAGCTTTACCCCGGATGAGCGTCAGCAGACGTTTGTTACCACTGGTGTTTTTCGGCGAGCTGACGGCGGTTTGCAGTATGGTGTGGTGTTGGACTATCTCCATGAAGATTGGTATTTCAATACCGACCTAACACAGATTCGTGGAGAAATGAGTTGGAAGTTTGCCTGTTGCCATGAGTTGGGATTTTGGATGGCAGCGCAATCAAAATCCGAGACACAGGAGTCGCGTATCATACAGAATGATGGACAATCAGTAGCCAATGGCGTTTTGACATTGACAGTGCTCGAAACTTGGGAAGCTACGGACCTGTATGCTTTCTTTTATCGTCGTCAACTTGATTCGTGCGGCGCGGAGTATAAGTTGTCCGCCGGATTCAGCGGAAGCGGCGACGGTTTGTTGGCTGGCGAAATTCGCTTGCCGTTTTCACCAGGGTTGGCATTGCAAGCGGGTGCAACTTATGTGATTCCAGAAGAGAGCCAGAGCTTCGCCCCTAATTCTGAGGTTGAGAACGAAGTGTGGAATCTCGGGATTTCTTTGGTGTGGTACCCGGGATGCAATGCGCGTCGCAGTGGTCAGAGTTATTATCGGCCGCTGTTTAACGTGGCAGATAATGGCACCTTTATCGTCGGGCAGCCCTAAGCGAAAGCTTCAGTTGATACGAAGCGAAGGTAAAGGGACTGCCGCAATCCGAAGAGCGTTTAGGCTGGCACTCGTCAGATGCTCAGCGTCAGGTTCCTTCCCGTTTGGCTTCGGTGGAAGGGAAGAATTCCAGCGGCTCGTCTGATAATGGGTCACGGATGCGAATTGCCAGGAGGCCTGTGAGCAGATCCTCGACGACGGTTCCGACAACCTCCTTGCGCCAGCCAGTAGCAAGCAATGGAGGCGGGCTTTGCGTGCTGCCAGACACCGCCAGACGGTAGGCGACGAGGTCACGCATGTCTTGTGTGGTGCCTACGATGCCGGGGGCTAGTTTGGCATTACGACTGATACTCCCCAAAGCAGTGGAGAGGAACTGGCCAATAAGGTTCAGAGAGGCATGAGCGGGAGGCCGCAGTACTTTCGCAGGACACTGGGAGTTGGGTAGGCTGAGCGCCTCAGCTATAGCTGAGGCAATTGCAGGCAGGTGCCGTTGCAGCCCGCGATGATTCATGCCTCGAATCCCACTAATTCGGCTTGTGTCGGAGGATTGGCGGCGGGCAAGTTCGACGATCAAGTCATCACGGAGGACGCGTCTGGGAGGCGTATTGCGGTTTTGGGCTTCTGATTCTCGCCATGTCCATAACGCATGCACCACCGCCAAGGCGCGTGAATTCAAGCCAGCCGCTCCTGAGACTTTTCTCCAACGCTCGCCGGACTCGGCAGCTTCGACGTGTAATTGCCAGCGTTCTATTTCTTCTTCGAGCCACCCTGCCCTTTGCATCGACGTCAATTTTTCGGTGAGTTGTTCGTAGATACCTTGCAGGTAAAGCACGTCCTGCAGAGCGTAGTCGATTTGGCGATCTGATAAGGGACGCCGCCGCCAGTCGGTACGCGTTTCACCCTTGGAAAGCTGTTTTTTGAGGAGTTTGGAGACGAGATTTCCGTAGGACGTGGGGAATTCGATGCCCACGAGTCCTGCGGCGAGTTGTGTGTCAAAAAGTTTTTCAGGACGTTCGCCGGTTTCACGTTTGCAGAAACGAAATTCCTCTCTGCCGGCGTGAACCAGTGTGGTACGGCCCCCCGTGGTGAGTAAATTCCAGAATGGAGAAAGATCGTCGATGGCCAAGGGGTCGATGATCGCCAATGCGTCATGGGCCGCGACCTGGATCAGGCAAAGATGGGGTGTGTAGGTGTCTTCGGCCACGAACTCCGTGTCGAAGGCGACCATGTTACCCGACGAGATGCGAGAGCAGAAGTCGCTGAGATGGTTACCAGTTTCGATGTAATCGTAATTCACGCGGACGAGAAAGTTCGCAGAGGCCTTGAAGGAGAATGGGTTTTACCGCATCTTAATGAAAGGTGCGGGCCTCCGCTATAGGTCGTCGCGCAGCGGCATCTTCCTTTCCGGTTTTGTGACCGGGGACATGCGCCGTTCCTCTTTGAACGTTGGGTCTCCGTTTCCTTCGTTGGTTAGCGATAACTATG
Organism: Pirellulaceae bacterium; assembly: GCA_022446825.1. Lineage (GTDB taxonomy): Bacteria > Planctomycetota > Planctomycetia > Pirellulales > Pirellulaceae > JAKVBY01. The sequence continues at coordinate 2,317 of JAKVBY010000022.1, forward strand.
CGTGAACTTTGGGTTGGTCCAAATCGTCGAGCACTCTTACTAGGAATGGTTCCTCCCGTTTTGCTTGCTCTTGTTGGTGCGACGGTTATCTTCTTTGGGCGAGGTCGTGATTTTCCAGCATGGGTGGAATGGTTTGCAGGAAGTGTGATGCTTTTTGCAACGGTGCCGGCGGTTGTTTTAGTCTATTACGTGCGAAAACCGCGTTTAGCTTATGAAACGGGAGAACTCTTGGTGTTTCTCACGGCGTTCGAACCGATACGCGTCCCTGTGGAAGTGGTTGAGTGTTTCTTCTTGGGGCAAGGGCCAACTGAGGTGCCAGCTTTTAAAAAGGCTTCTGCAGAATCGAAAAATCTTGTGGTGCGCCTCGCAGAACGAGCGAAAGAATGGAAGCGGGTAGAAGTAAAGCCGATACTTGGTCAGTGGTGTGATGGGTATATCACCATTCGCGGAGCTTGGTGTGAACCGATAACACAAGATTTGGTTGAGCGACTGAACGGACGNCTTGTGGAAGCGCATCGACAGCAGCGCGAAATGACAGAAANCNAGGAAGGTGTGGCGTGACGGGATTANTGGTGAGCGTGCGAAATGCAGAGGAGGCCGCAGTCGCCATGGAGGGAGGAGCNGATGTGGTCGATATTAAAGAGCCCGCAGATGGCTCNCTGGGCCGNGCTACTGCAGAAATTTGGAACCAAGTGTTNCCCGTAGTGGGTGGNCGTTTGCCNGTCAGCGTAGCGCTCGGAGAATTGCAAGAAATCGCTACGGACATGCGTTCCGATTTGTCNTTGGANAGNCATGCGNCTGAAATTTGTTATGCCAAAATAGGTTTGGCGCGGTGTCGATCTTCAGCGACTTGGCAGGATAAATGGTCCCGTTTTGTGGAAATGCTTCCAGAGGCAATCAATCCTGTTGCAGTCGCTTATGTTGATTGGGAACGGAGTAATGCACCGCATCCGTTGGAGGTTATTGAGGTAGGCGTGTCCTTGGGATGTGTCGCTGTGCTCTTCGACACGTTTGAGAAAGGACATGGGAATTTGTTTGATGTGGCAGATCCTATCAAAGTTCGTGAATGGATGCGTGTTGCGCGCGAGAAATCGATCAAGGTCGTGCTGGCTGGCTCACTTGATTTTGGAAGTGTTCATGACGCTTTGGCGGAATTGCCTGACTTGATCGCCGTGCGAGGTTGCGTTTGCTCTGCAGGACGCACAAGTCCGATTGATCCGGCGCTTGTGCAGCGATTGAGCGATATCGTCCGGAGTCACTCTGGAACCAATCAAGGTAATGTTGTTTTGCGCTGAGCCACATTTTTCGGTCATGCAATGTGCTAGGGTAAGCTGAGGTGAGTAGCACGAAAGTGTTTGCAGGATTTTCCAATTTCTGGAGATGATTTGCTTGACTTCCGAGAATGGCAATCTGATACTGGCCTCGTCTTCAACGCAAGAGATCAGCATTTCTATCTGACTTTTGTCGAGTCAGGAGAAGCAGTCTCGGTCAAGATAAAGGAAAACATTGTGCCGGACTCAGTGTTGGAAGCTATCAAGATGGGAGTATGGGACTTTGAGCCAAATGGAAAAGAGCAGGCTCAATATGACTCAACCGAAGCTATGCCAGGTACGGGCGAAAAACTGAGTATCCTTGCGAGACGTGTCCGGTCGGGATTGCCCCTCTGGCATCCGAATGATCGACAAACATTTAACGACTCTGATGAAGAGTAATGATTCCTACCAGATGAACGAAGGCTGGGCCAACGAATTGGGAATTCACAGTGCTTAGCTGAGGCGATTCTTGAAAACGCGTAAGGCGTTGTAGTTCTTTCCCGGCAACCGTTGATGGACAGATTTGGTAAGATGCCCCAGTCGTCCTGCAGTCCTATGTCGCGACACAGATATGTTGTTGAGTTAAGTTTTTGTTCCGAGGATTTGCGTAATGCCGAAATTTAATACCGAAGTTGCACATCAACTTGGTCAGGAAGAAGCGAGCGAACGATTAAAGGGCTTCATGGACAAAGTTCAGGAACAGTATAAGGACCAGGTAAGTTTGGTCGAAGGGAATTGGGAGGGGCATGTTTTGAGTTTTAGTTTGACCACATTCGGGTTTAAGATTGATGGTCGGCTAGATGTTCAAAAGGCCAAGGTTCAACTAGATGGCACGCTACCTTTTGCGGCGGTTGCTTTTCGTGGCAAAATTGAGACATCGATTGCAGCGGAATTGGCGAAGGCACTTGCTTGAGATACCTACGGAGAACACGCTGCGATACTGTTGCCTCGACTGAGTGAACTGTTGGTTTCTTGTTTTGTGCGGACCAGCCTTTTCTGATTTTGCGGTCAAGCGAAGCACTGAGTCGATTTGCCGCATGGTGTTGCCTGGCAGAGTAGTCTCTTCGCGGTATTTTGGAGTTCATTGCAATGCTTTTACCCGCTTGTGGAACTCAACACCTGAGACAATGGATGTCGGATTGTCCTGTTCTTTGTCAGGTCGTGGGCATTGATTGTTTGGCTGGCAAACATCGGTTATGTTTGCTCCGGTAGGTCGCCAGGCAATGCGAACATTCGGTGATTGCTATTGAAGGAATAGGTTCCTGTTTCGAGCACGCCGGCAAAACGAGGTCGCAGATTGCGTCATCGAATTT
>JAKVBY010000022.1:5042-17966 GCA_022446825.1 Pirellulaceae bacterium
AGGTCCAGGTTGCGCATTGCGATCGCGCATCCAACTGGATGGCCGCTATAGGTGAAGGCATGCATCCAGGCGTCTTGATTTTCGAAAAGAGTTTCAGCAATTTCGTTGTTGACTCCAATTCCGCCCAGAGGGAAATAGCCCGAGGTGATGGCTTTGGCAAATTGAACGATATCTGGTTCGACGTTCCAGTGGTCCAAGGCGAATAATTTTCCGGTACGACCGAAGCCGGTAATGACTTCGTCGGCGACAAGCAAGACATTATACAGGTCGCAGATCTCGCGAATGCGCGGAAAGTAACCGTCGGGAGGGACAATGACTCCCCCTGCGCCTTGCACTGGTTCCGCCAGAAACATGGCCACCGTATCAGGGCCTTGTCGGAGAATTTCTTTTTCGAGTTCGTCGGCAGCTGCCCTGCCCGGCAACTCGTCGGGGTTTTCTTCGTAGCGATAGGGGTAAGGGGAAGGAATGTGAGATACTCTCTGAACTCGTGGCTCGAATTGGGGCCAATAAGGTGAGATGCCAGTGCAACTCAACGCTGCCAGAGTCGTTCCGTGGTAACCCCATTGCCGTGAAATCACCTTGTTTTTTTCTGGTTGACCTTTGCTGTTCCAGAAAGAACGGGCGGTTTTTATGGATGTTTCTGTCGCTTCTGCGCCACCGGAAGTAAAGAAGAAACGGTTGATGGATGGATAGGTGAGGAAAGCCAAGCGTTCGGCAAGTTCGATTACACGGGCATTGGAACTCCCGGCGTAAGTTGAACAATAGGCGAGGGTTTCCAGTTGTTTTGTGGCCGCCTCTACGAGCTCCGGGCGGCCATGTCCAGAGACAACATTCCAAAGTCCGGAAAGTGCGTCGATGAACCGACGTCCCTCGCTGTCAAAGAGATAGGCTCCTTCCCCTTTGACCCAAACGTGACCGTCATCATGCGCCTGGGAACTGTTCAGGGAATGGATCAGGTGCGCATGATCGCGGGCAAGTAAAGACGTCTCGTTCATTAGTTGTTTGCCTCGTTGCGATGTGTCATGACATCTCGTTGGAACTGCCCGCATGGCGATGCTTCTTCAGAAAGACATGTAAGGGGTGACTCTGGAAATAAGCCGAGCGAGGATATTTTATCTTGCGATCAGAACAGGTGTTTGGAAGGTCGTTGTAGCCGTGCTTGCTGGAGTAGTGAAAAAGTACGGTGTTGCCGTTGGCATCCATTCTATTTTTACTGGCCCGATTAGAAACCCGTGTTGAGTTGCGTCGTTTAGCGATTAGGCAGTGCCAGAGGATATTCAAAGCGGTGTTGCTAAGAATTGAGCGAATTTGGCAAATCTGCGGTCGGGGAAAATCGAGTCATTGCGAATCGTGTGTTGTAGTGAAAATGCCAGAAATATTGGATGGATTCGCCGAAAGTATATTTTGTAGGATCGTGGCTTGTATGTCGCCATAGCGGGGCCTGTCGCCTCCTCAGAGGGGCGGATGAATACAGTTTGATCTGATGAGAGATGGAAGACGAGGGACGAAATTCGAGGTCTTACGGGAGCTATCGTTGTGCCGCGAAGGCATAACTCGAGGGTACTGGCGGCTAGGTCACTTTTAAGAGGACCGGCAGGGTTGCCATGACGGAAGACTGGGCATGTGCTGCGATTTGGTTGCGGGCGACTTATGGGCGAGTAGCCCGTTGTTGAAAATGATCCGAGTGTTTACCAACAGAAGGTCCAGGTTTCCCAGCAAGCCCAATGGCACCACGTCGTATTCTCTTCCCATTGGCGGCCGATATATGCCCACCACGATTCTTCCGGTGGTGTGCCTGCGATATCAAATTCGACAGGTGGGTTGACGTCCGAGCGCAAGAGCTTGATCACCTTTCCTGGCGATGCGGCATAAGGTGCGTCTATTTGACAACGGCCAATTCGACCGAGTGAGGTAGCCAATAACTCCGCACAATGAACTCCATCTCCGGGTTTTTGACGTACATAATTGCGAACAGAATATCGCCGCCCGACTTCTGCTTCCAAGAAGGCACGAAGGATCGCAATGTCTTCCTGCTGGATCTCTTTCGCTGGGACCGCCGCAAACATGCGTGCTTTGACCGGGCGTCCCTGGTTCCAACGTCGCATCTCGTCGATGTACTTCGACAAAGGTAGGCTGCGGACTTTACCGGGGATCGCTTCGTAGAGCCACGATTCCCCTGCGCGGTTTAAAATGATCGCAACATGTGTCACCGCTTCTTTGGTGTAGGCTTCGACAAAAACGTTGCTATTCTGCAGATAGACCACCGTACCATCCGGTAGCGATTCGGCTGGTAGCGATTCGGGAGCCCAAGTTGTGGCGGCAAGGAGAATCCAGGCGTGCACGTTGAGTTGACTTTCTAAACAGTGGAGACATGGCTAGTTAAGCCTTGCGCCACAGGCTGACGTGGCGTCTTTATAGTCTTCGTATGGGAGGCGGGGTTTATTTGAATAAAATCATCGAATTGCCGCCTTCGAATGGCCGACTGTTGCTCTAAATCCCGATGGGCAAGAGGTTTGCGGGTGCCAGTTAATTCGCCGTGGGTGGGGCTGGGGGAGCCCTACCACGGGAAGGGAGCAGCGACTTTGGTTTTTCGACGGTAGACTTTGTCCGTACAAGTCACGTAGAGGGTGTCAAATTGGGGACCGGCAAAGACGACGTTGGAGAGAAATTTGTTTTGTGGCTTGGCGATCACGCCCCCAAGTCGGCCGGTGGGGTCAAACATTTGTAGGCCTGCAAAGGAGGCTACGTAGAGACGCCCGTTTTCATCGACTGTCATCCCATCCGAACCTGGTTGCGCTTTGCCGGAAGGCAACGCGAGGGGACCATAATAGCGTTCACGGTGGGATAAAGTGCCGTCCTGCTCGACGCGAAACGTCCAGAGATGAGGCTGTTCACTTTCCGTCACGATGAGCGTGCTTTCCTTCCGCCAGACAGTGACGCCATTGGGATGAATGTTTTGAGCGACGACCCGTTTTGTTCGTGAGGGGCTGACGTACCACACTTGGTTACCAGCTGGGTCGGTAAAATAAATCCCACCGTCTGATAAAACGACAAGGTCATTCGATGCAACGTCCTCCACTACGATTTCCCAAGTTCCCTTGGAGGGATCGTAGGACACCAGAGTGCGATCGCCATTTCGGCACCCATACAATCGTCCGTCAGGTCCAAACATGAGGCCGTTGGTATGAGCCGTTTTCTCAGCCACCAAAGACACGTTTCCAGACAAGTCGAGTTTGAAAATTTTACTGTTGGGAACATCGGTAAAGAAGAGATTTCCTTGCCGATCCACAGCAGGGCCTTCCGTGAAACCGAAACCGGCGGCGGCCAGTTCCCAATTTTCACCTTCCAAAAGGACTTCCGTTAAAGGCATGTCTTGTGAGTAGGCAAAGCTCGGCAAGGTGAAGATGATGGTGAGTAGGATGCTTCGTTTCATGAAAAGCGATCTTTCTTCGTGACTTTTGAATGGGCAACGATACGTGCGCTAAAGTTTCGTTTGGAAGGTGGATTTTTATTCGGTCGTGGCCTCCTGGGAACGCCATAGCCAGCGCATGGAGGCAGGCAGCAAAGATCCGCCGTGTTTCCAGGAATGTCCCCCGTCACCCATGATGAAATGGTAGTCATATCCGGCAAATTTTAACGCGGCTGCCATTTGTTGGTTCGCCAGCGGCCAGTTGCCATGGAGGTTGTCAAGATCGTTAGAACCCTCCTGCAGGTAGACACGGATGGGTTTGCGTTCCGTCTTACGGATAAGTGCCGGGTAGACGTGTCCACCGCGTATGTTCGTGAAGCTTCCGATGTGGCTGAGTACTTTTCGGAAGTAGTCAGGGCGTTCCCAGGCCACCGTCCAAGCGCAAATGCCACCACTGCTGATACCGCAGATGGCACGGCAATTGGGGTCGTCCGTTAAGTTGTAGCTTTCAGCAACGAAAGGCATGATTTCTTCAATCAAAAAACGGGCATATTGATCGCTCAGCGTATCGTATTCAAAACTCCGATTCTGGCGCGGTGTGCCGTCGGGTTTCGTGGCGGGAATGACTCCGGGATCCAGGAAAATCCCGATCGTCACGGGCATCTCACCGCGGTGAATTAAGTTGTCGAATACATTTGGAACAGGGGCTTGTCCGTGACGATCGACGTAGCCATGGCCATCTTGGAAGACCATGACGCAGGCCGGGGTTTGGGGGGCGTATTGCTGGGGAACGTAGAGCCAGAAATTACGTTCGGTGCCGGGAAAAACATGCTGGCTCTTCCAAACCTGTTTGGTAATGGTTCCTTGAGGTACGTCGGGCTGTATTTGAGCAGCCGGGCCGAGGGTGTAATCATCGGCCGCCTTAACGGGGGTGGCGAAGGCAAGTAACAAGAGGATCCGTGTGACGGGGGAATGAAAGAAGGTCATGGTTGCTCTAGGGGGTGTGAGGTGAGGACGATTTTTGTCGGGAAGAAGTTTACAGGAAGTTAGAACCCCAAGGCCATCCAGGGCTCGGGGCCAGAGAAAATATGGCGTGAGGTTTCTAGTGCCGCGTCCGTCCCCTGCACGCATCCCATCGCCTGCAACGTGGTAGGAGGTAAAAAGCTGCTATAGAGAGGGGCGAACCCTTGGATGTCTGCAGATAAGTCACCCCGACCTCCGCTGGTGACGGTCGGCTGTCCGGCTGCGATATGAAGGATAAATTTCCCCTGGTTCTTGGTGATGATTGGATCGTGAATGTCGAGATGCAGTTCTGCATTCATGGTGGCGGGATAGCCGCGTTTTAAGAGTGCCTGCTGGAGATCACAGATGCGCAGCATCCAGCGTTGTGGTGCTGTAATCTGAAACGGGAGTTCGGAGGGAAGGAGGAGCAACGGATCGATTGCGGGACCACTCCAACAGACGTTGTCCGCCACACTTCGATGGGAACGAAAGAAATCCCAGAGGCTTTCCGCCGCTGCCTGAGAAGTCGCGACCACGTCCCGTACGATTAAGTTGATGCGTTGGGAGGAGGCTACGTGCTCTTGATAGAAAATGACGTAACCTTCCGCCGGGTCACCAAGCAGATAGGCATAGATGTCTTTGTCTTGAAACGTGGTGAGCCGTTTCCAGTACCCTGGGCTGTTGTCAATATTTCCGTTGGTAATGCGTCCTCGGGCACGAGCCAAGGGTTGCAAGGCCGAGAAGTCGTCAAGGTCCACGCGTCGCAGTGGTAGGCGTTGCTTGTGTTGCCCGATGGCAGACAGAGGAATCGAATGGCGGTAATGATTGCCTGCTTGTTCGTAGCCAACCTTGCGATAAAGAGTCTGCGTCGTTGCGTAGAGTGTTGCCAGAGGGATGTTCTCCGCCGCGAGCTCCCGGAGGTTCTCATGCATCAGCTGCGCAGCAATTCCCGCGGTACGGTATTCTGGCAGGATGCCCACAGCGGCGATTCCCGCCATCGGAACGATCTTGCCTCCGAACCATTGGCCGAGACGGTAAAAACCTAAGCCTCCAGCAATTTGCCCGTCTTTTCGAATGAGCCGTAGATTGTCTCGTCCTACAAATCCCAACCAATGATCCCAGTGACGTCGTGTGGCGTGAAATGTCTGCGAAATGATCTGCAGATATGTCTCGAGAGTTGTCTCGTCAAGAATCGGTTCGTATTCAAGAGTCATGCCACGAATTATCCTTACTGCACGATCCCGTATGAGCGGTTTTCAGCAGAGATGTAGGTTCAGGACGCTGAGACGCCGGTAACCGTGAACCGTTCTAAGCGAGGATCGGATCGATTAACTTGCCGTGTACGTCGGTCAGGCGGTGGTGGCGACCTTGGAATTTAAAAGTTAACTGTTTGTGATGAATTCCCAAGCAGTGGAGGATCGTCGCATTCAGATCGTGAACATGAACAGGATCTTGTGTGATGTTGTAGCTGTAATCGTCGGTTTCTCCGTAGGAGGTGCCCGCTTTAATGCCTGCGCCTGCCAGCCAGATTGTGAAACAGCGAGGATGATGGTCGCGTCCATAGTCGTCGGCGGTTAAGCGTCCTTGACAGTAAACCGTTCTGCCAAACTCACCTCCCCAGATAACCAGCGTGTCTTCTAAAAGGCCACGTTGTTGAAGATCCTTAATCAAGGCGGCGGAAGCGCGATCCGTGTCCTGGCATTGAATCCCAATTTTTTCTGGTAATTGAGCGTGTTGGTCCCAGCCGCGGTGGAAGAGTTGGACGAATCGTACATCGCGTTCGCAAAGGCGTCGCGCAAGTAGGCAATTGAAGGCAAACGTTCCAGGTTTTTTCGCATCTTCACCATAAAGATCAAACGTATGAGGCGGTTCGTCTGAAATGTCGGTCAGTTCCGGCACAGACGTCTGCATCTTGTAGGCCATCTCGTACTGGGCGATCCGTGTCGTGATTTCCGGATCTCCCGATTCGGCGAGTTTTTGTTCGTTGAGTTTCGCTAAGTCATCGAGGAAACGTCGCCGCAGGTTGGTATCGAGTCCCTGAGGATTCGAGAGAAAGAGAACTGGGTCACCCACGGAGCGAAACTTAACTCCTGCATAGCGAGTTGGGAGAAAACCACTCCCCCACAATCGGTCGTAAAGCGGTTGACCGCCACTGCCAGAAACCATCGCTACGAAGCTGGGAAGATTTTTGTTGGCGCTTCCCAAACCGTAGGAGAGCCAGGATCCCATGGATGGTCTGCCGGCAATCTGAGAACCGGTTTGGAAGAAGGTAATTGCCGGATCGTGGTTAATGGCTTCGGTGTGCAGCGATTTCACGAAGCATAATTGGTCGGCGATTTCGGCTGTATAGGGCAGCAGGTCACTCACCCAAGCGGCAGATGCTCCGCGCTGCGCGAAGCGGAACTTGGAAGGTGCTACGGGAAAGCTTGATTGTTTCGAGGTCATGCCAGTCAAACGTTGGCCTTGTCGAATCGAATCGGGGAGTTCTGTCTCTCGCAGGTTTGTCAATTTCGGCTTGTAGTCGAATAAATCAAGTTGCGATGGAGCGCCTGATTGAAATAGATAGATGACACGCTTTGCCTTGGGCGCGAAATTAGGGAATTGGGCGAGCTCGCTGCCGGTGCCGATCGGCGTTCCCTGTGCTGAACTGGTATTCAGCAGTGAGGTCAATGCCGCGACGCCGATACCGGTGGCGGTTTGACCAAAGAAGTGTCGGCGAGTCGTCGCGAGCAAGTGGTCCGTCAGGGGGTGCATGCGTTATTCCTTGGTCAGGACTTCGTCCATGTTCATGATTAAGCTGGCGACCGTTGTAAGTGCGGCGACTTCTTCGGCAGCAAGGTTTTCGTTTCGCGGGAATTCGCCGACGGAACAGAGTTCCTCGGCAGCTTGTTGGTTTGCACTGAACGCTTGGTAGTAATGCTGATGACCCTGCAGTAAAACCTCTAATTCGGTAAGGGTCGGTTCGCGTGACGTCGCCTGGCGAAACATTACGCGAATCCGTTCCGTGGGCGTCTTGTCGACTTTGGCCATGACACTTTCTGCGAAGACACGTGCTGCTTCGACAAATCCTTTCTCGTTCATTAAGGCCAGAGCTTGCAGCGGTGTGTTGGTGCGGGAACGCTTGACCGTGCAGGCTTCCCGGGCCGTTGCATCGAACGTCACCATGGTGGGCGGGGCGACGGTGCGTTTCCAGTAAGTGTAAAGGCTGCGACGATAGAGGTCGTCACCGTGTGATTGATCATAATTTGTATCGGTGGCAATTTCTTTCCAGAGACCGGCGGGTTGGTAGGGTCGGACTGATGGCCCTCCTAGGCGATGTTTCAAGAGTCCACTGACTGCCAGGGATTGATCGCGCACTGTTTCCGCGGGTAAACGAAAGCGGGGACCGCGCGCTAAAAGTCGATTGTCGGGATCGCGGGCACGTATTTCGGCGGTTGATTGGGAAGATTGCTGATAAGTTGCGCTCATCACGATCAGCTTTTGAAGGGCTTTTACGTTCCAACCATTCTCGACAAACTCAGTGGCGAGCCAATCTAATAATAGAGGATGGCTCGGTAGCTCGCCTTGAGCTCCGAAATCTTCCGTCGTACTGACAAGTCCACGACCGAAGTATATTTGCCAAAAACGGTTGACTGCCACTCGCGCCGTGAGTGGATGCTTTCCCGAGACCAGCCAGCGAGCAAAGCCGAGACGATTTTTAGGCGCATCGGCTGGCAGTCCAGGGAACGCCGCGGGAACGTTGGCTGTGACGGGGGCAATCGGTTTGTCGTATTGACCCCGAGAAAGGATGTGCGTTTTGCGCGGTGTGGTTCGTTCTTGCATCACCATTAAGGTGGGAATGTCTGTGAGAAAATCCTCTTTAGATTCTTGAAGTTGACGAAGCTGAGCGTGCGCTTCTCGTATCGGTTGAGGGGCGTGATACTGAATAAAGTATGTCCTGAGTTTGGCGATCTGTGCTTCCGTGCGTTCCGGGCGAGGGGTCGCTAGGATTTCGACGATTGTCTGTGCGGTGGCGACAAGTTGTACTTCGGTGGCGGACAGGTCGCGTTCGTAAAGTCGTACGTCATCAATGGCGCCAAAAAAATCATGGCTGCCACCACCGATCCGTACCGGCTGTGCGGCGGCCGCGAAGGTTTGATTAATGAAGTCTTGGTTTACTTGCTGCGGTTCAAGTTGACCGTCAAGGTAAATTTTAATGCCGTTGGCTATGCGCGAACCATCGTAGGTAATGGCAACATGTTGCCATTGGTTTAAGGCAAGTTGTCGAACGGTTGTGATGCGAATCGAGTCGTCGAGCCAGCGTTTCACTAAATTGACTTCAAGTTGTCCATCCTGTAGATGCACATAATAGCCATCTGATTGCGCCTCTGGTGTCATGCGAGAAATGATTGTGCCGGTGTCTTTGGTGGGGAAGATCCAGGCAGACAATGAAAAACGGTCGAAATAACTGAAGTCGGCGAAGTCCCCTGCATCGATGTGGCATTCGCCATTGAATTGGGCAGCTTGATTGATAGGCCCTTGAATAAAAGCTCCTCCGGGTCGTTCGAAGCGTGCTTGATGAGAGCCGGCGATGTCATTTGCCACGTTGCCGTCCAGGCGGAAATGTCCGACAAGTCCTTTGGTAACCGTCCAGTCGGTTGAGTTCTTTCGATCAACGTTGGATTCCCATGTGGCGAGTGCCGAGTCCAATGGGTCAGACAACTCGTCTACTTTGAGTAACGCTGCCTCGAGTTCTCGGTCGATGGTGGCAAGTTGTTTCTGTTGCTGGCGGGTGGGGGCTTTAATGAAGGGGGGAGAGTTGCCTTCCTTGATGGCGCGGCCGTATTCAGGAATGTTGTTAAAAAAGGCAAAGGCTTCATAAAATTCCCGCTGTTTGAGCGGGTCGTATTTATGGTCGTGGCAGCGACTGCAGCCGATGGTAAGCCCCAGCCAGACGGTGAAGGTGGTGTCGACTCGATCCACGACATATTCCATTTGATATTCCTCTGGAATGATGCCACCTTCTGCGTTGCCACGATGATTCCGATTAAATCCAGTCGGAATGAGGTGATCTAAAAGATCTTTCTCTAAGACGGCAGCACCTCGCCAAGCCCGTCCCTGACCAACATTCTCGACCGTCGTGAAATGGTCCAGACGCTCAGGAGCGATGAGTAAATCGCCAGCCAGTTGTTCAATCGTGAACTGATCATACGGCATGTTTTGATTGAAGGAGTCGATGACCCAATCCCGCCATCGCCACATGTATCTGGGGCCGTCATTTTGATAACCGCTGGTGTCGGCGTAACGGGCCGCATCTAACCACAGCAATGCCATGCGTTCTCCGTAACGTGGGGAATCGAGCAAGCGGTCCACAACTTTTTCGTAAGCCTGGTCGGACGTGTCTGCTAAAAAGTCATCAATTTCGGTGAGCGTGGGTGGCAAGCCAATTAAGTCGAGGCTAACACGGCGCAGTAGTTTGGTGCGCGCGGTTTGTGCGGTGGGTTGTAAACTGCGGGCTTCAAGTTGCGCCAGGACAAAATCATCAATAGGATTTTTCCGCCACAGCTTGTCGTTGGTGGCAGGTTGTTTTGGGCGAACCGGACTTACAAATGACCAGTGTTCCTCCCAGGCAGCCCCTTCCTCGATCCAACGGGTGAGGAGCTGGATCTGGCTTTTGCCTAAGCGGCGCTCTGCGGTCGGGGGGGGCATCTGGTAGTCGGGATCGTCTGAGGTGATGCGACGCACCAATTCACTTTTCAGAGCGTCACCGGCGACAATCGGTTGATGGTCTCCGAGTTGAGCAAAAGCGCCTTCCTTTGTATCCAGGCGAAAATCAGAAACACGTTGCTTCTCGTCGGGGCCGTGGCAACGAAAACAGGTGTCTGAAAGTAAGGGGCGTATTTCTCGACTGAAGTTGACCGTTTTGATTTCGTCGGCCTGCAGCCCGTAGTCAAACGTTAACCAAGAAATTAAAGCAAAGGTTACGCGGCAGTTCCGAGGTTGAGGAAATGGCATTGTGGAAGCTTCAGTCCAATCAAGGAAGAATTATTAAGGCATCAGGCAGCAACGCTAATTTTGTCATAGGAGTTTTCGAAAGTCGAGTTGGTGTCCCAGAGGAAGCAAGAAATACTCGCGCAGCGGGGACTTGGGGGAAACCGGAGGATAGGGAGGGCGTTTTTTCGGTAAATTCACGATTCCGGTGAGATTTTATTGCAGCAATGGAAAAATTCGACAGCGGTTAAGGGGCGTGGGCAAGGACTTCGAACAGTTCGACTGAGGATGGTTCTGTGCTGATATCGATTTGACGCAAGAGTCCTTGTTGTCGCACAAGTACATCCTGAATTAATTCGGGGGTTACAAAACTGGAAAATCCATAGGAATTTCGATAGCGTCTGATTTCACCCCAATCCAACACCAAGTGCGTGATTCCCAGCGCGCGAAAAGCCTGAGCACGCTCGACGCGTGTTGGTCGTTGGAGCAATTGCTCTAAAAGACAAGCATCAAAACAAGTGTGATAGAGCGCAGGGATTTCCAGATCAAAAGGGGCAGCATCCCCGACTAGTAGAACTTTGTCCGTTTTTTTGAATGTTTGATTGATAAAGCGGTGATGTTTGCGGATGCGCGAATCCACAAGCCCTGTTTCCTGGGGGGCATCGCGACGGAGTACAGCGAGTCGCACGAGATAACGACGGCTTGACAGTGGGGGCTGTTTGAGCTCAATCATCAAAAAACTGGCGAACATGCCTAGCGAGATGAAACCTAAAGCAACAGATCGCATGCGTGGCGATGAAATGGAGGTGAAACCAATGCCACTGGCGAAAACGATTAACGGCAACGCAGGTGCCCAAAACCGGTCAATGCGATGAGTCGTCAACCACCAGGCAATCCACACGACCAGTGCCATGCCGCACCACGGCAGTGCGATCCTGCGGGTATTTGGGCCACAGATGGCGAGGATGGCAAACGGCCAAACCAGCAGGCTGAGCCATTCGTTTCCCAGCAGAATGCGTTGCACAGCCTGGCGCAATTGCCGCATGGTGAAGTGCTGGTTGAAGGCGTCTTTGGGTGTGGCTTGGTCGCGCGGTACCTGATGTGCCGCCTTCCATTGTCGGTCTTTCTCTGGCGTCCGCGACTCACCTCCGAAAACCTCGTAGAGGAGAGGGTAAGTCGGATTTCCTGTGAGCACCCAGTTCTTGCCAAACCAAAGGCCACACATGCAGGTGGCCATCAGGAGGAAGCTGACTAACGGTTTCCAGCGAAACGGTTTTCCCACTACGGCAACCAAAACCGCGCAGGGGGCTAACACGAAAACAACCGAGGTATATTTGCAGGCAACCGCGCTACCCGCAAGCATGCCGGTGAGGGCAAAGAGGCGGTTTTGTAAGGCGATGTCTGTGGGATTGCTTGGCTCGCGCCGGTTCGAGTCTGTGATGGAGGATGGTGATAAATTCCGGCCTAGCAAAAGGGCGTAAACGGAGAGCAACAAATAAAGCCCTACAGCTCCTTCGTTAAAACCGATGTGAGTAATGCGCAGGGTCCAGGGTAGCGACAAAAAGATCAAAGCCGCCACGATACCTGCAGAGCGATGAACGAATCGTTGACCTGCGGCAAATAAGGCAACCGCGGTGAGCAGCGAATAGATTGCCATCATCGTTTTGCCGACAATCGCGCCCCACCACCAATCCGCCAAAGGTTCAATCAGGGCCATTGCCAGCAAGGCGTGCATTTCCGCACCGAGAGGCATATTGCCATAAATATTGTGCGCGAGAAAATCGACCTGGCCCTGCTGGTACCATTCTTTTGGTACTTGTAAATGATATTCCAAGACATCGAAATCAATCGGAGGGAGCATCGCTCCGGCTAGAATCAACGCGATGAATGGAGTCGTGCTCCAGAGCCAATGAAGACTCAGTCCAGGGCCGCCGGCCGGATTTGCAGGGACCGGCCGCTTGCTGGAAAAGTCGTTAAGGATCTGACTTCGCAGCCGCGGTGAGGTGAAACTGATTCCTACCAGCGCGAGCATGCATCCCGCAGCATAAGGAAAGCGAATGGCACCAGCCAAACCAAGTGCCAGAGTCGCCAAGGAAAGCAGGTTTAAACCGAGAGCGGTTGCCAACAGGATGCGTTCCAGGCGACTCAAAATGCTGCCAAGTTGGAGCGCGAACAGTGCGAGTTGACCGGCTAGATAAGCAAAAAAAACCATCACCAGAACTGCTGCCAAGATGCCGAGGCGATCGGAAACTCCGATAAACGCTGTCTGGTTGCCGATCCAGCGTTGCCAGAAGGCTTCGGGAACAAAGACCCCGAGTAAGGCTTGTTGACGCGTGGGATCGATGGCGAAGAAGGCGACGGAATAACCAACGAACAGGATCACGCCAGCCAGCACGAAAAGCGGCGACGAGGCTTTGAGTGTGTCTCTGATCATGCGTGGTCGATGACTTGAAAAGCGTTTTAAGAGCGTTCGTGCCTTGGCTTTATCCTGAGAACGGACAAACATGCCCGCAGGAAAATGGCTTTTTACACGTTCTGCTGTA
>JAKVBY010000023.1 GCA_022446825.1 Pirellulaceae bacterium
AGTTACGTAGCGATGCAAACGGAAAAAGTGTCGCGTGAAACATCTTCAGATGAAATGCTCGTCATCGGTGTGGAGACAGCCAAGCGTGTGCTCTCGAATGAAGCGGTCACCACGGAGTTTCCTGAACCCGCAGTTGCGGTCGTAGTAAAGCAACCCGAAACAGGGCGAGTTTCGCAACCAAGGAAAGAAGTTCAGCAAGAGGAGTCGGTTCAAGCTCGGTTGGCGGAGCCTTCAAAAATACAAGTGAGTCTAGAATCGCCTCGAGTGGTGGGGAACTTAGAACCGACGTTGAGCAGTCCTCCGCCAGCGCCACACCCGGTACCATGGATTCCAAACTCTGTATCCGCTGGAAATCCAGTGAGGCCGCAGCAAGCACCGTATGCGCCAATGTTCGCCGACCAGTTCGAGTTAATCAAAGAAAAATTAGAGCGTGTACAAGACCAGGCTGAATTTCAACAGGAAATGTTTAAGCAGACATTGGTTGCTGTTCAGGAGGGAAATCTTCGACGGGAACAGGAATTGCTAAATCGATTGTCCGGTGGGGCGAGGACAGGCAATGCAAAAGCAGCGAATGCAGCGATCTTAGAAGAGGAGACCGCTCTCGATGACGAAGTGGCCTACCAAGAGACGTTACCAGAGACGAAAGCGGCAAATGAATTTGTGGCGGACGCAGGGGAGGGTGACGACAACATAACGCTGAATGTAAACAACGCCGATATTCGAGGTGTCCTTGATTTGTTGAGTCAACACGGAGGGTTAAATATTCTTGCGAGTCCTTCGGTGAGTGGAACGGTGACCGCGTCACTTACGAATGTAGATGTGATGACGGCCTTGCAGGCAATTCTTAAGTCAACTGGTTTTATTGCACGCAGCGACGCGGACTTTATCTACATTGGGACCCCGCAGGACCTAAAGGAAATGGAGCACGGGGATGATGAGATTGTCACTCGTATCTATCGGCCCTACTACGTTAACGTTCAGGAGTTGGAAAGGCTCATTCTTCCTCTGTTGACCCCGAACGTGGGTTCGGCCACCACGAATGGAAGTTCTCTAGCGACCACGGGTCCAGCACAGTCGGGCATTTCTCCCGATTCGTCTTCTTCAGGGGGCGACGATTATGCGGGGCAGGACGTATTGTTGGTGCGAGATTATCAAGCTGTGTTGGAAGAAATCGATCGGATCGTGCAAGAAATCGATATCCAACCATTGCAAGTGGCGATCGAGGCCACGATTTTGAGCGTTCGACTTGACGATCGAAACGAACGTGGAGTGAATTTCGAGGTGTTTCGGAATAAACCGAATGTGGGTTTGAATATGGGAAATCCTCTTACTGATCTAGCCAATCTTAATCTTACGGAAGGTGGGGTTAAATTTGGATTTCTAGACAGCAATTTGTCCGCTTTCGTGGAAGCGTTAGAAACGATTGGCGATACGACCGTTGTCGCTTCTCCCCGTCTGAT
Organism: Pirellulaceae bacterium; assembly: GCA_022446825.1. Classification (GTDB taxonomy): domain Bacteria; phylum Planctomycetota; class Planctomycetia; order Pirellulales; family Pirellulaceae; genus JAKVBY01. The sequence continues at coordinate 1,461 of JAKVBY010000023.1, forward strand.
GTGCCTTAATAAACAACGCGCGGAAATTCAAATTGGCTCCGAACTAGGCTACGTTAGTACGACGGTCACTCAGAATGCGGCCACCCAAGCGGTGGAATTTCTCGAAGTGGGGACCCTTGTTCGGTTCCGACCTTACATCACGCCCGATCGAATGGTCCGGCTTGAAATTCATCCAGAATTGTCGACGGGCAGCGTCCGCGTTGAAGAAAATTTAACGTTGCCAGACAAAGAAGTGACGCAGGTAACTACGAATGTGATGTGCCCGGATGGTCGGACTGTCATTATTGGTGGTTTGATTCGCGAAGATCTTTCGACCACATCGACGCAAATTCCGTATTTGGGAAGCCTGCCTGTTGTCGGGGCAGCGTTTCGGCACACGAATGAGACGATCGATCGACGTGAAATTATTGTCTTGATTACGCCGAAAATTGTTTGTGAACCCTTCACTACAGCGGAAGGTGAGCAAGTAGCGGAAGAATATATGGCGCGTCAGGCGAATTACCGTGAACAAATGGCGCATTTAGGAAAGCGAAACCAAGGCGGGAGGTACCTGCGGTTGGCGAGTGTAGCTTGGTTGGCAGGAGACGTGAAGCGAGCTCAAAAATTCATCAACCTCTCGGTCCATTTTGATCCGCTGAATCGCGATGCGTTACGTCTGCGTGAAGAGATTGTTGGTTCGCAAGGAGAATTTCCTCGCAAAGTGTTAGTGAATCCAGATCCTTATTTTCAATTTCCGCAGCTCACGAAGCGAATCGGGGCAAGTGAGGATGTAAAGGTGCAAGCAGAACAGCGTTCAACGGTGGAAGAAAAATTGGCACCAAAGACGAAAGCAAAGGGAATTCCACAGAAAGCTCATAAGGGTCCTGTCCCCGCGCCATCGCTCAAATTGGAATCGCGTGTATTACGCGAGTCGTTAGAGGAAGAAGATTTGGAAGATGTGACTTCAGTGTCGGCGTCTAGGACGAATCTCCGTGCAAAAGAGATTTCGACAAGACAGAATCCCAAGCGAGAAACGCTGAAGCCACAGATACCCAAGTTGAAGTTTCCCACCCCTCGAGCCTGGGTTGCAAAGACGATAGACGCGCGGGAAGTACCGGCAGCTCCGCTGCCGCCCAAGTTGGATCATGGTATCCTGGAAGTCGCAAAATAATCGAGCTGGTGCCAATAGCGAATGGTGCGATTGTTTGTTAGAGGCTCTTTGTTTTTAACGGTTGACAAAACTGACCTAACCTTGGGTGTGTTTTTCACGCGAGCCTGTTAGGGCAGGGCGCGCGGGCGAGTCTGGATCCTGAACGTCTCCGCCGTTTCTAGAAAAATCGTATCGGTCTGGCAGTTAAGGGCTCTTGGTGGAGCCCACATCGCGCAGACCTCGATGTTTAAAGTTTATGAGTTTGCCGCTTCGGATTTTGGTGTGTTGGTCCCGACGCATGGGCAAGTGCCACAGAATTTTTTAGGGGTGTTACCTATCGTTGGCACAAGGCGGGCGCTGCAGGCTGGGTAGTCGCTTTTGAGAGTCGAAAGTCGCGGTGTTTGGGATTTGAGCGCGAGAGGTTACGTCCTCAAAGCAGTGTGAGTAAAGCAGAGCGAAGCCGTGCAAAAGCCATCTCTTGCATAAATTGGTCGAGCAATGATGTAAGGTGAACCGTTTGGAATATGTCGGTGGATCAGAGGGATCGAGGCGGTACTAGTGGTTTGCCACTAAAGGGACTCTTCAGGCGCACAGCTCACGCGCGACCCAGCTTGGGATAATCGTCATAACCGGGGTTGGCCTTAGAATTGTACCGTACTTAGGAAGCGGCGAGTGTCAGGTGTGCTCCCGAAGCGACGTTTGTGGCGAAAAGGCCTCAACAATCTTTGGACACCCTTAAAGTCCTAACCTAAAGTTGTTTAGGTCGAATGTGGCGAATTGCGTCATGACCACCGTCTAAACGATGACGCAAAACTTAACCATCGCTTCGGTTTTACAGTTCGATGATGAAAATTCTCCTACTCTTGTTTGTCACTCTGACGACTCCTTTGGCGTTTGCGGCAGTACACGCCCGTGGACCTGCTTTACTGCAGCCGTCAGGGGCTGCCTGGTTGGTCATCTCGTCCATCTCCGGGGTGCAGTTGTGGCTCGGCTTGATCGTCATGATCAGGTGGGAGAAAAGTGAACAGCAGGAGAGACAGCTTGCGATCAAAGGTCTGCTTGATTTCGATCATCATGATGAGGATTTCCTTGATCGCTGGGAACGCCAATTTATGTCAGGCCAGAACAGACGCACCGAAATGTCTCTGTTGCATGGTCTGGCTCAGCGATGGAGTGATCTGAACCTTCGAAGTCGAGAAAGTGATCAAGCCAAAATGGGTTCGGATGTGCGGTTACGGCAAGTGATTGCGGAATGCAGACGAGCCATGGAGATTGTCGATGCGATTTCTAGTCCTGTAATTGCGATCGATGCAGGTGACGAGATCGTCGTTGTCAATCAAACTGCCACAGATTTATTTGGAATCTCAGCGGACCCAACAGAATCGCGTGTATTACACGAGGTCGTCCAATGCCGAGAGATGGTCGAGATGTTCTTGGAAATGACCCGGCACCAAACGTCGCTACAGCGGGTGCGAGAAATTGAGCTCTTCGATGTAGACGGAACGAAGCATTTATACCAGGCGACCTGTCGTATGTTGTCGTCCAGTGGGGAGAGTGACGGGCAGGAGTCGCTTGGTGCCTTTGCTGTGTTGTGTGAGATTGACGAACAAAAGTTAATGCAAAAAGAGCACGCAGACTTTGTGTCCGCAGTCAGTCACGAGATGAAAACCCCACTTGCTGGAATCAAGGCATATGTCGAAATACTTTCAGGACGCGATGCTGTCGATGACGCGACTCGGGATGAGTTTCTTGAAGTGATCAATAGTCAGGTTGATCGATTACAGCGACTTATTGACAACTTGTTGGATATTGCACGCATCGAGGCCGGAGTCGTGGCGGTGAGCAAGAAAGCGGGATCACTCAATGAGCTATTGGAAGAAGCGCATGACGTGATGCACCCTGCAGCCAATCGCAAGCGAATTCAATTAAGCCTGGCATTGAGTTCGATGTATATCGGGGTTCATGGTGACCGTGACATGTTGTTGCAGGCGACGATTAATTTACTGTCGAATGCGATTAAATATACCAGTGACGGAGGGAATGTACTCTTACGGAGTCGTGTGGAAGGTGACTTAGCGATCGTTGAAATCTCGGATACCGGTATCGGACTGAGTCCCGAAGACGTGGGAAGAGTGTTCGAAAAGTTTTTTCGGGTAGGTCGCGGACGTCATATGGCACAGGGTACGGGACTAGGATTGCCTTTGGCAAAACACATTGTGGAAGACGTTCATTGTGGCACGTTGGGCGTTGACAGTGAAGTCGGACAAGGAAGCGTTTTTCGTATGACGCTACCGATTGTGAAGACAAATACAGGACACGTTACTTAAAAAATAAAAGCGTTTGTGTGGTAAACGCGAAGGCGATTTCGGGAGCTAACGGCATGAAAAAACGGATCTTGTTGTGTGACGATGAACGGCATATCCTCCGGGCCGTCGAATTTATATTTCAACGAGCTGGTTATGAGGTGCAGTGCGCGACGAACGGGCAAGAGGCGCTGGAGATGATTGCGGCTGGTCAGCCTGATATTTTGGTAACGGATTGTCAAATGCCTTGCCTGGACGGAATTGGCCTCGTAAGGGCACTCCGGTCAAATGACGAAACACTTTGCCTTCCAGTACTCCTGTTGACAGCAAAAGGATTCGAATTAACCGACCAATTGGCGAGCGAACAATTGGGGATATTAGAAGTCATCTCCAAGCCATTCAGTCCGCAGGCACTTCTGGGAAAAGTCAATATGGTTTTCGCGGATGAGACGGTTGTCCGCGTTTCCGAAGCTAAATCTCCGGTAGCACTCCCGGACATCAAAAATAAAAGAGATGATCTCGGCTTGCCAACGGAAATTTTTGGCGATGTCATTGTTGTGCACACTCCAGAGGAAATGTCGGTGGGGCAAGCTGATCAACTGGTGCATTTTCTTACGGATTTGGAACGTACAAAAGTTGTCGTCGATATGGATGGCACCGAAACCATAGATAGTCAAGGGCTTGCTGCCTTGCTCGATGCACACGACTCACTCCGTTCGAAGGAAGGAGACATGAGGATTTGCACAAGCAATTCGGTTAATAGGAAAATTTTAGAAGTAACACGTATAGATCACCAACTCGAGGTTTTTGGAAGCATTATTGATGCGGTAAAGGATTTTGCGTGAGATCTGTTGTTGAGTCCATTCTGTTCCTTACTTGAAGCCATTATTTCCCATGAACGTGTCAACTAAATCGCCACAACAACTCGGTTCTCTACTACTTAAACGTGGTTATCTTTCAAAAGAACAACTGGATTCGGCATTGGCTTTACAGAAGCAGAGCCAGCCAGCCAAGTTACTCGGCGAAATTCTTGTGGACTTGGAGGTTTGTACGGAAGATCAAGTGTGCGAGTGCTTGGCATTAGATTGCGGGATTCCTTACGCCAAACTGGAGCAGCGATTGTTCGATCCGAAAGTGATTGATGAATTGCCGCGGGAGTACATCGATAAAAATTTTGTCTTACCTTTGTTCTGCATTCGTGGTGTCTTGACAGTTGCCGTATCCGAGCCAGCTAATTTATTTTTGTTTGATGAGCTGTGTTCGATGACAAAGCACGAAGTGCAGATTGTGGCAGCTTCGGCAAGAGATATCCGGCGAATGATTGCGACGTTGCCCGATTCGAAGGTGTTTGTGCTGGATGATATCATCGATGATTCCGATCAGACGGAAGTAACGTTAATCGAGGAAGCGATTGAAGATATCAGCGATGTGGAAGAAGTGGCGGGACGATCGCCAGTGATTCGTTTGGTCAATTACATGATTTACACCGGAGTGAGGGAAGGTGCGAGTGATATCCACATTGAACCCGCTGAGCGGTGCCTAAGAATTCGCAATCGGGTTGATGGACGTCTCTATAAAGCATTGGAGGTGCCACTTCATCTCCTTGCTGCAGTGACCAGCCGTATCAAGATTATGGCGGATATGGACATCAGCGAGCGTCGCCTTCCGCAAGACGGACGCGTGCACGTCATGTTAGATGGTCGGAAAATTGATTTGCGCGTGAGTACGTTCCCGGGGCACCGTGGTGAAAAGACTGTAATTCGCATCCTTGATACTCGTGGTGTTTCCCTTAATTTGCGCGATCTTGGTTTTGCGGAGGACGTGCTTGATGTGTTGCAGCAGAATATTCAGGCACCGAGCGGAATTGTCCTGGTAACGGGGCCCACCGGAAGTGGGAAATCGACCACATTGTATGGAGCGCTGAACGAGATCGCTTCGATGGAAAACAATGTGTGTACCGTAGAAGACCCGATTGAATATCATTTGCCGTTGATCAATCAATTTCAAATTCAAGATCGAGTTGGCATGACGTTTTCCAAGGCGTTGCGAACGTTGTTAAGGCAAGATCCAGATGTGATCATGGTAGGAGAAATTCGCGATGATGAAACGGCACGAACTGCAATTCAGGCAGCCTTGACTGGTCACCTAGTATTCAGCACCCTGCATACGAACGATGCCCCATCGGCGATCACGCGTTTAGTAAATATGGGAGTCGAACCCTACTTAATTGGTGCGGCATTGAATATGGTATTGGCGCAGCGACTCGTGCGACGAGTTTGTGCGAAATGTCGCCAAGAATTCGAACCGTCACGACCATTACGCAAAGCAGTGGAACGGATGGGGTATTCGATGGAGCATTATTTTAAAGGGGCAGGGTGTCGGCACTGTCGGAATACGGGATTTGTCGGCCGTATTGGCCTACATGAACTGTTGGTAGTAAACGACCAACTTCGAGACGCCATTGTCGTTGGACAGTCCGTGGCGAATTTGAGGAGCATAGCCATTGACGATGGCATGATTACGCTTGCGACAGATGGCTTTCGCAAAGTTGAGGAAGGTATCACCACTATCGAGGAAGTGCTTCATGTTGGTGGTGAGCAAACCCAATTAAAGAAACATTAAGCGAGTGGGATATGAAGATCAGATATAAAGTACGCGACCCCTTGGGGAGAAGTCACGAGGGACAAGTCGAAGCCGTCAGTCAAGAAGATGCTCGGCAGCTTCTGCAACGAGACGGCTTTGAAGTGATGGAGATCTTCGATGGCAAAGATGACGGGGAGTTGTTTCCTCGACGAATCAAGAAGAGTGAGCTGATTTATGCAGTAAATCAACTTGCCATTATGATAGATACCGGTGTCAGTTTGTCGCTCGCCTTGCATGGACTCTCCGAGCAAGAAGAGAATTTGACCTTGAAAAAAGTGCTGTTAGATCTGAAGGGTCGGGTTGAGCAAGGAGACGATTTTTCCACGGCGTTAGCGTGTCATCCCAAGCATTTCGATCGGACTTTTGTCTCGCTCATAAAGGCCAGTGAGCAAACCGGTAGTCTTGGTGCGATGCTTGACCGAATTGCCAATCACATGCAGAACGAACAAGAAACACAAGCAAAAGTTCGCTCGGCAATGGCGTATCCAAGCGTGATGCTGTGCCTGGCAATTGGAGTAACGATTTTTCTTCTAACTTTCATTATGCCCAAGTTTACACCCCTCTTTTTACGTAAGGGGATTGCCCTGCCAAAACCGACAGAATGGATGATGATGACCTCGGAGGGATTGGTCCATTACTGGTGGGTGTGGTTACTTGTCAGCTCGATTTTAATTGGTGGGTTTATGTTAGGGAGGCGGACTGACCGGGGTAGGAAGGTGTTGGATTGGGTGAAGATTCATATTCCCGTGTTTGGTCCCCTTTATCGAAAAGTCACGATCAGTCGCGGAATTCGTACATTGGCTACGATGCTGAAGAGTGGTGTGTCGGTGTTGGATGCTATTCGCCTCACAGCGGAAGTCTCGGGAAATTATTATTATGAGAGGGTTTGGACTCATGTTTTGCGCGAGATCACCCAGGGTAGCCAGATCTGCGATGCCTTGGATGGCAATCCGTTGTTCCCGCACACGTTGATTCAAATGATTAGTTCCGGCGAAGAAACCGGGAAATTGGACTACGTGCTTGGGAAAGTCAGTTCGTACTACGATCGGGAAGTAGAAACTGCCTTGAAGACTACCACAAGTTTGATTGAACCGATTATGATTACTGGTATGGGGGCGGTTGTCGGAACGATTGGCATGTCCATTATGTTACCGATTTTTTCATTGAGTCGTGGGGCTGGATAACCAACGTGCAAGTTGAAGGTTCGAAAACCAAAGTATTGTTTCTCTGTACGGGGAACAGTTGCCGAAGCCAAATGGCCGAAGGCTGGGCGCGGGCCTTGGTCTCTGCTGAAATCGAAGCTTACTCAGCCGGCATTGAAAAACACGGATTGAATCCACTTGCTGTGCAGGTCATGGCTGAGGCTGGTGTGGATATTTCACGCCAACAATCGCAAACAGTTGATGACTTTGGGCCAATTGAGTTTGATATTGTGGTGACGGTGTGCGGTCACGCAGATGAACATTGTCCTACATTTCGTGGCACACCACGTGTTTTACACGTTGGCTTTGACGATCCGCCAAAATTGGCAAGAGGGGCGAGCTCGGAAGCAGAGGCTCTCGTTCACTATCAGCGGGTGTGTAATGAAATCCGCGACTTTGTTGGCAAATTGCCGGCCCTTTTGTCACAGGCAAGCTAGGCTGCACCTGATTCAGCCATCTGGATAGCGGCAGATACTATCTGAGCTGATTTGGCGAGACGTTGGTTGGAGCAGAGGTACGTCTAGCGAGTCGCCATGAGCCGATTACGTCGCGACCTACGTTCCGCTCGGAGCCGTGCTCGGCGATTGATTTCACTTGGTTTTTCATAATACTCGCGACGTCGCATTTCTTTCTTGATCCCACTACGTTCAACGAGCTTGCGAAACCTGCGGACTGCTTCCTGAATCGACTCGCGGTCTCGAACGAATAACTTAACCATTATTGCTCCGGGGTTGCTTGAAGAAAAACCATCACCATTTGGATGATCACATTCTATTGCGAAACGACCTAGTGTAATGCAAGTCAGGAGAGTGTGTCTACCTTTAGTTGTGGTTGTCAGAGGTCTTATTTTGGGACCCCACATGATTTTTGTCGGACAATACAGCACCATTGGTCAGCTCGATCTTAAAGCCTATCTGGCTTTTCGTGAGCCAAACCAACAGCCCGTCCTGAGCGAGTCGGAGATATTTCTGGACGTCTGGTAGGCTTTTTCAGGGCTCAGCAGTGCGATCAGATGCGCTGGAGGGGCAAGCATGGGAGAAAGCGAACTTGTCAGGCCAGTTCTTGAGTTTGCCCTCGGAATTCACTGAAGCCGCGGCAAAATAGCCTCCCTCCAAGCGAATTTTCAGGCATCGTAATGGGGACTTTGCGAAGGGCTGCCCGCAAAGTTTCTCTAATCGTCGTGAAAGTCACGAACGCGACCTTACTCATATTTCAGGCAAATGGGTGTCGATCACTTATCAGCAACAGCTTTATGACTGGCCCATTTTCTAATGAGACCGAAAAACAGCGATGGATGTTTCCGAGAGCATAGAATTTCTCAAAGAAATTGATCAGCGACAAGATGAAATCTTAGACGGTCTTGAGAATTTAAATCAGCGAGTTGAGCTCATCTTAGAAGAGTGGACCGCGCAGCAAAAAGCGTCCCAAGGTGACGTTGAACTTCCCATCGAAGAGGCTGCCTGACTATTCTTTTCGGTCTAGGTGTCCTGATTTCATGATTGCGCGCAGTATCCGTAGGCCAATCAGGATACTTGTGGTGCTGCCGATCAGCCCCAAGATGGAAAGTTCTTGCATTCCTAGCTGCTGAAGCAATTCTGAGTTGGGAAACAAGAGCGGGGGCACCTTGAGGCTTAACATCATGGCCGAGCCGAGAAAGAGTGCGCTCGTCAACATGCCAAGGACAAGTCGGTTGACCGACGGTCCCAAGCCGCGATGATCCAAGTGGACATCGAATTTTCCTGACTGGATCTGCTCCAGAATTTCAATCAGCCGACTGGGGAGAACTTCCGCTAAATGTTCGAGTTCCAGTGCTACGCGTCGCATCTTACGTAGATGACGTGCTGGTGAAATTCGTCGTAGTAGCATGTTTCGATGGAAGGGTTGCATGACTTCCATAAGGCTAAACGAAGGATTTAGTATTTTAGTTGTACCTTCGAGGGTGATGAGTGTTTTAATTAAAAGTGCCACTTGTGAAGGGAGTGAGATTTGGTAGCGGTGTAGAATTTCGAGCATGTCGTTCAAGGCAGAGCTGACATTGAAATCTTGGAGAGATTGGTTTGCATAATGCGCAACGTAGTCCGCGACATCACTAGACAGACCGCGTTGATCAATGTCAGGTGGAGTTGAACCAACTCTCTTGAGGATCGAGGTTAACATGAGTACATCGCGGTTAACGATTGCCATTAACATTTCTTCAATGTCTTCCCGAAGTCGTTCCTCAATGCGACCAACCATGCCAAAATCAATCAGGCCAATGACGTTTCCAGGAAGTAGCAAGACGTTGCCTGGATGTGGGTCTGCATGGTAGTGACCATCTCGGAAGATCATCTTCAAATAGCCTTCGGCTCCTGAGGTGGCTAGTTGTTGCAGATCAAATCCTGCTGCGATGAGTTGTTCGGATGATGAAAGGGGGATACCTTCAATCCACTCCATAGTGAGGACACGGGGTGTGCAAAGTTCCGAATAAACGATGGGGATCTTTATCTCGGGATTTTCGGCGAAGGAGGAAGAGAATAATTGAAGGTTGCGTTCTTCTCGACCGAAGTCCAATTCGCGGCGAAGCAGGCGAGCCATTTCGGCGATGGTCGCGGTCGGTCGGTAAGCCTGAAATTCTTCAATTTGTTCGGCGAGTTGAGCCAATCCCGCAATCACTTCAAGATCTTCGTTGATCACGGATTCAATTCCAGCCCGTTGAACTTTCACTGCAACACGCTCACCGGTTTTTAATCGCGCGCGGTGGACTTGCCCAATGGAGGCAGAAGCCACGGCAACGTCGTCAAATTCGCTGAACAGTTCGTCAATTGGTTGTCCGAGATCTTTCTCGATGAGTTGGCGCGCCACCGAAGGCGCGTCGGCAGGCACGGAAGATTGGAGGTTTTTAAGCTCTTTCGCTAGTTCAATACCCGCGATGTCGGGGCGCGTACTCAATAGCTGACCAAGTTTAATGAAGGTGGGGCCCAAGTCAGTGAGCGCTAAACGAATGCGGACTTCTCGAGTGTGGCGGGCTAAAGCTTCTCCATCTCGATCCTTTAATTGGTCTTTGACAAACTCAAGATTGAGCGTGCTGATCCAATCGGCCAAACCGTATCGGCTCAGGACAGTAATAATCTTTCTCCACCGGTTGATATTTCGATAGAGCGAGGGGAGCGTCGTGATTTTCATCGTCAGGGGCACAAGGTGTGATTGTGTGAAGTGTGGCGTCGGTGAAAGTGGGTCAAGGTTATTTTATCGCTCTGAGGGGTGTACTACCACGACGGTCGCCCGACCCGGATGCGGAACGTTGCGGGGAGAAGTATGATAATGGGGGTCGGGACGACCTGTGATTTCACGTTGGAAACGAAGGTGGAAGCTGTAATGAGAAGCTGTTTAATTTCGATTAGCGTGTCTTTTTCCGTGTTTGGGGCGTTGGTAGGGGGCCGCTGCAGCGCTGAAACGCCGGTTGCACTGGATGAGCGATTGGTCATTGAACTGGTTGCAGAGCATCCGCAAATCATGACCCCTACGGGAATTGCGGTGGACGGCTCTGGGCGCATTTTTGTGGCTGAAAGTCATACACACTTCCGTCCGGAGGATTACGACGGTCCACTGGCCGACCGAATTCTTATGTTTGAGGATGTTGACGGAGATGGACGAGCGGATCAGCGGACCGTGTTTCATGAGGGATTTACGCACGTCATGGACATCGGGTTTCATCCGGACGGTGGATTGTATGTGGCGACGCGGATGGATATTCATCGGATGCGGGATACCGATGGGGATCTGCAGGCAGACAAAATTGATCAAATCGTACGACTGGAAACTGCTGGAACCTATCCTCATAACGGGCTCTCAGGATTGGCTTTCGATTTTCAGGGTAATCTTCAATTTGGTTTGGGCGAGAACTTGGGAGCGGAGTATGCGGTAATCGGGACAGACGGAGTGCGAATTGAAGGTGGTGGCGAGGGTGGCTCGACCTATTTTGTCGAAGCCGATGGCGCGAATCTCCGGCGTGTATCGACTGGATGGTGGAACCCTTATGGAATGTGCATTGATTCTTTGGGTCGTGTTTTTGGAACGGACAACGATCCGGATTCGTCGCCACCGTGTCGCTTAATTCAGGTTCTGGAGGGGGCCGATTATGGTTATGAGTATCGCCACGGTCGAAGCGGGGTGAATCCACTTATCACTTGGTATGGCGAAATCCCGGGAACGCTGCCGATGATTGCTGGGACCGGAGAAGCACCGTGTGCGGCAGTTGCCTATGAATCAGATCTGTTTCCGCCAGAATACCGCGGGAATATTTTAGTCGCTTCCTGGGCAGATCATCGTATTGAAACTTATCCCATAGTTCAGAGTGGAGTGCAGGGTTTAGTTTCCACAGAACGAAAAATTCTCGTCGAAGGACCCGTCGATTTTCGCCCCGTAGGAATTGATCTTGGACCGGATGGTGCGGTCTACATCAGCGATTGGGTTTCGAGTAGCTATCAACTCCACAAACGTGGACGGATTTGGCGAATTCGACCAGCCGCGTTGCGAGTGAATCGCAGAGTTCTGTCACCCCGGCAAGGATTGTTTTCGATGCATCAACCCAGTCGGAGGACTGCAGCTTTGCAATTGGCTTCGACACCGGAGGGAACTCGGTTTCTTGAAAACCAGTTGCGAGTTCCGCTCTCTCATGATATCCGCGTGACCACGGCTGCTTTGTTTGCTTTGCTAGGCTCACCGCATCTAAACGAAACAATATTAATTCAACGCTTGCAGGCAATCGTAGAACAAGAGACCCCACCCAGTCTGCGGGCNNTTGCTNTCCGTGAGCTTGGCAAACGGAAACAACCGGTTGCTAGGTGGACTGATTCAGGACAGCCACAGGTTGTGCGGGCAGCGGCAGTTCAGGGTATTGANCCAGACCATTTGCAAAAATATAGAACGCTTTTAAGGGACCCCGACCCACTTGTCTTTCACGCAACGGTTCAACACTTAGCCTCGTTTGCAGAGGATTCGAGTTGGTGGCGTGATAGTTCTTGGAGAGAAGAGTTTCCCTTGGCATTCTTTCTTGCGGCTCAGAGGAATCCGGCGGCGAGAGAATTCTTCACTGCTTCGCAATTGCGCCATTTCCTGACGCACGCGAACTCCCAGGTCCGCTTTGCGGCGATCAAACGGATTGCCGATAACCGGTTGTTGGAGCACCGGAATGATCTCGTGAAGCTGTTACAGCGTGCTGATATTGATTACCTGTCGTTTGTCGCAGCAAATGCCGCCTTAGCAAGATTAGAGGGTAAGCCGCCGAGTGACCGGCCTTCCACTGCGACCTTATTGTTGAAAGTTCGGGATGCGAGTACGCCAACAGCCATGCGAGAACTCTGTTTGAGGATGCTGGACCCAAACGATGAAAGTCTGTCTGTGGACGAATTGGCGGCCATCTTAAGGGACGGCGAAGTGGGCGAGCAAATGGAAACTGTGCGTTTACTGGCGGCACGTCCGCAGGGTGTTGCACAGGAAATCGTTTTGGAGGTGGCGAACGACCAGGAGCGTCCGTTGGTTGTACGCTGTGAGGCCATTAGCGGGTTGACAGGCGTTGCTGAATCCTACGTCGATTCCCTCATAAGCTTGGCAGAAAATCCAGCACGAGAGGTTCGAGATGAGGCTCTGCGGTCGTTAATTGGCGTTTCGCTTGATGAATCCCATTGTGATCGCTTGGCAGCGATCGCAAAACAGCAGCCAGATGCAAAACTTGCCATTGAACGCGTCCTGTCTGGGAAGTCACCAAATGTTGTAAGTGACTTGGTAAGCGAAGATTGGGATGAATTGTTCACGGCTGTCGGGAATCGAGCAACGGGCGCTCGTATTTTCTTTCACCGCAAGATCGGGATGTGTGGAAAATGTCATCAACATCACGGTCGAGGTGGACGCGTGGGACCAAACTTAAGCAGTATTCATCATCGTTTAGTGGCTCACGGCGAGAAAAAAAATACGTGGTTGGTGGATGCGATTCTTAATCCGAGTCAAGATATGGCGCCACAGTTTACACCCTGGCTGATTGTCACGAAGGACGGGAAACAATGGACGGGTTTGCCGCGGCGTAAAGGGGGCGATCATGAAGTGTATTTGGGATCGGACGGGAAAGAATTTGAGTTGAAAATCGACCAGATCGAATTAAGTCGCGAAACTCATTTGTCATTGATGCCAAAGGATTTGTTGAAAGAATTGACACGACAGGAGATTATTGATTTGCTCAAAGTTTTGACCGTATCGGATTGACCGTATCGGATTGACCGTATCGGATTTGCCGCGTCTGCCTGGATGCTGAAGACGAGTTGCCACTGTTATTCTGAATAGGACTTCTGGAGAGCGGGTTTTCTGAAAGCCCTATCGCGCCGGTTTGTCAAAGTGATTGGCCACGCTAATATGACCTGGCAGGTNATGGCGTTATTGCTTGAGGAGCGTTCATGCTATGTACCGAGCCGGTTAAGGCAGTGAACGAATTTGTGATAAAGGCCCCTGGTCGGGACGTTTGCCAGTGAATCTTTGTTGAGGAGACATCTACAGAGCGCTTTACCGTGAAATGCTGGCCGCCAAATAAGTTGCCGAAAGGCAGGAAAGCGAGGCTTTGCAATCGTTTCCGTGTTGCCATAATCCTGCAAGGCTAGTAGGCGGTGAAAACGAACCAATTAAGGTGGGTAGACTGAAAGGACAAAAAGTCTCGATGAACGTTGCAATTACCGGATCTACGGGCTTAGTTGGTACCGAAGTGTCTCGATCTCTGGAGGGCACGGGAGACAAAAGTCTTCGACTTGTGCGTCGCGATCCGTCCTCCGCCAATGAAATCTTTTGGGACCCAATCAAGGGAGCCTTGGAAACCGAACAGCTTCATGGCCTGGATGCCGTGATTCATCTGGCAGGTGAGAATATTGCGAGCGGGCGGTGGACTCCCGCCAAGAAGGACCGTATTCGGAATAGCCGTGTTGCGAACACCAATTTCCTTTGCCGCAAGTTGGGAGAGTTGTCCGAACCGCCCAAAACTTTGATAGCGGCATCTGCCATTGGCTACTATGGCGATCGAGGGAGCGAATTGTGTGATGAAGGAGTACCGCCAGGAGAAGGATTTCTACCCGAAGTGTGTGTCGATTGGGAAGCTGCCACGCAGCCAGCGCGGAACGCCGGAATGCGTGTTGTGAATTTACGGATAGGAGTTGTGTTAACGCCTCGCGGGGGAGCACTCGCCAAAATGCTTTTCCCATTCAAGATGGGGGTTGGTGGTCGCATCGGTTCTGGACAACAGGTTTGGAGTTGGATCACGCTGCAAGATTTGGTACGTGTCATCAGGCGATGCCTGGAAGACGAGAATTTCGTCGGCGCAGTCAATGCGGTGGCACCAAACCCTGTGTCGAACAACGATTTCACCAAAACGTTAGGACGAGTTCTGGGACGGCCGACTCTATTTCCGATGCCAGCATTTATGGCGAAGCTTGCTTTAGGGGACATGGCAGAATGGTTATTGCTTGCGAGTTCCCAGGTCGTGCCAACGAAATTAACCAAAAATAACTTTGAATTTCTCTACCCTGAGCTAGAACCTGCCTTGAGAAAAATGCTTGCCTGAGGCACGCGAGCCAGGTAGGCCGATAGAGTGTTTATGTCCGATCCAACATTTCAAGCAGCTTATGCGCAACTTGTCACGGCCTTAGAGCGCGCTCGTGAGCTCGGTTTAAAGGAACCAGCCGCAGTCGCTTTGGCGACGACCGATTTCGAAGGTCGTCCCACGGTGCGCATTGTGCTCATTCGAGGCGTTGATGAACGTGGACTCACCTTTTTTACGAATTCGCGGAGTCTCAAGGGGAGGCAATTGCTGATTAACCCGCGTGCTTCGCTTTGTTTTCATTGGGACGCCATTCGAGAGCAAATTCGGGTGGACGGTAAAGTTGAGCAGATCACGGAAGAAGAAAGCGATGCCTATTGGAGGCAGCGTTCCCGGTCGAGTCAGCTTGCTTCGGCGGCCTCACTTCAATCCGAGAAGCTGGCAGATACCGCGGTCTATGCGCAGGCAGTGGCTGAGTTGGAGGAAAAGTACGAAGGAGCCGCGATTCCTCGTCCGTCGCATTGGTTTGGATATCGAATTGTTCCCGATTCCATTGAATTCTGGTATGGTCGCGATGCTCGCATGCACGAGCGGATTGTCTATGAGCAAAGTGCCACTGGTTGGTCGAGGAGGATGCTCTATCCATGACACGCATAGGCAGTGTCACCCGATCGGAATCTCCCTTCATTAACCCAAGAACTGTCGGGAGAGAATTCCTCGTGGAACAAAATTTCGGTCGGTATTATCAGCCGCTAGAACTTTACTTGTGAGCCAAATCACAGGAGTGGTGCAATGGAACCTTGAGGCGAGTGTGGCATATACTGAGGTTCAGGTTCGTCGTCCCGTTCAACCCGGATCGGAATTGTGCGGCCCAGCCTCGCTATCTGGTAAAATGCCTCGGATGTCGTACTCCGTTAATAGTTCGACACGAGAAACTATGGGGCGGGCTTGCGAAGCAAATCTCATGACGCGGATAGAAATGGTGTTGTGACCAAGTTTGGGTAGTATTTCCCGAAGCTTAAAACGGTAAACGTTTTCTTGAAAGTCGGCCTGTTCGTGGGGCAATACCTGCCCGTTCAAGGAGACTTCAAATTCGTCGTCAGGGTGACGTTGTGTAAATGCAATTTGAAGATGTGCCTGCTTGAGAGTGTGGTCCTGCTGATAGCGGATCAGGTCATCACCAACGTAAAGATGAATCTCATATTGTTGCGCGGCGTCCTCGAGGGTTACCGATTTGCCTGGAAACCAGCCGTCCGAGAGGAAATGCTTGGGTCGGCTCCAGAGCGTGACGGGACTTTTGAGGTCTCGCAATAGTGCGTAATCTTCATCTTGGAAGGGATAGTATTCACGCGGTTCAGAGCGCGCCGTAAAAAAATTGAAGAGATACGTGTCTTGCTGCCCCATCGTGTAGTAATTGGCAGTTCCTGCTCGGTACATCGACGGCGTAGCCGCGTATGAGTCAGGGCTCGCGATGAGGCGGCACTTGCTGTGAGTCCTGGTGGCAAGTTCCAAGAATGAGGTTAAAGGAATGTCGAATTGAAAGTAACGGTCTGGCGACGCTAGGACTACGTAATCGACGAGATTTGCCATCATCCAACCACCAATATCGAAACCGTAGTATTGGCATAATTCAAGTGTGTGGGGCACCCGCACAATCAAAAAGCGGCGTTTGCCGTCTTGTTTGTTTTTTTGATCCAACTGCCAGCGACACTGCTCCACCATGTCTGTAATCAGATTCTGTTTGTCTCGCCCCGAACCCGGGGCAAAGAGCGTCGGTTGGCGAGAAAAATCGAGTTCGATTCCGTCTGTTGCGTAGCCGGTGATAAGTTCGGCAATTTGTGCATTTCGATAGTCACGTACTTTTTCATGACTGAAGTCCAGGGCACCCCCATCAATGGTTAGGTCGCGATTGTTTAACCAGAATTCACCGGTGAGAGGATGTTCTTCGGGAGGGACCTTGTTGAGAAAATGCGTGTCATTCATGCGCAAAGAAGGAACGAACTCCAGGCCCTGTTCTTCAGCCCGTCGCATCACAGTCCCTAGTAAGTCGATCTTCTGTTTGCGTAACAATTCGCCCACCTCACGCACGCGATTGAAATACGTGTAACGCGGGTTGCGCCGTGTGTTTTCTACTTCACGCCAGCCTAAAGAAGAAGCGACTCTAGAAGGATAGTAAGCTTGGTCCGAGCCGAAATTGGCGCAGTAGACGAGGGTGGTCACTCCGGTGCCCACAAGGACGTCAACGCTGTGATGGAATTGGCGTATGTGAAATGGTCCACGGGCAAGAAAGACGGCACGGTCGCCATCGTCGTTGTAAAAAAAACGCGAAGGAGGGGCTTGTCGGACATCAGAATCGTCCGCCTGAAGAGTCTTTACGGGGCCCCAGATGGTCGTAAGGCAAAGGAAAGTGCCGTACCACAAAAATGCTGTCGTCTGACGGAGCGTGGATAAGAGCATGGCTCAGCAGCCTCCATGGGGACCTGGACCAATTGCTGGTGGTAGGTTGTGTGTACGTGAAATTAGGTGAGTTCTCAAGCAAGTTGCAGCGATACCGGCGTTGGAAAGGGAGAAGCAGAAATAAGGGGTGTGGTATGTGCCGACGCAAAACCAAAGGAAGTCTTTTGAACAGTCGTGATCGCGCGTTTGAATAGGTTTCATTTTGCTGGAACTGACAAAGGTACAGGGTGTTCGTCAGTAAGGTGGTGCATCCCCTGTAGAATGACCTGCTCGGCGATCGCATGAGCACCCAGGAGGGAAAGGTGGTCGTAGTCAACAAAGCCTTCGGCCCCTAAGGGGGCCAAGGCTTCTAAGCCATCCAGGTACCTAATGGACTTATGGACACAATAATCGCGGAAAAGTTGTTGCGGAATGGCCTGCGGCGGGTTGGGTTCCACTTGCATGCGAAAAGGGAAAAGTAGCACAACGAATTCACCGCCGTCGTTGCTGACGGCTCGGGCGATTTGTTCCACCTCGTCGAATAATAACTGCCAGCCCTCTTGGATACGAGGTTCGTTGGCTCGTTCGAATAATTCTTCGACGCGATAAATCTCACGTGCATGGGGACGAAGTAGCCAGCGGCCAAGATTTGTATTTTGATAAAGCAACGAGGTGATCTGTGGCGGCGGTGCGGTGAGGTTTACTTTCATCTCGGCAACGTCGTTTAGGCAGACCCCTAAAATTACTAAGTCGGGGGAATAGGGCCGCGCGATACGTTCATATCCATAGCGTTGCTGACGGGTGGTCCAACCTGGCATGGCGATATTGAAGACTTCGACACGCTTGCCCTGAGTGAGTAATTTCTGCTCCAGAAGGGAAGAATAAGCCTGAGATGCGGGGAGTTTGTACCCGAATGTGACGCTGTCGCCGATGCAGGCAATCCGCGTGACACCAGGTGGTTTGGCAAGTGCATGCTCTCGGTCACGTACGCCATCGCGGTTAAACCCAGGTTGCCTAGCATCGCCAAGGAAGAAATCATTTTTCCAGTGCACATCCCAGACAGCAATGTAATCAGCTAATTCTTCGGGGGAACCAATTCCGATGAGGCGAAAGGAGCCTTCGAGGCAAGCAAAGAACAATGCTGTGATCAACGCAGAAAAGCAAAGTTTTTTGAAAAAGGATTGGGAGTGAAGTTGGGGCATGGCGGTGACACTTCGGGGACAGGACACGCCAGTTTACCATAGCAGACTGCTCGGAAATCGTCTGCGCGGTCAGTACTTGGTCGTGAACTCGATGAGGTGCGGTTGCACCTTCTCGGTAAATCGTCCACCATCAGGATTCCCGACGTTTAGATTAGCCGATAGCCGGTTGTTGTCGCGTGTCCAGCCATGAAAGACGAAATGCAAACTGCGGATTCCACCACACCACGTTCGTCCGTATTAGAGAACTGGGCTCCGGTGTTCGTGGCGATAATGTTAATGATCCATGTTGTGTTGGGTGTCATGAGCATTTCGCGGAAATCCATGGTTTATGACGAAATTGCTCATTTGACCGCGGGCTACTCCTATTGGTCGAAGAACGATTACCGTCTGCATCCAGAGAATGGAAATCTTCCTCAACGCTGGCTCGCTTTTCCGGCGTGGATCCAGGGATATAATTTCCCCGATGACGCGCAAGCGTGGAGTAAGTCAAATGTCTGGGAAGTGGGCGACGAATTTCTCTTTCGCAGTGACAATCCGTTTAAAGAACTCTTGCAGTCTGGTCGCTTAGCGGCTTTGGTTTTGAGTACTGCGTTGTGTGTCGTGGTATATCGTTGGTCACGTGAAATTTTCGGCGTTCTTGGTGGACTCATTTCACTCCTGTCGGTTTGCCTCTCTCCAACGATATTGGCGCATGGCAGGTTGGCTACATCGGATGTGTGTTTGACACTTTTTCTAACGTTGTCGGTGTGGTTCATTTGGAGATGTTTGAATCACCTTACTGGATACAACCTGGCGGGATGCGCGTTAGCGATTCCGGCAGCCTTGCTATCAAAATTTTCGGCGGTTGTCATTTTGCCGCTGGCGGTTCTGATGATCGTTTTACGGCTTGTTTCTCGCCGGCCGATGCGGATTGATCTGGGTGGCAAGAGGCAGTTTGTTTTGCAGCGTTCGCGCCAACAGTTGTTAGCCATGATTGTTCCTGTTTTAGTATGCGGCTTGTCGTCATGGTGTGTGATTTGGGCCGCATATGGATTTCGGTATTCGGCGAGTAATGAATCAGCATGGCAGGGATTTGATCGTTTTAAGACAGTAAATGAAATGTTGGGTGAAATTGACGGTCTTCCCGCGACGATGATCTCTTCCTTCGAACGCTGGCGAGTACTTCCCGAAGCATACCTCCATGGAACGGCTTATGTTTTGGCTCACCGCGAACGGAATGCTTTCTTTAATGGCGAACGCTCACGAGAAGGTTGGTGGCAATTTTTCCCGTTTGCAGTGGCAGTGAAAACCCCTTTTGCTACCTTGGTGTTGCTACTTTTGGCGGTGGTTGCTTTGCCGCGTCTTTTCAAACCGTCGGTTGGTGGTGCCGAAGATAAACCGAATCCTCCGATTGCGGTTTGGTGCGACAAGTATTTTGATCTAATTCCATTGGCTGCACAGTGGTGTGTGCTTTGGAGTATGTTGATTAGCAGTTCTCTCAATATCGGGCACCGCCATGCTTTGATGGTCTATCCAGCCATTTTTGTCGCGATCGGCGCCAACGCCCATTGGATAAAGTCGAGTTGGCGCGGTGCGACGGGTGGTAGAAGACGCCCACTGATGGGGATTGTGATTCTTGTTGCGCTTGGTTGGTCTGCAGGCGAAGTCTGGCGAGTGCATCCAGATTACTTGGCGTATTTTAACCAAGCGGTTCCACGTGAACGGGCGTATGAATATTTAGTCGACAGTAATCTGGATTGGGGCCAGGATCTGCCGCAACTGGCTGAGTACTTGGAGACGGTGACGCCAACAACGGCTGTTTATCTGGCATACTTTGGCAAGGATCGTCCGGAAATGTATGGTATTAATGCTCAGGTCATTCCAATTCGAGACGTTCGTGAACCGTTTGCACGCGTAGCTCATGGCGGTATCTATTGTGTTAGCGCGACCCATTTACAGACGGTGTATAGTGTCTTTCCGGAGTGGTCCGCGAGTGAGGAACGGCAGTATCGCGATCTTTCCAAAAGATTGGAGCAGATCGTCACCTCGGAGGGAGAAGGTGCGTTGCGACGAAGGATTGCGGCCGGTGACCAGATGACGAATCAAATGGTGATGATTCACGAAATGGGAGCGGCGGCGCGTTTGATGGCCTATCTGCGTAAGCGAAAACCGGATTTGCAGATTGGATTTTCGATTTTGATTTTTCATCTTCGCGATGCAGAGGTTCAGCAAGCCCTGCGAGGCGAATTATTCTCGTTTTCCCCCTTGCCGCGATAATCAACGGCTGTGGTGAGA
>JAKVBY010000024.1:0-4800 GCA_022446825.1 Pirellulaceae bacterium
CATCAGGAGGTTCCCTTTTCATTGCATGACTTTGGTGGCCGACCGGGCTACGTTGCTTTACCGTGGTGATTTCTTGTCATTGTCTGGCCGAACATGGTAGGTGGTTCTGTTCCCTCTGCTAGTCCTCTCCAGACAGTTAGGCGGGCCCGTGGAAAACTTGCCAGGGTCTCTAGACTTATAGTTGAGCTTGTCTTTCTGAGTGGACGGCAGGGCGATGTTTAGGGTTTTCGCCAATCATGTCAAAATCAACATGCAGGCTCGTTTTCTTGGTTGTACTGCCTGTGAGTCGCTATGCTAGGTCTCTTGTCTGACGCCTTGAGATCGTGAGCCGAAAAAGTTGTTGCTGATGTCAGGCAAACGTTTTGAGTGTCCGCCGGCTTAAGTGTCGGGAGTTAATAACTTGTTTTGTGGGGCAGGCAAATGTCCGCACGAAAACAAAGGGAGGATTTAAGTACCGATGGGTAAACTTGAGGGGAAAGTTGCGATTGTTACAGGGGCGAGTCGCGGAATCGGGCGTGGGATTGCAACGCGGTTTGCTAAGGAAGGTGCTCACTTGGTTGTGAATTCACAAAGCGTTGATTCATTAACACCTGCCAGACAAGAATTAGAGAATCTCGGTGCGAAAGTGGTTGGAGTTGCTGGCGATATCGCTGATGCAAATGTAGTCGACAAGATATTTGACGCCACGTTGGAGGCCTATGGGCGTTTAGATTTGCTAGTGAATAATGCCGGTTCTTTTGAGGGTGGGCCGATTGATGAGCTTTCAGTAGAAGCTTGGGACCGCGTCATTGCTACGAATTTACGAGCGCCCTTTCTTTGCACGCGCGCTGCGGTGCGGATCATGAAACGACAAAAGCAAGGCCGGATTATTAATCTAGGATCCATTTCAGCTCAACGCGTCCGATACGATTCGGCGCCTTATTCCACCTCCAAACACGGCATTTGGGGATTGACTCAGGTTACGGCATTAGAAGGCCGTCAACATGGCATCACTTGCTGTTGTTTGCATCCGGGGAATATTTTGACCGAGCGACGTGTTGATAGCGGACAAGCTGCGGACGAGGAGCCTATGATCGGTGTTCAGGATATCGCAGAAGTTGCCTTGTTGATGGCGGCACTACCTGCGAACGTCGAAATGCTCGAAGCGATTGTGCTGCCTCGTGATCAGCTTTATGTCGGCCGAGGTTGACCGCTGTGTTCTTCTTGGGCGGATCTCGAGAGTGACGTTCCACTGGTTGTGTGTTGGAAACTAATGGTCGTCGTTATACTTAGATGCCATCTGCTGGATCATCGTGGCAATCATTTCCCGGCAAGATTGTGGTGCGAGAATTTCGGCTTCTCCGCCCAGGGCCAGGACACGTGGTATAATCTCCAATTCGTGTGCCGCTTGAACCGTGAGCAGAATACTGCCATCATTTTGCAGATCGACGTGCTGGTCTGGATGCCAGGGATCTTCGATCACCCAAGTTGCGGCCCGTGGTCCAATTTTGATTTGGAAGTTTTGTGATGCACGACTTGCGAAGATACCAACACTTTGTGCCAGATGCTCTTCTAATTCGAAATCGGCTAATGGTTTGAACCATTCATCCAAGGCGGTTGCAGTACGAAAACGATCTAATTTGAAATGCCGTATCCGGTCAGCCTCGGCGTCAGAAACCTCATTTGCAGCTGCCACAATGTACAAACTGGATTGGTGAAAGACGATTGCATAGGGTTCGATTCGTCGCTGGGCGATGGGTTTACCAGCAGACTGATAGTTGATTTCAACGATCCGATGTTGTTGGATCGCTCGGTTAACCGTGCTCAGAATCCCATGTTGTTTGTCATAGCTCTTGGCGGGCGTACCAATCACGTGAAGAAACTGTCGATAGTTTTCATAATGATCCCAGACGGAGTCAGGAAGTTCGTCGCTCAGTTTACTCCAAAAAGATTCGATTCCTTGCCAGAACGGTGTCCCTGCCAATGGATGGAGCAGATCTCGGCTCAAGGAAAGTGCAATTAATTCTGTTGCGGAGGCAGTCACCTTGTAGCTGCCACGGTTGCCGCTTCCCAGATTCCAGACCTTACCCCTCTGTTCTTCATGAACATCGACATCAATACCGGCAGCTTGTAATGCTTCTAAGTCACGGCGAACCGTACGTGAGTGCAAGGATGTCAACCCGAGCTCATCGACTAACTCATCGCGGATTTGATTGAGAAGTCTCCCGAATTTGTAACGTTCTAGAATTTGAAGGATCTTGTGCTGGCGAATCAATTGCTCGTTGCGTGCCATGGATTCTTGCTTTGCAAGGGTTTTTGAATTCTTGAGCTACCGTAACCGACAGCCCCACCTGTAAATGCGACTGAGATCTCATATCATAGCGGCTGATCGATCCGCTGGAGGACCGTTCGTCGTTTTTCAGATGTGGGTAGCGAAAAGTAATTCGCTTGAGCAGGGTCTATATCAGAACAATAAATCGCGGGTTGTAACGAATGACAGAAATTCGAAATGCGGTTGTGCTCCTTAGCGGCGGGCTTGACTCGACTACGATTCTTGCCATCGCGAAGGAAGAAGGTTTTGTTCCCTATGCGATTAGCTTTCGTTATGGTCAGCGTCATCACATTGAGTTATCAGCAGCGACAAGAATAGCGGAAAATCAGCAAGTTGCAAAACACATTGTGGTCGACATCGATTTGGCACAATTTGGCGGGTCGGCATTGACGGACGATATCGATGTGCCGAAGAGTGCCAGCGCCGATGTGCTCAACACGGATATACCTGTGACCTATGTGCCAGCTCGCAACACGGTGTTTCTGTCTCTGGCACTAGCATGGGCAGAAACGATCAATGCAACCGATCTCTTTATTGGCGTCAATGCGCTCGATTACAGTGGCTATCCAGATTGTCGGCCAGCGTATATTGCTGCTTTTGAACAACTGGCCAACCTTGCGACTAAAAAGGGTGTCGTTGGTGATCAACGCATTAAAATTCATGCTCCATTAATCGAGTTGAAAAAATCAGAAATTATCCAACGTGGTGTTGAGCTAGGTGTCGACTATGCTTTAACCACGAGTTGTTATGATCCTTTGCTTGATGGCGTCGCTTGCGGACAATGCGATGCTTGTTTGTTGCGAAAACGCGGTTTTGAAGAAGCGGGGATCAAAGATCCGATTGCCTATCGAGATGGTGCGCATTTCAGCTAGATGCGTTTTAGACGGTAGTACTCTGGAATGCATGCTTGAAATGTTCTACTTGAGGTCGTTTCGCAGCGAGCGGCCACGTAATCGCAATGACATCGAAGCGAGATTCATAGTCAAGCAAATCGTGTCGTTGCAGATATTGTAAGGCGAGAACTGTTAATCGCTTTTGTTTGGCATGGTCGACTGCATCCGATGGATGGCCTTTGTCTGCGGAGCGGCGAGTTTTTACCTCCACGAAAACAACCGTGCGACGATCCACCGCAATAATATCGAGTTCCCCCGAACGACTACTTTCGCCGCGGGCTACGATTTTGTAGCCAAGTCGTTGTAAATATCTGCTGGCGATGTCTTCCCCGCGTGCTCCCAGTGGTTTGGAGCGATTGAGACCAAGCCGTTCGCACAAACCCGTAAGCATGTTCATAAACGAGGGAGCGTTAGACCCGGCGCCGTTCTTTTAGACGGACAGCCTTACCAACGCGATCACGGAGATAATAAAGTTTTGCTCGGCGGACCATACTTGAGCGTTTCACTTCGATCTTTTCGATACGTGGTGAATGTACGGGAAACTTTCGCTCTACACCCTGGCTGGCAACAATGCGCCGAACGGTAAACATTTCCCGAGTTCCGCTGCCACTTCGAGCGATCACCGTACCGCTGAAAACCTGAATGCGTTCCTTCTCGCCTTCCAGAATCTTTGTGTGAACGTCGACGGAATCACCAATTTCGAACTGCGGCGGATCGGACTTTAAGTTGTTTTTTTCAACTAGGCCTATGATTTGTTGGCTCATGATTCTTCTCTCTATTGAGGTGTGTCGTTATTTTTCAGTATTGGGGTTTTTCAGCAAATCAGACCGCTGTTGTGTTGTTTTTTTAAGGCTTTCTTGTTGACGCCAGCGTTGGATTTGTTCGTGGTTGCCTGTGAGCAAAATCTCCGGAACTTCGAAGCCGCGATATTCTCTTGGTCGTGTGTATTGGGAAAATTCTAGCATGCGGTTACCAGTCGAAAATGAGTCATCAACATTACTTTCGACATGTCCTAAAACTCCAGGGACCATTCGCACTAACGCGTCCATCACGACCATCGCCGCAACTTCACCTCCGTTCACGATATAGTCACCAATCGATATCTCATCCGGTTGCAAGATGTCAATAACACGTTGATCAAACCCTTCATAGCGGCCGCACAATAAAATCAACCGTTCCACTTGGGCAAGATCTTCAACGGTGCGCTGATCGAATCGTTTGCCCTGAGGGGTCGTGAGAATAACTTTTCCTTTCCGTTCGTCGAATTGTTGTACCGCTTCTACGCACTCAACGACCGGTTCAACTTTCAAAACCATTCCCGGACCACCACCAAAGGGGCGATCATCCACCTTGTGGTGTTTATCTTTAGCCCACTCACGGATGTCATGGATTTGAACGTCGACAAGTCCGCGCTGGATTGCCTTGTTCAGTAAACTCTGACTCAAATAACCAGGAAACATTTCCGGGAACAGAGTCAATACGTCAAAGCGCATTGCGCTTACTCACTTTTTGCATTGTCCGCTTCTTCGGTTGCCGCTGACGAATCCTCTGCGGTAGCCTCTGAAGTTGCTTTATCGCTACCATCGTCACCGGCTG
>JAKVBY010000024.1:4900-9474 GCA_022446825.1 Pirellulaceae bacterium
TTGCAGCCTCTTCCGTTGCAGCCTCGGCGGCCGTCTCCTCGTCGGATTTGGGTAACTCGACTTTCAGCGGTGGTGGTGCGGTGGGTTTGCTAATGGCGAGTCGCTCCAATGCTTCCTGCTGAGCGTCAAGATGAGTACCACTGGTGCCGTATTTTTTGATCAAAACACCTACCTTGGGAGTCGGTTTGGCACCGACGCCCAGCCAATAGTCAATGCGTTCTGCCTTCAGAATGGCGCGCGCGTCGGTTTCTTCCACCATGGGATCGTAATAACCTAATTCTTCGATCACCTTCCCATTCCGTGGTGTGCGAGCGTCCATCGCACAGACGCGAAAGAATGGTCGATGTCGCCTACCAAGTTTCTTCAGTCGAATTCGAACTGCCACAAAAATCTCCTCCTAACTCACAGAAGTCATTATTTTGTATCTTGTTTGAATGGTTGACAATAATGCTCACCGCATTTTGTTTTGTCGTCGTTTCTTACGTAGTTCCTTTTCGCGCATTTTCCTCATTTTATTTCGATTTTTGGTGTTGATGCGCTTGCCTGTACCTTGTTTTGTTCTGGGGGCGCGACCGCCTGGATCAAGCATCCCACTTTGTTGCAATTCTCGGATGGCGTCCATGCGTCCTTTGATGCCTTTGCCGGCCATGCTTTTCATGATCGGTGCCATCATGTCGAATTGCTTTACCAACTCATTGACTTGATTGGACTGCACTCCCGCACCACGAGCGATACGTTGACGTCGACTAGGATCGATCACTTTTGGGTTGCGACGCTCGTCTAATGTCATTGAGTCAATGATTGCGCGAAGCCGCTGGACCTCGCCATCGGTATCCATATCCTCTTCCATTTTTGGCATGCCGGGAATCATCTTGAGCATATTACCCATCAATCCAGGCCGTGCGAGTTTTTCAAGCTGCTCCTTGAAATCATCCAAGGTGAATTCACCCGCCTGTAGCTTTTCTTCGAGTTGCTGTTGCTCGCGTTCATCGACAACAGTTCGGGCGATGTCAACCAAACCAAGGATATCGCCCATACCAAGAATACGACTAGCCATACCTTCCGGGCGGAAAGGTTCAAGTGCATCGAGATGTTCACCCGTACCGATGAATTTTACCGGAACACCAGTGACATGCTTCACAGATAGCAGCGCGCCACCGCGGGCGTCACCATCCAGTTTGGTCATGATAACGCCATCTAATTCCAACGCGTCATTAAACGCCTTGGCACTATTTACGGCATCCTGACCGGTCATGCCATCAGTAACCAGATAGACTTGGTCTGGCTTCACGCGTTTGTCAATTCGCGCCAGTTCAGCCATCAATTCTTCATCGATGGCGAGCCGCCCAGCCGTATCTAGAATAACCACATTTGCTTGTTCGGTCTGAGCCCTCTTAACTGCGTCCTGGCAGACTTTAACAGGGTCAGTGATATCCTTGTCAGAATAGACTGGAACACCAATTTGTTCCCCAAGCACGTGCAGTTGATCGATGGCTGCTGGTCGCTGTAAGTCCGCTGCGACAAGGAATGGTTTTTGTTTGTTTTGAATCAATAGTCGTGATAGCTTGCCACAAGTCGTGGTTTTTCCAGACCCTTGTAAGCCACACAACATTAAAACCGTGAGGTCACCTCGCAGATGAAGAGAAGAATCAACCGGTCCAAGCAGTTCGATCAACTCGTCGCGAATAATACCGACAAGTTCCTCACTTGGTGTCAGGGAAAGCAGGATGCGGCGTCCCAGAGCTTTTTCGCTGACGCGGGCCATGAAGTCCTGGATGACGGCAAAATTTACATCCGCTTCAATCAGCGACTGTTCAACAAGTTTTAGCCCGTCGCGCATGTTCGCATCGCTGAGCTTGCCTTTGCCACGCAAGCTCTTAAATGCCGACTGCAAACCATCTTGAAGCGATTGAAACATGTCTCACTAACTCAGTTGCTCATCGAACAATCTGGAAAACTTGGGAGCGGTAGCTGGCCGTTAGCGCACACCGCACCGGGGCTAACCTCTGCTCGCGCGATTCGAGGCCAAACCACGATTCTAGCGAAAACACTCAAGGGTTGTAAATGCTTCGGAGCTCTAGGTTTGCCTGCTTTTTTGGTGGTTGGGGTCGAATTCACAGCCACCGGAGGTTATCTAGGGCTGGACTTCGAACTGGGCCGTTACACGAGAAGTCTTGGCTTCTGGTGAGATGTTGAGTGGAATCTGGAAGGCGACACTACCTACTTTGCAGAGCCCGAAGCCAGATTCCTCACAATAGAAATAATCTATGCCGATCTGGACTTTTGTCTTGCCTGTCCCATTTACTGGTAAAGAGAGCTCAATTTTACGCGTCGGAACAGGCATTTTGTGCTCGCCTGCGGCAGAGTGGGGAATAATGCGATCGGTACTCTCACCAACGCCGATGAAGTAGCTCATGGGAGCCAGTGGGTTGATTTTCCAACCCTCCGGCAAGCGAATCTCAATCGCTACAGTAATGCTGCCGTTGAGAGGTTTTAAGTCTGTCTGATCCAAATGAACCTGCTCGGCTGTTGCGAAGTCGTATTCTCTTGCAGATTCCGGCGGAGTTGGTGGCTGAAGCCCTTTAATGGTCAACGTCGCGATTTCTCCTGTGCGTATATCGACGGTGCGAATTTGATGGTTGTTTGTGTCGGCGACGAAAAGTCGTCCGCCGCCAAAGGAAATTCCTGCCGGTTCATCGAAGGTTCCATCTCCATCGGCGGATCCTGGGTTGCCAGTACCAGCCAGCGTTGTTGTGTGCCCCGTTGCCGCGTCAATAGCCTTGATCTTGTTGTTGTATGTGTCGGCGGTGTAGATCGTGCCATCATGATAAACGACGCCTAAAGCGTGCTGTAACTGCGCAGCATTACGATCACCATCGCTATCTCCAAACGCAAATAGTCGACCTCGAGGCAAGTCTGCAGTTCCCACGACGGTGCGCACGAGGTCATCTGGCTTAAACGGGACTGCACGAATGGAACTTCCTTCGCTATCGGCAACAAATAGCCAGTGACCATCGGAAGCTAAACCACTTGGTTGAGCAAACGATGAATATTGAGGCAGGTCCGTAACTTGTCCACTGAGCGGATCTGCTTCTTTTTGTTGATACGGGATTTGAGGGAGTAGGATTCCATCGATGATGTCTTCACGTCCGTTCCCCGCGTATGGACCGATTTCACTTTCGTTGAGTGGCATGATCCACAATTGATGTGAGCCAGCCATAGCGATGTAGAGGCTTTGATCATGGACCCACAAAGCCCACGGACTATTGAGCGCTGTATCGCTCGGCGGGCCGACGAATCTCTCAGGTAATTCATCAAGAGACTTAATACCATTTAAACCTGGCCAAGGTCCGCGCGCTTGTCGCCCAACGCCGGCGACGGTTTCCACACTTTGATTCACTAAGTCAATCTTGCGTATAAGATGATTTTCAGTGTCAGCAACATAGAGCGTACTGCCATGCAAAGCCATGCCCTGCGGATGATCGAACTCGGCTTCAGCATAGTTGCCGTCTTTGTGGCCGATCGATCCCGTACCGACAATGTCGATCAACGTGCCGTCGAAATCAGTAATGACAATCCGGTTGTGATTGCTATCCGCCACAAACAAACGACGACTCGGTTCGTCGGCCAGAACCTTTCCAGGAAATCGCAAAGGAGTTGCTGGTTGTTTTGCAGCTAAGAGGTCGAAATGAAAAGGTTGCTCGTCTAACTTATCTTCCTTGCGATAGTAGGGCAGTGCGGCTTTCATAACAGCGTCCAGGTCTTCAAAGGTGATTTCACCGCTATGGCTGCCGACGTAATTACCTTCCGGATCGAGTAAAACAATGGTTGGCCAACTTTTGGCTCCGAATAATTGCCATACTTGGTGATTGGCATCATTGATTACTGGGTGCGCGATTTCATAACGAAGAATTGCTTCCTCAATATTGCGTGTGTCCTTTTCGGTATCGAACTTAGCGGAGTGAACGCCAATCACGACAACCTGCTCAGCATAGGCGCGTTCGAACTTTTTTAGCTCGGGCAAAATGTGGATGCAGTTGATACAGCAATAAGTCCAAAAATCAATCAAGACAAATTTGCCTCGGAGCTGTCGTAAATTGATTGGCCCATTAGCGTTTAGCCACGGTATGTCTTTGGGGAAATCTGGTGCACGAATTCGATTAGGGAATGGATGACCTTCTTCGGTAGTGGTGTCGGAGGGCTGCGCTTCATCTGGTGACGTCGGTGAATCTGCCTCTGAGGTGGGTGGTTGGGATGCCACGGCCAGACGCGTCTGATAGATCGCGAAAAAACAGAAAAGCATAGCAACAACGACCGGGCGAATTAGCAGCTTTTGACGAAGCGAACTCAGCATTTTCAGATCCTGGATAAGTAACCGATGAGGAAGTCATCCTAAAATGAACGCCCCCTATGTTAGCCGAGGTTTTTTGCTAGGGGAATCAGTTTGGCCCCAGGATGTCTTTTCAATTTCTGAAGGGTTTCGCCTGCGGTGCTAGCACGCTTTCGTGAACTTCCCTGTGACGAGCTATGAAAAACGCTACGGATTGACACGTGAATCGACCGAAGAATCGATA
>JAKVBY010000024.1:9574-19326 GCA_022446825.1 Pirellulaceae bacterium
ATCCGAAAATTTAGATCCAAGATTGATTTCGAAGGAGTATCTCGTGAAACGCCACCTCTTGTTGGCCACTTTCTTGGCTCTGATCGCGTCGGCATCCTTGAACGCTCAAGATTGGGCAAAAAAAATGTTCGAGGTTTCTGAACACGATTTTGGTACGGTCGCTCGTGGTGCGAAAGCGGCGTTTGCTTTTGAAATCGAAAATATTTATGAAGAAGATGTGCACATAAAAAGCGTGCGTTCTAGCTGCGGCTGCACGACTCCGACGATTACTAAACAGTCATTGAAAACCTGGGACAAGAGCCAAGTTGTTGCCGTCTACAACACGCGGTCATTTTTAGGCAAGAAAAGTGCGACACTGACTGTCGTTATTGACCAACCGTTTTACGCGGAAGTGCGTCTGATGGTGAAAGGATTTATTCGTGGCGATGTCGTTTTTGAACCGGGTGTTGTTGCCTTTAGGGAGACGGATCTTGGTGATGCCACACAGCAACAAATTCGCGTGACCTACGCTGGCCGTAGTGATTGGGAAATCGAAGATGTTCGTTGCGCAAATCAAAATCTCGAAGTTGAATTTTTAGATACAAAACGGAGCGACAATCGTACTATTTATGACATGCTTGTGCGTCTGAAAGGGAGTGCGCCCGTTGGATATCTCAACGATTCATTGATGATCATTACAAATGATTCGCGGCAGCGTAAAATACCATTGCCAGTCGAAGGGCGGGTTTTGTCTCCTCTGGCAGTGAGTCCGACGTCCTTGTTTTTAGGGGTGTTGGAACCAGGTGAAACGGTAACCAAGAAAATTGTTTTGCGAGCCAAGAGGCCATTTCGGGTGATTGGAATCGAATGTGAGGATGATTGTTTTAACTTCACAGCTGACGATGAAGAAAAGAAGCTGCACTTTATTCCTATTACCTTTGTTGCCGGAAATGAATTAGGAAAGATTGCCCGCTTTATTTCGATCGCCACTGATCTTGGCGATGGAGTAGCCGCGGAATGCTTGGCAACGGCAACTATTTCCGCAGGCAATCCGGATTAGCCTGATAAGCGTTTAATCTTGGGAAGTAGCATCCGAAGGTAAGGTGGGGTTCTTCTCCTCCGTTTTTTTCCCGGATTTATTGTTCATCCAGGCTCGGATGCTGTGACAGAATCGACGGATCAGACGGCCCGAGACGAACTCCTCTGTAAGGGTCTCTTTGTCCGCAGAAAAATTTTTCCACATGGCTTCCACGTAAGGCTGACTGGAATCGGCAAGCGTGGCATAGAGACCTCGGTTGGTTATTTCTGTCAAGCCGTTGGCATAATGTTCGAGAATGTGTTTGTCGAACATATTTCCTGCGATGGTAACCGTTGATAAGGCACCGCGGCCAAGGTTGCCAACTTTTCCCATTGCATACATGGTCATCGTACTTGAAACGTCGATGACGCTGACGTGTTCACGATCGGCGATTTCGTGCATGTCATCCCATAGACGCACAACTTCAGATTGCGGAATCACTTGGGTTGGATCGATGTTGCGAACAGCCTCTTCGGTTTGGCGGATTGTTTTGCGCAGACCTTCCAAGGAAATTGGTGGTAAATCCAGCACATCTGTCGTTTTGGCAGACGCAGCGCCAATGTTGTCTAGCAAATCGGATGCATGATCGATGGTGGAATCTTCCGCGATCACCCCTTGTTGCTTTAGCTCGTCACTTAATTCTTGCAGATATGCTTGCGAGCCATAAGCAACGTCACTCACAATTGCTAATACCATCATGGGAGAAACGTGAAGCAACGGTAAGGCCGCTAGGTCGATAAAACTACTAACGGCCTTTTTGGCAACGTAGTCTTCCACGTTTTCGTTTTCGTTTTCTTTTTCAGAGGTTACACCGCCGATGTCCTCAACTGCAAAATCCAGCATTTGCTGGATAAAAGTCGAATACGTTTTGGAATCTCGAAATGACTGGGGTACGAGCAGTTGACTTGATTCGTTCAGCACACCTCCTACGGCGGCTGTGGTTGAACGGAGCGCTCGTTCGGGAATAGATAGTCCGAATAAGAGATAGTTAACGACCGAAGATTCGTCTTGTGGTGGCGAAGGTGATACTGGCGAATGGTCGGAGCGATCCTTGGTCGGTTGCGGTCTATTCACAGTAGCCGTGCTCTCCCTCAGCGAAACTAGCAGTCATTCGAACGGGCGACCGGATTCTTGCCCAAAAAAATATGCAATACACCTGGTGGCTGGCAAGGTTTTCGTTTCCAGTCGGTTGTGAGCCTTTAGCGTTGCGTATTTTCGTGGGCTGGCAATGGGTAACCAAGGAACACAACCAGGTCAGCCGTTCCTTGGTAACCGCCCAAGTTTTCCAAGGGTTGCTCAACAATTGAACCAAAGGCAATCAGGGGTTCACCAACATTTATGATCAAACTCGGGTCGATTGCACTGACAATTGATAATGTTTTCGGTTTTTGTTTAGGAATGCTGACCTCGAGAGATATTTCAAAAAATGTGCCTTGTTGTTGAATTGCTGTAACATCGCCGAATAAGAAAATTCCTTCATTTTTGCGGTCGGTTTGGTCTAACCAACGAGTGCTCCAAGATCCTAGAGCTTGGACGGTTTTAGTGTCGTTTCGAAAGTCTTCCATCCAAGTGATTAAGTCTTCCTGGAGGTTGATGGATTCTTGTTCGTTGGGATCAAGGAAAGTTACAACATGGCCGACCAACGCCAGCGCTTCGTAGAGCTTGGACAAGGATTTTCTCTTTTGCGAAATTGAGGCGTTTCTTCCTAATTCGCGCCAATTTTGTCCGGCGCTACGTACCAATCTCAGCGCGTTTCGTAAGTCGGTGGGAAGCATGGTTGGTGCATCGATGACACCGACTAAACGAAGGTTTTCTTCGCTGGGTGGGTTATTAGTGTCGGATGCCTTGCGATCATCCCCAATTTTGGCGATCCCAATTTCGGGAGCATTTATCGTTGCTGGCTGTGTGTTGCGTCCGACCGTGTCTTGACCAGGCGTTGTTTGGTTTTCGGCTGGATCTTCCAAGTCTTGCTTGCCCTGAGAGGGCTGCGGTTCATTAATATTTATGTTTGGCGTTTCAGTGGTTGGTGCGGAGAGCCCTGACAAGGTTGGAATGTCGCCGTGAGCATTCGCCTCAGGAGTGGCCGGTTCGTGGGATCTATTGAGATTGTCTGTGTTACTCGTGCCGGAGGAAGCATGTTCACGAACTGATGCGGGGATGATGTAAGTGAAGGGGGGGATGTTTGCGAGTTCCCGACCAATGTTGGCTGGGTCCCGCTGATGAATCCCCAGAGAGGAAATTGGGATCCACCACAAAATCAACTGGCCGAGTGAGATTCCGATGATTCCCCCCATGAGAACTTTGAAACCCTCTTTTGCCAAGCTGTTTTGCTTTCGCCGAGGACGTGTGGAAGTTGTTAACTTTGCCGAACTGGATCCCGCGGGAACATGTGTGCGGGGTTGGCTTTCTGAAGAACCAAAAGCAGACGACTCGGCGATATTGAGATCGATTTCGGTGGCCAGATTGTTGTGTTCGGCTTTCTCGCCCGCAGTAATTGCGAACGCCGATACTTCAGAGGGGCTTTGAAACGTCTGCGCTGCCGGATCATCCAAGATAATGAGAGCCGGAGGCAGTTTTTCCAGCATTTCCGAGAGGAAAAAGGTTTCTTTGCAGAGTGGACACTGCACCTCAGCCTCGGCGCTCGCTTCGGGAGGAATGGAAACGTTATCGTTACATTGAGGACACGCCGCAGTCGTCATTTAACTAGCTCCGGTTCGTCAAAAAATGCTGCGCGAAAACGCCTCATGTCTGCTGGATGCGGCTTTTAGGTTGCGTAACTACGACCACTAGACCTGAGTGCCGCTTGATCTCAGTGTAACTTGCGACGAAGCTGGGTTGTTGCGTTCGAGAAGGTTAATTTGGGAAATATCAAAAAAAGACCTGGGGACATCCTTAGCCAAGCTCATACAACTTACGGTATTTATCTTGGAGATGATTTACCAAAGGAGTTGGAGTAAGCGGGCTCCCACTAACTTTTTCGACCAGTTCAGCGGCTGAGTAACATTGGCCAACTTGATGAATATTCGTGTTCAGCCAATCACGTAATGAAGCGAAGTCACCCACCCGAAAAGAGTCCTCCAGGTTGCCGAGCTCTTTTATTGCGGCTTCAAAGAATTGTGAGGCATAGAGATTGCCCAGCGAATAGGTAGGGAAATAACCAATCGCAGCGGAACCCCAGTGAATGTCTTGTAAAACTCCATCCGCATTATTCGGTGGTTCAATTCCGAGATATTCACGATACTTGTCGTTCCATGCGGTGGGTAAATCAGCAACTTCAAGGTCCTGATTAATTAACGCTTGCTCAAGTTCGAAACGAATGATGATGTGAAGATTGTAAGTTGCTTCATCCGCTTCTACGCGGATCAAAGAAGCATGAACGTCATTGATTGCAAAATAAAAGTCGTCGAGCGTGACGTCACCGAGTGCGGTTGGAAAAATGGTTTGTGCTTGGGGCCAAAAGCATTCCCAAAAGGCGCGACTGCGACCGACCAGATTTTCCCACATCCGTGATTGGGATTCATGAATCCCCAAAGAAACGAATTGTCCAGGAGGCAGACCAAAGTACTCTGTTCGTAGGCCCTGTTCATAAATTCCATGGCCTGCTTCATGCAGAATACCGAAGAAAGCAGTCGGAAAGAAATGTTCATCGTAACGTGTGGTGATGCGGCAATCTCCAGGCCCCATACCCGAGCAAAAGGGATGATGCGTTACATCAAGACGACCACGTTTGAAATCAAAGCCGATTTGCGCTGCCGCAGACTGTCCGAAAGCGGCCTGCTTGTCGATCGGAAATGACCGGCGGACGATTTGACGATTGGGCAATCGGCCACTCTGGGCAATTTCAGCCACGAGAGGGACCAAAGCCTGCCGCAATTCTGCGAGGATTTGGGAAATATTAGCGGTTCGGTTATCTGGTTCGAAGTCATCGAGCAAGGCGTCATAAGGAACATCTTCGAATCCAATCGCGTGGGCTTGTTGACGTTTGAGATCGACGATTTTTTGGAGCGCTGGTTGAAAACTAGAAAAATCGTCATTTTTGCGGGCTTCAACCCAGCTTTGCTGACCAAGAATTGATTCGCGCGTTAATGCTTCCACTAACTCTTGGGGCACTTTTCTTTTTTTGTCATATTCACGTTGCAGTTGTCGAATCGTTGCCCCTTCGATGGAATGAGGATCACTTGCGAGCGGACTCTTCGCCAAC
Organism: Pirellulaceae bacterium; assembly: GCA_022446825.1. Classification (GTDB taxonomy): domain Bacteria; phylum Planctomycetota; class Planctomycetia; order Pirellulales; family Pirellulaceae; genus JAKVBY01. The sequence continues at coordinate 14,833 of JAKVBY010000024.1, forward strand.
TCTTGCAACCATTCACCAAGGCGAGGATCTGTTTTTCGTTGATGATTCTGTCCGGAAAGAAAGGTGACTTGTTCTGCCCTAAAGCTGCCTCCTGCAGGTGGCAGCATGACACGTTCATCCCATTCAAGGAGTTCTTGAATCGATTGAATTAAGGAAACTTCACGGGCATGGTCACAGAGTTTTTCGAAAGTTGGGTTGTTGAGCATGACGACTGTCCGCACTTCGATAGGTGGTTGAACCTACCCGAAGCCTTCGTAAAAATAGGAAGGGAGTGCGTCTGGCGACGGTTTCACACCCGTATTGAAAGAGAAAACGCGTCTGGCGTTATTATTTATACCCAAGTCGCGATTCAATCTCGCGTGCTGCATCCGACCAACCAAAAGCATGACCGATAGAGCGTTTACCACTCAAAAGTGCGCTGGAGGAAAAAGGGACAGCATCGTTTTCGATTTTGCGCTCTGGTGGCCGAGTAAAGAGAGCACATCCACTTGTTACCAGCAACGAAATGCAGATGGTTCCGAGCAGGATGGAAAACGGCAGACGTAATCGTTCTTTTGGCAACATTGACTGAAATGACCAAGGATTGATTCCGACAGACAATCTCGCCGGCTGGTCAGAAAGCACAAAGATGTTTTTGTGCCCTTTGTCAAGCAAGGAGTTGCAGGGCAGAATGTCGCAAAAAGTTGTGGAGGCGTCCAGAGCAATTAGTCTACATACAATCACGACAAACTTTCAATTCGGAAGGTAGAAAATGCTACTTGATATTCTTGTCATCGCCCCGCATCCAGATGACGCGGAGTTAGGGATGGGGGGGGCGATCTCCAAATTCATTGAAGGTGGCAAGAAAGTGGGGGTCTTAGATCTCACGAATGGCGAACCAACGCCCTTCGGTACCGCAGAGATTCGAGGCCAGGAAACAGAGGCTGCGACGAAGACACTGGGGTTATCGTGGAGGGGCAATTTGGAGTTGCCGAATCGAAGTCTTGAACCAACGCTTGCAGCTCGGCATCAATTGGCCATGGTCATGCGTGAAATGCGTCCTAAATGGTTGTTCGCGCCCTATTGGGTGGATGCCCATCCGGATCATCTCGCAGCGGTCGAACTTGTTGAGGCGGCTCGCTTCTGGTCGAAGTTGACAAAGTCCGATATCCCTGGCGAGCCGTTTCATCCACAGCGAATCTACAACTATTACAGTGTCCACCTGAAAATGGCCGCGCAGCCAGCATTCATTCTCGATATCAGTGCATACTGGGAACAGAAATTAGCTGCCATTTCATGCTACCACAGCCAGTTTGTCGAGGGTCGGCCAGAAACATCCCCAACTTTTTTGGAACGTCTCCGAGACGACGCTGCTCATTGGGGAAGTTTAATCGGTAAACGTTTTGGTGAACCATTTAACTGCCGTGAGCCAATCGGTCTTGCTAGCATGGAATGTCTCGTCTAAGTGGAAAAGGACTTTCTTGCGTTGTCGGTTGCTATCAAGAAGCTGTTTTGCCAGCAGCATGATCGGTACAACAAAATTTGCGTTTCTCATCTAGTGCTATGCGGATACTGAGGTTGTGAGATTGTCTCGTTCGCACCACATGTTGAAATGTTAAGCACCTGAAACGGTGAAGTCGCGCCGAGACAGCGCACGGCTTGTCTTTCAACCTTACGGCCATGCGTAACTCGCAGCCATTCTGTTGTGCTTGGAGGACGACCAGCCATGCTGAGGCACTAAAACTGGTTGGTGCGATTTTTACTTCCAATGCCGGATTTTTCTGGCAAAGCCATTGAAGACAAGAACACCTTCGGAAAATACATGCTCAGGTGATTGAAGGAATAAAAAACGTTTTCAAATCATTAGGCAGTTCTCCCAATTAATTTTTAGAGCAGCGACGGCTCAGCACTTTCTAGAGTTTTGTGATTTTTCCGTTTTCACCACTGTGTTGTGAATGATTTCCACTCTGGAAAATCATTGCTGTGTGGACAGTGGACTTGAGTGTTTAACACGCTCTTCCGAATTGTCGGGTCGAGAGGGCGATTTTGCATCGTTGCAACCACTGTTTTGAACAGCTTTGTAGTACGGGTGTTCTTCTCAAACCGCACAGATGGCAAGCACTGTTGGTTAGCTTTGCTCAATCAGAATGCTAGCAATGATGACCAGAAGAGAAAAATCTCGAGTGGCGTTGCAGTGGGCAATCAACCGATATGTCCGATAGGGCATTTTCATCAGAGGGACAACTGGTGATCGCTGTGCCCAGTGTATCGCGGATTAGCAAGGAGGTTTCGGGAGTGTCTCAAGATATTAACGTGTTGGCTCTCGTAAAGGGCAAAGAGCGATATGTTTTTTTATTTGATGATAACAATCGCGCACAAACGCTGCGCATGTTGGGGCGTTATGCCTCAAATCCCGAACTGAGTTTTACTTGGTACGATGCGGCGGTCCTGAGTCAGAAGGTTCGACAAACTGCTGAACATGACTCAGTAAAAAGTTCCCGCTTTGATTTGCCTCTGCCGACAGATAACCAGGAAGGTGGGGAGGCGGCTGCGTAATCAGGACGCGTGCGCAAAAACGTTTGTTCAACGGGATTTTAACTCTCTAATTGATTTTATGTTTACAGCGATTCCGTCTTTTTTGCGTTTCTTGGCAGTCGAGCGCAATGCCGCGGAACTGACGATCAAGTCATACCGGGAAGACCTGATGTTGCTGGCCAAGTTCTTAACGGAAAGTCACGGGACGACACCAAAACCCGCAGACATTACTCCACTTGATCTGCGTGGTTTTGTTTCCGGTTTACATGAGGCTGGCTATGCGAAATCAACCGTTTCTCGGCAGCTGGCATCTCTGCGGAGTTTCTTTCGGTTTACTCAGCGGGAAGGACTCACGGATAGTAACCCAGCGAAACCGTTACGTAATCCTCGCCCCGAACGGAAACTACCACATTTCTTGTCTACGGAGGACATTAGTCGGTTGTTGCAAGCCCCCGGACAGGCAACATCGCTGGGACTTCGCGACCTTGCCCTTTTGGAAACGATGTATTCCGCAGGATTGCGTGTAAGCGAACTAGTTGGCGTGTGTGACGGCGATCTGGATTTACAGAATGGCTTGGTAAAAGTTCGTGGAAAGGGTCGTCGGGAACGTTTGTCTCCACTGGGTGCGTATGCTGTGAAAGCTTTGAAGCGTTGCCTGCAGAAACGTGTGCTATCGCCTCACGAGTCAAAGGGTCCGCAGGCACCTGTTTTTGTGAATAAGTTTGGACGCCGCATTACCACGCGCAGCGTTGCGAGAATTCTGGAAAAATATCTGAAAGAAACGGGTCTCGATGCCCGTACGTCACCGCACACATTGCGACACAGTTTTGCAACACACTTACTCGATCATGGAGCCGATATTCGGAGTGTGCAAGAACTGTTGGGTCACAAAAGTCTTGTGACTACCCAAATCTATACTCACGTAAGTACTGCCGGATTGCGAGAGGCATATGACCGAGCTCATCCACGAGCGAAATAGCTTCCAAAGATAGTGAGGCCAATCTGGGGAGTGCGAACGCTCAGACCAAGCCTTTTCTTACTGCCCAGACGGCTGCTTGGGTGCGGTCATTGGCGTCACTTTTACGAAGGATATTTTGCACATGTTCTTTGACCGTTTCGATGCTGATGTCTAAAGAATTACCGATTTCTCGATTGCTTAATCCTAAAGCGATATGACGCAGTACCTGTAATTCTCGATTGGTGAGCGGAATCTCATTGTTGTCCCCGCGATCTTTACGTCGGGCCATGGCATTTTTGACGTAACGCAGCATACTGTTGGCGTCGGGGCTTTCATCCTTTGCCGCGCGCGTGATTGATTTAATCAGAACTTCACGTGGAGCCCCTTTGAGAACATAATCCGCAGCACCGAGCGCAACGGAACGCGCCACGTAGGTTGGATTGTCATAAGTCGAAAGCATCACAATTCGCTGGTCCGGTCTCTCTTCGCGAATCTTTTCAAGCGTTGCTAAACCATCTAATTCTGCCATTCGGATATCGAGAAGGACTACATGTGGATCATGTTCTATCGCTTTTGCGATTGCATCGGTACCATTTGCTGCCTCAGCGACGATTTCGATTTCTGTGTTGCTCAGTACTGCTTTTAGTCCACTGCGGACAACTTCGTGATCGTCTACGATCAAAAGTGTGATACGCATATGATTTGCCACCTTTTCAACTCAACACGTGCTAAGGATCGACGAATCAACGATCATTAGACTTGTCATCATTACGGCTTGACGAGCAGAACCTCTTTAAGAAACACGAGCGGATGCCAAGTTGCCTTCTAAGGATTTCACGTACACTTCAGGCGAGAAAGACTGCATTGCTCGGCAAGAAGGCCAAAGTTGCCCCTTGCGGGTTAATTGACTATCCCCACTGTGACTATTTATAGCTTTAGCCAATTGTGGTCATCAAGTGACGGACAATGCAAGTGATAATTGAAGGGAACGCTCACATTCTGAGACCGCTGTCAGAATTTGT
>JAKVBY010000025.1 GCA_022446825.1 Pirellulaceae bacterium
CGCCTCTATGTCGTTCGGTTTCGCATCAACGCCACGCGTACTGGAATTGAGTTACTGCGGATCCGCAGCAAATAAATCCTCTCGCCAATCCCACAAAGTAAAATGCCGTACCTTTCCCGTGCTTTAGCATTACTTGCCACTAGCCTGCTGATTCTCTCGACGGAATTTGCATCAGGACAGCCACAGGCGATGCTTCATTCATGGAATGACAGGCCGGCAAAGCAGGCCATCATTGATTTTGTAGGTGCCGTTTGTGATACAAAAGGGCCCGATTATGTCTTGCCGGCTGAACGAATCGCCGTGTTTGACAATGACGGAACGCTCTGGAGCGAAAAACCAATCTATTTTCAATTTTTGTTTCTCCGCGACCGCTTACAAACACAACTCAACAAACACCCTCAATGGCGGCAGACGCAGCCTTTCCAGGCCGCCCTCGAAAGTGACTGGAAAACTTTTTTCTCGAGTGAGCATACTTGGTTCCCGGTACTTCACGCCGCTTATGCCGAGACCTCCACAGAAGAAATATCTCGCATCGTAAAGCAATGGATCGCAACGACAAAACACCCGCATTTGCCACGCTACTATACCGAATTAACTTTTCAGCCCATGCTCGAATTGCTGACTTATTTACAAGCGCACGGATTTAAAAACTACATCGTTTCAGGAGGCGACATTGAATTCATGCGCCCTTGGATGGCCGAGGTGTATGGAATTCCTCCAGAACGAATCGTCGGTAGCTTTTTCCCCACGCAACTCGAATCGAGTGGTGGTACAGCTAAGTTAAAACGTCACTTTAAACCGTATTTTTTCAACAACGGGCCGAACAAACCCGTCGCCATTGAACGACACATTGGTCGTCGACCCCTAGCTGCTTTTGGCAATTCGGATGGAGATTTGCAAATGCTTGAATGGGTCGCTGCTGGCCCTGGGAAACGACTTTGCTTGTTCGTACATCACACCGACGAAGAACGCGAATGGGCTTATGACGAGGGCCTCTCGGATGGTCTGAAGAAAGCTCGTCACAAGGGATGGGTCGTTGCCGACATGAAACGTGATTGGAAAGTCGTCTTTCCCTTCGAGTTACCACCACCAGCAAAAGCCCGCTGAGGCATCCAGCCATTTTGTTCCCAGCAAGCAGATAGCGGGACCTCGCCGATTTGGATTTGCTTTTCCCTGCCAACCTCTTACCTGGCTTGGTTATTCGCGCATCGTTACCGACAGTGCCGCCTGAGCGCGAATCGCCTCCTTTGAGGATTCCGCGGAAAACACCTTGCAGGAGATACTAATGAACAGGAAACCCACACGATACCTCAAACATTAAAGTAGTAATCTTCGGTCATTATCGCACGACCCAAAGATGCCCGTTCCCAAAACAAAAGCTCTTTTCCTTCTCGTTTCTTTACTATGTGTAGAGAGTCAGCAATCTTTAGAAACGCAACCTCTTGGTGCGCAAAACAGCCCGCACAAAGAGCAGCAAAGGCCCACCATGCGCAAATCGTGGTGACCATTGGCAAGAACAACCGTTCCGGGGTCCTCACGTCAAAATCTGCTTGACCACTTGACCGTGGACATCTGTCAAGCGGAAGTCACGTCCGCCAAATCGATAGGTGAGCCGTTCGTGATCGAGTCCCATCAGATGCAAGATCGTCGCATGCAGATCATGTACATGGACCATATTTTCAGCAACCAGGTTGCCATATTCATCACTTTTTCCGTAAATCGCACCTGCTCGTACCCCGCCTCCCGCCAACATACAGGTAAATGCGGAGTTATGGTGATTGCGACCCTTTTCATTTTTCGTTCCCGCAGGCGCTCGACCAAACTCCGTGCAGATCACCACCAACGTTTCCTCCAACAACCCACGTTTTTTGAGGTCTAGGATAAGGGCAGCTAAGGGTCGATCCAAATCATTTGCCCGCTGGCGATGGTGCTGCATGTCACCATGCGAATCCCAATTAGCTCCAGAACCTGTATGGACAACCTCAACCACTCGCACGCCATTTTCGACCAAACGCCGGGCCGCCAGTAATTGCCAGGCAATCGATTGATTGTCACCACTGCCAATCCCAAAATCGGCCAAGGTTTCTCGCGTTTCGGAATGGACGTCAAGTACTTGGGGGGCCAACTTCATCATCCCCGCAGCAGTCGCAAACGTCGACATGCGGGCGCGAAGTTGCGGGTCAAGCTGAGAGTCTTTTAAGTGCCTTTGGTTCATCTTCTGCAGCATTGCCTGCTCAAGTGCACGTAATGAAACGGATTCAATCGGGCTTTTCAAGTAAGGGACCGGATCATTGCCTGGAATGAGTCGCGTTCCCGTATGGTACGCGGGTAGGAAACTGCTATCCCAAACCTGATTCCCCATATAAGGCAACTTCGCCGCAAGTACAACAAAAGGAGGCAAGTCGAGATTCTGGGTACCCAAACCATAGCTGATCCAGGAACCGAGACTCGGCATCGGAATGGTCGTCAAACCACAGTGCATGGAGAGCGTTGCTTGGCCATGGCTAATGTGATCGTTGTACATCGAACGAATAATCGCCAAATCATCCACGATGTTCCCAAGATGAGGAAACAACTCGCTCACCATCAGGTTATTTTCACCACGCGGAGAAAACTTAAACGGAGACGCATTCACAAAGAAAGGTCGACCACGCCAGTCCAAAGTCTTGCCGTGGTCGGCTTGTAGTCGAGGCTTGTAATCAAACGAGTCAATATGTGATAAACCGCCAGTCAGATTGACGATGATTAGATTTTGAGCCCCAGCCGGAAAATGACTAGGAACCGGCGCCAGCGGATGCCCCCCTTCCTGACGCGCTGCCATCAATAGTTGCGAACGTAAACTAGCACCACACGCAACTGCAACCGAACCTTTGGCCGTCTGACGCAAAAACGTGCGGCGGTTTGCAGAATCGTTTATCGCACTTGGGACTCGTCGCAACTTTTCATTAATCCACATAGAGAAACTCATTTGCCGTTAACAACAGTCGAGCATAGCTCGACCATGAAACCAATTCGACTTGCTGTGGGTTCGCTTCTAAACGATATTCCTCAGGAATCCCCCGATAGACTCGGAGATCGTCAATATCACCATAAAAACTTCTTTCCACCGCCGAAATCCCTAGTCCTACATGAAAGGTGAACGGGCTGGGCTCAATCACCGCGGTGGAAAGGACTTCGACCTGTTTTTTCCCATTGAGAAAAAGCTGCAGGCTACGTGGCGTACGGACAAAAGCGATTTTTTGCCACATATTCACCTGGAGTGGAACTGGTTCACTAAGCACCCAGTTGTCACCGCCAACCCCCATTGAGCCCCGGAATTGATTGGTGGCATTTCCATTTTGCTGAAGAACAAAACCACGACCACCACCCAGATGATTTCCAAATATATCGGCGTAATGAGCCTGCTCCGGACCGGGACGCACCCAACATTCCACAACGAAGGCATTTCCCAGGTCGTTCATAGTCGTACCACTATCTACATAATCCCCTTCCCCGTCGAAAGAAATCGCTTGCCCCGACTTGCCCGGCACAAATGTCGGATCCCCATGTAGCAAACCATGACGTTGACGGCCAGAAGAGTCCTGGGCACTCCCGTCGAACTTATACTCAAGCATCAGTTCCGTCTGCAAACCGCCTGCCAAGTCCACCGTGTCTTGTTTCCATTGCGCCGCAAATTGCTTGAGGTATTGGAGCGAGTCCTGTATTTCTTTCTCCGTCGGAGCACGTGACCATGCGCGTTGGATAGCTTGTTGAATGCGCTCTTCGGAATCGCTCGTTGACTGCACAAGTTTTTCTGCCAAAGCATGTGCCTGAGCATGAACAAACGAACTGTTCTGGAGATAGAGAGCTTGAAGGGCTTTCGACGATACTTTCCGCTGAGCCGTGGTCCGATTGGTATCAGGACCGTCAAACAACGCCAGGAAAGGATGCCTTTGAATACGTTGTGTCATCAGGTAGACACTTCGATAGGGCGATTCATAAATTGCCTTGAAGGGTCCATGCTGACTGAATTGCCACGACTCCTCGGCCGGAAAGGGATGGCCTCCCGGTCGACTTCGATTGAGCGTACCAGCGATCTGCATCATTCCATCGCGAATCGACTCGGCGTCCAATCGACGGCGTTCGCATCTCCAATGCCAACGATTCGCTGGATCGATCTCGACACTCCTCGCATCAAGAAGACTAGATAAACGGTAAGTGCTGGAAAGCATGATGCGACGATGCAGGTGCTTGATGGACCAACCGTGCGCAACAAAATCGTTCGCCAGCCAATCAAGAAGTTCAGGATGGGTTGGTAGCGCACCGCCTAATCCAAAATCATCTGCCGTCGCTACGATTCCCTGACCGAAATGAAACTGCCAGACATAATTGACGGCCACTCGAGGAGTAAGCGGATTGTCGGGACTTGTCAGCCATTCGGCTAACTCGAGTCGACCACTCTGTCCGTCTGGAATACGGAGCTGCGTCCCCTTGGACAATCGCTCAGGAATTCCTCGTGGCACGAGGGTTCCTACGTCAAAGGGGTCGCCGCCAACCTGTACATATTCGTCGTGAGGATTTTCGTCACGCATGGCATACAGACGCGTGACACCAGCTTGCAACTCCATTTTTTTCAATTCATTCCAAAGACCGCGACTGCTGCTATCAAGTTTGGCAATCACTTCCCGAATACGGACGTCTTGGTCGTCGATACTGGTGCGCAAGCCGGCATCAAATTCCCCCTGACTACGAATCTCACGATAACGAGCAAAGTCACCGGCTAAACGTGCCTTTTTCTCCCTTAACTCCTGTTGCGCTGGATGCTGCGATACTTCCTGCTTGATCCGCAAACGCAATTCTTCAATGGCTTGACGTTGCTGGAGAGGGACTTGGGCCCAATCTTCCGGGTGGACATAAGGAACCGATTCGCCGGCCGAAAACTGGGGTAATTCGGAGCCGCTAAAAGGGTACCTGCTGCTGGAGAAGATCCCATACAGCCGGTAGTAGTCGACGGTTGTAATCGGCTCGATTTTGTGATCGTGACATCGCGCACAACGAATGGTCATTCCCAGGATGGATCTTCCGATCGTATCAATCGTGTCCTCGATAATGAGTTCCGGATGATAATGTTTAAAGATCCCATTTCGCAGCGAAAGGCCGATATAGCCGGTGGCAATCAGACGTTCTCGTACCTTTTCCGGCGGGCCTTCTGAATCCATCAGGTCGCCAGCAATCTGCTCACGAATAAATTCGTCGTACGGTTTGTCCGCTGAAAATGAATCTATAACATAGTCGCGATAAAGATGTGCCTGGGGAATGGGGCAATCAACACTGCCACCCTGGGTATCTGCATAGCGTGCCAAGTCGAGCCAATGGCGACCCCACCTTTCACCATATTGGGGAGACTCGAGTAACCGATCAATTAATTGGCGGTAGGTTTCCCAGGAATAGTTTTCAACAAATGCTTCCACCTCGTGCCAGGCTGGCGGCAGTCCGACCAGATCAAAATAAACTCGCCGCATCAAGGTCTGAGGACTTGCCAACGGGACCGGTGACAAGCCCTGCTGATCGAGTCGTCTCCGGATAAAACCATCGACCGGGTTCGTGCCCCATCCGCTCGGATCTGCGGGTGACTCAACGGCCGCCAGAGGCAAAAAAGACCAATGATTCGCATCCAGGCTGACTGCGGATGGGTCGGTTTTTACGCCCCAACTAGCGCCCCTGTGGATCCACTGCTCTAAAAGATCGATTTCTTCTGATGGCAGCGTTCCCTCAGGAGGCATTTGAAGAGCCGCATCTTGGTAACGAACCGCTTTCATCAATAGGCTGGCGTCCGGCTGTCCAGGCATCATGGCTGGCCCGGATTCTCCCCCTTCCATCAAGGCTTGCCTCGAATCCACACGAAGTCCGCCTTGCGTCTTTTCACCGCCATGACAGCCCAGGCAGCGACGTACCAAAAGGGGACGAATACGAGCTTCGAAAAATTCGACATCATCATTGCTCGGATCAGCAACTGCGAGGTTATCAGCGTAAACAATCAGCAGTGTCATGAAAAACAGCAGCTGTTTTTTTATTTTGCGAGCAGGAAGCATAGAATCTCATGGGCAGTAATTAGATCGGCAAACATCGCCAGCTTCACTTGAATTCATTATAAACTAGTGACTCTGAGGCTTGACTCATAGATTGTACTTGATTCGCCGTTGCCTGCGGCCTCACACCCAAGGAAACCGTCCTGTCCAGAGGGGAAACGCATAACCCCAGACGAACAAGTCAAAGATATCAGCACCACTTCGGAAATCAAAATGTCTGCAGCATGGCAATCAGTCTTGAAACTTGACTCCCAGCGACAAACCCAATTCGGCAGTAGCGATCAATTAGTTCAGGCAATTCGCGCAGGCGCCGACCTACGTGTGGGGACGGCCTTTCGGCACAACGAACATATCGACACCTCTTCCCAGAGCCAAGAACTGATCCGAGAGGTAATGGATTTCCGAATTACCTATCTGCTCGACGATCAATGGGTAGCAGGAATCGAAAACTTGCGCATGCCGGTTGCCCTACCAGATGGCTTTGGACCGCGCGAGTCGATGTCATTCTTTCTCTACAACCAGGATGGGCATCAAGCGATTGCGCGTCCATTTCTTGACGGCCAGCCTGCTGTAGGAACTCCTCAAATCTGCCCCGTCGACGACTGGCCAGACATGCCCAAATATCATGAGTTGGAAAGTTTTGACAAAAACACAAATGCTCCCAGCAGTAATTTCATTTACGAGTTCGAATACTTTGAATTTATGGTGCGTCCCAGCTGGCGTGAAGTGTTTGCTCACGACTGCCATGGTGCTGCCACCAGTGGAAGTCTCGAAGCATTGACCGAGGCGTTTACAGGTGGTGCCGAAGTTAAGATTGCCGTAACGGGTCTCTGCGATGACCTGCAAACAGACCTGCCAGCAATCCAGCATGAAGTGTTTATTCATCTTGGTGCCTGCTATTATTACACCGAACAACAATTGTTCATGGCCTCTGCAAATCCAGTCGTCCGAGTACAACCTGCCATTCCCCTCGGCTATCGTAGTTGTGGCTGGGATTTTGGCTGGCTTCTACCGCGCACGGACGGCTACGTCGCGCGTTGGCTATGCGACCCCTATACCTTGAAATTTCGCAAAGACACGCAACAACACGCGATACGCTGGTTCGTCAGCCAGTAAGTTCGAGCTGTCGTTCTGTTGACCGCCATTTCACAATCATCGCATCCAATAGGCCGGGGCTGGATCTTCCAACGAGTAACGTACGCCGCCACAGAGTACCACTCTTGCCGTTTACTCGATTTCTTTACTTGTCGAACCCTGCTGGCTCCCAATGCCCAAAAACTCAAATGAATCTCACAACACATTTTCACTCCTGCTGGAAACCACAAAACATCGGTATTGAGCAAAGGCGCAAACGCAAAGTTTGCCAGGTTCCGCACTCAGGTCTTGAACCTGGCCTGGTCAGAGGGTCCAATTCCTACAACTGCAACCAGCTTGATCTCCCCATCCTGTGTGAGAAACAAGCTACTGCTGACCTGATTAAATTTCGTACTGCGGCTCACCCTCGCTGCCGTACCGCTTGGTGAATCTGATCTTCGGATGAAAGACATCACATGACAAAATCATTTTTTCTTTCTGCCCTGACCAATGTTGCCTTTTTGCTGATAGTATCCTCCGTCACGTTGGCAACACCGGACCACCCAAACATTGTGCTGTTTTTAGTCGATGACATGGGCATCATGGACACATCACTACCATTTTTGACCGACGATTCTGGCGTCCCTGAACGCTACCCACTGAATGATTTTTACCAGACTCCCAACATGGAAAAAATCGCGCGATCTGGTGTCCGCTTCAATCATTTTTACGCCATGAGTGTGTGCTCCCCCACACGTATTTCTCTGATGAGCGGTCAAAATGCTGCGCGGCATCGCACGACAAACTGGATCAATCCCGGCAGGAACAATCGTGGTCCATGGGGGCCACTCGATTGGCAATGGCAGGGGCTCGCAAAAAACGACGTCACTTTGGCCAGATTACTTCAGGGCAGAGGCTTTCACACGATCCATATAGGTAAAGGACATTTTGGACCTCAGAACAGCGAGGGTGCCGAACCTCGCAATCTGGGTTTTCATGTAAATGTCGGCGGAGCTTCCTTCGGACAACCCGGAAGCTATTACGCCCAAAAGAATTTTGGCCACGGCACAAAACGCGGTAGAAACGCCGTCCCACACCTTCAAGCCTATCATGGCACGGAAACGTTTTTAAGCGAGGCCTTGACGCTCGAAGCAAAGTCACACGTTTCACAAGCAGTCAAATCTGACAAACCTTTTTTTCTCTACATGTCTCATTATGCCGTCCACGCACCTTTTGAATCAGACCCCCGTTTTGCGGCAAACTATGTACAGTCGGGAAAATCTAAGGCAGCGCAAGCATTTGCCACGCTGATTGAAGGAATGGACAAGTCGCTGGGGGATATTCTTGATCATTTACATGAACTCGACGTAGCAGAAAATACGCTTATTTTATTCTTGGGAGACAACGGCTCTGATGCACCCCTCGGACACCAACATGCGGTAGCCTGCGCTGCCCCGTTACGAGGTAAAAAAGGAGCCCATTACGAGGGTGGCATGCGTGTTCCCTTTATCGCAACCTGGGCCAAGCAAAACTCCGAAAATCGACATCAGCAGCGGTTGCCGATTGCCGCCGGAGCGATTCAGCCACAGTTGGCAGCCGTGCATGACCTCTTTCCGACAATCATCGACTTATTGGAAATCAGTCTGCCGCAAAATCATATCATCGATGGAGTAAGTCTAGCCACGTTACTCACGGGCAACCCGGACCCCGAACGGACCGAAGAATTCCTCATGCATTATCCTCACGCGCCTCACCGCAGTAACTACTTTACCTCTTTTCGCGCTGATGACTGGAAAGTGATCTACCACTACATTCCTACCAATGTATCCAACGGCTCACACTTTCAATTATACAACCTTGCCCGGGACCCTTTCGAATCAACCAATGTGGCAGATACTGAGCCTCAGCAGTTACGTCTGATGATGCAACGCCTGCTGGCAAAACTCGAACATCACAAGGCAGTCTATCCACGAGACCCGCAGGATGGCGTAACACCACTATTGCCCCAAGTCCCATAAATTTCATTTTCACTCATGGGACGCGGCTTGGTTACAGAACAATTTCCCAAACATCAAATTTTCATTGGTTTCATAAGAGCTGAGAACCTCTCGTGAATATCGCCTCGCTACTTACTCAGGCCACAGCAGCACACCCCGACAATACGGCAATCGTCCAAGGCGATTACCGCCTCAGCTATTTAAAGTTCGAGGCGCGCGTCAATCGCCTCGCGAACGCCTTGCAACAACGGGGTGTACGGACACATGATCACATCGCGCTCTGGATGACCAACGGCCCACAAATGCTAGAAGCAATGTTTGCGGCATTCAAGCTTGGGGCGGGATTGGTACCAATCAACTTTCGACTCCATCCGCACGAAATTGCCTACATTATTGAAAACTCGCAGGCGTCCACTTTATTCACCACCGAGGAATTCGATAAGTCCGTCCCAGACATTCGCGACTTGATCCCTGACGTCCAACATTTCATCACAACAGGACCCACAAGCAAAGAATCGCACAACTACGAAAGCTTACTCGAAGAAGAAGAAGAGTCTTTTTCAGATGTGGATGTGCATCCCGACGACGTGGCGTGGCTGTTTTATACGTCTGGTACCACAGGCCGGCCGAAAGGGGCCATGCTGACGCACCAAAATCTCTGGGGCATGACCGACCGATTCTACTTGGACATCTGCCCCAATTTCAGTGATGCCGAAGTGGTTCTACACGCCGCACCCTTATCCCACGGCAGTGGACTCTATGCTCTACCTAACATCGGAAAAGCTGCCACGCATGTATTCTTGGAATCGACATCGTTTGATCCTCAAATCGCCTTGGAAACCATTGCCGCACAAAACGTCACTAACCTCTTCGCTGCACCTGCGATGATCAAGCGATTCGTCGACTGCCCAACGATCGATCAGACAGACACAAGTTCTCTCCAAGCGTTGATTTGGGGTGGGGCCCCTATGCTGGTCGAAGACCTCCAGCAAGCCATCGTGAAATTTCCTAATATGGTTCAGATTTACGGACTGGGGGAAACTCCCATGACCATCACCTACCTGCCTTCCTGCGATCACGTCTTGGAAGGAAGTGAGCAACAGATCAAACGTCTTGGATCTGCAGGAATATGCCGCAGCGAGGTCGAGGTTGCGATTGTCGACGACAAGGATGGTTTCCTTGCCACCGGCGAAAAAGGAGAAATCGTGACTCGCTCCGAGGTCATGACCAAAGGATACTGGCGCGATCCAGAAGCGACGGCCATTACGCTCCGTAATGGGTGGTTGCACACGGGCGATATCGGTTATTTCGATGAAGACGGATATCTTTTTCTGATGGACCGTTCGAAAGACTTGATCATCAGTGGTGGTGAGAATATCTATCCGCGTGAAATCGAAGAAATCCTGGCTCAACATCCTGCCGTCAAGGAAGTCGCGGTAATCGGGGTTCCCAATTCCGATTGGGGTGAAGCGATCAAGGCAGTCGTGGCGCGCAACCAAGGACATCAGGTGACCGAAGACGAACTCATTGGGTACTGCAAATCTCGCCTCGCCAGTTACAAAAAACCGAAGTCTGTCGATTTTGTTGCGGCACTCCCCCGAAACAATTACGGGAAAATACTCAAACGCGAATTACGAGCACCCTATTGGCAAGATCGAGACCGCCATATTTAACCCTCGAAGAGTGATATCCATGGAAAAAAAGCGAAAACTCGGTCGCGGCGTTGCTGTCGTGGGCGCTGGCATGTCCCCTTTTGGAATGTTTGCTGAACGCAACTCGAAGGACCTGTTCATCGAAGCCTTCCGTGAAATGATTCCGTCGATTGATAAGGGCTTCCAACCGAATGACATCGATGCGCTGTACCTCGGAAATTTCACCAATGATTTCTTCGTACAACAGTCACACTGGGGCGCCATTCTGGTCGACGCGATCGGCCTCGTTCCCAAACCTGCCACGCGCACCGAAGGCGCCTGTGCGTCGAGCGCTCTGGCTTTTCGCGAGGCGGTTTTTTCCATCGCCTCCGGATTTTACGACATGGTTTTAGTGGGTGGTTTCGAACAGATGTCCACTCAATCGACAGAACAGGTATCCGAAGGACTGGCCTTAGCAGCCAGCCCCTTCGAACGCCAAGCCGGCTTTACATTTCCCGGAGTGTTCGGTGCCATTGCCACCGCTTATTTCAATCGCTATGAAGCGACTCGCGAACATTTAATGAATGTCACAATTAAGAGTCACGAAAATGGCAAGCTCAATCCGAAAGCACAACATCAACGGACGATCCAAGAAATCATGGATTCGCGGCTAGCAAAAGCGGCCAAAAACGGTTGGCCGATTCCTGACTGGCAAGACGAAAAAGCGTTTCTCGCCGACCCTCAGGCCAATCCAAGCATTGCGTGGCCAACGCACCTATTCGACTGCAGTCCTATAAGTGACGGTGCAGCATGTCTTTTGTTAGTCGGCGAGGAATTGGCTACTTCTTTTTCTGAGACGCCGATTTATGTGCGCGGATTGGGACAAGCAAGCGGACGCAATTTACACTCCTGCGCAGACCTTACCTCACTCGAAGCCACACGTTTCGCTTCACGAGAGGCCTACTCCATGGCAGGTTTGACTCCCGACGACATTCAATTTGCCGAAGTGCATGATTGCTTCTCAATCGCAGAAATCTTAGCGATTGAGGACTTGGGATTCTTCGCTCCAGGCACTGGCTTTCAAGCCGTTGCTGACGGACAGACGCGGCTGCAAGGTTCCAAACCGATCAACACATCGGGAGGTCTCAAATGCAAAGGGCATCCGGTCGGCGCCACAGGGGCCGCTCAGTTGATTGAAGTTTGGCAGCAATTGCGGCAGACCGCGGGCGAACGCCAGATACCTTCCACCGACTTGCGTTTTGGTGCTGCCCAATCGATGGGTGGCACAGGTGGTACCTGCACTTTCACCATTCTGGAAAGACGGTGATCCATGAACGAACCTCAGATTAACGACCACCATTTTGTTAATTTCCTTCAAACCGGACAACTCAAGGGCTCTCAGTGCACAGCCTGCAACGAAGTTTTCGTGCCAGCGCGCGGACTCTGTCCCCACTGCCAGCAAGCTGACTTGCAATGGATCCCGATGGCGGGAACGGGACGCCTGTTGGCTTTTACCTGCATCACGATTGGTCCACCTTGGATGATTGCTCAAGGCTTCAACCGTGACACACCCTACTGTTCGGCCGTCATCGAATTGGACGAAGGACCTCGGGTTGTCGCCCGCCTGGATGGGGTAGATGCGCAGCATCCGGAAACAATTTCTGTCGGTATGCGAGTGGAGACCAAGTTCCGCCCTCCTACCGATGACGAGGAAGCCCCCACTCAATTAATCTTCGTCCCCAGCTGAACCCGAACGCAACGTGCGCTCTTCGCCGAACAATTCTGCCGCGCAAGCGAATGATCGTATCGCAACCTTGATTAGCATCCGCCCCTGAGCACAGCACTGTTTTGCGCAAAGAAACCCATTCACTTAAAAGAAACGAAATATGTAACGGGCGACTACGGCCCGATGATTTTACACTACAATCAGGTCGTATCGGACTTTCAGCCTTCGCGAGATTTCTCGAGTCGGCATACAAACTACCGTCCACAAAACCTTCACTCTTTGCTTGGTGTGTCATAGGTTTTGATGCGTCACGAGACGCCTCAAAACAGAAGATCGCTCAACGCGAAACACGTTCCTTCCCTCACAGCAGGAAAAACTCATGTCTCACCTATCCCGCCGAAAAATGTTGAACGCTTCAC
>JAKVBY010000026.1 GCA_022446825.1 Pirellulaceae bacterium
GCAGGCCTTTTCCATCGACCATGATCAAAGGCTCACCGGTTTCCGTCATTTCTTCCCAGTCGGCATTGTGCATCCAGAGATGCTCGAGCGCCATGGCACGCAAATCCTCGGGGTAGCTCGTCATGTGTGTCGACCTTTTTATCGCCAGGGGACCTAGCCGCGAGTTGCTTGGTCACCAGATTAGAAAGTGGGGCAGGGGAGGCTAGCGTGACTGGACGTTGCCTTGATTGGTACTGATTTCATCTGTGGAAATTTTGCGAACACTTTTAGGATTAAATGTTTGTTCCGTATCGACCCGTAAGGCGACTTCGATCCGTCCACCTTGCAAAACAAAGAATTGCAGTAGAAAACCACCGCCTTGCATTGTTTCGATCTGAAACTCTTCTTGTGGCGTGCTACCCAGCCATTCGCGGACCGCGCCGCCAAAACGCGAATCGCCAATCACTTGCGACGGTAACGCCAGGATCAGGGTTCCGGGGTGTTCGCCGATGACACTTGCCATGTGGTCGCGGGTTTGCACCATGAAAGGCACGAGGCGGGCCGCATAGGAAAAATCGTCGGGCTGCAGGCGTTCCGGTGGGACAATTCCCCAAGTTACGTGATGTAAGAAAGGATTGCCGTAGCCATGAGATAACATTTTTTCGCGAGCTTTGTGATCTACAGGGTGCACGACAGCAACGTGATCAAACCAGCCGCGATCGCGGGCGCGACTTTCCTTGGACAGCTTTGCAGACACATTGATGTAGTCACAACCGTCGACTGGAGAAGGGTAGCACCGCGCATCCCAGCCGTTGACGTAACCTAATTCCTTCAGTGGTCCGGAAACAAGATGCGGAGGATCGGTAAAGATCGCTGCGTGGTCGAGATTTTGGAAGAGGGGAATCCCAGCTGCGACGGTTTTCTCAGCCACCTCGCGTGCTTCCGCAAAACGACTTGCGGCATTGTCGATAGCAAGATGGTGCGCAAAGTCTTCCGGTAATTTGACAGCGCCTGACATAGGGCGATCTACTCTCCCGATTTTGTTCAATCGGATTCATGATGGTGGTGATCAGCGAATAAGGGATGTTTTTTGTCGCCTTGAGCGTAGACATAAGCTACTAAATCAAGAATCTCTTCACGGGAAAGTTTGTTTAATAGCCCGAGCGGCATTAAGGAGACTTTTGATTTTTGGCGATCCTCGATGTCTTCCCGTGAGATGACGGTTGGCTTTCCTTTGGCCAGCGGATCGATCACAACTTGGAGGTTATCCGCATTTTCAGCCACGATCATACCCGTGACAATTTTTCCCGAAGCCAGCAGGAAGGTATAGGATTGGAATTTCTCTTCGATGTCTTTCGAAGGTTCTAAGATCGAGCGAAGAATGTATTCGGACGTCTGTTTTTTCTTTTCTAATTTTGTCAGGTCCGGCCCAAAAACACGCCCTTCATCATTTAATTTGTGGCAGCCGACACAGTTGGCAACTTTAAATAACTCCTTGCCAACCTCAAACGCGCGTCCCATCGGCAAGCTTTGCACCTCGCTTGCCAATTCATTGAATGTCCATTCGCGGCCACGGGATCCTAATTGCAGTAACTCGTCTTGGATTTCAAAGGATGGTGTGGCGAGATAAGACTCGGGATTTGCTTGATATTCCTCTAAGTTCTCAACGACATAGAGGGCGCCATACATGCGACGCCAGTGACCAGGATAAGTACAGACGTAGGGATAGACGCCAGGTTCTTGGGGGGACTCGAAGCTGAGTGTCTGATTTTGGCCCGGTTGCAACAAACGGCTGGCCAAAAGAATATCGGTGGTTTGAGGAATGTAATGTCGCTCGATGGCGTCGCTGTCACGACCCGTGGCTTCGGCTAGTTCGCCGACTTCGCGGAGAGAGCCGGGCTTGGTGATCGCAAAGTTATGCGGCATCGCATCCGTATTAGAGAAGCGGAATTCAACGGGTTTTCCAGCTTCTACAACAACGAGTTCTTTATCGAAGATCATTCGGTGTGGTATGGTGCCGATGGCAATCACGCGCACGTCGAGATTTTCTAGCTGTAGTCGGATTGCCTTGGCAACTTCCTCCGGCAATTTTGTAGACAACGACTTGGTCAGAGCGATCGCCTCGAGGGCTGGCCCGCCCGTACGAAAACGGACTGGAATCTCACTGAGGTATCCAACCAGATTGTCAACGAGCGTGGCCAGTTGATTTTCGGCCCAGTGTTCGGGGGGAATACGGAGTAGTGCGGAAATTGCTGCAGGACGGTGCCGGCCAGCCTGGATCAGTCGAGCGAGTGCCACAAAGGTCTCGGTGTCACGACCAGGGATAGATGCCAGTGCCCGGATGGCCACATCGTGCAAGGTTTCCCCATCACCGAGGGTGAGTGCATCCGGTGCAATCGTTTGTTTTTTGAAGCCCGGTCCCTGCCAAGTGACCACCAAGCCGTCGCCCCCGCCGTTGTCAAAATAAGTTACGGTGAGCGGGTGCGACCCTACAGGCAAATCGATACTACCTGCCTTTTCGACCATGCCATGGAGTCCGTCATTATTAATGACCAACTGCTCGCCGATGTACAGCCGTGAGCCATCATCCGAGTTTGTGAAAAATGTATATTTGCCCGCTTGTGGAATTTGTATCGTCCCGGTGAACCGCAAAGCAAATTTATCATTTTGTTCGCGCTGGGGCACATTCATGGTTATTTCAGGGACGATTCCGCTGGCGATCGGTTTCATCTGGGCGAGTGTTTCGATCGCCACGTTGTTAGCGCTGGGATAGAAATAGTCAACCTGAATCCCCTGTTGGCGGAGGTCGCTACTACCTGGTTCCGCTTGTAAATGAGTGGGCAGGTCGAAAATCAACGGCTGGACTTTTTCGTACAGCGTTTGCCGAGCAACATCGCTTGCAGAAGGAACGGCGTCGAGGAAATCTCGCAATCGCGCTTTGGTTTGTGAGGCGGCCAGGAAGGCGTCATCGGGCCCCGTCAGTGCAACCCATGTGATGTAGCCAAGGCGTTTGAATTCCTCTGTTTCACCATGCACGGCCAAGTCCTCTACAAAAGCTCGTACGCTTTGTAGTTCCTCTAGTGGTTGCTGAGAGAATACCTCAGCTAAACCGGCAACGTTGGCCGTGGCTCCCTTTTGTGCTCGTTGAATCAACTCGACGAGCAGGTCGATTTTGCTGGTTTGCGTCATGTCGCTGAGCCCTTGCAAGGCTGAGGACATTTGATTTGCGGTTGCGTTACTGCGGCTGAGGATGGCGCGGTAGACAGCAACGGTACGGTCGAGTTTCAATAAGTCTTCGATGGTCGCATTTCGGAGAACATAGGCTGCTGCAGCAGGGGAGAGTTGCTGTCCCGTTTTCAAGGCATCTTGGATAATGGCGTCGACATTGATTTTTCCTTTCGCATAAGCCAGGACCGTATCTAATTCGACATCTGTGGGTCGGGTGGCGACCTCGAAGATAACTTCTGTGGCGGACAGGCCTTCAAATTCAACGGCCGCTTTTACCGCTTCGGCTCGCACCAATGCTGAGTTATCCTGGGAAGCCGAAATTAACGTGGATTCCCAGTTCTCTAGTCGGCCAGCCCAATGTCCCAGCGTTCGAATGGCGGCTGCACGCACACGAGGTTCTGGCGCTTGAACGACTCGTTCTAACAGTTCGAGATCGGGGACGCGATGTTCTTCGAGGACCCATAAGCACTCCAAAAGAGCTTGAGCTTCATCACGGTTCGAAGTTGTTTTCTGTGGGTCTAACGTTGAGGCAAAATCACGGACCTGACTGACAATGTCCTTGGTGTCGCGGCCACTCAACTCGAGACGTGCACGGTAGCGGGTTGAATTCTCCAACGCGAAAAAGTTTTTACAGACTTCCTGAATTGGCTTGCCTTTCATTTTTACAGGTTGGACCAGATCTCGACCGCTCGCGGTCACACGATAAATGCGGCCGTGGATGCGGTCACGATTGGGATCACGCATGTTGTGCTGCATGTGACCGATCAAAACATTGTGCCAATCCGAAATGTAAAGGGCTCCATCCCCACCGATTTCCAGATCGCTGGGACGAAAATTGGGGTCCGAGGAAACCACAATCGGTTCAATTTCCGTGGCGGTGATATCTGCGCCGTTGTAATTTACTTCATGCTGCAGCACTCCAAGAAATCCGATGGCATTGCTAATTAAAAAGTTGCCATTGTTTTCGGGAGGAAAGTGGCTGCTGGATAAGATGCCAATGGCGGGTACTGGCCGTACCCGTTTTTGATACCATTGCTTGTTGCCAATTCCTTTGCCAATGTTCACATAGCTACCCGTACCACTGGTGCCGTCACTGACAAATTGATAGCCCCATTGGTCGAATATATCGCCATGCGGGTTTGGACCGATCGGAAAGTGAAATTCGATCTCAAAAGTTCTGGGGTTAAAGCGGTGAACACCCGTCGCGTTGCTTCCGACGCGATGCGTTTTGGTGGGTGTTTCAAAATTGCCTGTATTAAAAATTCCGCGAGACCAATAGAGCCAGCCCCCAGGCCCCAGGACGATCGCGTTGGCTGAATGGTGTGTGTCGGCACTGGTAACGCCTTGTAACATGCGGATTTTGACATCGGCTTGATCATCGCCATCGGTATCTTTGAGGAACCAGATTTCAGGGGGGGCCGCGACCAGCACACCGCCTCCCCAAAACTCAAAGCCTGTGACGCTATTGAGTTGATCCGCAAAGACAATGCACTCATCGGCTTTTCCGTCACCNTCNTCATCGGGAAAAATCAGNANCGCATCNTGAGCGGGTTCGGTGGGGTTCCAATGGGGATAGGACGGCCACACCGAGGCCCACAAGCGGCTGTCCGTATCGACCGCGATTTGCACCGGGTTGATGAGTCGCGGAAACTCCTCTTCGGAGGCGAACAGATTAACCTCCATACCGCTGGCAATGGTCATTTTTTCAATGGCTTCCTCACCGCCTAGATATGGAAAAGCCTTGTCTTCTAAAGGGCCCGCCTTATTGGTTTCCACAGGCACTAGCTCCGGTAGATTGTCATCCGTGACTTTGAGGTCGCTGCCTTGGGCGACTGCCCAAACCCGTCGATCTCGATTGGCAGTCATGACATCAAATATCTCCATTTCGCGTCGCATCACATCCGCATTGGATTGACCGTGCCAGGCTAACTTCGAACGCCCACCATAGACATTAAATCCATCCACAACACGAAAACGGCTAAACCAATGATAGTTCTTGTCCAGGGTGGCGATACGTAAACGTTCCATGTCTTGGAGACTGCTGAGGGGTGCGTCAGGCATAAGGCTGCGTATGATTACTTTGGCAACCTCACGATTACCATGTTCCAGTAGGTGGATTCCATTCATGGTTAAGGGTTTGGTGGCCTGGGCGTAAAGTTTTTTGGTGGCAGAAAATAACTCGACAAACGTGACCTGCTTGGCAGCGCAGATCTTTTGCATGCGGGAGGCATAAAGGGCTAGATTTGTATTGTTCTCAGAGCCATCCGGTAGGTTATGCGTGTGTAAGTTTTCATGCGCTATGGGCGAAAATACTACGATTCGCGGCGCGGATTTGCCGTTATATTCTTGGTTTTGCATTTGGTCGATCAAAGTGACCAGGTCATTTTCAAAGGTGTCTAGCGCTTCAGTACCACGGAGTGCTTCGTTGTAACCAAAGAAACAGAAAATGACGTCAGCTTCGCATTTAGTGAGCCATTGATCGGGACTCCCAAAGTTATCCGATCGTGGACGATTGGTTAGTTCATCTCCTGGGAAACCGAGATTACGAAAGGTCAATTCATGCCGCGGATGTAGGGCGTGAAGGTAGGTTTCTAACCAAGCGTGGTGCTGCATGCGATCAGCAAATGTATTGCCGATGTAGCAGATGTGGTCGCCCGGTTGCAATTCAAAGGCCTCTTCCGCTCGTCCGAACTGGTTCACATAAGAACCGGCTAAAAGAAGAAATATAAAAGTGTTTAATCCTTGCCTTGTCTTGATCATCAAAGTGCCTCAGCAATACGTTAAGGTCGGAGTATTTCTGTTCGGTCCGAACTGTGGATGTTGTTTGTTTCCGAGAGATTGTAACGCAACCATTCGCGAGAAGAAACGATCGCAGACGACTGCAGCAGCAACCGTTCGACCGAGTGGCTGGCAGGTGGTTACGATTTCCTTGGAAATGGCTGTTTGGTAGACTAGGACCTTTCAGGTCCGCCCGCCGCGAATCGCGTCGCCAAGGAGGCAAAAATGTCAGAAGATCAAGCGTCTGTAGCAAGCAAATCGCCCTGGGAGTTTTCTTTTCAGCGGTTTTACGTAGACCTATCGGCAGCTGGCGTACGGGCTGAGGAGGTGGCCTGTCAAGATTACGAGGATGTCTTTGGCGGGATTGCGCGTGGCTTCAAATTCTTGAAAGATTTGGCAGTGGAGGATGCCTATGATCCGCGCGCGACGTTGGTCATGAATTTGGGATTACTCAGTGGCACGGATTTCATGACAGGATTGCGAACCTATTTTCAGGCTTATTCGCCGTTAAAGCGAGCTCTCAGTGGCCAACCCTCAGCGATGTGGTCTGCTGGCAGCGGCAAGTTTGGCACAAAATTACGCTATTTGGGCGTTGATGAAGCCGTTTTTACTGGCCGCTGTGCTCGACCATCGATTCTGCGGATTTATCGTACCGGTGATGATGAGGCGACACGCTTTGAATTTTTGGATGGCACGGAACTCGCCGGGTTGCTGGTGAATGACAAGATTCAAAAGCTACATCAACGATTTCCCGACGCACATTTTGCCGTTATTGGACCGGCGGGAGAAAACTATCAAACGGTGCGTTTCGCAGCCGTTGCGCTTTCTACCGAGAATCAGCTTAAGAGTGGTGATCCAAAATCACGTTATTGCGGGCGGGGGGGTATGGGAAGCCTGCTCGGTTCGAAAAATCTCTTGGCGATCGTGGCTGATGTCGCGGATCAGCGCGCTACAAAACAACCTGCCGAATTGAAGTCGATCAACCAAGCTGTCGCGCGGGGCGAAGGAAGTCGACGTTTTCGTGATCAAGGGAAAGGCGATGGAGGGGGTGGAACCTGGGCTAATTATGAAGCGTTGAACCCATTGCACGCGATGCCGGAGATGAACTTTGTGCCGACGAACGGCGACGCTTCGGTGCCCCTTTATCGTCCTCATGTGGAAGAAGGGCCTTATGTCGTCAAAGACGAGTCTTGTTTTCGTTGCGGCATCAGTTGTCATAAGAACGTCTACGACCGTAATCAGGAAGGAAAGGCGGGTGCTTTTCGAGCCAAGCTGGATTATGAACCACTCAATCTTTTGGCATCCAATATCGGTATTTTTGACATCGAACAGGCACTGGAACTCGTGGAGCAGGTTGATCAGTTGGGAATGGATTCTATTTCGTGCGGTACGACACTTTCCTATGTGATGGAGTACAACAAACGCTACCCGGACAAGCCGATTGCAGATGGCCTGAGTTATGGCGACTATGCCAAGACGCGCGAGATTATCGGACGACTTGGGGAAGGTGAAATGGGTGAGGTCGGACAGGGCACCATGCGGTTGTCGGAAGAACTGGATGCGACAAGCTTTGCCATGCATTGCAAAGGTGTGGAGTTTCCCGCATATCTTCCCCAAACGAACCCGGGATATCCTTGGGCCTTGGCTGGCGGGCATATGTCGATGCGTACGATGTTTCTCTTGTTATTAGAACGGGAAACCGATTTGGATTATTGGGTGAGTGCGATTACCGATAAGGGATATATGACGATTCGTGACGACATTGTGGGGATCTGCAAGTTTGCGGGAATGACGCACGACCAAGTTTGTGATGGAATTCAAGCGCTCACGGGATTAGAGATCGACGTACCGAAACTTGAAGATCTGATTACCCGTACCTTTTTGCGAGGTTATCAACTGGAAAGAGAGAATGGTTTTACTGACGATGATTATGATATGCCGGCTGAATCCCACGAGGAGTGTCCGCAAATCGAATTGCCATATTTTAATACCCCAGAGTTTTTTGCAGGATTGAAACGACGTGTCCAGGTGCGACTTGGCGAGATGTTAGTTGAGAATGATATGGTGTAAAAGATCCTGCTTGTCGCAAGCGGTTGTTGTTTGCTTGGTTTTTCAGAGTTGTTATCGGATGCTGATCCACTTGAAGATTCCCTCACGGTTTTCCCGCTTTGCTCATGGTGACCACGAGTTTTCCTTGCATGTAGAGACAATGGAACAGCTGCTCGAAGATGTGTGCCAGCAAAACCCCGAATTGCGGTCTCGATTACTCAACGAAGCGGGTTCTCTGTGGCCTTACTTTGCTGTTCTCCATAATTCTCAACGGTTATCATGCGAAGGGTTGAGCAATTTGAATTTGTCGCACGAGGACACGATCGAAATCATGACGCTTGTTAGCGGTGGCTGAAATCTACTTTGCGGGTGAAGCTTGCCGCACAGCTCACGTTGCTGGATTTGTAATTGAAGCACAAACAAATAAACGAAGATACATCCATGATGATACGAAATGCGATTCCCGATGTTTCCGAATTGACCGGTGCCGATTATCCGAATGTGGTTTCGATTACAGCCGATGAAACTTATTGGCAAGAACAAACCCCAACGCAACTCATGTGGGGATATTTCTGCTTGGAGATCATTCGTCAGTTTGAGCAACGTCTCCTCGAACAGGAGATTACGGAATTGGTTCATGGGCCAATTCATAGCAGTGTTGGACAAGAGGCGGTGGCGGTTGGTACCGCATTAGCCCTAACAAGTGATGATAAAATTACTTCCACACATCGGGCTCATCATCATTTTCTGGCCAAGGCAATTGCGCACTATGCACCTCCCCAGGAGGAGTTCAAGTCATATCGTGATAACTCCGATCTGCGCGACTGCGTTCGGCGCACGATGGCAGAGATCATGGGGCTTGATGTTGGTTGGGTGGGTGGTCGAGGCGGATCGATGCATCTGTTTGACGATCAATCCGGTAATATAGGTACTCAAGCCATTGTTGCAGGCAATGTGCCTTACGCTGCTGGAATTGCATTTGCAGAAAAATTTCGCGATTCAGGCCATGTGGCAGTGTCGTTTCTGGGCGATGGGGCTGTTTCTATCGGCCCGTTTCATGAAGGTCTCTGCATGGCTAAGGTTTATCACTTGCCAGCTATTTTTGTTGTCGAGAACAATCTTTACGGTGTCGCAACCAGCGTCAACGAAGCGACGCA
>JAKVBY010000027.1:0-51926 GCA_022446825.1 Pirellulaceae bacterium
GTCCCTACCTGCCTGGGTCTGCGCATCACGCGGGGCGACGGTGACGTCACTGGCGCCGTGGCCTGGAGTTGCAGGACCTGAAGTGGCGGGACCCGGTGTGGCAGGCGCGACTGCGGTGGCGTCCGGATCGGCTTGGAGTTCAGCATCAACCGCGTCCAGCAACCGCTCATCTTCCTCGTTCAGCACAAGGCCTTCCTCTTGTTGGCCAGCGGCTACTTCTCGCTTGCTGCCTGGCGGTACAGACGCTTGTGGCGGGAGGGTCATATCGCTGGTGACCGTGTCCTCGCTGGGGTTACCGGTGCTGGGGTTACTGGTTGCTGAATTACTGGTTGCTGAATTACTGGGAGGGAGCGTACGTTCTGTCGCCGCTGGCGGGCTCGGCTGGCCTTGGTCTGCAGCCAGGCGGGTCTCGTCGCTGGCCGCCGCGCGGCCCGTCTGACGCACGGTGTTGTCAGCTTGTTTCGAGTGGTCCTGCTGGCCCGGCAGGCCGTTGTCCTGGCCCGGCGGAGGATTGTCTGGGCCGCTGGCCGCGCCGGTATTCTCCGTGTGCTCGGCGGCGGTGTCAGTCTGGTCTGCGTTTTCGGCGGCCGTGTCTGC
This sequence comes from Pirellulaceae bacterium, assembly GCA_022446825.1. Lineage (GTDB taxonomy): Bacteria > Planctomycetota > Planctomycetia > Pirellulales > Pirellulaceae > JAKVBY01. The sequence continues at coordinate 598 of JAKVBY010000027.1, forward strand.
GTTGTTGGCGGCAGCATCTGGCGGGATACGGCCCGCATCGTCACGAGGTTCTTCCGGCATCCAACCAAGCTCCTGGAAACGGGTTCTAAGGCGCAAGCCTGGGGGTTGCCGAGGGGCCGCGCTGAGGAACTCCACGTAGCGCCCCTTATTATGGCCCACAGAAAATGGCCCTGACCAGTCAGGCGCCCTAAAAAAAGCCCGCGGCAACGCTGCCTGGGAACAGGCCCGCCGAACGAAAAGCCGTTACTGCCAAGCTGTCACTGCCAAGCCGGGACGATAAAACGTTGGCTAGAACCTTACTTGGCGTCTTGCCCCCACTGTCTAGATTTCCACTGTCTAGCTTCACAGTCTAACGCCACAGTCTCTATAAATTTCCCAAGTCTAGATTCCCAAACCTTGCTCTTCCCTTTTTCACGTCTTGTGTGGCCTGATCTTGGGAATTAGTAACCAGTGTCTTAGGTAAGTAACCAGTGCCTTGGTAAGTAACCAGTGCCTTGCGTTCTGCCGGCGCTTGATGAGTTCGCCGAGGCAGGCGACAACACCACCACCAGCACGCTGGCTTGCGCGACCACCAGCAAACAGCGGCGGCAGCTTCGGCTACACACGGCTGGGCAGCGCCAGTTTAGTCGCGCAGTCCGGCCGGTGAGCCAAGCAGACGCTTTGCCACACTACGGTGAGGTGCCTTACTCCTGCGTCAACAACCAGCTGGCCACCTCGGACGCGCTGGGCGATTCGGCCGCCACCTGCAGCGCTTGCGCCGCACCGGCTGCCTGGTACGTGGCGGCGATGACTTGGCGTCCCTCTGCCGATTCTCCGGCGAGTAGCAGGGGGGTTGGGGCCGCTAAGGAAAGCATGCCCGGCAGGTCAAAGTATTTGGCTCCTCCGGGAAGGAAGTCGGGGGAATGCAGGTCCGTGACATCATGGAAGCGGAAGCCGGCCGTTTCGATGGCGGCTCGGTCGATGAGGTGACCGGCTTGGGCCAGTGCTGCGGCTGCCCAAGGGCCCGCTTTGCCCAGCCCGACTAAAAAGATGTGTTGGGGTTTTTCTTCATGGTGCTGCACAAAGCTGATCGTGGTCAGGACATCGTGAACGCGTCGCGCAAAGAGCGTTGCGTTGTAGCCGAAGGTGTATGCAGCCGCTTCACGAGGATTTTCGACACGTCTAGTTTTTTGTGGAGGGTCGGTTGCGAGAAACTCTCCTTGGTACAACAGGTCGACTGCCACCACCGCCACCTGGTTCTGGAGCAATTGTTGCACTGCGGCGACCGGTTGACCTGCCGCGTCATACAAGGCCGATTTGCCCCGCGCATCGAGCCAGATGGCAACGTCGCCCGCCCACTTAGAAGGATAAAAGAAGGCCATTGGCAGCTCTTCGTGATGGGTTTTGTTGCGCACGAGTCCGACGATTTCCAGAAAGTCACCGCGATCCCATTTGTTGGTGCGCTCGTATTCCAGTTCTGTGGCCGCGGACAAGCCGCGCCCGACCACGGCGTCGATGCCGCCGCCGACGACTTGACGGAACTCGGCCAGCGAGTCCGTGTCGGTCGGAATGAGCTCGTGCAGTTGCCGCTGGGCGTCGTCATGCCAGGTTGCGAGCAAGGCGGTTTCGAATTTGTCACCTCCGGCCGGTTGCGGATGGGCTGCGTCCCACACGGTCATTTCGGCGCTCGACAGACGCGGGAACTCGCCTTCCTGAGTCGGTTGCTTGCTGCCTAACTGCAGATGTTCGTTGAACCAAGCGTACATGGCCTGACGACTGGGCAAGTTGTAGTTATGGCCGAACTCCACGCGTGAGTGGAGCATGAGGTTGTCGGGGGCCCCCAGCATTTGGAAATGTTGCTGTAATTCGGGAAAGCCTTTGGTGACCATCTCTTTGGTCCAGTCATCCGCGGCGGTCAAGCCGAGCGGCTTGGGAGCGAACATGGCGGCGAAATGAATATTTCCCATCCCGACGCGCAAACAACTCGAATTTTCGCAGGTGCAGCCTCCCTGCATGGCGGTGGAGACCATCACGCAGGGCATCGATGCCGTTACCCGGGGATCGAGCGCGGAAACCATAAAGGTTTGGGTTCCCCCGCCACTGGCGCCGGTGACACCAATACGACTTGGGTCGACGTCCTCTAGCTGGCTGACAAAGTCGATGGCACGGATTGAGTTGTAGGTCTGCAGCCCCATGACCGATTGCAGTTGCGATTCCGCTTGCGGGCTGAATAAGCCCCAATCTTCTGCCGCGTTCATTTTCGGGCGTTGTGTGGCAAAGCGATGTGCCAGATCGAAACTAATCTGTTGGCAATCCGCATAGCCGATCATGTCATAATGAAACACGACGCAGCCCAGGCGGGCCAATTGAACACAGCGGGACTGCAGAGGGCTGCGGCCACTTTCGATGGATGCTTCGGCCTCTTGCTCGATTTCGGTCTTTACCGCGGCCAAGGCGTTGTCGTAAAAGCGGCCCTGACTCCAGTGGCCGTGGGGGCAGAGGACGGCCGGTTTTTTACCGGTACCGTGCTTGGGACGATAGAGACTACCGGTGACGTAAAAGCCGGGAAAGCTTTCAAAGTAGGCTTTTTCGATAGTGTAGTCCCCTTGGTCCAATAAACTGTGGATGACCGGTTTCAAGGGAGTCTTTTTGGGCAGTGGCCAGAGCCCTTGCGACACGAGCATTTGCCGGCGAATTTGCTCGGCCCGTAAATGCCAGGCTTGGGGTGTTGGGGAAACCGTAAAGGGAAAGTAACCATTCAGATCTTGCAGCGGTTGTAGGCGTTGGTCTTGGGGAAGTTGTCCTTCCGGCAGCACACGTGGACCGGCAGCGAAGGCCGGGAAACTGCCGAGGCAGAGAACCAGCAGCAGGGCAGGGCGAGAGGAAGGGCTGCGGCGGCGAGTCGGGAGAGAATAACGTCGATCGATTCTTTTGAGGGCTCGCATCAGAGCAATTCCTTTCATGAGAGACGCAGCGTGGACCAGCACAATACCCAGCCAAGGGGAGTGACTCGCAGAGCGGTTGCACGCGCGGCGGACGACCTGTTCAGGGGAGAGGCTCGGTGCGGTTTAGTTTAGGTGAATCGAGTGGCCGATTCCACTCCCAGACCTCTATAATTTAGAGGGTGCCCAGAGAGCATCAGAGCTCTTTGGGACGCCAGAAATCGACTAGGCTGTGGGAGCCGTTGAGAGTCAGTTCTGGCCAAGTTGCCAATTCACAGCGCACGTGGGCGAGGGCCGCTGTCGGAAACGATTCATGAACTCCGGTAAGCTGTGCCGCTAAGTTTTCCATTCCCGGGTTGTGCCCGACCACCAAGACACGCGTGATCTCGTCTGGCAAGGACCCGAGCTTTTCGACATAAGTTGCGGGGGGCGCGAGGTAGAAATCGCCGTACCATTCGATTGGACCTGTATACGCACAGGCGGCGACGACCCGTTCGGTGGTGGTGCGTGCGCGCGTGGCGGTCGAACTGATGATCAAGTCGGGAATCAAATCTTGCTGTGCAATCAGTTGTCCCATACGCGGCGCGGCTGCCAGGCCACGTTCGTTGAGTGGGCGGTCATGGTCTGACAGACTCGCATCGCTCCAACTCGATTTGGCATGTCTCAGGATGAGCAATGTTTTCATATTTTTCTAACCGAACATGTTTGTAGGGGTATTCGTGGGTTACTTTCTCGTATCACGGTGTAGGTCGCGAGGCATTTTTCGCCATTTTTTCCGTCTCTCGGTTCGTCGGAACCCTGCCGTGAATTCGAGGCAAGCCAGTGACCAAACGGGTAAGCAAACGCCGCTGAGGGTGAAATCAAAAAAAGGCCGCTGAGCTTGCGTTGCCACTTTGCAGCAGCGCGATTTAGTCTAGAGGTCTGCGCAGTCGCCGGCAAGTTTTTCGTCCTGCTGCCACAGTCGAACTGAGCGGGGCAGCATGTTGCCTCGCCGAATGCCGATGCGGCTAGTGTTTAACCGGTTAGGTGAAGAAGGCGATCACCGCCCGCTCGACGCCCGATGCGGCTCAAACACGGCGAGTCGTGAGTTCTTGGCATCCTTGACCGCCTGTTTGGCTTGTTCAAAGAGCGCTAACTGACTCCGGAAGGGTTTGCTACGTTCTTTCCGCTTCATCGCCAGGTAAGTGCCATCGGCGGTCAAAATGCGGGCTTTGACGTTGTCGCGGAAATGCGCGTCGAGATACGCAATGAGTTGTTTGCGACAGCTCGGGTTGTCGATCGGGATGAGTAATTCAACTCGGCGATCGAGATTTCGTTGCATCCAATCGGCGCTGGAAATGAATACCCGCTCATCGCCGCCATGACGAAAATGAAAAATGCGCGCATGTTCTAAGTAGCGGTCAACAATACTAATGACTTGGATATTTTCACTGAGTCCCTCGATGCCGGGACGCAGACAACAGATCCCACGTACATTTAATTTGATCTTTACGCCTGCTTGGGAAGCGGCGTACAGCGCATCGATTATCTCGGGATCCACAAGGGAATTTAATTTTGCGGTAATGCTGGCTTTTTGGCCTTGCTCCTTGCGGCGAGTTTCCGTCTCGATCATTTCAATAATGGTCTCGCGCATGCCGAGTGGAGCGGCATCCAGTTTGCGATATTGTTGGGGTTGGGAGTAACCGGTAATGGAATTAAAGAAAACGGTTGCGTCTGCTCCGAGGTCATTGTCCGCCGTCAAGTAGCTGATGTCGCCATAGAACTTAGCTGTAATTTCGTTGTAGTTCCCGGTACTAAAATGGACGTAACGTTGAATGCCGTACGGTTCCCGGCGTACTACGATGCATACTTTGGCGTGCGTTTTCAGTCCTTTGACACCATAGATGACTTGGACCCCAGATTGTTCGAGGTTTTTCGCCCACTCGATGTTTTGCGCTTCATCGAAACGCGCTTTCAATTCGACAATCACGGTCACGTTCTTGCCGTTGGCCGCGGCGCGTTTGAGCGACGTGACGATGGGACTGTTGCGGCTCGTACGATAAAGGGTTTGTTTGATAGCGAGCACTTCGGGATCGTCCGCGGCTTCTTCCAGTAGTCGAATCACCGGGTAGAAACTGTCGTAGGGATGGTAGAGCACGACGTCGTGTTGACTGAGTGTGTCGAAAATGCTTGCCGTTAAATCGACTTGCGGCGACGCCTGAGAGGGCCAGGCTTCATAAAGTAGTTCGTCGAATCCGGAGATGTCGGATAATTGCATGAACGCGGAGAGGTCGAGCGGTCCCGGGCTCTTGTAGGTTTCCTTATTGCTGATCGCAAGTGCTGATTGCAAAAAGTTAACCATGGGCGTGGATGCCCGCTCGGCGATCTCCAATCTAACGCAGGCACTAATCTTGCGGGCGTCCAGCACCTCTTCCATCCCGTGCAATAAATCGAGTGCTGCATCTTCTCGGACGGACATGTCTGCGTCCCGAGCAAGACGGAAAGGAACTGCTTCTACGACCTCATCACCGGGAAAAAAACGGTCGATAAACAATTCGACGATCTCTTCGAGCAGGGTGTACGTGTAGGCTCCTTCCGAAGCCACCGTCAGAAAACGTCGTACGGGTCCGGTAAATGGAATTACAGCAAACCGCGGTTCGTCTTCTTCGTTGGGCGTTAAACGAACACACATGTTGAGCTGGCGTGTTTTCAAGAGGGGGAAATCTTTCGCCGAGCTGACTGCTTGTGGCGAAAGAATCGTGGATATCTCGGTATCAAAGAGATGTTCTAAGCTTTGGGTTTGTTTGGGGTTTAGCTCGGCGCGAGTCAGGCGTTGCATTCCTGCTTGGGTCAGTTCCGGCTCCAAGTCGTCTGTCAGGCAGGCATACTGTTCCTGTATCATTTGTCGCGCTCGTTCACCGATCGCGACTAACTGTTGCCGCGGTGTCATCCCTGCGGGATCCTTGGATTTGCGACCTTGTTCCACGAGGCGCTGTAGACTACCGACCCGTACCATGAAGAATTCGTCCAAGTTGGACGCCGTGATCGCCAGAAATTTTAAACGTTCTAGCAAGGGGACAGTCGGGTTGCGGGCCTCGTCAAGCACTCGCTGATTGAATTCCAGCCAGCTCAATTCGCGATTGAGATATTTGGAGTCTGAGTTTTTCATGGTTTTTATCAAGAAGGTTAATTTTGGATGGTGCGCAACAGAACTTGCAGGCCAAAAACTTCCTCTACGAGTGAGGCGTTCTGAGTAACTTCGAGTTGTTCCAGTGACAAGTCTTCGATATTAGGAATGGCGATCAACAATCGACCTTTTTCAATCGAACATTGTACTTCGTGAATGCGTTGACTGCGCGAGGTGTCGAGTGCCACGGCGATCCGCAAAATGGCGGCAAGTTTTGAAACCGTGACGCGTTCTTCTCGGGAGAGCCGTGAATATCCATCGTGGCGGGGTTGAGGTGATGCCCGGCGATGATAACGAGCGACGAGGGCAACCAGCAGCAGATTACGCTGGCCGAGCCCGAAAAGCTCACTATTTTGAATCAAATACATCGAGTGCTTATGCCTGCTGCGCATGCTGATGTAGTTGCCAATTTCATGTAACAAGGCGGCCACGTGGAGAATTAACTCAAAGTGCGCATCCAGCTGATGCTCTTCCTGTAGTTGACTAAAAAGAGATTTCGCCAGCATGGCTACATGCTTGGCGTGGTTTTCGTCGAAATCGAATTTGCGACCAAGATCAATTGTAGATCGCAGGACTTGTTTGCTGAACTCCTCCATCCAGGCGTGTTGGGCGGCAAAATTTTGTAGCAATCCATCGCGTAAATTCGTATCGGTTACAACTAGATTGGTGAGTCCGACTGCTTGGGCTAACTGCACGTATGCTAGCAGCGCCGGGCCGACCGTCTCGGCATCTGCAAAGCTTAAATGGAACCGACGCACAATTTCATCGACGCTTAAAGCAAGCAATTCGTCGGTGAGTTTTTCAAGTGCCGTCACGGGTATGCGTGCCAGACTGGAGGTGTCCCAATCGGGAATCAGCTGACGAGTGGCAAAGCGAATATCTCCACCCAGAGCAATCATTTCAAGTTGTCCGGCTGGAATAATGTCATGTCGAAACTCTTCGATGGTCCGCTCGATTTGCCCTTCCATGATTCCACGCTGTTTGGACTCGGGAGCCCGATATCTTTCCAGCGTTTGTTTTAGTCGCAAGGCTCCCAGTCGATATGTTTGGGCAAAAACGACATCGCCGCGTTTGACAACCAGGATTTCGGTGCTGCCGCCGCCCACTTCGATTACGATGGTTTGGGAAGATAGGAGGGAGGGCTCTGATTCAAGAAACGGTCGGATTCCCAGGTAGGTGAAGCCGTTTACTTCAGCTTCCTCGAGTGGCTCGACTTCGATGCCTGTGGCGATAAAAACTCGATCTAGAAAAGCCAATCGATTACGTGCTTCGCGGACCGCGCTCGTAGCAATGACGCGAATGTGCTCTGGGTCGTCGATACCGTACTCTTCGAGTTTTTGACGATAAACTTTTAACACGCGGACACAGTCTTCGATGGTGCTCTTTTTAATCTGGCCCGACGTAAAAGTATCTTTGCCGAGATTCACGGTTTGCGAGAGGGTGTCCAGTGTCCGCACGTTCCCGTCGGGGTCGATTTCGGCGATGGCCATACGGATGGATGTCGTGCCGATATCGATCACAGCGACCGGTGCCGATCCATGTTTTGCTGTGACTTCACATAATTCGTCAGGTAAGGTCGCCATAATTTTGTTGGGGGTATTTGTTTAAAAGTAAGGGCCCTGTGAACAGAATGTAACTAGGTCGAAGCCGGTACCGCTTCGACTGTTTTCTGAATCCACCCGGCGGCTCCCAAGACGGTAGCATCGTCTCCCAATTCGGCAGCCACGGTTTGGAAGGATTTTGCAAATGCTGGCATAGTATTACGCTTGACGGACTTATGAACTTCGGACACAAATAATTCAGGCATGGCTTCCACTAAACCACCTCCTAATAAAATAACGTCCGGGCAGAGCAAGTGAACGAAATTGGCAATGGCGAGGCCGATTAAGCGGGCAGCAGATTGAATGATTTCTTCGACGGCCGTGTCACCCGCTTCGATGGCAGACGACAAAACACTGCTGCGAATATCGCTGAGCTTGGTCCCGGCGGTCTCCATGATGTAGGGAGCCTTTCCCCGGTAGGCAGCTTTGGCAACTTCAGCAGAAATCGCTAAGCGGCTGGCTTCCGTTTCCAAGCAACCACGTTGCCCACATCCACACAGACTTCCGGCTCGCTGGACTTTGATGTGCCCTATTTCCATGCAGGAAGAATGTGCCCCATGAAGTACCTCACCATTGTAAATACAGCCTCCTCCGATTCCGGTACCGGGAAATACCCCCAGTACGGTTCTGGCCCCCATTGCTGCACCAAAACGATATTCGCCGTAAGTACCGGCATCGACATCGTTAAGTAATGTTACAGGACAGGAAAACTTGCCTGCGAGAATTTTTTGCAGGGGCAAATTTTTCCAGCCTAGATTGACTGCATCGAGGACAATACCGGCCTCCATGTCGATCGGACTCGGACAGCCAAGGCCGATACCAATTAGATCATCGGAAGTCAGTTCTGCTTCATCGAGGGCCTGTTGCATGGTGGTGACAATTCGTTCCACTCCGAGATCGGGCCCGTCGTACCCCTTTGTCTTCTTGCGTTGTCGACCAACTGCTTCGAATCTGTCGTTATATACAGTCGCTAGCATCTTGGTTCCCCCAAGATCAAAACCTAGCCAATGCCCGGGTCGTGTTTTGCTGCCCATAGTCGATCTTGAGACAATCTAAGAGTGTCGGATGAGGATGAAAAGAGGAAAAGTAGTAATGTCGATATTGCGATGATGTTTACTGCGTGGCCCTGTTCTCGTTTAAAGAATAACAGAGGTATGCTATTTACTGAAATAGACGCTTGCTTTCCCCGACTCACAGTAGGCAAAAGGGTAGGAAAAACCAGCGGAAGCTTTGCCTGTAAGTAGCAGCCCTATTGGCAACGCTGGCTGTTTGCGGTGTTGAAGTGACGCTTTAGAGGCAAAGCGTGTCACCCAGTAGGACCAAGGCATCGTGGCTGCTGAAAGCTTTTTACATGTCGGCGTCGGATCGACCCCTGGGCAGCGGATAGGTAGGAGAAAAGGTCAAGTTGTTAAAGCACCGTGCGAGAAAAATCCTCTCATGATTGATTGATTGGTTGTTATGGAAGAAACTTTCTTCGTGCGCATGCATGGAAAATTAAGAACAGTCCTAAAGGGTGCACTGATAGAGACGGTAAATTGCCCCTCTTGGGTAGTATGAATCACGACTAGTAGTGTTTGAAGCAGTTTGTGTTTGAAGCAGCAGGCCACAAAAAAACCTGGCAAAATATGCCAGGTCTGTTTGTGCTCGTTGGTTACATCTGTCAGCATTTAGGTCCCAAATTCGGGACGTCGTCGCCCCAATTGACCTTGCAGCCGTGACACAATGCTACTGTGCATTTGGCTGACACGACTTTCGCTTAGGTCGAGAGTTGCGCCGATTTCCTTCATTGTCAATTCTTCGTAATAGTACAAAATAATGATTAGACGCTCGTTGCGGTTTAGACCTTTGGTGACCAGTCGCATGAGATCATTCTTTTGTACGCGACGGGTAGGGTCTTCACCCTTTTTGTCTTCTAAAATGTCGATTTCGCGAACATCTTTATAGCTGTCCGTTTCGTACCATTTTTTGTTCAGGCTAATGAGTCCGACCGCATTTGCGTCGAGCATCATCTTTTCGAGTTCTTGAACACTTAGACCCATGTGTTCAGAAAGCTCGACCTCGGTGGGAGCGCGGCCCAATTTTGCTTCCAGTGTTTTGGTCGCTTCACCAAGTTTACTAGCTTTGGACCTTACGAGTCTCGGGACCCAGTCCATGGTGCGAAGTTCGTCCAGCATGGCACCGCGGATACGGGGCACACAGTAGGTTTCGAATTTTACGCCACGTGAGAGATCGAATGCATCAATGGCGTCCATTAAACCGAATGTGCCTGATGAAATCAGGTCATCGAGTTCGACGCCCTCAGGTAAGCGTGCCCAAATTCTTTCGCCGTTGTACTTGACGAGAGGAAGATATTCTTCGACCAGACGATTGCGAAGCTCTTTCCGCTGGGGTTCTGCCTTGTACTGTTTCCAGATGACAAGGAGTTCTTCCGTACGTTTCTTGCGAGCGATTTCGGTTGGTGTAAGTTCTGTCGTTGCGACGCTGGCCATGCAATCCTCCGTGATTGATTCGCCTTCCAGGGCGTCTGCCCGTCGTATATCTAATAACACATAACGTGGTGTGACCTTTAACTGCCCAAGACCGTCATCGACGGACCTGTTAGCGGCTCTGTTTGGTCGGGGGGATGGTTTTTAGTTCGTGATGGAACCGAGTAAGCACAGATTCGACGATTATCCATTCGGCGATCGTGCCAACAAACCAGCCAATTGCCGCAAAACCGAGTAGACAAAAGGTTGACAGAATTAGACTTGCTTCGGCTGCGGCACCCTCGATCAATTCGCGGACTAATGTCGCTACGAACGCGAGCGTACCTAAGACACCGGCAAACTTCTGACCCATTTGGTTTCTCGGATTGAGGCCGAAAATTCAAGCTATCTTTTGCAGATTAACAGTTGTTTGCAAAAAACATCTTGTTCGCAATATCGGCTCAATAAGGTGTTTGGGTTCAATCAATTTTTTAGGTTATGAGGAATGTTGAAAATTCTCCGCTTAGTGTGAGTTGGTTAAGCCGCGGCGCGTGAAGGCTTAGCGGCGGTTCGTATGAGTTGTGTTGCTAATTGTTCGACGGCTCTGGAAACGGCGCCTGGGATTTGAGAATGTTCTAGAGGATCACCGAAACGGTTGCTGTCTTGTAGAGAGCCGTCCGTAGGGACGTGACCAAGCTGTTCGAGGTGAACCCCGAGGAATCGCTGGCAGGAATGATCAAGGCGACGGTGAATATCTTGGTGTTCCGCGGAGGTGACTGTTTTGTTCACTACACTACGGATACGAATTTTGTGGTCCGTCGAATTGGCGATGGCTTTGACCGTTGCATAAGCGTCCATTACAGAAACTGGTTCCGTGGTTGTAATTAAGATTGCCTCATCCGCATGAGGCCAAAAGTGACGTAGCATCTCGCTTGCACCGCAGCCAGCGTCGACAAGCACGATATCGGCGTGTCGCCCGAGGGCAAGGCATTGACTGATGAGGCGAGATTGCTCCTGTTCTGTGAATCCTGCTTGTTGGCTCGACGCCCAGCAACCAGGGACGATCAACATTCCTGCTGGTCCAGGTTGTAGCGCTTCGTGGATATTCTTTTGAGATTTCATGACGTCGGCGATCGTGACACCCTCGGACAATCCACACAGAGTCGCGACATCGGACGACCTCAGGTCTGCATCGATCAGCACAACTCGCTGACCGAGATCACTGAGCGCAATACCTAAATTGACCGAAATCGTGGTTGCTCCGACTCCTCCCTTTCCTCCGGCGACCAGTAGTATTCGCGGAGAGGGACCCAGCGTCGCCGCGCGGGTGCGGGTGGCTTGGAAAACCAAGTTGCGCAATTCGGTAGCTTGATCACGCATGATGTTCCATCCCTAAAACAGTACGGGCCAATTTTCGTTGGTCTGCCGGTTCAATGTCATCCGGCACGTTTTGTCCATTCGTGACGTAACTTAGAGGTAGGCGGCATGCGCGAAGTAATGGAATAAGATTTCCCAGACCAGTTGCTTCGTCGAGTTTAGTGAATAACAGGGACGTGATTCCAACTTGAGAAAAGTGCTCGGCAGTTTTTTTCAAGCTTGCCGTTCCGGCCACACTACTTAAGACTAAATGAACTTCGTCAGCTTGGGCTACGGACAAGAGAGATCTCAGCTCTTCGATTTTCACTTTATCGCGGGGACTTCGGCCCGCAGTATCCATCAAAACTAGATCAAAATCTGCGAGCCGTTCTACCGCACCACGCATTTCGTGTGGGGTTGAAACGACTTCCATCGGAAGGTCAATAATATCGGCATAGGTTTTTAATTGCTCGACTGCGGCGATGCGGTAGGTGTCGACTGTGATCAGGCCGACCCGTTTTTTTTCTCGTAGATGATAATTGGCCGCCAGTTTTGCGATGGTGGTTGTTTTGCCGACACCAGTTGGTCCGACCAGAGCTACTAGGCGTCGGCTATTGGTGGTGAGTTGTATCGGCCCCGTTGTAGAAATTTCATTTTCCAGCAGATGAGCAATGCGATCTTTGATACAGGCAGCATCATCCAAAGGTGAATATTCATGACTGCTTAGCACGCGGTCGATGAACTCTCGTGTTAACTCTTCGCTGACTTCAGCGTCGATTAAGTCGGTGAAGAGATGAAATAAGGTGTCTGGTAATTCGCGTAGTGGTGTTAATGGACTTTGTTGACTCATTTCGGAGATCATTGACGGACAATCGCCATTGGTTTTTAGGGCATTACGAAACTGCGTACGAAAATCCTGCTGGTGTGCGGGTTGAATTCTGTGGGGGGAGGCGTGCGGTGTGGCGAAGTCTCTCGACCGAGTTGTGCTCGCATAAGTAGGGAGCCGCCTGGGGACTTTGACCCCGGCAGACGCAGTGACTTCAATTTCCGGAATACCGCCAAAAAGACCGAGTAAACGCGGTTTGATTTCCTTTGTGTGAAGTACCGCTGCATCGGGGCCTAATTGTGTGCGAATGGCACGCAATGCGTCCTGAAGACTTTTAGCTCGAAACGTTTTAACTTCCATGTTAATTTCCTTCTTCCAACCTCAAGGTTGAGGAAGTGGCTGATTTGTTATCCCGTGTTGGCATCCGTGACAATGCCAACCGATTTGATTTCTGTGTCGCGTGTTACCTCGCTGAAACTCAGGACGACGAGCTGTGGCAAAATGTTTGAAGTAATTTGCTTGAGTCCAGGACGAGTCTGTGGGCTGACAAGGATCACCGGAGTTTTTTTAGCTTTTACGAGGTTTTCTACTTGGTTGGTAATTAAATCACAAACGCTTTCGATGGCGGCAGGTGCCATGCGAATATGAAGACGATGGTCACTATGCTCGATCCCCGAATTGATGCGGTCTTCGAAGGCGGGATCGAGTGTTACTACATGCAGTTGTTTTTTCTCATCACGATATTTGGTACAGATCGTACGCGCCAGACGGTGTCGCACATGTTCTGTCAGCCAAATCGGATCTTGTGTGTGCGGGGCGTAGTCTCCCAATGTTTCCAGGATGAGCGCCAGTTGCCGAATGGGTATCTCTTCGCGTAACAGTGATTGTAAAACGACTTGAACTTCACCTAATTTGAGAACTTTAGGAATTAGTTCATCGACCACCATTGGTGATTCTGTTTTTAACTCTTTCAGTAGATGATTTGTCGCATCTCGTGAGAGAAGTTCATCCGCATGCCGTTGAACAATTTCTTGCAGATGCCTTGCGAGAACGTCTGTCGGTGGAATGATGTGGTAGCCTAACTCTTTGGCCTGGTCGCGACCTTCGTGATCAATCCAGACTGCCGGTTGACCGAAACTAGGATCGGCCATCGGTTGACCAGCGATTGTTTGATGGCTGGCAGCGGTTTCCAGTGCCAATAAACGATCGGATCGAATTTTGCCGCGTGCGACGGCGTTGTCAGAGATCTTGATGCGATATTCGTTGACGCCCAGGTCCATGTTGTCGCGGATGCGCACTCTGGGTAACACAATACCAATATCGGCAGCCACGGTTTCGCGAACACGAGTGATTTGTGGCAACAATTTACCTCCACGGCTTTCGTCGGCGAAGCGTAGTAAATCAATGCCCAGTTCTAGTTCCATGGGATCCACTGTGAGCAGATCCTCGACGCGCGTCTCGCGCGTTGGGACAGCCGGCACTTGTTCCTGGGCCTGTGCTGCTATTTGTGACTGTTCAGACGATTTTTGACGGGAAATCACAAATGCCAAACTCCCACAACCGGTGCCCAAGGTTAGCAGGGGAAGTGTTGGTAGATTGGTGAACACGAGGATGATGAGGAAACCAGCTGCGATGGCAAGTGCTGGTGGACGCGAGAAAAGTTGTTCGAGAAATTGTTTAGGAAGATTCTCCGATTGCATGCTTCGAGTCACGAGCAGGCCGGTCGCGAGGGAAATTAAAAACGCAGGTATTTGGCTCGCGAGACCGTCGCCGATAGTTAACTTCGTAAATAGTGCTGTGGCTTCCCCGAGAGCCATTCCTGACTGAATAACGCCGACAAACAACCCCCCCATGATGTTGATGAAGGTAATCGCAATACCAGCGATTGCGTCCCCACGAACAAATTTACTGGCTCCATCCATGGACCCATAAAAGTCTGCTTGGCGACCGATTTCTTGACGGCGACGTTGTGCGGTTTTCTCATCGATCAAACCAGCATTCAAATCGGCATCGATGGCCATTTGCCGGCCTGGCATCCCATCGAGTGCAAACCGAGCCGCGACTTCGCTGATTCTAGTTGCCCCTTTAGTAATGACGACGAATTGTATGAGCACGATGATGAGAAAAATAATGAGTCCAATCACAACTTCGCCACCTGTGACAAATTCGCCAAAGGCGCGAATGACTTGGCCAGATGCTGAGAGTCCATCTCTGGGTGCGTTGTTGAGGATGAGACGCGTGGTTGCTACGTTCAAGACGAGACGTCCGAGTGTTGTAGCTAACAACAAGGAGGGGAAAACGCTGAACTCAAGAGGAGTTCGTACGTAGATCGTGGTCAGCAAGACAATCAGGGCAATGGTGATGTTTGTCGCCAATAAAACATCAATCAGCGGTGCCGGGAGTGGAACGAGAATCACCAGGACACAGGCGATGATCCCAACCGGCAATAGCAGATCTTGCCAACGAGCAATCGGAGACATGAGCGAAGGGCAAGCTACGACAGCGAAAATGTCGCTGCGTGCGTGCGTGAAGTTTGTTTGAAAGTAAAAAGAAGTTACGTCGTAGAGATGAGGGGCGGAGACTACTCAAAGCGCGAAAGAGCGTCTAGATCGTTTTGCCGTAGAGCAGAGCTTGCTTTATAAGCGGTAATATTGGCCTGAATCGACGTCCGGCGAACATCTTACCAGCGATTATTTCTCTACTTTAATTGAGTCGCTCGGCGGTACATTACCCTCCGCGGAACAATACGTGAAAACTCTCCGGAGGAGTTTTGATTTTACCGAAGGATCGATTTAACCTTAGGTATGTGCGGGGGAGAATGTGCTAGCAGCACACGCCGCACAAAGGCCGGGAAAAGGGGAGCGTCAAGATACTCCAGTTAACAAGCAACAAAAGATACAGTGTTTTGGTTGCTCCGAGCCGATATTGCATAGAATCACCATCCCGTTTCGTTTTGAGATCCGATTTAGTTCGTCATGTCTGACCAAAAACCAACGTCATCGCAAAAGACCAAGCCGTTAAAAACAAATCCGTACCCATTTTGGTCGCCACGGTTTTGGCACGGTATGACACCTTGGGATTGGTATCGTTTGGTTTGGCACGGTGGATGTCGAATTCATCCCTTTCGAATGCCTCTGGCATTCATGTTGTGTTTATTGTCACCGGCGACACTGTTGTTGAAGTGGCTCCAAAAAATCAGACATGGAAGAGCCATTGCTGCCACTGAAATTAATCCAGAGATCGTGTTTATTCTGGGGCACTGGCGCAGTGGCACCACGTTGTTACATGAATTGCTAGCACTGGACGATCGGTTTGCCTATTCGAATACGTTTGAATGCTGTGCACCACATCATTTTATTGTTTCCCAATGGTTCTTTGAAAAGTTTGGTGCGTTCTTACTTCCCAAGAGACGTCCGATGGATAATATGTCTGCCGGTTGGCTTCGGCCGCAGGAGGACGAATTTGCACTTTTGGCTCTGGGTGCGCCAACCCCCTATCGACGTATGGCATTTCCCAATCGCTCGCCGGTCGATGCGGAGTTTTTAAATATGGAGGGCCTTTCGGAGGAGCGTCTGCAGCAGTGGAAAGATGCTTTCCAAGGTTTTCTTCGCACGTTGTCTTATCGGTACCCCGGCAAGCGTTTAATTCTCAAGTCTCCACCGCATACGGGCCGGATCGGTCTGTTGCGAGAGATGTTTCCCGCTGCTCGGTTTGTGCACATAACACGAGATCCGCACACGATTTTTGCCTCGACTTGCCGTTTATGGAAATCGCTCGATGATGCACAGGCACTGCAAGTTCCGCGGAATAAGCACCTGAGAGAACTGGTTTTTGATTCGTTTGAGCGGATGTATGACGGGTTTGAACGCCACCGTCATGCGGTCGACGAGTCACACATTTGTGACATTCGCTATGCAGACCTTGTCGCAGATCCACTCCAGGTCGTGGCCGAAATTTATGACAAACTGAATCTTGGTGATTTTTCTCCGGCACGTCCTAAGTTGGAAGCGTATGTGGCCGAACAGCGTGACTATAAAACGAATGTGCACCAAGTCGATCCGGAGACGGCTGCCGAAGTGAGCCGCCGGTGGAGCGGGTATTTTAAAAAGTATGGTTACGTCGACGCCGCTGAAAGTTAGCAAGCAAAGAGGTTGTCTCTCCATAAATCGGCGGCTCCGAATCTGCTTGTGCATGCTCACACAAGGCAAGGACGAAAGCACTTTTGAACGAGTCTCGAGCAACAGTGGCGAATCAACGTACTCATCGTTTGTTCCTGCTCTGTTTCCTCTGTTCAGGTGTGTGAGAGCAAGTTGGTGCGGTACGTTAGCCTCCATGTTCGGTTGACGCTGGTCAGCAAGGTAGCGTGGTGAAAGCTGTAAACACGTTGTTGCACTGCCAAGTTTTGGACCTTAGGGCGTGGGGTGAATCATTGCCGCTCATGAAGTCTTGCGCCTGACAATCCAGTCTCCGCACGCAGGCCAAAGTTGTGAAATTGCGAATAACCAACGGGCACGCTTCGGCACAATCAATTCGGGCCGTCGCAATTCACTGGCCCGGAGGATTTTTGCGGCGAGAAGCCTGGGAGAGATACTTTTCAGCTTGGCACCACCTGCCGGTTTTTTTGCGGAAGCGGGCAAATCAGCAGTACGCTGATCATAACGCTGACCCGCATCGTCACGTTTGATGGGCCCGGGGCAGACTAAAAGGACATGAACTCCTTGAGGACCTAATTCTAACCTCAATTGCTGCGAATAAGCGGCGATAGGGAATTTACTAGCTGGGTAGGCTCCTAAAAAAGGAGAGGCTGTTTTTGATGCCAACGATCCAATGCTAATAATGTGACCTTGCGATTTGATGATGTGTGGCATCGCAGCCTGGATGCAATTTACCGGACCTAAAAAATTTAGTTCTAAGAGTTCACGGAAAGTGTCTGGCGATGTCGAAATAGCGCGGCCTCGGTCTGATTTTCCTGCGTTGTTTACCAGCACATCTAATCGTCCAAACTTAGCAATGGTATTGTCGATTAATCGCTGCACATCGTTGGGGTTTGTTACATCTGTGGCAATGCCTGAGAGGTCCTGTGATCTTGTTGTGAGCTGGTCGACGGTGGCTGCGAGTCGATCTGGATTACGTGCGGCAATGACGACCTTGGCTTGGGCACCAGAAAATGCTCTCGCAATCTCCAAGCCAAGGCCAGCAGATCCTCCGGTGACGATAACGACTTTGTCTTTCCAGTAACTCACGTCGACTTTGTAGAATCTATTGGGTTTAAGGGAGTTGTTAAAAGGGAAGTGCTATTGCTAATTTCCTGGTGAGTAGCATGCACCTTAGTTCAGCGGATGTCGACCGAAGAGCATACCAAGAACTGTTAGAATACTACCAGCCACGAGACTGCCAAGGTGGAATCGTTGAAATTCGATCCATGCAGGGATGCCTAACGATTCTCCGACTATCATCAAGGCGGCGGCGGGTATGACGAAAAAAGAGATCCGCCAGCCGAAAGCCAATGCGGAAGCTACCAAAACGATTCCGGCTAGGCCCGAATTGAAATTGTGAAAATACTTGGCTGCTAGATCATGAATGATCGGCAGATTCAGGGGTTGCGTTGGGTCTTCGGAAAGAAATTCTCTGAGTAAATTAGCTGGTTGGAGGTCATTGCTCGTTTGTGACATCCACATGGTACAACCGGCGATGAGAAAACAGCCCAAGAGAAAACGGACACCGCTACCTAAAGCGAATGCAACAGGCCACGTAAAAACACGCAAAGCGTGGCGCTGAGTGTTGGCTTCACTTTTGGCTTCGGCCAACATGGATTTTTGCTGAGCTCGTTTTTCAGCTGCAGCGGCTTGCGGATCGAATGATTTGTCCGATGGTTGGGTGGCCGAAATGCGGGTAGCAACTGCCGCATCGATCATTGCCTGTGCACGGAACTCAGCTTTACTTTGAGCCTCACGAACACTGATTCCTGTGGCTTCTAAGCTTTGCTGTTCAACCTTCTGCAAGTAGTCTCGATTTTTCTTTTCTAGGTCGGCTTGGAGACGAGCGTTTATCTGACGGATGAGCCCGTCACGCCAAGTACGAAACTGAGGCCTGCGCAGACCATCTTTTTGTAGCATCACTTGCCGCGTCTTAATCTTGGCTTCATAGCCGAACAGGTCTTCAAATAATTCTTCCCAATGTTGGCCGCTGGATTGGCAAATAAATTCATGTACAGCTCCCTCGGCCATCCCATTGCTGCGCAAGTTTTTGAGTGTCGCTTGGATATTCTCAAGGGAAACGCGTCGTTGGTCGCGTAATTCTCGGTCGACGACAAGGTACAACGCAGCACCGGCGATTCCGCCCACAATCATCATTGCCAACCAAATCCCCAAGAGTCCTAAGAAATAAAAGATAAAAAGGAGTAAGAGGGAGCCAACCATTCCGGTGGCTTTCTCCGTCCAGTGTGCGGTGAACAGCAAAGCACGGCATTTTCCAAAGAGATAGGTGCGGTCTTGAAGGCCACTGATGGTGAAGTAGCTTAGGATGGCCGCCAGTAACATCAGAAGCATTCCTGACGCGACGGACAGCCCCAGCAGAGGTAGACTGGCAAACGCTGCGAGAGTACAGGTCGATGTAAAAGCCCAGGAGGCAAAGCCTCGTGTTTTTGCGGCCGGAGCAGTATTGTAGGCGGCGACCCAACGATTGAGTTGGGCACTATCTTGATCTTCTGCGGGAGTATGGCGAGCGTTTCCTTTATCGAGCTTGCTGAGAAATGATTCCAGTACCTCAATCACGGCGCCCAGATCTTCATAGCGCTCGGCAGGCTGCTTGGCGACCATTCTCTCGACAATCCCCGATAGTTCTGCTGGAATCTCTTTGACCACGGTATCCAGAGGAGGCATTGGTTGACTGCGATGTTTCGTGATGACTTCGACAGCACTTGCGTCAGCAAAGGGAGGACGTCCTGCAAGCAGTACGTAGAGGGTACAGCCGAGCGAGTAGATGTCGGCACGGTGGTCCACGTGAGCGGCATCTTGGGATTGTTCCGGGGCCATATAGGCAGGAGTACCCATGGAGGCGTTGGCCAAGGTGACCGATGCGCTGGCATCTGCGAGTTTTGAGCGTGAGGCAGCTTCATCAAAACTAACGTCTTCTTCTTCAAGTAATTGGGGTGTTTTAACGAGGCCCAGGTCGGCTACTTTGACGACCCCTAATTCATTCAGCAGCAGATTGGCAGGTTTCACGTCTCGATGCACCATGCCATGGTTGTGTACGAATTGTAGACCACGAGCAGCTTGCAGAATGAAGCCAACAGCTCGTTTGGGTTGGAGTTGTCCTTCTCGCTCAAGTAGTTTGGCCAGAGATTCGCCACGAACAAATTCCATACTAAAAAAGTTGATGCCTTGATCTTCATCGAGGTCATAAACTTGTACCACGTTGTGATGAATTAGTTGCGCGGCGGCATAGGCTTCGCGAGTGAAACGGGCAACAAATCGTGGGTTGTCAGACCACTGTGCCTGAATCGTTTTTAAGGCCACGGTACGGTCAAGAGACAATTGGGTTGCTTGATAAACAGTACCCATGGCCCCACGCCCGATTTCATGAACGATTTTGTAACCACCAAGACGTTTAAGCATTCCTGGTGGATCAAGCCCTGAAACCTTTGATGAGCCACTGACCAAAGAAAAATCAACGGAATCATCCTGCGCATGGCTTTCGTCTGGGCGCGTTGGATCCGCACCGTCAAAACTGCTTTTGTGTTCGACTGTCGCGGTTGCCCAGGTAGCTCGGGTTGGCCGGCTATCAGTCGAAATTTTTTGTGGCTGTGAAGTAGCTGTGCCTTGTTGCTGGTCATCGGGAGCATTCTGTGGATCCCGCTGCTGGGTTGGGACGGCTGTGGCAGCAGTGTCCGAGGCACCATCATGAGGATGGCTGGGGGAAATCGGTTGAATCAGATCGGGAGCAGCCGGGGACTCGTAATCTGCAGTGATCGTTTTTTCAATTTGGTTCTGTGGTGCGGTGGGTGGATTGGAGATCTCGTAGTCTGCTGGGAATGTCTTTTCCGCTTCTACTGCAGGTTGTTCACTACGGGACAATTTGTCGTTGGAATCCGTCGCTGGGAAGGTGGGAGTGTGAGAACTTTCATAGTCCGCCACAATGCTTTGCTGATCCGATGGTGTCGATCGATGTGGATCAGGAGAACGTTCCGCTTCCGGCCCTGAGGGATGACTATATCCTATGGCTGACAGTGGTCGAACGATCAAGTCTTGAGGGGAATCTTTCCCCACGATCACAACAAAGCGTTGCGCGCAATGCACACACTCAGTTTGATAGGTGCCCGGTTTTGCTTCTTTTACCCGCCTTTTTGTTTTGCAGTAAGGACAAGCAATTTGCATGGGGAAACCAACACAGGGATTCAGTCCCGCAAAACGCCAGCTATAGAGAAAGCAAGTCGCAAAAACGGGTGGTTGTTTTTATTCTAGTTCGGACGATTATCGTGGCTGCGAATTTGAGTCACAGTGATCGCGCAGTTTCTAGATCACAATCTCATATCCGGCACGTTGTTCGCGGGCTTGCCAGGCATTGGCCTCATCATCACCGACGATTTGTTCTAAGGCGGGATCCCATTGTATGGATCGGTTGAGTCGTAATGCGATGTTCGATAAGTGACACGTTGTCAAAGCTCGGTGATGTGTGAAAACATCGGAGATGGGATCTTCACGTGTTTTGATACAGTCGAAAAAGTTCCGCATGTGGGCGTTTCCACCACCCGGCTCTTTTCCCTTATAGAGAGAATTCAGTAAACCTTCAGGCAGTGGATTATCCTTTAACGCGTCAATTGCTTGGCCCGCGATTTTCCCTCGATTAACGATAAAACGTCCCTTGGTTCCTTCGAACATGAGTCCATTATCGAAGCCTAGGTCTTTGCAATCCTGTCGGATGTACATCTCAATATTATTGGGAAACAGAACCTTGATGTTGAATTTAGTCGCCGTATTGTAACGGTCATCGAGAGTCGGTTGGCCTGCTTTGAACTCCATCGGATGTTCCACCATTAGGGGCTCCAGTGCCAGCGGTCCTTGGCCTTCACCTAGCTGATCGATTCCCCACTGGCCAATATCTACGTGATGCGCGCCCCAATCGGTAAGTTTGCCACCTGAGTATTCATACCACCAACGGAATTCATAGTGACAGCGAGTTTTGCGCCCGCCCTCCTTGTTGATTCGATAATCTACGAGCGGTGCTTGACCTAACCATTTTTCCCAATTCAGGTGAGATGGGGGTGTGGCAACAGGAATCGCACCACTTGTGGGTGATCCTCCGATGGCAACATGAACTTTTTGTACGTCACCAATTCGCCCTGCGCGGATAATTGCGACCGCTTGCAGGAAACGCAGGCCCATTTCGCTACGTTGTTGTGTTCCCACTTGAAAGACGCGTTTTGTGTCTTTAGCGACTTGGCAGATCTTTTTGCCTTCGTCGATCGTTAAGGAAAGTGGTTTTTCACAATAAACGTCTTTTCCCGCCTGCATTGCTTCGATGGCAATCTTTGAATGCCAATGGTCGGTCGTGACGATGGTGACCACGTCAATATCTTTACGGTCAAGGATGCGCTGATAATCTTCGTAGACTTTCGGTGTTGTGTTCTGGATCTTTTCGACTCGCTGCGCGGCACTCCCTACATGGCTTGCATCCACATCACATACGGCCACACAATCGGAAAATTTCATGGCATTCGGTCCAACAGCTCCCCAGCGACTTCCCGTACCGATGCATCCCAACTTCAAGCGGTCGACAGGTTTCGTTGCCGCCGAATCTTCGGTACCGAACAAATTCGGTGTGAAGAAATAGGGACTTCCTAGAGTTGCACCTGTGACGCCGGTCGATTTCTGGAGAAACTTTCGGCGGGTTGTTCTACGAGCCATGTGATTATTTCCATCTAGAGAGGTGAAAACG
This sequence comes from Pirellulaceae bacterium, assembly GCA_022446825.1. Lineage (GTDB taxonomy): Bacteria > Planctomycetota > Planctomycetia > Pirellulales > Pirellulaceae > JAKVBY01. The sequence continues at coordinate 22,869 of JAKVBY010000027.1, forward strand.
GACCTGTTCTGGGAGAATCCGAGGGGAAACGCCTACCAGTAGTCTAGTGGTCCCGAAAGCTCATTGCTACTCATTGGGACGCGACGGCGTGGAAAGTGACCTGCCAGGAAACGTCGTAGTTGGGGGACCACTTTCGTTGTTCCGTACGATGATAGCGCAGAGGATATCCTCGTTCTTTGTCAAAGGCAGCCCGAAGCGTCAATTGAGGGGTTTGGGAAGCTTGTTCCGCAGCAAACATCTCCACATTTTCCAGATCGATGGCCATTGTGTTGAACATGCCGGAAACGGACCAAGTATCAAATGTTCGTCGTTGCTTCAAGGGTTGACCATTTCGAGTAGCGGAAATGACGTTTCCAGCACGTACGACAATCCGATAGGTTTCCTCTTGACGAGTTGAAACAGCAACTTCGACATCGTAGTTGGTGAGGCCATGTTGTTGCCATCTCTGTTGGGCTGCTGCGAACTCGACTGGCGTTAGCAGCGGCAGCCGCGCACCGGGATCGCGTAAGCGAATTGTCAAGACCAGAGTCAGGATGAACAAAGCCCCCAGCAATATCATTAAACCTATGCGTCGCAGACGCGCCAGCTTGGTCAGAGATTTTCGGACGTGAGAGGCCTCAGAACGACTGTTCATGATTAGGATGACGTCGCCGTTTTCGCATCGCCAAAAAAAGGGGAGTTCCGATCAAGGGACTAGCGGCAAATGGAGGTAGTTGTTTGCCATTTAACTTGGCTTTTACTGTCCGTGAACGCTTGAAGACCGAGAGGTCACAACGTTTAATGGTCTTGCTTGAGTTCATTGTGTCGGAGCCAATATCTACCGTCAATCTAGGTTATCAATGCCTGTAAATTCCATTCAACCTCCACTGGCGAGAACAAAAACCATTGCCACTGTGGGGCCCGCTTGTGACCAGACTCCTATTTTGAAGGAATTAATCGCAAATGGCGTCAATATATTTCGCCTCAATATGGCACACGGTAGCCGGCAAGAGCATGAGCGGATTATAGAGCATATCCGAGCAGCGAGTGATGAGGCCGATCATACGGTTGGCGTTCTTGTCGATCTGGCTGGTCCGAAGATTCGCCTCGGTGAATTGTATGAGGATCCCACCATTTGTGAGTCCGGCGACGAGTTCTTATTTGTGCGCGGTGACACAACGAATTCGAGAAATGAATTGCTCAGCAACTATGCCACTTTGGTCGATGAGTTGACGGTTGGCGATTGTGTTATGTTGGCAGATGGTGTTGTCAGTATGCGCGTCATCACGGTCGACGAAGATCGCGTCCGGTGTCGAGTCAACGACGGTGGCATGTTACGTAGTCGCCAAGGAATCAATTTGCCGGGTGTCAAACTCAGCGTGCCGACGATGTCGCATGAGGACCGCAACAATGCGATTTGGGCTGCGACTGTAGGGGCGGACTTTGTCAGCCTAAGTTTTGTTCGTTCGCCGGAAGAAATCCTGGAACTTAAAGAGCTTTTGATTGCGCAGCGGTCGAGTGCTTTGGTGATCGCAAAAATCGAGAAGAGTGAAGCGTTGCAGAGGCTAGACGAGATTGTCGCGGTGGCAGATGGAGTCATGGTAGCACGGGGGGATTTAGGTGTTGAAACCGATGTGGCCGAGATGGCGGTGGTGCAAAAGCGGATTATCTCTACCTGCCAAAGCCATTTGAAGCCTGTGATTGTTGCGACTCAGATGCTGGACAGCATGCAACATTCGTTACGGCCAACGCGGGCAGAGGCCACCGACGTTGCCAATGCGATTTTGGATGGTGCCGACGCATGCATGTTGTCGGGTGAAACTGCCATTGGTAACTTTCCACGTGAAACAGTGACCATGATGAATCGTATTATGTTGGCGACGGAACGATTATTGGTTGATCGGCCAGCTCAAGAAGTAGCGACTGTTGCCCTCTCGGGGATTCAGCCCATCAGTTCGGCGACCGTTTTTGGGGCGGCGCAAATTGCGGAAAAAATTCAAGCGAAATTAGTCGTCGTGGCAACCAGGTCGGGAGCAACCGCTCGGGTTAAATCGAAACAACGCGACTTTATTGCAACGATTGGGGTGAGTCAGAACGCAGAAGCACTGCAGCGCATGACTTTGTTTTGGGGGATCACCCCTCTAGCCCATGCACCGGTCGATGATCCGGTGCAACTGCACGAGTTCATTACGGCCTGGGGCCGTCGCTACGAGCTGTTAGAGGTAGGTGATCGGATTGTTTATGTTACGGGCACTGACGTGGTCCAAGGAACGCACAATCGCGTGGATCTCAAAGAGGTCCGTTGATCTCTGAAGTAGGTTTGACCGCCGAGGGATGTGGTTTGCTGTCGCGCGTCGCTTGCCAGATTGTTGTAGTGGAGACTTGAATAAAACCTGCGGAAACAAAGGACCAGATACCACCGAGGACGGCGCAGCCGAGGAGGCCAAGTACGGCAGTCAGGAAGTCGAGTTCGGGCCATGTTTCGATCCAAAGGAGGTAGATTCCCACCACGGTACCTCCGACCGCACCAGTCACTGTAGAAACCAGGAGCGGTAAACCTAGAGGTCGACGTTTGCTGAGTTGTGTTGTCGGCGCATAGTCTTCCGCTTTAATATTGCGACGGTTCCAGTTCCCGAGGAGAAACGGGCGCCCGTGCTCATCAATGGGAGTATCGCCACATTGGCGTAGACGTGTGCCGATGGCGTTTCCTGCGACATGTGCAATGATCGCTAAGGCAAAAAGAATAATAATGGCTGTGGGATAGGCACCAACGGACCGTGCGGCAGCCAGGATGGTACCGATCAAGCCAACAAGGAGAAACAGGGTTCTCAAGCGTAGTTGGGGCGGACGCAGGTGAGGACGATGATCGTCTTGGGCAATGGGGGGCATGATGCAATTTTAGAGAGATGGCAATCGATTCACCAAGATGGAATTGTGAGTGCAGGTTTGCACCAGGTGCGGTATCTCATGAGTTCCCCGATTTTTGGGAGCGTTTATGCCCAGCAGGCGAATTGATTGAGGAGTTGTGGTCACCAGAAGCAGGCAGCGATCGTAGTTTTTACGACATTTTATGTTGACTGAGAGGCCGATCACTTGGTGTTGAAAATCTCGGAAATAGCAACCGCTCGGTGCTCTTGTGCTGATAAATAACAAGCATCGACCAAAGCCATCGTTTTAAGGTTATCGTGTCCACTTATTTCAGGTTCGCGATTTGTCTCTAACGCGCAGAGCAATTCGGCCATGGGACCGACGAATGCGTCAGGAAACCAAACTTCCTCCCAGCGTGGTTGCAGCCATTTTCCAGGCAGGTGAGTTGTTGTGTAGTCGAGTGTACTCGGTGTCCGCGCCGGATAATTGGGCCAGCCGATGCTGCCCCGTGCCAGGCCATCCGTACCTTCAACACGCCAATGGATTCCTATATCGGATTCGGCGCCGTTTTCGGCCGGGCCCGTCCAAACATCGTCCCAGCCTGCCGCTCGTAAGCCGTGCTCATATTCTAGGATGTACAGGCAAATCCCATCGGTGTGGGGAAAGCTTTTCTCGGTTCTGGGATCGGGTCGAAAACTAGCAAAGACGCGTTGGGGATCGCCAAACCAGTAACGAAACGTGTCCAGGTGGTGGATGGACATGATTCTTAGCGTTACCCACCCAAGTCTCTTTTGCCATGGCATCCAGTGCGGAATGGCACGCATGTCGATCGTGCCGAAGACGGCTTCTCCCAGCAGGCCTTCTCGGAGTAAATGGTTACATGCACGTACGGATTGATCATAACGCATGTTTTGATTGACCACTAAAGTGATGCCGGCTTGCTGGCACATCTGAACGATGGTTTTGGCTTCTGCATAGTTAAGGCCGAGTGGTTTTTGGGCCAGGATTCCCCGGATGTGATCGTGATGTTTCACGGCTTTTTGAATGATTCCAAGTTGCTTGTCGGGGGGGACCGCAATGTCAATAACTTCGATTTCCGGATCAGCGAACAATTCGTGGCAGGTTGCATAGACTTTGGAGATGCCGTGTCGATCAGCCGCGGTTTGCGCCGATTTCAAGGTTCGAGAGGTGATGGCAATCGGGTTGAAGCCTGCTTGTCGATAGGCGACAAGGTGGCAATCCGACATGATGAATCCGGCCCCGATGCAACCAATCGGCACATCTCTGCGTTGAGGTAGCTCGGGAAGGTAGTCAAGTTCGACGCCCCTGGTGTTCTGGTTCGTCATAAATCAGTTGCGCAGGCTCGTTGTTTTCATGAGCTTGTCCGTTGCTTGGTATGCATCCGTAACCCATTCAACGATTTTCTCGGGTTCCGGTGAGTACTCTAATTCGATGGAAATGGCTCCCTCCATGTCGAGTTTTCTGATCTCATCTAAATACGGTTGGAAGGGGACAACGCCACGCCCTGGTGGCAAGTCGCCATGAACCTTTCCATCACAATCAGAAATATGTACGTGGATCGCCCGGTCTTTCAGCCTGCCGATTTCTTCCGGTGCTACGTTGGCCAGAAATAAGTGGGAAATGTCGATGTTGGCTTTTATCGCATCGTGGTTGACATCGTCGAGAAACTGCACCATCGTTTCGACGGAGTTTACTAACGAAAGCTTAAAAGGTTCTAATTCCAACGCAATTTCTATTCCCAGGGTAGCCGCATAATCGCCGAGGATCTGACAATTCTCCACTGCCGTTTGCCACTGTGCTGGTGGCGGAATCACCTCTTTTTGCCAGATATACTCGCCTAACACGAGCAACAGGTTTTGGGCCTCGAAACGATAGACCAAATCGAGATACTGTTTACAGCGGTCGATATGAAAGCGTTGGACACTTGGGTTGAAATCAATCAGTCCTACTGCCACACAGCAAACTGAAACAATGGGTAAATCGAGACGATCACATTCGTCCTTGATCAATTTTTGTTCTTGGACATCCGCATCGAGTGGATCGAGAAAGATGTCGACGGTGTCAAAGCCAATCTCTTTTGTTTTTTGTAGACCAAAGGCAGTGGACTGATTTGCTTGTACCCAAGCAGAATTAATTAAGCCAAGTTTCATTTGTGGCGACTCCGCATTCTTGGGCCAGTAGGAACGAAAGCTCAATGTAACTCGCGACAGTGCAAGCACAAGCGGTACTGAAAAAGAGCGGTGGGTGGGTTTGCGAGCGCATTTTATGAGGCGAGTAAATCTAGGATAGGATCGCCATCTGCAATTTTAATGGGGCGGCCAAGTTCGGAAATATTTTCAGTTGCGGGGTCCACGCCGAGAGCTGCTGAGAGAGTTGCCAGGAGATCTCCCACGAGAACTTTGCGATCGACGATTTCCATGCCACTGGCGCTTGTCTTGCCAAAGGCTTGACCTCCTTGAATTCCTCCCCCAGCGAGCACGGCCGTCCATGCCTGGGGGAAATGATCGCGTCCCGCGTCGCGGTTAATTTCTGGTGTGCGACCAAATTCGCTCATCCAAATGATGGTCGTGGATGGCAACAGATTGCGTTGTTCCAAGTCGTTGATTAGGGCTGACCAAGCCATATCGAGTTGAGTGCACAATTGTTTCACGGCAGGAAAGTTGTTCTGATGAGTGTCCCAGGCTAAAGACATCGGTCCCACCGATCCTAATGAGACTTCGACAAACGCCACGTCTTGTTCGATTAAACGTCGTGCCATTAAGCAACCCTGGCCAAAGCGTCCTGGACCATAAGCCGCGCGCACTTCTGCAGATTCCTGGGATAAATCGAAAGCGTTCACCGCATGACTGTTCATTAATTTCATGGCGCGGCGATAAACGGTATCCTGTGCGCGTGGTGCAGTCCTTTGGTGGTTTGCCAAAAAACGATCTTGTAATTGTCGCCAGAGTTTATAGCGATCGTGGAACTGTTTTGCGCCCACGGCAGACTGTAAATCATCGACCATCAACGGGGCCTTGTCATCTTGGAGTCCTTGACCATCGGTGGGGAGATTGTCGGTTGCACCGACAGTAAGTGGTGCATAACCGGGCCCCAGAAAGCCAGGCCCGAAGGCATTTTGATTGAAGGCTCGGTAGGGTGAAATACTAACGTAATTGGGAATCGCATCTTCGTGATTCCCCAATTCTTTTGCCAGCGAAGAACCAATCGTGGGAAATCCAATTGGTTCCGTTGGTGACTGACCTGTACGCATCAAATAAGTACCGCGTCCATGATCACCTTCTTTGGTACTCAAACTACGAACGATTGCTAGTTTATCGGCTTGCTTTGAGAGATGGGGTAGATGTTCGCTAATTCGGATGCCAGGAACGTTGGTTTGGATTTCCTTGAATTCGCCCCCGTTTTCATGATTGACTTTCATGTCAAACGTATCGATTTGGCTCGCACCACCAGTCATCCAAAGCAATATGCAATGTCGCCGACGTTGCCGGTTCGTTAGAACCTGCTCTGCCCATGCCGACAATCTCCCCTGGGACGACAGCAGCAGCGATCCCAAGCCGGCAGTTTCGATACAACGACGACGTGAAATCTTAGGCATGCCTTGATCTCATTGGAAAAGGACGCGATGAAAGGGCAAAGTGTGGGAATGGCTTATACGCTCTCCGGGACTCTTAGTTTGCGGGTACCAAAAGGGGTGCACAGAACCTGTGTCATTATGATGTAATGACATGGTGGGCCAGGCGCAAAACTCAGAAATTGCATGGAAACCTCTGCTGTTCTACTGTTCGTGTCCCTATATGGTTTGATGAACACATTTGCGGGTTTTCGTACTTCGGAGCCCTCAGCGCATGTATGAAAATTAAGGCAGATGTAATTGATCTGCAAGAAAAGCCAAGATGTCTGCGGCAGCTTGGATGCGTTTGGATGTTGGTGTGCCAGCGCCGTGCCCGGCACTGGTTTCGATGCGAATTAGAACTGGGTTTGTGCCTCGGTGGGCATGTTGCAATGCGGCAGCAAATTTAAAACTGTGACCAGGCACGACACGATCGTCGTGATCTGCCGTTGTCACCATGGTCGCTGGATAGGACGTTCCTTGTTCTAGGTTGTGCAAGGGAGAGTATTTTACGAGGTTTGAGAATTCGTCTGCATTCTCTGAGGATCCATATTCTGAAACCCATGCCCAGCCGATCGTGAATTTGTGGAATCGTAACATGTCCATCACACCGACTGCCGGTAACGCGGCGGCGTAAAGATCGGGGCGTTGAGCCATGCAGGCACCTACCAGCAGCCCTCCATTACTACCGCCTCGAATGGCCAGCTTAGGACGACTTGTATATTGGTTGTCGATGAGATATTCGGCTGCCGCAATGAAGTCATCGAACACATTTTGTTTTTTGTTTTTCATGCCAGCTTCGTGCCACTCGCGTCCATATTCGCCGCCTCCACGCAGATTGGGAACGGCATAGATTCCCCCCTGTTCTAGCCACACGAGATTAGAGACGCTGAAACTGGGTGTGATCGAGATGTTGAAGCCGCCGTAGGCGTACAGCAAGGTTGGATTGCTTCCATCTAATTTGATACCTCGCTTGTGCGTAATGAACATTGGAATGCGAGTACCATCTGGACTGGCGAAGAAGATTTGCTTGGTTTCAAACTGCTGCGGATCAAAATCGACATCCGGCGCGCGAAAGACTTCACTCTTTCCAGAGGCAATGTCGTAGCGGTAAATACGGGATGGTGTGGTGAAATTGGAGAAACTGTAGAAAGTTTCTGTGTGTTCGCGTCGGCCACCGAACCCACTTGCGGATCCAATGGCAGGTAATGCGACGTCCCGTTCGTGGGTTCCGTCGAGTGCATATACTCGGATCAAACTTTGGGCGTCTTTAAGATACGAGGCAAAAAAGTAGTCACCGACAAGACTTACGCCACGCAGCACTTCATCTGCCTCCCCGATCAGCTCTTGCCATTGATCGCGAGCTGATTTTCTTGTGTCAATCGCGATGACTCGTTTAAGGGGCGCATTGAGATCGGTTGTGAGCCAAAATACAGGTCCGTCATTTCCGACAAAGCTATACGAGGCGTCAAAGCCTGAAATCAGCTCGACAACTTCTGAATCTGGAACTGAGAGTTCTTTGTAGAAGAGTTGATTTTTTCGTTCCGTTCCACGCCATACTTCAATGATGAGGTAGTTGCCGTCTTCTGAAACATAGCCGTCAAACCCCCATTCTTTTTGATCAGGCCGGTAATAAATCAAAGTGTCCTTGGACTGTGGGTCTCCGAGGCGATGGTAAAAGAGTTTTTGGAAATAATTAGAACCTGTAAATTCTTTGCCTTCCTTGGGCTCATCGTAGCGACTGTAGAAAAAACCGAGGTTGTCGGGAGTCCAAGAGATCCCTGAGAACTTGACCCACTCGATGTGATCGGCACGCTCTTGGCCAGATGCAACATCGAGAACCTTTAAATCTCGCCAATCCGAGCCATCCGATTGCAGCGCGATGGCTACCAAATTTCCATCATCACTGACCACCCAATTGGCCAAGGCAACCGTCCCGTCTTCCGAGAGGGTGTTTGGATCCAAGAGAATGCGAGGTTGCGAATCGAGACTTTCAGAAACATAGAGAACACTTTGATTCTGGAGGCCATCATTGCGAGTGTAAAAGTAACGTTCGCCGCGTCGTCGTGGCAAACCGAATCGTTCGTAATTCCATAATTTGGTTAAACGCTTTTCGAGCGGCTGGCGTGCAGGAAGTTGCTTTAAATATTCGAACGTTACTTTGTTCTGTGCCGTAACCCAAGATTTCGTTTCATCGCTTTCAGTGTCTTCAAGCCAACGGTAAGGGTCGGCGATCTCTGTGCCATGATAATTGTCCATTTGGTCGGTGCGTAGCGTTTTCGGATAAGTCAGTTTCGAGTCCCTCTCTTCTGCAAAACCTGGGTTGTAGGCAGCGCACAAGACGCCACATAATGCCACACGATAAAATCGACAGAAGCCAAGCGATTGCTGGAAATATGCAGCCATGATGGGTCTTTCTTGACGAATAGGTGATTTATCAGATTGGGTCAATTGTGAAAGCAGCTTGTTTTAAAATGCCGCTTCATAGATTGCTAGGGCATCTTCTTCGCTAAAGGTACGAGGATTGTTTTTCAATAGTCTCGTTACCTGCATTGCATCCCTGGCCATGCTAGGCAAATCGCTCGCTTGAACTTTAAATTCGCGTAGACTGCGGTCGGTACCGACTTTGGCCGAAAGAGTTTCTACGAAGGTCACCAAATCGTTGGTTTCGACTGCCACGGCCAATGCTTGAAACCGTTCTTCGACAGCGGGATAGTTAAATCGTAAAACGTGAGGCATGAGTAGAGAGTTGGCAACACCATGCGGTACGTGAAAACGCCCCCCTAGTGGATAGGCCAATGCATGAACTGCTGCTGTATTGACGGGGCCGAGACAGAGTCCACCCAGGACGCTTGCTCGGGACATGGCATAGCGGGCGTTCAAATCGTTGCCATCATGAACGGCGGGCTCTAAGAAGGTTGCCACCAGACGTACTGCTTCGATGGCCAGGGCGTCGATCAGGGGAACTGCAAAGCGGTTTGTATAAGCCTCGATGGCGTGTGTCAGCGTATCCATGCCGGTATACGCCGTTGGGGCGGCGGGCAACGTCAGGCAAAACTCTGGATCGACCAGAGCACGATTCGCCAGTAAGTAGGGGCTGACGAGACCTTTCTTCAGTTGATTCGTTTCGTCAGAAAGAACGGCAATGGGAGTGACTTCGCTACCGGTACCGGCCGTGGTCGGGACGAGCACTGTGGGGATCCCCGGATGGGGAATCAGATTGATCCCAAACATTTCTTCCACGGCTGGTGAATCACCGACAAGAATGGCCGCAACTTTGGTGATGTCGAGCGTACTGCCACCACCGACTCCCAAGAAAACCGCCGGTTCAAATGCACGGGCTACCTCGGCACATGCCAAAACGTCTTCAATTGGAGGATCTGGAGTCAATTTCGAGAAAATTTGAGTTTGGAAACCACTGTCTAAGAGTTGTTGGTGGGTTTCCTGAAAAATCGGTTGTTTGGTGATGCCGGGGTCCGCGACAATAAAAACTCGTTCACCAAAATCACGTAGGATCTCAGGGAGTTGCCGACGCGCACCGACGCCCATGGTCAGCGGCGGGCAATGAAGATCGAAAACACGCCCCGTGTCGATGGCAAGACCTGCGTCTGTTTGTTTACTCATCGCTCCATCCTTTTGAAGCATTGCATTGGATCAACTCACTGTGGTGTATCGTAGCCAAATTTAGCGGCGGGACCAGCATAGAGTGATTTCTTGTCTGGTCAGGGTATCCATCCGGAAAAATGTTTGCTCAGGAGCAGCCATCGATTTAAAAAATTGCGATGCCTGATGGAGTTCAGATAGGGCTTTGCGAGCGGAATGAGTCGGCCTGCGCAGCGACAAGAGAGGGATCTGATTTGCAGAAAAATCGAGGTGCGTAGGGTCCCATGTCAGGCGACCTCAGTTGTGTTCGAGCAGGCAATAAAAAAGTCAGTCGCAACAACGAAGGTAGCTGGGGCGGCACAGTCACGATCAAGCGACCAAAACGAAGAGTTCGACAACGCCTCAGGAAATGAGCAGGTTAGATTGAAGACGGCTTTTACGAGCCAGTGTTGAAAGAAATGCCACCGATGGGATCAATAAACAATTCGGAGCCACCGGGGCCTAGGGGTAAGCCAAGGAGCATCCAGACTACCAACATGGCGATCCAACTGACGAAGAATAGAACCGTATAAGGCAACATCAAGGAAATGAGCGAGCCAATGCCAGCCTGCGGTTGATACTGCTTCATGAATACCAAAATGATGACGACATAAGGGTTTAATGGGGTGATGGAGTTGGTGACTGAATCACCAATGCGATAAGCCGCTTGGGTCAGCTCGGGACTGATGCCGACGCCTGCGAAGATGGGTACAAACACCGTCGAAATTAAAGCCCACTTCGCAGACGCGGAACCGAGGAAAAGATTGAGACCGGCGGCCAACATGACAATCGAAATTACCAGTAACGAAAGCGGCATTTGCCAGGATTGTAATAGAGCAACGCCCTCTAAGGCGATCAGTTTGCCAAGATTGGATTCACCAAACCAGCTGATAAACTGACTGGCGAAAAAAGCTAAAACGATATAGGGACCCATAGAACTCATGGTGTTGTTCATCATTCCGGCGGCGTCACGATCATTGGCGATGGATTTTGTGGCGATTCCAAATGCCAGGCCGGGTACAAGAAATAACACAAAAAGAATGGGCACAATGACTTGGACCCAGACGGCCAATTTCCATCCGGGTCGTGGTTCGACGTACCCATTTAGCGGTGCTCCCGTCACAAAGATCATGGCCAAAATAACAGCGCCTACCAGGGCCAAAGCAAACGCTGCCCAGGCCAGTCCCTTGTATTCCGCAGGTGTCAACTCGTGTGACACGTGGGAGCTTGTGCTATGCGTCTGAACGGCTTCCACTTGAGCCCGGATGTCGGCCGCAGAGTAGCGTGGTTCGACAAGAAAGCGGGTTGTCCCCCAGCCGACGAGGGTGATCAGGAATGTGGAAGCGATCATGAAATAATAATTGCAACGAATGTCGACTGAATATTCTGGATCCAGAATACGTGCCGCTTCCTGAGTAAAACTTTGGAGTAGAGGGTCCAGGCCGGTCACGAGCAGATTGGCGCTAAAGCCGGCCGCAACTCCGGCAAAGACTGCCGCCAGTCCGACGATCGGAGAGCGCCCTGCACGCATAAAGATCGCTGCAGCCAAAGGTGGCAAGACGACATAGCCAGCGTCCAAGGCCATGCTGCTCATCACACCGACGAAAATAATCGCAGGTGTCAACAAGGTGGGTGGCGTCAGTGCGACAATTGCTTTCAACAGTGCACCAATCAAGCCGGAGCGTTCCGCCACGCCGATACCAATCATCGCGACTAACACGACTCCTAAAGGAGCGAATCCCGTGAAATTAGTTACCAACTTACTCCAAACCCATTGCATTCCTTCCGATGACAAAAGGCTCTTTGCCACCTCGATTTCACCGGTTGTGGGATTCTTAACACTCCATCCGGATTGAACGGCAATTTCAGAACCAATCAAAACAACGAACGCGCCCACGATGAATAGCGTTACGGGGTCTGGTAACCGATTCCCAATACGTTCAATGAGGCCGAGAATCCCAAGTGATGCAGGAGGTTGTGCTTCCGACGGTAGAGATGCGGTCATGCGGCGTGGCTCGGAGTATGGGGATATATGATTCGGGGCGAGGACGAAGCAAATGTGTTGAAGAATTCAGATCGCAGTGATTGATTTTTAGGATCGCTGTGTCTTATCTGTGGTAAAGAACCGCCCATTTTCGGCAGGTGGGGGTGAATACTTTGGTGATGCGCCCGAGTGTCACTGGGAGTACTTTTAAGGAATTGGTTCAAGATAAATTGTTCTCAAATCGATCATGGCTGACTTGATGACGCCGGCAGATTGCATCAGGAGTTCAACGGTACCGGCGGGCAATTGTATTTCACCAATTTCTTTTTGGGTGTAATCGTCCCAACTACCGGTTCCGATGACCGTATCGAGAAGTTTTTCTTCCCCAACGCTGAGTGTGAAGTGGTCTCCCGCCGCTGAGTTGTCACTAGCGTAGTCGAAGATAACTCGGTAGGTGCCACTTTGCGGAACCACCAGAGTCCAGATCGCATGATCGGTGGGGTCGCTCCAGTAGCCCAGGTTTTTATAGTGTTGCTCGAAAACCAAACGTGGTCCGTAGATTCTGCAATCGGCGGCGCTGAGTTCCAGAACGCCGTCGGTTCCCGCCCTGATGACTTTCGGTTCATTGCCCGGGAAGCTTTTGGGGGGCGTGCCGAGTTCTTGAAGATAAGCAATCAGATCAGCAATATCTTGGGACCGAAGATCTTTTTCCATTCCTTCTGGCATCAGCGATTTTCCAGAGGTTCGTAATTCTTCGATCTCTTCACGTAGGAGCGTTTGTTCTTTGCCTTCTGGACCTTGCAGAGAGATGCTATTGCTTGTTTCTCTTGCCAGCATCCCCGTAACTTGGCGTCCATCCTCTGTTACTGCGACGTAGTCGAGAAACTTATTTTCGACTGCTCGGTTTGGATCGAGGATGGCGATCAGTAAGGCATGAGAGGAGCGATCTTTGATGGCAGACAAGTCGGGGCCAACTGCGTGTCCCATGCCAGCGACTCGATGGCAGTTACTACAGCGTTTTGTGAAGGTTGCTTGCCCCCGTTTGGGAACGCCTGTGATTTGAGTCGCTTCTTGGTATTCCTCCAGGACCTTTTGACGATTGGGGTGTATCATGTTTCTGAAGAGTTCTTCTGCACCTTGACGCACAACTTGGTCTTCATGCTGTAACAACAAAGTCTGCCGACGAGCATCAATTGGCAACGCAGAAATCGTTGACGTTTTCAGAGCTTGGAGGAGTTCGCGGGTGAGGCCCGGTCGGCTTAGAAAAAGATCAAGAATCGTCCCTCGTAGCACTGGAGAGTATGTTGGCCAGTTACGGAGTAACTGTTTGGCTGTGTGTGCATAGTTTGTGCCTCCCAAGGTGACGATGGTGCTGGCAGCCAAACCTTGGATCTCGGGAACTTCGCGAGGGGACAATAAGGGTGTAAAAACGGTCAAATCATCGGTGGCAGTGGTTAGGCCGCAACTCAAAAAACGCAGCGTCTGCAGGCGATCTGAAAGTGTGGCGGATGCGTCTAGTGCTACATGGATGGCGTGGTCATGCAGAGCGGAAATGCGTTCACGCAGCGATTCGTTGATAACGTTCTCGATTGGTATATTGCCGGCCCGCAGGGCGCGAACCAGCGTCGTTGCGGTATTCATGGCGTGGCTTCGTGAGTTGGGATCGTCGCTGGTGACGATCCGCTCAAAGACTGGCGCGACGCTGGTCGGTCCCTTCAAGGCCACCGCGGCAGTCACGACTTGTTCCAGAGCTTGTAGCGAAGCTTGTGGTGTGTTGAGGAGAGGAAAGGCAGCAGTGTTTGAATCGTGCTTTCTTTCTAATAGCGACAAAAGTACGTGTTCCACGTTTGCTTGGTTGAGTGAACTCAGGGCGGCGCTGCGCAAATACGGATGTTGTCGGTAATGTTCGAGGGTGGCCGCAAGAAAACGGCCTATTTTACCTTGGACGTGCTGGTGTGATTTCCAGTGGCCAAAGGTGAGCAGCGCTTGCAGCAAAACCACGGGTTCGGATTCGACGCTCTTCGACGCGGCTTCTAAGACAGCCAGAGTCAAGGCTTCGTTCTCTGGGAATCTCGCCGCGATTCGAATGGCATGTTTGCGCACTCCAGCATGTACATCTTTTACCGCCAGAGTGACAAGCGCCGGATCCACGGTGTTTAATCCGTCGAGCGTACAGAGTGCGTGCAATCGTGCGGTCGCTCGTTTGCCAGTCTTTACGACCAAGGCCAACTCGTCGGTGACACTTTCCTCGCCACGCCAGATAAGTATCTGTTGCACCATGTCTCGCAACCAACCATTGGGACTTTCCAACAGTTGAACAAGTTGTTTTGGCGAGAGTTTGTCTAATTGCGGGAGCTTGGGTGGTTGCAGATCTGCGCGATAAACGCGGTAGATGCGGCCTCGATTGCTACCTGCACGCATGTCCAAGATGTTCTGTAAGTCAGGAGGAATCCATTCGGGATGCTCAATCACAAATCGATAGATGTCGGCAATCCATAAAGCGCCGTCGGGGCCGGTACGGATCATCGTAGGGCGGAACCAATTGTCTGTCGAAGAAAGGAATTCGCTTTGTTGTTCTTCTTCTGCCCGCCGGCTGGTAAACGAAATTCCTGCTGGCGAGACGATTTCACGGTGCACGAGATTATGCACCGGTTCACAGACAAAAGCATTACCAGCGAACATCTCGCCGAGAAATTCATCGCGGTAAATCGTCGGACTGCAAGCGGATGTGAAGCGATTGAGCCCGTTGGGATCGTTGAAGCGAGTTTGTGTGATACTCGTCGGGAAGACTGTGGCAGCGTTGGGTTGTACTGAAACGTTCTGGCGAAGGTTGGGAGGTACGACAAAGGGATTGCGTCTCAAATAGCGGTCTTCAAGAACATAATGCCACATAGGATTCGAGTTGTTGCCACCGAACCAATTGCCCCAGTCGTCACGATTACGACCAAACTGTGTTTGACCAGATAAGGCTTCAAGGGTTCCGTTGTCAGGACGAATCCGTAAATCACGCCCACCGATTTCTACGGTTTCCTCGGTTTGGAGTGAGCGGATCGTCCCACCGCTATCGCCATTCGCTAGATGGAGCCAATTGTCGAGACCCCAACGCAACCCATTCATGCGGTGTTGTTGGTTACCTTCCCCGAATCCTTGATAGAGAGTCTGGCGCTGATCGGCTTGGCCGTCCCCGTCGGAATCTTCCGCATAAAAAACTTCGGGGGCCGCAGAGATCAAAACTCCTTTTCGCCATACTTTGATGCCAGTGGGAAAGGGAATCTTATCGAGAAACAGGGAAGCTTTGTCGTAACGTCCATCTCCATCGGTATCGGTGAGAATCTTGATCCGACCTCCCGCCTCACCGCGACGATCGTTGGGGTGATTCCAAGTCAGCCCGTTCGGATAGTCGTGCATTTCGACGACCCACAAGCGGCCATCGGTTCCCCAATCAAAGGCAATGGGGTCTGCGACTAATGGTTCCGCTGCGACCAAATCCACTTTAAGGTCCGGGTGTGTTTGAATGGTGGCCAGAGACTTCTCTGGCGACAAGGGAGCGGGTTGCGGCGTTTCTTTAACGCCGAGCGTGGAACTTTGCGCCAACATGTTTCGAAACGATTGCCGCTCGACCAAATCGGGCAGGCGATTGGTATCTTCATTTTGGAGCCAGAGTTGACCGGAGTGAAACCAAGCACCGTTATTACTGCCATCTGGTCGGACGATGGGAGGTAGTGTCAAGCGATCCTCGCTGTCCGTCGTTTGCCTACGGACTTTGCTGATCACTTCTGTTGACCAGCCAACCTGCATGTTATGGAATAGGTGTAAAGAGTATTGTTCTCCATTGGAGAAGAGGCAGTCGTCAAAGCCATCCTGATCGACATCCACGAAACGTAGCCCTGCATCTCCACCCTCAGAGGTAAACCGGACTGCGCCTGGAGGTAGTGTAAAGGGCAGTGGCTCCCAAACACGGTCGTCGTGTTGGCTGAAAATGAGCGATTGCTGATCTGCTTCAACAAAGAATTCCGATTGCCCGTCGTTATTCAGGTCTCGAAAGAAATAGCCGCTGAGCGACTCAGCAAGCTCGAGCCGCGCACTCCATGCGGCGTGCGTTGCCGGTAGCTGGAATCGCATGGGGTGGCGTTTCCATTTGCTGTCCTCGTAAGTGCGTAAAACAAAAGTTCCGCTCGCTTCGATTTCTAGAAAAGAGGGCATGTTGTTCTCTGCCGTGAAACCAAAACGAGGTTTCTGGAATTCAAATGATTGTTTTGAGACGCGCCAGGTGTTTTCTGCAGGTACCCAAATCCTGGTACTGACCTGTTTGTCGCCATCTGCCGTCATTACGTCAAGAAAACCATCCCCATTGATATCAAATAATTGAGCTTGCTCATTCTTGTCGCCGCTGCTGCGGAGCGGCTGGTTGTCGAGCAAGTTGTGGTTGATTCGCGTAATGGCTTCACGGAAATTGAGAAACTTGATTTTGGACCCATGTTTTTGCACCGCGTGATCGATTAAATCAATAATCTGCTCACTGCGGATCCAGCCGTGGGGATGAAAAACCAAATTGTAAACGCCTTGTTTGATGACTGTCGCGTCCAACGCAGCTTTTAGATCTTCCAGAGTGCGGGGATTATTTGGCTGCTGTAAATTTTGCCCCTCCCAGTCACTGGGGATGACACAGGGGAATTGCCAGCACTGCTGAGCAACGACGTAGGGGTAAGGGTAATTTTCAATCCAATTTACAAAGGCAGGGAAGGGAATATATTTTCGAAAACGGTCCCGGCCATTCGTGTCGCGGACGAGGTGGAGGGGAAGATCTTTGTCCTGGGCAGTGAAGAGGTGGAAAACAGAACTGTCAATGGCGAGATAATTCCCCGCGTCAGTTCGTCGATTGAAAATCTCGGTGAAGAATCTTGGGCTGGGTGTATTCAACGAGTCACAGCAAGGCATGCGAAATGCGACGGGCTGGTTGTTAGGGATTTCGCCAAGCAAATCCACGCAGCGGTCATAAGTGCTTTTGGAACGCGCCAGGTCTCCGTCCGCGAGGAGAGGACAAGGGTGATCGATCGTATGGACTTCTATAGAGAGCCCCTCTTCTAGCCATGCCTGCAACTGCGGATCTTGTGGATCGACACTGTTGGTCATAATACTCACAGGCGCACGCCCATCGATTTGTTTTAAACGTTCCAGGATCGGTCGCAAGTAGCGCTCGTAGATGGCAGGATCTCGCATGTCGTCAATGGCCAGCACAACGACAGTTTCCACGCCTTCTTCACCGACCCATTGGGGAGTTGTAAGTTTGGGGAAATCGAGATCGACATAGTATGGATTGCATGGCATATCCAAATGTGCGAGTCGATTTCCTTCGGCAGCCGAGAGTGTAGAACTCAGCAACGTGAGCAGGACGCAAAGCCAGTAAGATTGAAAGGTCATAGGATACTTACGTGGTGGATGGGCTGGGATTGGCAGGAAATACAGATTCCTAGCATGATAGCATTTGTTCCGAGTGAGCACATTTCAAAATCTAAAAGTTCTTGTGCCGCAAGATCCTGTCGATCTGTTTTGGGGACTCTTGTTGATGTTCCCGCGGCCTGAGCTTGAATGGATTGTTGGTTGGCGTTGGAACTGGAATTGATGTCAACCTGACACGGGGGTAAACGGCGCACTGCCTGTGCCTGATGGACGTGCGAGTTGACGAGCTGTTGGGTGGAAGGAAGTTGTCTGCAGGAATTCACTGGGCTGTGAATCTTCGGGCGGTCTGAGAAACGAGTAAGCGGGAGGTGTTTGTGGCGGTGTCGCTGATGTGGCGGCGTCTCGTCGCCCGAACGTCCTGGCATCAACGGTCCTTGGCATCCCAGATCTCTAGCGTCTCATCATAAATTCCACTGGTAATTTTTCGACCAGCGGGACTAAACGTGACACGATTAATCCGCCAGCATGTCCTGTGAGTGACTGCAGCAGCTTTGGATCGCTCGCTGGGACGTTACCCTCCTGGACCTCTTTCTTGCACCTCAGACTCTGAAAGATTAGCCTCTAGAACATCCCTTATGGCAACCGTATTCAAGGCATCCGTTTGCTGGTCAGATTCGTTGCCACCACAACCCTATCGTATCGCTACCACCAAAACCACTGTTCGATATTTCATGGCCTTCCCCACATGTTGATGCGCAACTGTGTCTGTTAAGGGAAGCGTACGTTGCTTGGCATTTTTGGCTTTACGCTTATGCACGTGGCCCAGAATATAGAGCCCTTACCGGTCAGGCCAGAATCTCACGCACTACTTTTCCATGGACATCCGTGAGGCGGAAATCACGACCTTGATGACGGAAGGTCAGGCGTTCGTGGTTCACCCCGAGTTGATCGAGGATGGTTGCATTCAAATCGTGAATATGAACCGGGTTTTCGATGACGTTGTAACTAAAATCATCCGTTTCGCCATAGACAATGCCGCCTTGAATTCCAGCGCCGGCCATCCATTTGGTGTAACAGCGTGGATGGTGGTCACGGCCATAGTTGGTTTTGGTTAATCCCCCCTGGCAATAGATCGTCCGGCCAAATTCACCTCCCCAGATCACCAAGGTATCTTCCAAGAGTCCGCGCTGCTTGAGATCTTGGATCAACGCGTAGCACGGCTGGTCGATAATCCCACATTGGCGGCGAATGTCTGTCGGGAGATTTCCGTGTTGGTCCCATTGCCGGATGAATACCTGGGTAAAGCGGACACCGCGTTCAGCCAAACGCCGCGCTAAAAGGCAGTTGGCGGCGAACGTGCCGGGCTTTTTGACCTCCTCACCGTACAGATCGAGTGTCGCTTGAGACTCATCAGAAATGTCGGTCAGTTCGGGAACTGAGGTTTGCATGCGGTAGGCCATTTCGTATTGCGCAATGCGGGATTGAATCTCCGGATCCCCCACGGCGTTGTAGCGATCGTTGTTTAAAAGGCTTAACTCGTCCAGCATGCGGCGCCGCATTTTTTCCGACATGCCGTCTGGATTGGAGAGATAGAGTACGGGGTCGCCAGTGGAGCGCAAGCTGACACCTTGGTGCCGCGTTGATAAAAATCCCGCTCCCCATAATCGTGAATAAAGGGCTTGCCCACCGAAATTGCCGCCGACCGTCGAGTGCAGGACCACGAAAGCAGGCAAATTCTGATTCATCGTTCCGAGACCGTAGGACATCCAGGCGCCAGTACTTGGTCTGCCAGGCAATTGGCTGCCAGTTTGGATGTAGGTGATCGCGGGGTCGTGGTTAATGGCTTCTGTGTTGATTGTTTTAATCACGGCCAATTCATCGACCATCTTGGCGGTGTGGGGTAGGAGTTCGCTCACCCATGCACCGTTTGAACCATGCTGCTTGAACTTGAAGGTCGATGGGGCGATGGGAAACCGTGCTTGGCCTGAGGTCATTGTGGTGATGCGTTGACCGTTGCGGACCGAATCGGGCAATTCTTTGTCGAACCAATCGTTCATCTTGGGCTTATAATCCCACATGTCTAATTGGGATGGCGCACCCGACATGAAGAGATAGATCACCCGTTTGGCTTTAGGCGCGAAGTGTGGAACTCCAGCGATCCCGCCGATCCTTGCTTCGTCGGTTGATTTAGCAGCGAAAAGGTCGGGGTTGACGAGGGATGCTAAGGCGACAGAGCCGATCCCGGTGGAGGCGCGGGAAAAAAAATGACGTCGTGTTTCCACGAGTGCTGATTCACGAACCGGATTCATAGGGAGCCTACCTTCTTATTCCTTTGTAACAGTTTCGCTCAGATTCAAGAGCAAGTGAGTGATCATAGTCCAGGCAGCTAATTCGTTGGTATTGAGTTGGTCGTCACGAGGAGATTCACCGGAGGACAATAATTTGGTGGCCGCTTCGGTGGCTGTGGCAAACTCACTCGCATACTCGTTGAACGCCTTGTTTAACGCTTGCCGTTCGAAGTCGTTGGGGTGTCGCGTCAGGATGGAACGGAAGGCAAACTCGATTTGATCCTGCACGTTCGTCCCCCCTTCTTTCATGACACGTTCGGCAAATTTCCTTGCTGCTTCGACAAATTGAACATCATTCATGAGGACCAGTGCTTGAAGCGGCGTATTCGTACGTGCTCGGCGCACTTGGCACGTTTCGCGGTCCGGCGCGTCAAAGGTGGCCATGGACGGTGGAGGAACTGTGCGTTTCCAGAAGGTGTACATACTGCGTCGATAGAGTTTGTCGCCTTTATCCTGCACAAAGACAGATGTGTTACTACCACCAAATCCAACCGGTTTCCAAAGGCCAGCCGGCTGGTACGGTTTGACACTTTTTCCGCCAATTGTTTCAATCAGCAATCCACTCACGGCAAGTGCCTGATCGCGAATGACTTCTGCATCTAATCGAAACCTTGGGCCGCGGGCAAATAAACGGTTTTCCGGGTCCTTCGCCAGCTTTTCTGGTGTGACGCGGGACGATTGTTGATAGGTGGCGGACATTACAATTTGCTTGAGAAATCGTTTGATGTTCCAGCCGGAATCGACAAAGTCAACGGCCAGCCAATCAAGTAACTCTGGATGCGATGGCTGTTCTCCTTGCACGCCAAAGTCTTCGGACGTTCGCACCAAGCCAATCCCGAAAAACTGCTGCCAATAACGGTTGACGGTTACACGTGATGTTAGTGGATGCTGGGGCTGGACCAGCCATTGCGCGAGTCCAAGTCGATTTTTCGGAGCACCTTCGATCGGCGGTGCAATCCACAGGGGGACGGAAGATTCGACGGGATCCCGCGGGAGCGTGTATTCTCCACGTTCCAGGATGTGCGCCTGTCGGGCTTCTTTACGGTCCTCCATTACTAGCGTTGCTGGAATGGCCTTTTCCAGATCTTCCAGTTGTTTTTGTAGCGTTGCTTCTTTTTCAAGTGGTGTGGCCAATTGGGCACTGGAATCGGGGTGCACATGTTGAAGAAAATAACGCGTTAATTGTTGAGTTTGGTCAGCGGATCTTTGTTCTCGATCCACCTTGAGTATTTTCTCAATGGCGTCCGGAGTTTTGGTTGCCTTACCACTCTTTTGAAACTGCTCCCAGGCGAACAAAGAACGCTTTTGCTCCTCCGAAAGCAGATGCGTAATGATCCCTGCAGTATCCCAGTGCACCGTTCCTTTGACCTGGGTAAACGCCCAGCCATTCAATTCTGCACCGGGTTTTAGTCCGACGTGGTCGGCACTCACCTCGAGTCGGACCCATTTGCCCGTTTCCGGTAATTCGCCGATGAGGCGATTTGATGCATTTTGGCGTCCTGCACCGAATGCTTTGTCTGCACCCCAGGAGGCTCGGTGCTCCCATGTACCGTCATTGAATTGTAGTTGAATCGTCTCTGGTGGATTGTCGGGGTCGAGATACACGTAAGCGAACAGCCGCGCGTTTTCGTGGATTTTTAATTTGTCGGTGGCGTTGATGAAGTAATGTTGCGTGATGCCATCTCCCTCGCCCGTTCGAACGGTGGAATTTTTCCCGCGATAAACTGGGTGATCGGGAGCCTCGACGAATTCCCAGGGAGTGTTTCCTTCAGGACTTGCTCCAGCAGGAAGCTCATCATCAAACCAAATGAATTCATCTTGGCTTAGAGCGCCCAAGGGTTCCGCGGGTTTTGGATCGGAGTAGGCGAACTCTGCGAGCAACGTTTCAAGCTGTTGTCTCACGGCAGCAAGTTCTTCTGTAGTTTGTTGTTTCTGCGCAATCTGGATTTCTGTGGGGACTTTGACCGTGGGCGGTGGCAATAAAGCGTTTCCGTCCATGGCTCGTTCCGTCAAGCTAAAAAAGTATGAGAAAAGCTGGTAGAACTCTTTTTGGCTAAGTGGATCAAACTTGTGGTCGTGACAGGCGGCACAGCCAGCAGTCAGGCCGAGCCAAACGGTTGCAGTGGTTTCTACTCGATCGACGGCATAACGGACATAGTATTCATCGTCGATAGAACCACCTTCACTGGTAGTTACGTTGCAGCGGTTAAATCCTGTTGCGACCCGTTGCTGTAAGGACGGCTGGGGCAGCAAATCACCCGCAAGTTGCTCAATCGTGAAGGCATCAAAAGGCTGATTTTTGTTAAACGCTTCGATCACCCAGTCTCGATAGGGCCAGATCGAACGTTCATTATCCAAGTGGAGCCCATGGGTGTCACCATAGCGTGCAGCATCGAGCCAGAAACGCGCCATGTGTTCTCCATACTTCGTAGACTCCAGCAACCGATCCACCACGCGTTCGAAGGCTTGATTGGAACCGTCGTTCAGAAAGTCATCGATGTCTCGCACGCTCGGTGGCAGACCCGTCAGGTCCAGAGTTACACGACGGATTAAGGCGGCTTTGGAAGCCCGTGGTTCCGGAGAAAGATTGCGATTTTCCAAGGATGCTTGAATAAACTGGTCGATGGCATTGTGGACGAGCCAATGATCATGCGCTGCTGGTAGATGTTTTCGAGTTGGTGGTCGAAAGGCCCAGTGTCCCGACCAGTCTGCCCCACTGTCGATCCACTTTTGGAACAAACGAATTTGCTCCTCGGTGAGAGCCTTCCCTGAATCAACCGGCGGCATTTTCACATCGGGATCTTTTGAGGAGATGCGCTGAAACAGTTCACTCTGGGCACTATCTCCTGGTACTACAGCGACATGTCCTGATTCCAGCTCGGTTGTCGAATTCGGCTGTTGATCCAGACGCAAATCATTTGCGCGATTGGCCTCATCGGGTCCGTGGCATTGAAAGCAGTTGTTAGAAAGCAACGGTAGAATATCGCGGCTGAAATCGATCGCCTGATCCTCAGCAATGAGAACCTGACTTGCGGAGATGGAAATGGCAACTGTCAAAATCGTTTGTCGAATTGTCATGGGGCAAGTGGGTCTTGAGGGTAGGAAAGTGGGGTAGCGTGGTACGGAACGATTAGGCGGTCCGTCCAGACTGTCTATCGATTCATATAATATAGTGAAATATTCTGACGAGATTTTCTAGCCTTTGCCAGGGTGAAAATCCTTCAGGACTAAGGAGAAAACTCTGTATCCAGGGGTCGCTTGAGACGCAAAAGTAATTCCTGAGGGTTTTCGCAGGGGTAAAATGCAGGACAGCGGTATTTTTTCAGGTCCTCGGCAGCAGTGATTTTCGCTCTGAAAAAATGTGTCATATGTCCGCGGAGGGCGCGTGATGGAACCCTTTCCGACCCATGAAGGGAAACAACCGCTGCTGCTTTTCCAGCCGTTATTGGTTGTTCTGACGGCCTTGATATGCGGGGCCGGCCTAGATCGGCAAATAAACAGTGGGTTTCTAATCTGGCCGCTGACCGCTGTCCTGCTGCTCATGTTTTGGTTTGGATGCTGGCGACTTAGTTGGGTCCGCCTGGCAGCGTGGATTTTGTTTGTTTCATTAGTGACTCTAGGGAGTGCATGGCACCATTTCTATTGGCATCAGTTCCGAGACGATGAGATTGCTTTGAACGCCGTGGAAGAAGAGCGGCCAATTTGCCTGAAGCTTGTTGCCTGTAGTACTCCTTGCTGGTTACCAGCTCCTGCGCACAACGTGATGAGAACCATTCCGGTTGCACAACGAACGCGTCTCGAGGTTTGCACGGAAAGTTTTCGTGACGGTCAAACTTGGCGCTCATGTTCGGGACGGGCAACGTTACTGATCAATGGGATTCTTGACGGTGTTGATGTGGGTGATCGCCTTCAAGTATTTGCCTATTTGTCACGTCCAATGGCGCCGCTCAATCCTGGAGATTTTGATTCTTCCGGGTATGAGCGATCGGAACGACGTTTGGCACGTCTGAGGGCACCTCATCCAGAATGTGTGTCGTTAACTTCGACTGCATCTGCCTGGACTGTCGCACGCATCGTGAGTGAATTGCGAGCCGGTGGTCAGCGGTTAATTACCCGTTATGTCGGGGCGAATCGCGCGCCACTTGCGGCGGCAATCTTGCTCGGCGCTAGAGAACAATTGGATGTTGAGCAGGGCGAACGTTTTTTTACCACAGGAATTGTTCATCTTCTGGCAATTTCGGGATTACACATTGGCATTCTTGCCGCGGGTTTGTTGTTCTTTGGTCGCCTGGGATTAATGCCTCGTGGTCTCTCGTTGCTGATCACTGCCATATTTGTTGTGATTTATGCTTTGCTGACAGACTTCCGTCCGCCTGTCGTGCGGGCAACGGTTTTGATCGTGATCATGTGTGTAGCATGTCACCTGGGACGTATTTCAGTCGGCTTCAATTCCTTGGCAGCGGCAGGTGTCTTTTTGTTTGCGCTCAATCCGACCGCTTTTTTCCAGAGTGGCACGCAGCTGTCATTTCTTGCAGTGGTAACGATTGTTTCAGCGCGTCCACTTTGGCGATCTGGCAAAAGTAAAGATCCACTGGATCAATTAATCAGGCAAACTCGGCCGTGGCCGGTGCGGCTAGCGAAAAAAGTGATGGGGCGTGTTTTTCAGTTTTGGTTTGTGACGACATTGATTTGGATTGTCGCCTTACCGTTGGTGATGTATCGCTTTCATTTGGTCTCACCGATTGCCTTGGTGCTCAATTTGTGGGTGTGGATTCCTATTTGTATCGCATTGTTTTCCGGCTTCGGCGTTTTGCTGTTGGGTGGCATGTTTTCGTCGATCGGAAATCTATGTGGTGCTTGTTGCGATGTTAGTTTGCAATGGATTGAAGCGGGTATTGATGTTGCCGAGACCGTTCCGGGAAATCATTACTGGACATCGGGTCCACAAGGTTGGTGGGTTGCCGGATGGTATTTAGGGTTGGCCTTTCTTGTCGCCGTCCCCGTGGTGCGTTTGCCGCCACGCTGGGTGGGAATGTTGCTACTTGGTTGGCTTGCTTTGGGATGTGTCTGGGGTAAGAGAGAACGCTCGTTGTGTGGTCACGAACTGACGTGCACATTTGTTGCCGTTGGTCACGGGACGGCTGTGCTTTTAGAGTTGCCAGCTGGCGAAACATTTTTGTACGACGCCGGACGACTTGGTTCACCACATATCGGGGTGCGGCGAATTGCGCACGTGTTGTGGTCTCGCGGCATTAAGCATCTAGATGGAGTGATTTTGTCTCATGCTGATGCGGATCATTACAATGCGTTACCGCAACTCCTGCAAAGGTTTTCCGTTGGGAAAGTCTACGTTTCGCCCGTGATGTTCAAGTTCGAGAGTGCGGCGCTGCAGTCTTTGCGGGAATCGATCAGAATACGAAAAATCCCGCTCGAGCATCTTAGCGTCGGTGACGTGTTACCAAATCGGTCAGGCGTGAGCATGACCGTTCTCCACCCCTCGAAACAAGGGGTTTTGGGAAGCGACAATGCCAATAGCATCGTTCTTAGCATCGAGCATGCCCAGCGGCGAGTTTTGTTGCCGGGGGACCTGGAAACGACTGGGATAGAGCAGTTAATGGAAAAAATTCCCATTGACTATGACCTTGTGATGGCGCCACATCATGGTAGTTCTCATAGCGATCCTTACCGATTTTCTGATTGGGCGACACCCGAATGGGTTGTGGTGAGTGCAGGATCTGGACGGGATATTTCCAACGTGAAAGCGGCTTGCAAGCAGGTTGGTGCCGAGTTGTTGCACACTGCCAGTGATGGTGCCATCCAGCTCACGATTCGCGCGGGCGCCCTGCAAGTCAAAACCTGGCGGGGATGTCCGTGGCCTTGATTGTGGCGGAAATCAAGGCTTTAAGGGGCTGGCAGGAATATCCAGTTGGCGGGCGAAGCTCTCTGCTCTCAGTTGCACTTCCAGATGGCTGAGCTGGGAATCTTTGTCGAAGTCGATTTCCGACCATAATTTGGGAATGCGAGGTTCGTAGATGCGCCGCCGCCGATTGCCGAGTTTGCGGATGGCAGTGCGGATTTCTTGTTCTGTAAGAAAGAGGTCGTGGTTGGCGTCCAGGTCTTCAAAGGCGCTGCTGACCGCTTTTCCAAGTCCGCCTGCTGCGACCCTTTTTGCCGCCAGGTCGAAGGCGATTTCGATGTCTTCAACGGTCCCATTTTGATTTGTATCGAGGAGCTGCTTAAAAAGATCGCCTTGGATTGTTCCTTGGGCTTCGGTAATTGCTTGCCGAAGAACGCCTGCGGCGTGTTGAACCTCCTGGTCAGAAATCCATTGATTCTGATTCGAGTCAAGTTGTATGAGAATTTCTCCGTGGATTTCAGTTTGCACTGTTCTGACACGTTGTTCGAGTTGTTGCGGGTCCAACTCGGGAGAATTCTCTACTGGCGTCGAAGCCGGTGGGTCAACCGTAGAGTTGTCTTTGGCTGAGGGAATCTGTGCTGGTACCTGGAAAATGCCTGAGGTTGTGGTATTCGCCTGTGCTTGCTGGGGTACGCTCGTGAGAGGTTCATTGGGTGTCTCTGTTGCTGGCAGTGGGGCTGGCCGGGATGTGCCGTCGAATGATTGTTTTTTGGGGTTGGATTTTTCGGAACGGGAATCCTTTAGCTCTGTGGTGTCACCTTGCTGAGGTGCCGTTTGGGCATCATCGCGTTGTTCTCGTGTGGCTATTNCCAGGTTATCGGAGAGAGGTACCGAATGTCTGGAAAGAACCACTTGGACGGCGATGACCAAAATNACCAGAGCCGCAATCGCCAAAGCAGTGTTGACCAGCACGCCCGAGAGGGGCATTTTGCGTCGCTGTATCGAAAGACGTCCTGTACTAACAGAGATAGGTTGGAGATGGGAGCTGTTTGCCGGGCCGGCGAACGGTTCTTGGGTTGGCGATATGCGAGGAGAGCTTGACAGGGACGACGTAGAATCTGGAATTGTCGAATTCTCTTGGTCCTCTGCCCGCATAGCTGCTTCGAGCACGCGACGATGGAAATCTTTGTCGAGTTCAAAACGCGGCAAACTTTGCAGTGTCGACCTTATGGAACGTAATTCTTCGAGGTGTTTTTTCCAGTTCGAATCTGTGGCGAACGAAGCCTCTACTTGCGCGCGTTCCTCTGGCGATAGGTTGCCATCGAGATAGGCCGCTAATAGTTCATCACTGGGTCGTTCGTTCATCTACTCCGCGGTAAATTAAATTTGGCGGACTCCTTTCAGCTGCTCGCGCATTAACGATCGTGCGCGATGAAGTCGACTGCGCACCGTACCAATGGAGATTTCCAAAATCTCTGCGATCATGTCGTAGTCGCATCCTTCTAATTCACGCAGCACCATGACGGCGCGAAATTCCTCGCTCAAGGTGCCCAAAGCAGCTTGCACTTGCTGGACTTTTTCCTGGCGTACCATCTCGTCAGCGGGTTGTGCTTGAGGATCCAGAGGGTCGTTTCCCGTGAGTTCCCGACCTTCGTCCATGGAAAGGGTGAGCTTCTGGCTACGACGACGACTCATAGCTTTGTTGAAAGCAATTCGATACAGCCAGGTATAAAACGTGCTGTTACGCCGAAATGTCTTCAGTTTGAGGTAGGCTTGAACAAATGCTTCTTGAACAACATCCTCAGCCTCATTGTGACAGCCGATTACGTGTACGACCGCCGTGTAGAGTCGGTCTTGGTAGAGTGATACCAATTGGCCAAACGCATTGGCGTCACCTCGGGTTGCAGCATTGATTAATTGCGATTCGTGCTTCACATCGACTACGCGTTCGAGACGGAGAGAAAGATGGCAAGTTCACGCGCCGAGCGGGCCAGAAACATCGAAATATTTCCGGCAAAGGTGACAGATCCATCATTATGCGAGGATCGGGTATTGTCAAATGCTGGTGACGTGCCAGCAGGTATTAATGTTTTCAGCAAAGAAATCGATCCGGCGCAACCAGTGAGTCAGGCGGCCGAAAATGATTCTTGTTGCTGACAGCCCAATTTCTGCGGAAGAATAATCGGCGCAAGTCGCAGCTGGGTGAGAGGGTTTCAGGATTGCAAAATCATGTCAACGGCAGTCCGCTGGCCGTCAAAATCGCCTCTTGGACGGCAAGGTCATGGGCAGGGGAGAAGTCATGTTCTTTGTCCCCGTGAATCACCTGCGCTAAATCAGTAAAGTCACCGTCATATCTTCCAGTCAGGGATGGCAGGGTGACTTCCTGAGTCCCGGAGGAGAAATCTTGCTGGGCACGATCCAAGGTCAGTACCAGCTTGGGGGGCTCGAGTGGGCGTAGCATGGCAGTGCCGCGATTGCCACAGATAACGAATTGACGACGTCGGAATCCATCGACTTCCATCACCGCGCTGCGGACCGTCGCCGTCGCTTGTGGGTATTCGAAAACCGCCATCATGTTGTCAGCAAGGTTGTCCTGCGGGGCGCGTGTGCGACGGATAAAAGGGGTCACTCGATCAGGCTTTCCCAGTGCCAAGATTAAGGCGTCGATTAAATGGCAACCAAGTTCGAACATCGTGCCACCTTGGTACTCGGCTAATTCTTTGCGTGTGGCAGGCGGGACGGTTTTACTCATGACGGCATGCGCTTCAAACACCTCACCAAGCCATCCGGCTTGGATTGCTTGAAAAATAAATTGAAATCCGGGGTTATAACGATACATGTAACCCATTTGCACAATCCGGCCTTGCCGAGTGGCATTGTCCAGAATTTCTTTGAATTGAGGTAGCGATTCACCAGCTGGTTTGTCGAGGTGAATGTGCATGCCTGCGGTTACGCAGCGTGCTGCCGTGGTCAGTAGGTCGCAGACTTCAGTTTCGATGGCAACGACTTGGAGGCCTGGGGTATTCAAAAGTTGTTCTTCGGTTAACCAAGTGACTCCCCGGTAGGCATCCGAGTTTTCCAGAACTTGGCGGCGTTCTTCATCGGGTTCAACCACACCAACGAGGTCGTAAAGATTGCCGTACTTTCTGATCGTAGTAATCTTTCCCGTCGCGTGCGCATGTTTTGTACCGATCTGACCGATGCGAATTTTAGGTTTTGGAGCGGCTTTGGTTGTAGTGGAGACAAACAGAGATCCTACGCTGGGTGCTGCCCATGCGCCGGTACTGGTGATTTTAAGGAACTTACGACGGTCAGTCATGTTGTGCTCCGATGCTGTGTGTCACGCGGG
>JAKVBY010000027.1:52026-94517 GCA_022446825.1 Pirellulaceae bacterium
ACTTCGTGGCCTTTGGCTTGGAGTGCTGACACCACCTCATTTGAAATGCCCGACTCGACATGGAGCTGACCACCGTGTTGATCTGCAGTGCGGCCAGTTGGTGAAGCGCTACCAACGTGGCGGACCCGCGCTGCGTCACCGGCAGCTTGGACATTCATACCGAAGTCGACCAAGTTCACCAAGACCTGAGCGTGCCCCTGCGGTTGCATGTCCCCGCCCATAACACCGAAACAAAAAAATGGCTTCTCATTTTTTGTCACCAGTGCGGGGATAATGGTGTGGAATGGACGTTTGTGGGGTTCGAGTCGATTGAGATGGTCGTCTGACAGTGCAAACAACGCGCCGCGATTTTGAATGGGAAAACCGACATCTCCCGGGACGACTTTTGAGCCAAACCCGTAATAGATACTCTGAATCAAAGAACAGCAGTTACGATCTTTATCGACTACGGTGAGATAGACCGTATCACCTTGCGTGAGACGAGGGTCGCCGGCAGGCACGTTTGTTGCGGAATGCGACATGTTGATTTGTTCATTCCGGCGGCGACTATATGCCTTGGAGATTAACTCTTGGATCGGTAGATCGTTGAACTCGGGATCCGCATAAAATTTCGCTCGGTCGGCAAAAGCAAGTTTCTTGGCTTCTGCAAAGAGGTGAATGTAATCGGCACTGCCGGGGCCCATGGCGGCAACATCATATTGTTCGAACGTATTGAGAATTTGAAGTGCGGCGATTCCTTGACCGTTAGGAGGTAATTCCCATACGTCATAGCCACGATAGTTCGTGGAAACGGGTTCAATCCAATCGGCTCGGTGATCGGCAAAGTCCCGCAGGGTGAAAAAACCACCATTTGCTGCACTGAAGTCAACGATTTTTTGAGCGATCTCTCCCGTATAAAAGGCCGCTTCACCCTGGTCGGCGATGGCGCGATAGGATTTTGCTAGACGCGGGTTCTCGAAGACTTCACCGAAACGCGGGGCGCGATGGTTGCTATTGAGATAGGTTGCGGCAGAATCTGGCCACTCAGAAAAGTAGCCTTCTGCACTTTGCCAGTAGTGTGCAATGACTTCGGTCACAGCAAAACCCTCTTCCGCAGTGAGAATTGCTGGATGGAGCAGGTTTTTTAAGGAGCGACTGCCGAACTTGTTGTTCAGTGCGGCCCAACCGCTGACACAACCGGGAACCGACCAGGAGAGGGGGCCTTCGTCTGGAATATAAGTCAGGTTCCGTTTGGAAAATTCTTGACGCGAAATGTTGTAAGGGCTGCGTCCACTGGCGTTTAGCCCGTAAATTTTCTGCGTTTTGTTGTCCCAATAGATACAAAAAAGATCCCCGCCGATGCCACAACTCATCGGTTCGACGACGCCTAGCATGGCACTGACTGCGATGGCGGCATCCGCTGCATTTCCGCCCGATTTTAAGATGTCCAGACCAGTTTCAGCTGCCAAGGGATGGCTGGTAGCGACCATCCCTTTTTTACCGACGACGACGCTGCGGCCCTGAAAACGGGGGCCGACTGGTCGGTCGAAGCTATCGGCAAAGGCTAGGGAAGCAGGGTTGTTGAGTTTGATTGGTTCGGTCATGAGGGTGCTCATCGTCAGGAAAAGGAAAATTGCCGCAAGTTGCCGGAAATCGCGTAGGCCTGGGTTCATAATCATCCTCACAGGTTATCGACAGAAGAGTGCCTTGGAGGATTTTGAACTACGGGCGAGTCAGGTGCAATTACCAGGGTAGGAAACAGTGCGATTTGCGGTTGTAATTGCCAATTGACATGGTAGATTAGTTCGTTTCGGTATTAAGTAAATGTTGTGTTAATGCAGTTTAAGAAGTTTTTGCAAGGAGAATCGGCGGACTGGCGGAAGTTTTAATAGTGGCTCGCCAAGGCCGAGAAATCACGGTAGCAAATGACGATCACGAAAGACCGGAAGCAGGAATTAATCCAGGATTTTAAGAAGGGTGACGATGATACCGGGTCGCCTGANGTGCAGATTGCAATTCTGACCACACGGGTTAACAACCTGACCGAGCACATGCGGACTCACAAGAAGGACTACGCCAGTCGACGTGGGTTATTAGCGATGGTCAGTCGGCGACGTCGCTTGTTGGATTATCTGCGAAAGAAGGATCCACAGCGATATCTCGACATTATCGGTCGCCTCGGAATTCGTAAGTAATCGCCACGAGCTGCCACCAGTCGTTTTGGGTGGTGGTTTCTACTTCTGGTTGGAGCTGCGTAACGTTTCGAATTTTCGCAGCAGAATTTTTAGTGGTTGAAAGAAGATAAGGTGCTGCGCGTGCAGTATCTGTGCTAGGTGCTTTGGCCGCTTGTTGGGGTGACAGTTTTGGCTAGCTATGTCGTTGTAGGAACCTTGTAGGAATTATGTCGTTGTAGGCAGGAAGATAGAAAGAAATAGGTAAAGCAAGTGAAAGTAAGAGTAGAAAAGCAAATTGGTAAGANNGTTCTGGCATTTGAAACNGGACATTTGGCAAAACAAGCAGCGGGATCTGTGATCGCGAGCTATGGCGAGACGATGGTACTCAACGCCGTGACTAGCGGGTCACCACGTCCGGGAATCGATTTTTTTCCACTGACCTGTGATTACCGCGAGCGGACTTCTGCCGCAGGCAAGTTTCCGGGTGGATATATCAAACGGGAAAGCCGCCCTTCGACGAAAGAAACGTTGACAGCTCGGTTAATGGATCGGCCGATACGCCCCCTTTTTCCCAAGGGGTTCAACGATGAAGTTCAATGCCAAGCGATTGTTATTTCTAGTGATAAGTTAAATGACAGTGATGTCTTGGCGATGAATGGAGTGGCGGCTGCCCTCTACATTTCGTCGTTGCCGTTTCAGGGGCCTATCGCCTCGGTGCGGGTGGGTCGTATCAATGGTGAGTTGATCGCATTTCCAACGATTGAGGATTTGGAATCCAGTGATTTAGACATGATTGTTTCCGGTTCCGAGGAAGCGGTTGCGATGATTGAAGGTTTTGCCCGCGAAATTCCCGAAGACGCGATGGCAAAAGCAATTTTGTTTGCTCACGAGGCAATTCGTGAAGTCATTGGCTTGCAACGCGAGTTGTACGAAAAAGTCCAGCCCGAGAAGACACCGTATGTGCCCCCGGAAGACGACGGCCTGTACGGTCGTTTGAAGGACGCCTATTACTCCGATTTCAAGACCGCCAAGCAAACGGAAGGTAAGCTTGCTCGCGCGGAAGCCGTTGCTGCTTTGAAGCAACGGGCGACTGAGGAACAAATTCCCGATCCAGCTGCGGATGGCGCTATTTGTGAAAAACGCTTTAAGACCGTCTGGCATGACTTGGAGGAAGCGGTAGTTCGGGAGTTAATTCTGGCAGGCACTAGGCCTGATGGTCGCGATGGCAAGACGCTGCGATCGATCGAATGTCTGGTGGGCGTTTTGCCTCGCACTCATGGTTCGGCAGTTTTTCAGCGCGGTGAAACACAAAGTTTGATTTCGATCACATTGGGTACAGGTCGCGATGAGCAACGCGTCGAAGGACTTACCGACGAATACTCAAAGAAGTTCATGCTGGATTACAACTTTCCCCCGTTTTCGGTAGGTGAATGCCGTCCCATTCGAGGACCCGGACGTCGCGAGATTGGGCATGGAGCTCTGGCGGAACGAAGTGTGAATCCGGTCATTCCCGATCCCGACGTTTTTCCCTATACCGTCCGCGTTGTTTCGGACATTTTAGAGTCAAACGGATCTTCTTCCATGGCCAGCGTTTGCGGTGCGACTTTGGGGTTAATGGATGCGGGTGTTCCGATTACTAATCCGGTTGCAGGTATCTCTGTCGGCATGGTGCAAGAAGGGGACGATTATACTTTGCTGACGGATATTTTAGGAGATGAAGATCATTTCGGTGATATGGATTTTAAGATCGCTGGTACGCAAAACGGCATCACTGGAATTCAACTTGATCTCAAGATCACTGGTATTAAGCAAGAGATTATTGAAGCGACGATGGCTCAGTCGCGAGAAGCTCGCATTGACATTCTTAAAACAATGTTGAGTGCGATTGCGCGGCCTCGTGATGATACGTCAAAATGGGCACCCCGACTGGAACGTACGAAGATCGATCCCGAAAAGATTGGCATGCTGATTGGTCCTGGTGGCAAGAATATTCGTATGATTCAGGAAACAACGGGTACGGTAATCGAAGTTGATGAAGATGGTTCCGTAACGGTTGCGGGTACTGATCGTGATGCGGTGAAGAGTGCCTTGGGGTCCGTTGAGGCTTGTACGGCCAGCGTACAGATCGGCAAGATCTATGATGGCACGGTTTCGAGTGTCAAAGACTTTGGGGCGTTTGTTGAAATTCTTCCTGGTCGCGATGGCTTGTGCCATATCAGCGAACTTTCAAATGGTTTTGTCAGCAGCGTCGAAGACGTTTGCAAAGAAGGTGACGAGATGAAAGTGCTGGTTGTCGATGTGGATGATCATGATCGTGTCAAGCTCAGCCGTCGCCGCGCTCTTGAAGAGCTTGGTATCGAAGACGAAATCGCCGCCAATGCTGAGAAGAGTGAAGGCGATGGTGGCGGTGGTGGTGATGGTGAGAGTGGTGGTGGAAGTGGCCGAAGTAGTGGCCGCAGTGGTGGCCGCGGTGGGCGATCAAGAAGTGGTGGCGGTGGCGGTGGCGGTCGCGGCCGTCGTCCATCTCGCAATCGCGATTAGTCGGTGAAACGAGTACGCTACTGGTCTCGCAGACGCGTTAACAAATTACCAGCCCGGTGCCGAATAATTCGGTCGCCGGGCGTTTTTGTGTTCCCAATATGGCTAGTGAAGAAGTCACTAAACTTGAAGCGGCCAACAAGCAATTGCGCGACCAGTTGAGTGAACTGGGTTCCTTAGCTGGTTCGTTAGCTCATGAGATTAAAAATCCTTTGTCTGTGATTCGTATGAACATGGACCTGTTAGCAGAAGATTTGGACGAAGTGGAAACCTCGCGTGAGCGACGGACCGCTACGAAAGTGGGTGTTGTTCAAAGCCAATGTTCACGCTTAGAGAATCTTCTGGATGATTTTTTGCGATTTGCACGGTTGACTCATCTAGAGTTAACGCCGGGTAGTCTCAATCAGCAAATTGAAAAAGTCCTTGATCTTTACGAAGCGCAGGCGATGGAATCACGCGTGGAGATCATACGTTATTTAGATCCTGATCTCCCGAGCATGCGACTTGACGCCCAGACACTTCAAGCGGCGTTGGTGAATTTGGTNAAAAATGCTCTAGAAGCAATGCCCAACGGCGGTGAGCTTACGATTCGTACTTATAGCACGCGTGGTGGTGTCGCCGTGGACCTGATCGATACCGGATATGGGATGGATCCCAAGACTGCGATGCACATGTTTGAAGCATTTTTCTCGACGAAGGATGGTGGTTCGGGCCTTGGGTTGCCTACAACCCGCAAAATCATCGAAGCCCACGGTGGGCGCATTGATGTACAAAGTGCTGTTGGGACAGGAACAAAATTTACGCTGGAGTTTTCCGCATTTGTACGGTTAAGTAGCGAGGGCGATGCGAACGTGGAGGCTTCTTAGCCCCCAAAGAGATGTTCCAGGGTGGCGGACTTTGTCGCTGTGGGGGATTTGTTGTTTGTTTAGTGCTAAAATCGTGCAACCATATGGGCCCGCCAGCTAGTCTCTAGAAACGGCTTTTTGTATCATCGACGATATGGCTCAAAATGACCAAGCTGATGCTGCTGCCGAAGCAGGACCCCCCCTGCGGGTATTGATTGTGGACAACGATGCCGCCCATGCTCACGCCATGACGGAGAGCTTGGAAAAGGTAGGTTATCAATGCTTTACAGCAACTTCCGGGCCTGAGGGGGCGGACTTGGTTTCCAAGGACACGTTTGACATCGTGATTACCGACATGGTGATGAACGATGTGGATGGCATGGAATTACTGGGCCAGGCGAAGGAAGCGTTGCCGGACAGCGAGGTGATCATGGTGACGGGCCATGCCACGGTACCAAAAGCTGTCGAAGCGATGCAGCACGGGGCCTTTAGCTTTTTGGAAAAGCCGATTACCCCTAAGAGCCTACGTGCAGTGACGGACAAGGCTGCCGATGCTGTTCGTCTCAAGCAAACGAATTTTGCCTTAAATCAGAGACTAGATGAGCGTTTTGGTTTCGAAGGCATTATTTATGCGAGCTCAAGAATGAAGGCTGTCATTGACCGCTTAAAAAGGATTGCACCGACTGACGCTACAGTGTTAATTACCGGTGAGAATGGTACAGGTAAGGAGTTAATTGCGCAGGCATTGCATCAAAATAGCCCGCGAAAAGGTAAGCCGTTAGTGGCTTTGAATGTGGGAGCAATTGCAGAAAATCTCGTCGAGAGTGAATTGTTTGGTCATGTTAAAGGAGCGTTTACTGACGCCTTAAACGATCGCGTCGGAAAGTTTGAGTATGCGAACGGCGGTACGTTGTTTTTAGACGAAGTGGGGGACATGCCTCTAGCAACCCAGATTAAGTTGCTGCGCGTATTGGAAGAGCACCAAATCACTCGCGTAGGCGACAACAAGGCAATTAAAGTAAATGTGCGTTTAATTTCAGCAACGAATTGCAATCTTGAAGAGTCGATTGAACGGAGCGAGTTTCGTAATGATTTATATTTTCGTTTGAAGGTGGTAACGGTGGAAGTGCCACCATTACGAGACCGTCGTGAAGACGTGGTGCCACTTACAGATCACTTTCGTAAGCAGTTCTCAAAACATCACCATAAGATTATCAAAAGCATCTCACCGACGGTCACACGAAAGTTTTTTAGCTACGATTGGCCTGGAAATGTGCGTCAGTTGCGTAATGCAATCGAAACAATGGTAGTTTTGGATACGGACGGTATTCTTGATGTGGATGATCTGCCGCCGGAATTGGTCAGTGCCGAAGAGTCTGCTCCGGCGTCCGGTGAAGGTTCTTCGTGGTTGATCGGTCGGCCGATGAAAGAGATTGAGAAATGGGCAGTGGAAGAGACGCTCAAATTAACCAACGGAAATCGTGAAGAGGCTGCAAAAATGCTGGGAATTGGAGCGCGAACGTTATACCGACGATTAGAAGATTATGGCGGAGAAGTAGGACAAAACTAACAGCAGAGGCTTGGCACGGGCTTGGGACATTGTGGCTACTGGGCTGCGTTACCGCGCGGCGTTTCAATCGTATGTGAAGGTGATATGGCGAACATCAAGCAGCTACCTCCTGACGTTGTCAATAAGATTGCCGCTGGTGAAGTGATCGAGCGCCCGGCAAGTGTTGTCAAAGAGCTGATTGAGAATGCTGTCGATGCGGGTTCCACGCGCATTGACGTGTCTTTGGAAAAGGGTGGGGCAGAGTTGGTAAGAGTTGTTGACAATGGTTGTGGAATTGCCGCCCATCAGTTGACCTTGGCTGTGGCTAGCCATGCAACGAGCAAAATTCGGGGAGCCGATGACTTGTTTCGTGTGAAGTCTCTTGGTTTTCGCGGCGAGGCTTTGGCGTCGATAGCCTCAATTAGCCAGTTTGTGATCCGAAGTCGCGCGGCTGACTCCGATGTTGCCACTGAGATGGAGGTCCTGGGGGGGCGAGTTGGCGATCCAGAGCCATGCGGAGGTCCGGTTGGTACCACCATTGAAGTGCGCAATTTATTTTACAATACACCGGTGCGGCGGAAGTTTTTGCGGAAAACTCAGACTGAAATGGGGCACGTGTCAGAAGCCTTTATCCGCGTCGCGTTAGCGTACCACCAGGTGCATTTTTCGTTGCGGCACAATGATCGTACCATCTATGAATTGCCGCCGGTTACAAATTGGCGCGAACGTATTAAAACTTTCTTTGGCGATGACCTCGCTGACGCTTTGATTGCAGTCGAAAGTCATGATGGCGATTTACACTTGCGTGGCTACGTTGCGGATCCAGCTTTTAGTCGTGCGAATAATCGCATGCAGTATTTATTATTGAATGGTCGCCATATTAAAGATCGTTCGTTGCAACACGCGCTCAGTGAAGCCTATCGTGGATTATTACTGACCGGCCGGTTCCCAATTGCCTTCTTAAAGTTAGAGATGCCGCCACAAGAAATTGATGTGAATGTGCATCCCACGAAGTTGGAAGTTCGCTTTCAAGATGGTGGGCGAATTTATAGTCAGTTACTAGCGACATTGAGGAAGAAATTTCTGTCGTCAGATTTGACAGCCCGCGTGCAGGAACCGACGACTGCGGACGAGGGACCTGCCGGTGCACACGATCGGCAGCAGGCTGCAACGCATCGACGCAATTTGGTGTCGTGGGCCAAAGGTGCAGGGGACCAAGAGAAGACCACAGGAACACAACCACCTGCAGCGGCACAAGTTGAGCAATCCCGATTGAGCTTGCAGTATGCACAGTCCACGCCTCTGCCGCCGTTTAAGCCATTTGGTCAACGTGACTCAGTGTCGGCAACCGGCGAGGCTTGGTCGTCAAGCCGATCTGAGGCCGCTCACCCCGGCTCCTCTGAGTTGCCAACGACTGGTGAGGAGAGCGTCGATACTGCGACAGAAGCTGGCATTGGCGAAACGGGGATGCAGTTGCAAGATCGATATCTCATCACAGAAACAGATGGGGGCATTGTGATCATCGATCAGCATGCTCTACACGAACGGGTCTTGTATGAACAATTGCGTGAAAAAGTGCTCTCAGGAAAATTGGAGATGCAGCGGTTATTAGTGCCGGAGCCAGTCCACCTAACTCCCGCCGAGGCTGCTGTCACATTGGATGCCCGCGCATCTTTAGTTGAATTAGGAATTGAGATTGAACGCTTCAGTGGTGACACAATTCTGGTTTTAGGTTATCCCGTAATGTTGGCCAATCTGGGACCTGCCGAAGTCTTGCGGCAAGTTGTGGAAAAACTGATGGAAAGTGAAAAGCAGCTAGATCGTCGTGATTTGCTGGACGAATTGCTGCATATGAGTTCTTGCAAGGCAGCAGTGAAGGCAGGAGATCGCCTCACGGGCGAGGAAATTACAGCATTACTTCAGCAACGCCATTTGTTTCACGATACCCATCATTGTCCTCATGGACGTCCTACGGCCTTGGTATTTAGCAATGAGGAACTCGATAAACGATTCAAGCGGATTTGAGTTTTGCGCAGTTCTGAAACAGAATAGTGATAGTAAACGAAGAATCGTATTGGGTTGCAAACGCCTGCTGCTCGTTGTTTTCGGAAAGTGGGTTCTCCACGAAATGCGTTCCAAACGCTACTCGCAATTTCCAAATTCAAATTTTGTTCCTAACTCCTTTATCCTCGATTCTTAAAATATGATTTGCGTAAGCATTGGACGCGGTCGCCACAAGCAGGTGATTGCCGAGCACCGTCATCTGGTAGAACAGGGCGCCAAGCTCGTAGAAATTCGGCTAGATTACATTCGTCGCGCGGTCGACCTAAAACGGCTACTGGATCATCGACCGTGTCCGGTCATTGCGACTTGTCGCCGGGAACGTGATGGTGGTAAGTGGGTTGATGGCGAAGAGAAACGATTGATGTTGATCCGATCGGTCATTGCCAATGGTGTCGATTATGTTGATTTGGAAGAAGACATCGCCGACCAAATCCCACGGTTTGGTAAGACAAAGCGCATTGTTAGTTACCACAATTTCAATGAAACTCCTGAAGACCTGGAATCCATCCACGCGCGGATGGCTCAGTTGGATCCAGATGTCATTAAGATCACGACGATG
Organism: Pirellulaceae bacterium; assembly: GCA_022446825.1. GTDB lineage: Bacteria > Planctomycetota > Planctomycetia > Pirellulales > Pirellulaceae > JAKVBY01. The sequence continues at coordinate 61,735 of JAKVBY010000027.1, forward strand.
GCTCACCATCCACATGACAACGTGCGTGTTTTGGGTTTGGTGAAATCTGCGACGATTCCCACCGTGGGGATGTGTATGGGCGACATTGGGACTCCTTCAAGGTTGTTGTGTGGTCGTGCAGGGTCTCCGTTCACCTATGCTACCTTTCACGCCGAACGAACTCTGGCACCGGGACAGCTCAGCTATCGGCAAATGGTTGATATCTACAACTATGACTTGATCAATGCAGAAACCGAGATATATGGTGTGGTGGCGGATCCCGTTGGACACAGTCTAAGTCCCTTGATACATAACGCAGCCTTTCGTGAATTGGGTATGAATAAAGTCTACATTCCATTTCGCGTCCCACCTGAAGATCTGGGTTTATTCATGGGAGACTGTCGAGAGCTTGGCGTCAAAGGCCTGAGTGTGACGATCCCACACAAGGAAGATATGGTGCGATTCCTCGATAAGATCGACGAATCGACTTCCCGTGTGGGCGCGACCAACACGGTTCTTTTCGGAGAGGATGAACTTCGGGGGTACAATACAGACCTGCCTGCGGCGATGGACAGCATTTATCGCGTTTATGGACAGCCCGAGGGTGACAATCCTTTTGGCGGAAAAGTTGCTTTAATGCTTGGTGCCGGAGGTGTTGCCAAGGCCATTGCATACGGTCTCAAAATTCGTGGTGCAGAAGTGTTTGTGACTGCACGCAATGAAACGCGCGCCACCAATCTTGCCGAACGGCTGGATATTCGAACAATTGCTTGGAAAGATCGAGTTTCCGCAAAACCACAAATTCTTATCAATGCGACACCTGTCGGAATGCACCCGAATGTTAATCTTTCACCCTATGACGGGAGGAAGCTTGAACGCGGTTCAATTGTTTTTGATGTCATTTATAATCCAGAACAGACCTTATTAATCAAAGAAGCAAAGAAGGTTGGGTGTCGGGTAATCACGGGTGTCGACATGTTTGTGCAGCAAGCGGCCCTTCAGTTCAAGCATTTTACCGGTGAGGATGCTCCGATTGAGGTGATGCGAAATGCTGTGCGACAAGCAATTGGTGCGGCCAAAATTTGAAACGCTGGGGTCGGCTGATGAATATTTTGCTGATTGGGTACCGAGGAGTCGGCAAAACAACCGTAGCGGAATTGTTGTCCGAGCGTTTAGGTTGGCCTTGGATGGATACCGATGTGTTGATTGAAGCGGCCGGCGGAAAGCCCATAAAAGAAATTTTTGCCAACGATGGTGAACGACGATTTCGTGATCTAGAGACGGAAGTAATTCTTGAGACGTGCCGCAAACCTCATTGTGTGATTGCTTTGGGAGGAGGCGCTGTATTGCGTGAGCAAAATCGCGCAACGATAGAACCGGATAGTTCCGTAGTTTGGTTACGCGCTTCGGTGGCAACCATTCGAAGTCGGATCCTGGCCGATCCTACCACTTTGTCGAGACGTCCCAACCTTACAGCAAGGGGTGGGGAAAGCGAGATTCGCCTGCTCTTAGAAGAGCGATCACCAATTTATCGATCTTGTGCAAATATCGAAGTTCACGTGGATGATAAAGCACCTCACGATGTTGTGATGGAAATTCTCGCGCAGTTGGAATTGGGAATTGAAGGTTAAAAGTGCAGACTTCGGCGTTGACGATTTAGGGTTCAAAGCTCACAGTTGGGTCTGAAGAGTCTGGGCTACGGCGCGCATCGGTTCACTTCATACTCTTTTTTGTGTTCCCAATAATGCAGATTGACCAACTAGGATTGTTTTTGCTGTTTCTCATTGGCACGATCGTTGGTGGGCAAATCAATCGTGGTATTTATTGCTTGGCCTGGAAGCAACGGCGGCTTGGTCCTTGGGCGAAGCCGCATGAGCAAGCGCCAACTCGTCAGCGAAGTGATCTACTGCCGGTGATCGGCTGGTTTGGCTTGCGCCGCGAAGTGAGTATTCACGGCAAGGGATTTTGGATTCGGCCGTTGTTGCTCGAGTTGTTCACGGGCAGCTGGTTTGCCGCGCTCTACTGGTGGGAAGTTTCGGAACTCGGGCTCTATCCACAAATTGTCAAATCTTTGAGCGTGGGGGGACTGGAGCGTTGGGAGGTACATTACCAATATCTGAGCCATGTCATCTTGTTTGCACTCATGTTGGTGGCGACGTTTATCGACTTTGACGAACAGACGATTCCCGATGCAATCACAATTCCGGGCACTCTCATTGCGCTATTCTTGGCTGGTTTTTTTCCTCAGTCGTCCCTTCCAAATGTCCAGCTAATGCCGTTACCGCCAACAGCTAGCCCGTTGCTTACCACTTCTCCAAATCCTTGGAAAGATGGACTGGATCAACTCACGGGCTTAGGCATTGGCGTCGCTATCGTGTGTGTCTGGGGTTTGGCGATCGTTCCGCGCACCTGGACGACACGTTATGGAATCCTTAAAGCATTTAAATATGCGTTTGCAAGCATTCGTCGTTATCGGACCTGGATCATTCCCCTCATCGTTGCGGTGATTGCCAACTTATTGGCCATCTCGATTTGGTGGATTGGAGACAACGCATGGCGAAGTTTGTTTTCGTCGTTAGTGGGACTAGCATTTGGTGGTGGCCTCATTTGGGCGGTGCGAATCGTAGGAAAATGGGCCCTTCGTAAGGAGGCCATGGGTTTTGGCGATGTGACTTTAATGGCGATGATTGGTGCCTTCTTAGGTTGGCAAGCTGTGTTGCTGGTGTTTTTTTTAGCACCGGTTTCGGCAATTTTTGTTTCTATTGTGCAGTGGATTGTGACCAGGCGACGCGATATTGCCTTCGGACCTTACTTGTGTTTTGGTGCTGTGATTGTTGTTGTGGTCTGGGACACAATGTGGAAAGGTTGGGCGGAAAACTGGTTCGAGCTTGGTTCCTTGATTCCAGCCATCCTGGTCGTTTGTTTGGGGATCATGGGAGTCATGCTGTTGTGCTGGCGCGGCATTGAGGAGCGGTTGCTAAGTCGCAGCGTTGCGGAAATGCCGCAAACAAAAAATTCTGATGTGACGTGACGTTTCGGTTGGGTGGCGCGATCGCTGAGGAGGAACTCCAGGTAGGTCGGCAAAGCTGATTTCCGTGATGCTCAAGTGATAGCATCCGTCCCCATAATTCGACAAAGTTCTCTTGTGGCGGTCGGTGGGGACGAGTACTATCCGACGTTTACTCCGTGGCGACTGTTGGAGTGATACTTTTTCGCCATTTTTTTAGCGGTGTTTTGTTCAAAGCGATGATTTGGCAAGCAAGTTGCGTAACGATTCGACGAGCCTGGCTGTGGGGAAGCCCTTTATTGTTGTGGTCGGTAATGATTGGCTGTGGTAAGCATCCGTTCTTGCAATCTGGTCAACAGTTAGGTCTTTCGGATCAATCAAGTAATCGCGGCCTGAGCATAGCACCCACTACAGAATTAGGACGGCTTGACGCTGACAATCGGGAGTTGCAGTCGCAATTAGCACAAGTTCAGCAGCAAAAACGTTTGCTCAACGATGAGTTAAAGCTCATCAAAGGCCAGTTAGAAGAAATGGCTGGCCAAGTTCAGCAACTGCGAACAGCCAAGCAGAGTGCGGACTCCAAGGCAGAAGGTCTCTTAGCTTCAACACGTCATCGAGGTGGAGCGACCATCACGGCAAATCGGAGCAATCAGCAAGTAGCTGGGGCGACAGGATCATTGTCACTGCCGAGTCTACCTGGGATCGCTGTCCAGCGTGACGGTCGTGTGCTGCGGCTTAATCTACCAGCGGATCAACTCTTCCGTAGCGGGTCGGCCCAACTCGAGGCCAGTGGTATTCAATTGCTGGATCGTATTGCAGGAGTCATGAACCAGGACTATACGCGACAGCACATTTCGATCGAAGGGCACACAGACAGTGCTCCTGTCATTGGCGGTAAATCGAGCCATCAGTTAACCGCTGAACAGTCGTTGGCGATTTTCAATCAGCTCACAGCACGCAACCTCATGCCAGCGAGTCAACTCATGACGGTGGCTCATGGCTCGAATTATCCCAAAGCTGACAATGCCACGCCGGCAGGGCGGTCGATCAATCGTCGCATTGAAATTGTGATTTATCCAGAAGCGCTCTCTCCTTGAGTACTTTCTCCGAGCGCTGCCGAGCGTTGCTCAGAAAACGACAAGGCTGCAAACGAAAAGGCCGCGATCGGCGTTCTTCTCCCAGCATTTCGCGAGGTCTGTCGCAGACGATAGGTTGGACGGTTAAAAACGCCCTGTTGAAAGCTGGCTAGAAAAACTGAATCAACAAAGGGGCCATCGACCGAGAGTGCGTGTGCTTTGTGCGACCTCATTTGTGTTTTCTTGTCGTTGCAAGCTGTTTTCACGATGGTGGCGGGCAAGAGCAACGTAGTAAGCCCATGACTACAGCGATGACTAGACAACGGAGTTGTTGCTAAGTTGCAGTACGGACGGCAGGCACTCAAAGAAAGCAGGCACTCAAAGTAAAGTAGAAAAACATCCGCATGATGCTCATGGCGAAGCGTTCACTTCGATACGGTTTGTGCTGCGGTTCACATCGGATTTTTATGATCTGCAGTGCTGTGGAGCGTGCCAGGTTGAATGAAACATGGTACTTTGAGAAGAATTCATTCTCTATGGTGAGATGGGTATAGGTAAGAGTCGAACGAAGTGTTCCATGATGACGTCCCAGGTTCCTTGGGAAACGTATCCAGTTTTCACATCCTAAGAAGTATAAAAGTCTTTTATGATCACCATTATTGATTATCAGATGGGCAATTTGCGCAGTGTCCAGAAGGGTTTTGAGAAAGTCGGACACGCGGCCAGAATTTCCAGCGATCCAAGAGATATCGTCAGGGCAGAAAAAATTGTGTTGCCAGGGGTCGGTGCATTTCGCGATGCAATTGGTGAATTGCGTCGACGTCAGATGGTGGAACCAATCTGCGAAGCAATTGCCACTGGCAAGCCATTCTTGGGAATCTGTTTAGGGCTTCAACTGCTGTTTGAAGTTAGCTATGAAGACGGCGAGCACGAAGGTCTCGGTATTTTGGGGGGGAAGGTAGTACGGTTCAATCTTCCTGCGCATTTCAAAGTACCGCATATGGGTTGGAACCAAGCTGTTATTCGGCGACGGCCACCTATTTTGGAAGGGATTGAAGAAGGAACACAGTTTTATTTTGTGCATTCCTATCATGTCGTGCCTGCAGACACCGGTCTGGTCGCTGTTGAAGCTGACTATAATGAGGCGTTTTGCGCTATGGTTTGGCGAAAGAATCTTTATGCAACCCAATTTCACCCGGAAAAGAGCCAAGACAAGGGCCTGCGGGTGCTCAAGAACTTTGCCGAGCTTGGCTCCATGCCTATTGTTTGAAATTGGTCACGAGCGTGTCGCAAAAGTGAGGCTGCACGATCTGGAAAACCCGTGCGAATGCGCGGTGGTTCTCATAGGTTCGCTAGTCTGTGTGGCTTAAAGAAGCACGGCTCCTGCCTCTTGTCAGGCCCCTCTTTGTGTGGCATATTCGGCGGTTTGTGACAATGATTCGGCGGCTTCCACGCATCTTAGGAAGATATCTTGGGATAGAGCGTTTTGGTAATGCAAATCTGGCCCGCCATCGATCTTCGTGGTGGCAATTGTGTGCGTCTCCGGCAGGGCGATTACGATCGCGAGACGGTTTTCGGTGAGAATCCTGCAGCGATGGCGTCCCGTTGGGTCGATGCTGGCGCTCAACAACTGCATTTGGTCGACTTGGACGGTGCACGAGATGGGTCCTCGATGAATCGGGAGGCAGTTCGCAATATTTTGGCAACGGTCAATGTGCCTTGTGAGCTTGGAGGCGGCATTCGTAGCGAGCAAGTCATTCGGCAGTGGTTGGAAGTGGGAGTGACGAGGTTGGTAATTGGTACCAAAGCGCTAAAAGAGCCTGATTGGTTTCGCGCCATGTGCGCGAGATTCCCCAACCGGCTTGTTTTGGGAATTGATAGTCGTGGTGGACGCGTTGCTACGGACGGTTGGCTCGAAACGAGTGAGGTGGATGCAACCGAGTTGGCAAACGACTTTGCTGGTGAGATGATTGCAGCTCTGGTGTATACCGATATCGCAAAGGACGGCATGATGGAAGGGCCGAACCTGGAGGCGATGGCGGAGATGAAACGTGCGGTGGATTTTCCTGTGATTGCATCAGGCGGAGTGACATCGACGAACGACGTCCGTCGACTTGCAGAAGTGGGAATGGACGGATGCATAATCGGACGCACATTGTACGAAGAAAAAATGACAATTGCGGAAGCATTAGTGGCAGCGGAAGTTTAATTGCCGTTGACCGTTTGAAAGCACACGAACAAAACAATAGGAAAAAGCCATGGCGAAAGTGAAAGTTGATGACATTCGCAACCTCGCACTCTGTGGTCACGGATCGGTGGGAAAGACGACACTGATTGACAAGATTCTCGTTAGCACAGGGACCGTAAAAGCGAATCCCAGTGTTGATGATGAAACGAGTATCTGCGATTTTGACCCCGAGGAAAAAGGGCACAAGTACACGATTGAAGCGAAGGCCACCTATTTTGGACATGGTGGCAAGCAATTTAATGTGCTGGACACACCTGGCTACCCCGATTTTATCGGCCAAGCAATCGGTGCCTTGAATGGTGTCGATACCGCAGTTGTTGTCATCAACGCGCAGTCCGGTATTGAAGTGAATACGCGACGTGTTTTCGACGAGGCTGGCAAAGCGGGTCTTGGTCGGATGATTGTCATCAACAAAATGGATGCTGAAAACATCGATTTTTCCGCATTAGTAGATTCGATTAAGGAACTCTGGGGAAACCAATGTGTGTTACTCAATGTACCAGTTGGTCATGGCGTTGATTTCAAAGGTGTTGTCAGTACTTTAAAAGTGCCTGAAGATACCAGCGGTGCATTGGTGGATCCCGCTGAAGTGAACGGGCCGCTAGTTGAGCAAATCATCGAAGCTGACGAAGATGCAATGATGGTTTATCTGGAAGAGGGGCAACTACCGTCGGATGCTGAATTATCTAAATTGATTGTGCACGCAGTTGCCGAAGGAAGTTTAGTGCCGATTGTTTGCACTTCTGCAAAAACAGGCATTGGAGTGACAGAATTTCTTGACGCAGTTGTGATGTGCGGGCTAACTCCAGCGACGAAATCGTGCACGGCTATTAAGGATGGTGAGGAAGTTGAAATTGTGGCGGATTCAGATGGTCCGCTGGTGGCTCGCATATTCAAGACGCGAATTGACCCGTTTGTACAGAAGCTGAGTTTTATTCGAATCTTATCGGGTTCTTTAAAGAAGGATCAGCAAATTTCTGCATCGAATGTTCGCAAAGGTGTCAAAATAAGCCAGTTACTCAAGGTTCAGGCGTCAGAAACGATTCCTGTCGATACGGCCGGAGCGGGTGAGATTGTAGCTGTCGCAAAAATGGAAGAATTGCACACTGGGACAACGCTTGGTGAGCTGGACTTGCCGCCTATCTCATTTCCCAAGCCGATGGTTGGACTTGCGGTGACACCGAAGAGCCGCGGTGATGAGACTAAATTGTCAGGTGCTTTGAATAAAGTTGTGGAAGAAGATCCTACCTTTAGCTTAGATCGGGATGCGCAAACAAAAGAACTGGTCATGACTGGTATGAGTGAGTTGCATCTCATGATCATTCAAGAAAGGTTGAAGCGTCGGGACAAATTAGAGGTGGAGACCAAAGAACCAAAAATCCCTTTCCGGGAGACGATTCAAGGCAGTGCAGAGGGGAGTTACCGGCACAAGAAACAATCGGGTGGCCGTGGTCAATTTGGTGAAGTTCACATCCGTATGTGCCCCCTTCCTCGTGGAACCAACATAGAAGAATTTGCCACCAAAGCGCGATTTGCCTCAATGAAGGAATTCCACTACGACGAAAAGCACAACTTTCTCTGGGTTGATTCTGTGGTTGGGGGCGTGATCCCGGGTAATTTCATGCCAGCCATTGAGAAGGGCTTTAAGGAGCGATTGACAGGAGGAGTCATTGCTGGCTACATGGTGCAAGATCTTTGTATCGAAGTTCATTTTGGCAAGCATCATCCAGTCGATAGTTCGGAAACGGCGTTCAAAACTGCTGGGCGCATGGCGTTCAAGCAGGTCTTTGAGCAATCTCGCCCTTGTTTGCTTGAACCGGTGGTGACATTAGATATCACTGTGCCGGAAGAGAGCGTTGGAGATGTCTACAGCGACATGTCAGGTCGTGGTGGTCGCGTCCAAGGTAGTGATTCGGCCGGCGGTAATTTGACAACGGTTCACACGGAAATTGCCTTGCGCGCGGCGGCAAATTATTCACGCTCGCTGTCCAGCATGACCGGTGGGCAAGGCAGTTATCAAATGGAATTTAGTCATTACGACGCGATGCCGGGTGACGTGCAACGGGACATTATGGCCAAGTCTAAAGTCGTTGACGAAGAAGACGAGTAACGAGATCTCTTGCCCGCCCCAGCGATTTGCTCGAGGATTTCTGACGAAGTATTATGCTCTTAGTGAAGTCGTCATTAAGGGGGCGGTATGGCGCCGCGTCTTCTTTTTTGGTAGCAGAGGAAACTGAAAAAAATCAGGTCGTTTTTGTTTGCTTGGCTACTGCAACGCCACCGAACTATCCATTCCTAAATGCGTTTTCAGTTCGTTGAATTGACGAACATACACATCACTTGAAGAGTGGACATGTTCTGCTTCTGTGATGAATTTCATTTCATCATCGCAAAAGACATCGTTCGTTTCTAAAACAGCTTCGAATCGTTCTAGTGGACTGCCATAGACGATCAGCATTTTATGCTCATCGAATTGTACTTCCTGCGGTATGTTTGGATTCATGACCGCGATCCCCGTGCACCCGTCATTCATGAGGAGATCCTCATAGTCCCAAAGAATGCTTTGTAAGATGGGCATGTCAATATGTTCCCGAAACAAGTCTAAATGTCCGCTGGTTTCTTTGTTATGACTTGTTTCCAGAACGACGTCGACTTCACTTCCCAGTTGTGCAATCAGATCGATGAATAATTCAAACAACGAATGTTTTGTTGCGGTTGCCATCAATACTGGTATGTCTGATTTGTTTGCCTCATCGCGATAGGTGTCGTGACGATAACCTTGCTTGGGAGTAACTTGTAGGTCATACGAAGGTCGAATTGCGTCGGTCAGATGAAAATGACCGTAACTTGTCACTCCCAGATGCGCTTCGAGTTCGTCTTCATTCAGAAGTTCAAAGCTGCTCCGGTTAACCACTGGAGCGACGGTGCCGTCATGCATTGTGTTTCGAAATAATCGCTGTAGAAAACTCATTGTTGACCTCAGTCTGTCTCAATCCATGTTTGTCATGCGTCAGGAATATATTTGGGTGTTGCTGATCAATCACCACAGCCAAATCTACGTTACGTTAAGCAGGTCACACGGAAGCTTTTTTCCCAAGTCGCATTTCCGAGTTCTCCAGAGACTGCGTAAACCTCATAACTGGAGCAATTCGCGTTCTCCGATCAGCCGTTCTATCCTCGAGGAATGCGTGGCGATGATCTCCGGTGGTTTACCAAGGTCTTGGACCCAAAGAAATCTAGCATCCTGTTGAGATGGTGGTGGTGACCGATGCAGACAACTTCGGATTTGTTCGAGATTCGTAACGACGCAGCCGTAAGAACGTGCGCACTTTCACTTTGAGAGGTTCTATCATCGCCCCACGTAAGGATCAGCGGATGGTTTGCTTGGCACTAAAGTTCTCACCTTGCCGAGTCCATACAATTGGTGTGACTTTGATATACTGACAGGCAATCAAGCCAAGTTGTGGGGGAAACCATGCCTGCAGAAGAAACAAGTTGTGGTGCCAAGCGTTGGCAGAGTTGTCTGAATTGTGCTCGGATCACGATTTTTACCACCTTGTGGGTCTGTTCTCAGAATGGCTGTCAGGATCCTCAAGATACGCATTTAACAGGAAACCAAGCGAGTACAGAGGCGATTCGTCTAGCAACGTCAGGCACGAATGACGATTCTGGAGACCGAGGACATGCAGGTGAAGTGTGGGAGGCAATTTACATTGGTGGCAAAAAGATCGGCCACATTCACACTTCCAGCGAAATGGTCAACGAGGATGGAGTTGCTTTACTTGTCACTCGTCGGATTACCCAAGGCTCTATTTTGCGATTTGAGCAAACTGCTCAAATGGAGCAAGAACTCATTGAATATTCACATGATGGAGAATTAGTCCGGTGTTCCAGCGAGGATCAATCTGGAAAATCCGCAATTCGTGTCGACGCGGAGGTCCGCAGAGGTCAATTAGTTATTACTTCTAACTCAGCAGGCACTTCTCGAGTTACCGAACTGGAGTGGAACGCTTCGATCGGGGGTGTCTTTGCTGTGGAGAATTCGCTGCGTAAGCAACCGATGCTCTCAGGTGAATCGCGAGTTTTGAACCTCCTGCTGCCCGGGTTGTCGGGTTTTCAGATAGTGAAAAACGAACTTACTGCAGAAGACTATGAAGCGATCGAAATAAACGGCAATAATCGACGTCTGTTAAAAATTAATAGTGTGGCCACGATTTCCAATAATGATCTAAAGTCGACTATCTGGGTTGATGAACAAGGTGAAATCTGGAGAAGTGAGCTGCGGAGTTTGCAGTTGGTGCAAATTCGTACAGGTCGAAGCGATGCCTTAATGCCTGAGCAACAAGAATCGTTTGACTTAGGAATCCAATCGATGGTGCGGGTGAGTCGACCGTTGCAGGATCCGCATGGTTCGACCAGGGCGGTTTATCGAGCAGAACTTTCGGAACACGATCCTGCGCAAGCGTTCATGTCGACGCCGTATCAAACGATTTCCTCAATCGACAAACGGACAGCTGAAATTACAGTGTTGTCTTGTCGGCCTGGCCTGTCGGTGCGCCCCTTGTCGAGTGAACTGAAAAAACCAGTAGTAGAGGATCTTGCGCCAGGTAGTCTGATTCAATCTGACCATCCAAGGGTGGTAGCCATGGCCAGGGCAGTGGCGCCTAACGAATCCGATACGAAGAACATCGCTTTGGAACTGGAGAAGCTCGTTCACCAATCTATCCAGCATAAAAACTATTCTCAAGCATTTGCAAGCGCGGCAGAAGTGGCGCAAAGTCGGGAAGGAGATTGTACAGAGCATGCAATTCTTTTAGCGGCGCTCTGTCGGGTAAGAGAAATCCCTGCACGGGTAACTACAGGACTTGTTTATGCAGAAAGTCTGCAGGCATTTGCCTTTCATATGTGGACGGAGGCCTGGATCAATGAAAAATGGGTTGGTTTGGACGCGACCTTGGGGCTGGGTGGAATCGGTGCAGCGCATTTAAAACTCAGCGACTCGAATATGGCAGCGGGAGGTGAATTGGAAGCTATTTTACCAGTCATGAAAGTCATCCAGCAACTTAAGTTGGAAGTCGTTGAATTCGAGTAAGGAGAGTGTGAAGTTGAGTGGCTTGCCAAGGTTGGAAAATGAACGTTTGGTTCTGAGACCTTTTGATCTAGAGGACGCTGTGGAGGTGCAGTGCTTGGCGGGAGACTTGGATATTGCCTCAACAACAGTCCTAGTACCTCATCCTTATCTGGATGGAATGGCAGAAGAGTGGATTGTGACCCACCATGCTGCGTTTGTGGACCGGCGCATCTTGGAACTGGCGATTGAACTGAGGGCGACTGCTGAATTAGTGGGAGCAATTAGTTTGACGTTAAACATGAGGGATGCCTGCGCAGAACTGGGGTACTGGGTAGGGAAGCCCTATTGGGGAAATGGATATTGTACTGAAGCAGCCCGTCTGATCATTGAATTTGGCTTTCATGAACTCAAGTTGAACCGTGTTTTTGCCAAGCATATGACACGTAATCCAAGCTCTGGACGTGTTCTAGAGAAACTGGGAATGCAGTACGAAGGATGTTTGCGGCAGCATGTTCAGAAGTGGAATCAGTTTGAAGATATGAACGTCTATGGTTTGCTTTGCCAGACGAAGTGAGAGTTTGTCTCGCTTTATTCCCAGTGGACATAGAAGGCAGTGTTGTCGCGCAGGCGAGTTTTCGAAAAAAATGCAGGATTTTTGCAAAAGATCACGCGTACTCTGGGCACTAAATAGTAGGCTCCAAGAGTTGGAAAGTGGCAAAAATTCGCTAAGATGACCGGCCTGTGGGCGAATGCCTTTTAGTTAAGGCCGCTTGTTCTTTCTTGTTGGAGGCCGTTCTACTGGCAATGCTGAAATTGCGAGTCGACTTCAATATAGATGAAATTGAGTTTGTCGAGAGAATTAAATTACGCTTCTGATGGAGTTGCATGATGTCAGATCAAGTTTCCAACGACCAGCAAAAAGGGACTCGGGTCACTTTTTTAGATCAAACCGGTGCGAAGTCGGTCGATGCCGTGATTGCCGACACAGTTTCGGTGAAACGTATTTTGCCGAACATCATTACAAAAATGAATCTTCCGGTGATGGGGCCCGATGGTCAGCCAATGAGTTACAGTTTAGATCATAAAGAGGGTGGTAAACGTTTGCACGAGGATCAAACGTTAACTGATGCCCATGTAAAGGAAGGTGACCATTTAATCGTCTATCCTGAAATTGTAGCCGGTTAGTGGTATCTTCGTTGCTTGGACGGGACAGCGAATTCTATTTTTGGCACTAGATTTGTGTGCCCCTCCCGTCCATGTACTATGTTGGCTGAGGTACGCATTGAGGAGAAAATATGCGCGAGTCACCTCGTGTGCGCCGTTTGCGCACCGATCATCGAGTCATGTTGCAATTGGCCGAAGATAGTTCCATTTTGAAATTCAAGGCAGTTGGCGATCCTCCAGAGAAATATCTGATTCGCTTTAAAGGCAAGGGCTTTTGGCGTAAAGACAATTCGGCTGAAGTGCTAATTCGTGAAGAGCATGAGGTCTCCATTGAGTTAGGTGCCTCGTACCCACGCATGATGCCGGAATTGTTGTGGAAAACACCTATTTTTCATCCCAACATTTCCGGTAGCGGAGTTGTTTGTTTAGGTGGTTACGGCACGCATTGGGTACCGAGTCTTAATTTAGACGAACTCTGTGAGATGTTGTGGGAAATGATTCGCTACAAGAATTATGATGTTAGTAGCCCCTACAACCGTGAAGCAGCAGCTTGGGCAGATGCTCAACGCAGTTTTGTTTTGCCAATTGATGCACGTTCGATTCGCGATCGTCTGGCGAACGGGCCCGCTGGAAAAACTGCCGACAAGCCGCCTACCGTTACTACGTCGCCAGGTGGAAAAGCAGATTCGACTCTGAACAACGATATTCTGATTATTGATGCCGAGATTGTTGAAGAAGAGTCTGGCTCGTCAGCCTCTGATGACAGCAACAGCGATATCTTGTTTTTAGATTAAACAGACAACGCTTTGCTAAAATGATACTCCAGTGGAAATCTATATAGATGCGACAACCGGTCCCAAAAACGATGCCAGTCAATCGCAGTGGTGGCTCAGGACAGGTTTTTGGTGATATTTACAATGATGCGTTGCCGATCTTTGTGCACGAACGTGTTTTGGAGGAAGTGCTTGAGTTCTCTGAAACGGAAGTTTCCCGAGAGATTGGAGGATTTCTCGTCGGTGGGTTTCATGAAGACGGTCGCAGGTATGTCGAAGTGCGTCATTTTCTTCCAGCGCACGATGTCCGTTCTCGCGTGGCTTCCTTGACTTTTACCCACGAAACATGGGCGACCATGACTCGTGAAGTCGAAACGAAATTTCCGGATGAGGTCGTCATCGGTTGGCACCACACGCATCCGAATTTTGGTGTATTTCTTTCTGGCTATGATTTATTTGTTCAACGCAATTTCTTTAATCAAATGTGGCAAATCGCGATGGTTGTGGATCCGGTTCGACAGGAATTCGGTTTCTTTCAATGGCGTGGTGAGGAGATTGTTGACTGTGGTTTTGTTTGCATCGTCGAGTAACGGCGGGCAAGGAGAGAAAAACATGACAGAAGAACCCTTGGTAATTGACGACGAGGATCGGTATTCACGATTGCGCCTGATTGCTTGGTGGGATCAGGAAAAACTTGCGCAGGCCAAGATTTTGGTGGTGGGTGCTGGCGCACTCGGCAACGAGGTCTTAAAGAATCTAGCTTTGTTAGGGGTGGGCAATGTTTATGCGGTCGACTTTGACAACATCGAAGAATCCAATCTGACGCGTTCGGTTCTTTTTCGGCAACGCGATTGTGGTCGCCCGAAAGCAGAAGCAGCGGCGGATGCATTGTCCGATATGAACCCCGATACCAAGGTCAAGCCAATGTTGGCAAACATCATCACGGATGTTGGTCTAGGTTTATTTCGTGACGTCGATGTCGTCATTGGCTGTCTGGATAACCGTGAAGCACGCCTGTGGGTGAACCGGCAGTGTTGGAAAGTGACGACACCTTGGATTGATGGTGGCATTCAGGAGATTAATGGAGTGGCGAAGGTCTTTGTGCCGCCAGACGGTGCCTGCTACGAATGTGCCATGACAGAAATGGACTACCGCTTGATTAATTTGCGCTATAGCTGCCCGTTACTTCGCCAGGAAGATCTGTTGGCGGGAAAAGTGCCCACCGCACCTACGATTGCATCGATGATTGGCGGCTTACAGACCCAAGAGGCATTAAAGTTGATTCATGGGATGCCGGTCGCCTCGGGGCAGGCCTTGGTCTACAACGGCATTGCCAATCAATTTTACAACACCAATTACCAACATCGTCCAGACTGTTTAAGCCATGAGACGTACCCCGAGCCAATTGAATTACCGCTTTCAGTGAGCGAGCATACCGCCACAGATCTTTTTGAGGCAGCTCATGAATACTTGCATGACGCGACACCGCAGGTGTTGTCGCTAGATCGCGATCTGGTCGTTTCTTTAGATTGTGGACCCTGCGGTACGAGTCAGCGAGTCCTGCGGCCTCTCCAACTGGTGAGTATGGGGGAGGCGAAGTGCAGCACATGTGGTGAGCAGGCTCGACCTAACACAGTTCACACAATTGAGGAAGAGTCTGAATTAGCCAACGAGAAGTTATCGGTGTTGGGAGTTCCTGCATATGATATTGTTCGTATTGCGACGAACCGTGGTGAGCAAGTATTTTTACTGGCAGGCGACCGCGAACATGTCATGAATACAGCGTCCTAGTATCCAGGCCAGCGCCCCTGGGCGAATTCTATTGGTAATTACTTTTATGGACAGCGATATTCAGTTTGGGGAAGTTGAGGAGGCTGAGGCGAAAAGGCACCTTCGGCCGGATTGCAATAAGCAGCATGCAGTTGTTACTTACGGTGAGCCGCAGCCAGGGGATTTACCCATTTTTGTTGATTTTGATGTCATGCGTGAGATGGAAACGCATGCCCAAGCCGATACGACGGTAGAGCTTGGTGGCGTTTTGCTGGGCGGGCAATTTGAAGATGCGGAGGGGAAGCCATTTGTAATTGTCACCGATTGCCTGCGCGCAAAACATTACGAAAGCACAAAGGGAAGTTTTAAGTTCACCCATGATACTTGGAGTGATATTTCACGTGAGCGTGATGCATTGCCCGACGATTTACAGATGGTGGGTTGGTACCACACGCACCCCGATTGGGGTGTCTTTCTATCCGGCATGGACATGTTTATCTGCGACAATTTCTTTAATCGCAGGTTGGACATCGCATTGGTGATCGATCCATGTCGTTTGGATCGTGGCATGTTTATGTGGACGGGTGATTCGACGGAACGTGTTCGTCGCACTGGCGGATTTTATTTGATAGGTTCGAGGTTTCGCCAGCAAGAATTGCAACTCTATGCGGCGCAACTTGAAGGGCAATTTGATATGGCTAATGATCCAAGATTAAGCGGCTTCCCGTTGCAGGCGAGTCCGCCTCCAGTTGTCAATATTTCACAACCGCCGCTGACGTGGCAATCGCTGGCGGTGGTGGGTGTGCTGTTGACTCAATTACTGCTGACGTTCTTTCTGGTCTGGGACATAGCCCGTCGTTCCTCTGAATCGAAACCCGTGCAACAATCCTCAATGTTGGCCAATCTTGACATTGAGGAGGAGCTACTGCGTCGTCAAGGAGAGTTTTTCGATCAGTTTTACGGAACGGATCCGGTTTCTAGAGAGGGCTTGGTTTCCCGGCTGCGAACGCTTGAGGCAACGCAGCAGAACGATCAGTTAGACAAAGACTCTTTGAGGTTGGTGATTCGCGAATTACAAGCCGAATCAGAGAGGCTCAAGGATGACAACAAGCAATTGGAGGATGATCGCAGCGAATTGCTTAGCGAAAAGAATAGTAATCAACAAAAAATTCTTACCTTGGAGCGACGGTTAACCGAAGTCGCAGCGGTTGAAGTTGCAGATATAGCCACGCAAGAAGGTGGGGCGAGCCAAGGCTTTTCCGAGTACCTCTGGCCGTGGGGTGTATTGACAGGGGGAGTTGTGTTGATGATCTTGGGGCTGGGAGTTGTGATGTTCATGAAGCGTCTTGGGGCACGGCAAACGCAAGATGAACCGGTGGAACTGTCAAAACCTGAGTCTGAGTCAGATCTAGAATTAGAGGAGAAATGATCATGACGAAATCAGCGCGAGAGCAACGCTTAGCAACGGATCTAGAAACCTTGCGTGCTTTGAAAAAGTCAAGCAGCATTTTTGACTTTGAGTGCACAGGCGATCCACCAGATCGTTATACGTTGATTTTTCGAGGGAGAGGTATTTCTCACGACACTTCTCCAAGCAAAGACATCGAGTACGTAGAGCTTCACCGGTGTGATTTGCGTCTGTCGTATTCTTATCCGGATCGACCACCGGACATTCGCTGGCGGACGGCCACTTTTCATCCGAATATTTCACTGAGCGGATTCATTAACACCAAAGATATTCGGCTGCCATGGGAAAAGGCGTTAACGTTGGATGTCCTGTGCGAACGTTTGTGGGACGTTATTCGTTTGGCATTTATCGACCTGGAAAAGTCGACCAATTATGCTGCCAGGAGTTGGTTTGAAGAAAATTCCAACTTTCAAGTTCCGGTCGATCATCGCCCACTGTCTGATTCATCCCATCCAATCAGTTCCAATGTGGTCCGTTATGAACGCCGAAGTGGCGCAGTAGCCCTTGGGAGTCGCAAGCAGAACGAAGAGGTGTTTTTTATTGGAGATGAGACACCGACTCCCGACTTACCAGAGCATTGTCATCTGGCCCGACGTCGAACGGTTTTACCTAGTGATGACGGCGTGTTTTTTATCGACGACGAGTGAGACTGATGACGTGGTTGGCGATGTTGTTCTTGATTCTATTAGCGTTGTTAGTGTTGTTCGTGGTGATAGGATTTCGAATCACGACGCGACCGAACGAAACGAGGCTAGTTTATCAAAGATTGAGTCATCGTTTTCATGGGGTCTATCGCTCTGATAGCTGGTTTCAACAGCCTTACCTGAGCTTTCTTCATGGTCCACACCGAGTCCATCTGGCGACTCGGAAACCTGATCGAGATTACCGTGCTGGCCAGACGAATCTGCGAGTAACATGGCCAGATGAACATTTTCATCTGGAACTCCGTCCCCACAATCAAAGAGGGATTGGAAGTTCCTTGAAAGTTCGGGATCCGATAGCTCGGGATGTGGCAGGCATTGAGCAAGCATTTTTTTTGTCCACCAATGACAACGCTGCGAGACAGCGTTTTTTTAGTGATGGCGTGTGTTGGGAAATTGAAAAGTTGAAGCAATTGTGCGGGGATAAGTTTTCAATTCACGCTGAGAACGGATTTCTGATGATTCGTTGCCATTGGCAACTCGCTGATTTTGACGAACTGGAACAGCTGACGGAAGTTTCCTTAGATTTTTTTGACCAGGCATTTTTGACACGTTGTGAAGGAATCTATTTTGTCCAGCAGGATGCAGAGATGGATGGCACTGTGGCCCGTTGTCAAGTGTGTGGCGAAGACATTGTTGGTGACTTAGTGTTGTGCCGACGCTGTAAGACGCCTCACCATGTTGAATGCTGGCAATATAACGGTTGCTGTACGACTTATGGGTGTCAGGAGACAAGATACCTTCATGACCAGAGTGGGGCCCAGCAGGGGGCTGGGTAAGTTGTTCTCAAACAGGAGCCGTAAACACCGGCGGAATGAATGACATGGTAGGGAATCCATTCTTATCAATTTTTCCCGTTGTGTTTATGTTGGGCATCGCCTTGTTTTTTATTGCGAATGCTGTCCAGAAATTGCGGCAAGAAAGGCGTGGTCTGGATAAAATCTACCGAGAGGTGGCGCAGCATTACTACGGTACTGCTTTTGCGAATACGCTGCAGCAACCAGCCTCGGCACAATTTGTCTCCCACGGCGCTCACGTCATGGTCGATTCCTGGTCTCGGTCGCGGAGCAGGAAGCATTATGTCCAGTGCCATATCCGTTACCCCGATTTACAGCTGAGATTGGAAATTTCCCCAAGTTTTCCGCTACAAAGTCTCGGTAAATATATTGGAATGCAGGATATCGAAATTGGAGACGCTCGTTTTGACGCCGATTACATCATCGGTGGTAATAGTCACGCGTCTATTTGTCGCTTGTTAAATGCGGAGGCGCGTTCCTCAATTGATCGATTGAGGAAACTGTTTGAGCAAGACGATATCCATGTCGCGATTCGCGGGGGTATCTTACTGATCAAAAAACCAATACCGCAGCAAACGTTTCTCACCCTGGTCCAGTTTGTTGATGCGAGCCTCGCCTTGTTCGTCGAAATGCAGAAACTCAATTCGACTGGAATTGAATTCGTGACGAAAGAAGAGGCGGTCGTACCGAAGGCCGAAGGGTCTTTGTGCCAGATTTGTGGTGACGAGATTCATTCGGACATTGTCTATTGCCGAGGTTGCCGAACGCCTCACCACGAGGATTGCTGGCGGTACTATGGTGCCTGCTCTACCTATGGCTGCGGTGAGACTATTTTTCTGCGACGACGAAAGTCAAAACGAGGCAGTCGATGAGAGTGCCCGACTGCGCTGACAGAGCGTTCGGTTCCGTCGCAAGAGTTTCAGGAATGCTCGGTTCCGTCACGGGAATTGTGATTTGCAGCAGCAGTGCGTTGAAAGCTGATGGCGCGCTAGAATTCTACCTTGTTCAAATCAGGACATTTTGATGGCTCGTAACAAGCGGTACCTCGTTTTTTTTGTTTTAGCTTTTTTTGTTTTAGCCGGGATTTTGTTGGTCGCGTTTGGAAACGCTCAGGATGGTTCGGACGAGCTATTCGTAACATTTTTTGTTGTCGCCATGTTTGCTACTACTGCTGGGCTCGTTGCTGCCATAATGGCAATGGCTTTCAAGTACCAGTGGCAAGAAATGCGTGCTCTGGATAAAGTCTATCGAGAGGTGGCGCAGCATTACGGCGGTACTGCTTCTGCGAATACGCCGCTGCTGTACAGAGCCTCGGCACAATTTGTCTCCCACGGCGCTCACATAACGGTCGATTTCCGGGTTCAGAAGGGTGATTTTTTTGTCCAGTGCCATATCGGTTACCCCGATTTACAGCTGAGATTGGAAATTTCCCCAAGTTTTCCGCTACAAAGTCTCGGTAAATATATTGGAATGCAGGATATCGAAATTGGAGACGCTCGTTTTGACGCCGATTACATCATCGGTGGTAATAGTCAGGCGTCGATTTGTCGCTTGTTAAACGCACAGGTGCGGTCCTCAATTGATCTATTGAGAAAACTGTTTGAAGAAGACGAAATCATGATCGAGATTCGCGGGGGTGTTTTGCTGATCGAAAAACTAATACCGCGGCCCCATACGTTTCCCGCCATAGTCCAGTTTGTTGATGCGAGTCTTGACTTGTTCCGTGAAATGCAGAGGATCAATTCGGTTGAAATTGAATTCGTTACGAAAAAAGAGACGGTCGTCCCGAAGGCCGAAGGGTCTTTGTGCCAGATTTGTGGTGACGAGATTCACTCGGACATTGTCTATTGCCGAGGTTGCCGAACGCCTCACCACGAGGATTGCTGGCGGTACTATGGTGCCTGCTCTACCTATGGCTGCGGTGAGACTATTTTTCTGCGACGACGAAAGTCAAAACGAGGCAGTCGCTGACAGTGCCGGATTGTGCTGGCAGAGCGCTCGGTTCCGTCGCAATAGTTTCAGGAATGCTCGGGTTCGTCACGGAAATTGTGATTTGCAGCAGCAGTGCGTTGAAAATGTTCGAGTTCCTGGAGTAGTGGGTCGATGGTCCAGGGTTGGATCTGGTGCGGTGGTTCCCAGGGAATCCAGGCAAAGTCAAGGTGCTCGGTAACTTGGATCTCAATAGGATTTCGCAGTCGCGCTAAATAAATCGAAAGTTCTTTGTGGGCCAATCCGCCGCCCCGTTTTTTCTTTTGCCGGACGTCGTATCGGGTGACGAACTTGAATTTTGATTCAATGGAAATGTCTCTCTCCTGGATGCCAGTTTCTTCCTCCAGTTCGCGGAGGGCGCATTGAAGCGTAGTTTCGCCGCGCTCAAGATGACCTTTGGGCAAGTCCCAGCGGTTGGCGTGTTTCATCAGCAAAAATGATTCGAGTGGATTGCCTTTTACGATCAGGAATCCGCCTGCTTGTACAAGAGGTAGGTCTGAAGGAGTCATGGGACTGGGCTTGAGGAGGACTTGTTACGAGAAACTTGTAAGTTAGCTATGATTATACCTAGTCGTGGGCGAATTCTGTCAGGATATTTGCGACCTCTGGCGAGATGTTGTGAGGCACGTTCTGAAAGGTTATGGAAGAGCGGATGAAGATCTATACGAAAACGGGCGATCGTGGTGAAACCGGCTTGTTTGCCGGTCCGCGGGTCTTCAAAGATGATCCCCGCATTGAGGCCTATGGAACGGTGGATGAGTTAAATTCGATACTCGGCGTCGTCCGCTCGTTGCCACTACCTGCTGAGTTGAACGAAGTACTGTCGCGAATTCAAAACGACTTGTTTTCCATCGGTGCCGAATTGGCTACTCCCGAACCGAAGCAGCAGGGGACCGACATGATTTCTGTTGAGGATGTCGAGCGATTAGAAGCGGTGATTGACCTATGTGAGCAAAGGCTCCGTCCCTTAAAGCAATTCATTCTCCCTGCTGGAACGGCTACGGCAGCACAATTGCACCTGGCACGTGCGGTCTGTCGTCGAGCGGAACGTCGCTTGATTTCTTTCTGGAAGGCGACAACACAACCTGTTTCGGATCCATTAATGGCTTATCTAAATCGCCTGGGCGATCTTCTTTTTGTCTTGGCGCGTTTTGTCAACCACGCGGCAGATTGCGAAGATGTGCCTTGGCAGCGTTAGGCCACCAATTTTCGGACACGGCATATATTAAACTTTTGTTTTGGTTCTTTACTTGATCCTATACGGTCGTTAGCCTGACCGTTTGGGCGGCGCGAACTAGTGAAAGAATAGGTAATTTCTAACGAGCATGGGGCACTAAGTTAGCAAGTTACTGGAGCGGCCACCCGTTCCAGGTCGTTCTATGACGCGATGAGTCGCTGAAAAGTTGAAGCAGGAGCGTTTTCGAGTCTTGTACTCTATCTAGATCAGGGGTAACGGTATGTCGCTACGAAGGTTGTCACTTCAAGTCTGTGCTCTCTCGATCGTGTTGCTGAGTAGCGCGTGTTTGGCAGTTGCCCAAGAGGGCGGAGATGCAGAGGGCGAGTCGTTGACAGTTTCTGCACGGTTAGAGGCTGTCGAAGCCACGGCAGAAGCAGCCGCATTGGCAGGTCACAATGCTTGGATGCTGACAAGCACCGCTTTGGTTCTCTTCATGACGGTTCCGGGATTGGCCATGTTTTATAGTGGTTTGGTGCGCAAGAAAAACGTACTCAGCGTCATGATGCAGTGCCTCTTTCTCATGGGCGTGATGACCGTCGTGTGGGCACTTTGGGGATATTCTCTGGCCTTTGGTGGGGATCACCCCTATGTGGGAAATGGGGACTATCTTTTCATGCAAAACGTTCAGCAGTCCTGGGACGATACGGCAAATGCACCAGAGTTGCCGATGGAAGGTGCGATTCCTCGGCTCACCCATATGTTGTTTCAGGGGATGTTTTTCATCATTACGCCGGCGCTTATTTGCGGTGCATTTGCCGAGCGGATGAAGTTCAGCACGATGACCGTATTTATGATTTTGTGGGGAACCTTCGTTTATTGTCCCTTGTGTCATTGGGTATGGGATGGTGGTATTTTGGCCTTCGTCAAGACCGGGGCAGAGGGGCCTGGAGTCGCAGGTGGCGCGCTCGATTTTGCGGGCGGTACTGTCGTTCACATAAGTTCTGGTGTTTCCGCATTGATCTGCGCCCTCTTGATTGGCAGGCGATTAGGTTTTGGAACGGAGGATTTGCGACCTCATAACCTGACCTACACAGTACTCGGTACAGGCATGCTGTGGGTGGGTTGGTTTGGTTTCAACGCTGGTAGTGAATTAGCATCGGATGGACTGACGAGCAGCGCTTTTGCGGTGACCCACTTTTCCGCAGCCGCAGGGACAATTGCCTGGGCTGGTACCGAATGGCTGACCCGTGGTAAACCGAGTTTGTTGGGTGCAGCTTCTGGTGCGGTAGCTGGATTGGTTTGTATCACTCCGGCAGCTGGATTTGTACAGCCGATGCCTGCGATTCTGATGGGGTTGGCTGGGGGCATTGTCTGCTTTATTGCTTGTGGCACGATCAAGGCTAAATTTGGGTATGACGATTCCCTTGATGCATTTGGGATTCACGGCATTGGAGGAACGCTGGGTGCTGTGTTAACAGGTGTTTTTGCGACCCGGGCTTGTTGGGATATCGACAATGGCCAGAAATTAGGCCTAATAGAAGGAGAAACTCGGGTGTTTGTCGGTCAACTAGTTGCCGTTGGGATCACTTGGATTTTCGCAATTGTGGCGACGTTTGTTTTGCTCAAAGTACTTGATGTAACGATGGGCCTGCGGGTTTCCCAACAGGACGAAAATAAGGGTTTGGACCTTTCACAGCATGGTGAAGAAGGATACATCTTTTCATAGCGTTTGGTAACTCGCTAAACTAAGTCCAAACGCAAACAGCGATTTTTCGGTTGAAGTTGTGCTGAAAACCTTCGCGCTGTACTTTCCTTGAGGAGTAGGGTCATGAAAAAGATTGAAGCGGTCGTTCGGCATTTCAAACTAGAAGATGT
The DNA here is from genome assembly GCA_022446825.1 of Pirellulaceae bacterium. Lineage (GTDB taxonomy): Bacteria > Planctomycetota > Planctomycetia > Pirellulales > Pirellulaceae > JAKVBY01. The sequence goes on from JAKVBY010000027.1 coordinate 84,830, forward strand.
CAAAAATGCGTTGACCGACCAAGGAATCCACGGAATGACGGTCGCCGAGGTGCGGGGTTTTGGGCGGCAAAAAGGTCATACTGAAATGTACCGCGGAACGGAATATGCGGTTGATTTTGTTCCGAAGGTGAAGGTCGAAGTGGTTTGTTCCGACGCAAACCTAAATACGGTGATTGAGACGATTCTCAAAACCGCTCAGACCGGCCAAATTGGTGACGGAAAGATATTTGTTACCAATTTGGAAGAGTCAATCCGCATCCGTACAGGTGAAAAAGGGGAAGAAGCACTCTAGGGAGAGTCGGCTGCTTTTGCGATGGTTCACGTGCAAAGCCGGAAAATGTTTTGCTTGTTTGCTGAGAGCATTTGTCGAAAGTAATCATTTCTGACAGCTGTTTTTTATGCTCGTTCTTTTGCCGTCAGCGCGGTCTTGATGCTGTTGGGCCATTTGGGCCCCACTCATGAGTGATTTTCGTTCCCGATACCCTGATTGCTCAAAGCAGCAAGACTTGTGTAGGCTACTGAGTTTGTGTGTCCAGGAGTGGCCTGTAGAGTTCGACGAGATGAATCCAACCCAGTCAAGTCCACTTCGCCCGATTGTCCTGCAGGCTCGAGAGCGATTAGCGACGGGACGTGAAAGGCTCAAGCAACGGCATAGCCAAAGTACACCGGCAGTGCAGGTATGCGCTCAAATAACGGATCTATTGGATTTTATTGTTCTGGATCTTTATCAAGAAGCTTTGAGGGAGCTCGCTGATCCAGGTTTGGAATCGCGAATTGCACTGATTCCGAATGGTGGCTATGGACGTCGGGATGTAGCGCCCTATTCGGATGTCGACTTGTTGCTTCTTCACTCCGCGGGAGCGGAAAAGCGAGTCGAGGCGTTGGCTAAAAAATTGGTTCAGTTTCTGGGTGATAGTGGTCTGACGTTAGGATTTAGTGTGCGGACACCAGTGGGGGCCTGTAAGGCCGCCTTGCGCGACCCAACGATTTTTACGACCTTGACCGAAGCAAGGTTTCTGGCTGGGAGTGTGCAGCTTTTCACTAAATTCATGGCGCGTTTTCGGCGCGTCGGCCAGCAAAGAAGTAGCTCTCTTATTACTGTAATTGATGAAGCACGCCGGGAAGAGCGTCGTCAATACGGAGACACGGCCTTTTTATTGAGGCCGAATATTAAGAAATCACGTGGTGGTTTGCGCGATATTCAACTACTGCGGTGGGTTGGGTTTGCAAGGTATGGAGAGTCGGAGCCAAGTGATTTGGAGCGGTTGGGTGTACTTTCGCGCGCGGATCGAAATGTGATGCGGAATGCCTATCATTTTTTGTTGCGAGTGCGTAACGAAATGCACTTCTTCGCGGATAAGCCCCAAGATACACTCAGCCGTGAAGAGCAAGTTCGAATCGCCACAAGCTTTGGCTACCAAGGCGATCGAGGACTCTTACCTGTTGAACAGTTTATGAAGGACTATTTCGAACATGTGAGCGGTGTGCGCTATACTTCGACACATTTTCTTACTCGGTCCAAGTCTCGGTCTACGATTGCCCGGCGTCTTGGTTGGTTCTTCGGACGTCAGCTTGAACGGGACTATTTTATCGGTGTCAGACGCATCTCAGCGACACGTCATGGGCGTGTAAAGCTTGTCGGTAATCTCAGCGAAGTCCTGCGTTTGATGGATTTGGCAAATCGGTTTCAGAAGCCAATTGATCACGAAACTTGGATCGCCATACGCGATGATATGGTTCGTCGTGATGCGCTTGAATTAAGTGAAGAAGCTATCGAGAGATTTCTTTCGCTTTTGTCCGAACCGGGCCGATTAGCCGATTTGCTGCGGCGGTTGCACGAATTGCGAGTTCTAGAAAAGATCATTCCTGCCGTCGAGCATGCGCGCTGTCTGATGCAATTTAACGAGTACCATAAATACACCGTCGATGAACATTCCATCCGGACCATAGAATCCGCCGAGAGTTTTATCGATGACCGAGGCGTGTTAGGTGACGTGTATCGCGGGCTCAAAAACAAACGTATTTTGCACTTGGCACTGTTGGTACACGATCTTGGTAAAGGATATACAGAGGATCATTCGAAAGTTGGATTGACGATTGCGGTAGAAACGGCAGCTCGTTTGGGCTTGTCAGATGGCGAAACAGAATTCCTCAAATTTCTAGTGTGTAAACATCTGATCATGGCGCACACGGCACTCCAGAAAAATCTTAATGATCAGGCGTTAATTGTACGGTTTGCGTTAGAAGTGGGATCTATTGAAATCTTGCAGATGTTGTATGTTTTGACCTGTGCGGATATTTCTGGTGTTGGCCCCGGCGCCTTAACTGACTGGAAACGGGATCTAATTACGGATCTATATCATCGCACTCGCAGTCATCTAGATAGTGACTCACAGACTCCTTCCAGTGAGGAACGCATTCGTCAGTTGCGCGAAGCAGTGCGAGAAAATATCGGCGAGGTAGAAGATCAGGAATGGTGGGAGCGACAGATTGCGGGGTTACCTTCCAGTTATCTTTTTGCAGATGAACCCGAACGGATTGCTACCGAGTTGGGGCGGCTACGACAACTTCCCAAGGACGAAATTCTCGTTTGGGCACGGTATCTTCCCGATCGCGATGTCGTTGAATATACGATAGGAACTCATGAAGAGATCGCGGATGGGATTTTTCACCGCCTCACTGGTGCGTTGACAAGTTGTTCGACAAAAATCATGTTCGCCGAAATTCACACTTTGGCCGATCATTTAGTACTGGACAGGTTCCATGTCCAGGATTCTGACTTTACAGGCGAACCACCGAAGGGGCGTATTGCAGAAGTGCGGGAAGCGCTGGTCGCGGCCCTGAAAAACAAGAACGATGAGCCCCCCAGGTTTCGCCGTACCTGGCAGGCCGAGGTTTCCTCGAATGACCCTAACTTGTCGCCTCTTCCGAGACGCGTTCGATTTGATAACAGCACTTCTGTCGAGCACACGATTCTGACCGTTTTTGCTTATGACCGGGTCGGTTTGTTGTATGCCATCACAAAGACGTTATCCCAACTTGGCCTGTCCGTGCACGCAGCCAAAATTGGAACGTACTTGGACCAAGTTGTCGATGTGTTTTATGTCACCGAAGAATCTGCCGAGAAGATTCGCGGTGATGTTCGCTTCAAGCAAATACGAAATACGCTCTTGGAAGCGATTGCTGAAGTTGAATCCAAAGCCATGGCTTGAAGGCGACGGTTCTCAAACACTGCGACAAAATAACGAATCAATCAGCGGCTGCTAAACCGTTATCCCGTACGTCATAGGCGGTCAACGTGCCCTGATCACGGATGTAAAACCGACCACCGGCCAGGGCGGGGTGGGCCCAGCTTGGCCGCCCTTGTGGTTGAATTTTGAACCGCCCTTTTTCGCGGTATTTCTTGGGATCCACTTCGGCTAGGGCCACTTCGTGATTTTCACCGAGCAGATAAAGCATGCCGTCAGCAACGCAGAGAGATCCTTTGCCAACGCTGCGCGCTTTCCACTCAATTTTTCCAGTCAAAAAGTGCATGCAAATCAAACCTCCATTACCAAACCCATACATGAACTCGCCGACCTTGACGATTCCACCGTGGTGATTGGCCATGCGTTTTTCGAAATACACTTCTGTGGCGGTAAACTGATCACCGTCACGCGTGATTTTTGCCAGGCCGCCACCGGTCCCGTAAGCACTTGACGCAAAGACGTGATTTTGATCGATGATAGGGGTTGCGCAGTTGGCAGTGCCGTTTGCCGCATTGGCGTATTTCCAGAGAACGCTACCGTCTTCCAAGGAAAGCCCGAAAACGCTTTCGCGGGCGAATTGGACAATCTGACGATCGCCACAAATTTCTGCAACGATGGGTGAAGCATAATGGGCTGATTCGGTAACGCTCCCACTTTGCCAGACAACCGCTCCCGTCATTTTGTTGAGCGCGACAACGGTACCATCTTTGCCGCCTGGAGTGACAATCAGTAAAGATCCTTCCACCAGTGGAGATTCCGAATATCCCCAGCCCGGCAATCCGCCACTCAGTTTTTCGCGTAGATTGGTGTACCAAAGTGTGTCGCCAGTAGAGGTGTCAAGACAGGTCACGTCCCCGTTGCCACCTTCAACATAGAGTCGCTCTCCTTCCACCGCGGGTGTTCCACGAGGTCCGTTTCCCATGCCATTACGGTAACCACCAAAGAAACTACGCAACTCGGAAACGGTCAAAATTCCGTCGCCAGTGGAATGGTTGGCCGTGTAATACTGGGCGAGTTCAGCAACGGTTAAAATGCCGTCTTTCCCTTTTTCGTGTTTCAACAGATCCTTTTCAATTTCCTCTCGTGTGAGTTGATCGTCACCTTGGTTTGTGTCCGGATCACGTTCGTCGGCCCGGCGAAAAATTCGCTGCAAAAACGAATCGTGCGCCTCTTCCAGTGAGACGTGACCATCTTGATCTGTGTCTTGTGCGGAAAAAAGTTGGCCGGCGCGTTGCTTGGCCAACGCTTCCGCATCGACGTCGGTATTAATCGTATCCATGCGACTGAAGTGTTCACGGAAAAGGCCGCCAATTTCATCCCAAGTCAATTGCTGGTCGTCGTTCTTGTCAGTAGCGGAGGTCAAGGTATTGATACGCGCCTCAATGATCTCCTTTACAGTAGACATCGAGTCGATGGAAGAAATGTCAAAGTTGTTGAAACGCCAGCCAAGTCCCTGCAGTGCTTCTAATTCGTCGACCAAGCTATCTTGATTTTGATCGAGTCGTTTTAACTCTTCGGCGATTCGTTGCTTGAGTTGTGTTTCCACAGGTGTTGGTTGACGAGCCCACAATGTTTGCCCGTTTTCCGCATTCAAGCAGATGATATGTTCTACACCATTCAAATCGCCTAAGGTGAAAACGCGATCACCCTGGACGGCAATGGAAGAATAACCGACCCCGACTGTATCGACTTGCCAAGCGATTTCGGGGCCACTCTCAGGCCAAGCTTTCAGCAACCCTTTGTCGGTGGAGATTCCGTCGCGGTTGGGACCCCGCCATTGGGGCCAATCGTCACCCTTGGTAGCGTTACTGACGGTGACGAAAATAAGAACACTCGTCGCGATGTGACGTAAGCAGCAAATTCCTAGGTGAGACATGAAAGCTCCTTTAAACGTAAACACGATGGTTCAGGGGAAGATGCTGACCAAGTGTCAGGGATATCAAGCGGGGATGAAAAAAGGCTTAAGGCACACCATTGTTGTCAAAACATCTCGATTCAACAACCAAAAGATGCGCAGTTTTGACTTTTCGTCCAAATCTGGAGGCTTGCTATGGCTGCAGACAATTGTCATAGCATCGTAAGTCACCGTTAAGCGTCCGTCGCTAAAGATTTGTGTCAGAGCATGCGGGTCGTTTTTGGAGGCTAAAAGACGAGAAGAAAATAAAACCGATAATTGTTGATACCGTACAGTGCGACCACATTTCACCGCTAGTAACGATGTTTGCGTCAGCTGTTTTTAAGTTCACCGCATATTCCAGGGGAGAACTTGTGTTGCCCAAGCAAATCGCCCAAGGGTTAACGCGAATTTATGCGGCAGAGCTTGAAACAAAGGTGCGTTCCTCGCCAATAGCTCAGTTAAGGAATGTTATCATTTTGTGAATTTCTCGGAGGCGGGGAAGACGACATTTCCTGTAGTGATGATTTTCGCCCATGGAAACCGAGGTGTCGAAAGCGTACTGCATCCTCAGTGGGTTTTAGTCGGTGGCAACTTGCCATTCATTGGCTGCGTTGCGACTAACATGATGATAGAGGGTGTCTCGTTCGATGGGGTCACGCCCCGCTTCTTTGATGAGTTCCCGAATTCGAGGGACAGATAAAATTTCTGGCGTCGTTGCTCCTGCGTCGTGGTAAATCAATTCATGACGCACAGTACCGTCGAGATCATCAGCACCGTAGGCGAGTGCCGTTTGTGCGGTCTCAATACCGAGCATGATCCAATATGCTTTGATATGTGGAATGTTGTCGAGCATTAACCTGGAAATGGCGATCGTGCGTAAATCCATAATACTTGAGGGCTTCTTAAGCTCTGCAAGTCCGGTATTTTCCGGATGAAAGGCAAGTGGAATAAATGTTTGAAATCCTCCTGTCCGGTCTTGCAAATCACGTAGTCGGATCAGGTGGTCGACGCGGTGATAATCATTTTCGATATGCCCATACAGCATCGTGCAATTTGTTTTGATGTCGTTTTCATGTGCTGTGCGATGAATTTCGAGCCATTTTGTCGCATCCGACTTGTGTTCACAAATTTTGTCACGTACTTCGGGATGAAAGATTTCTGCGCCACCCCCAGGCATACTACCTAACCCAGCTTCCTTTAACTCAAGCAGTATTTCTTGAACGGATTTCTTTGTGAGAAACTCAAACCAATTGATTTCAACTCCCGTCCAGGCCTTGAGATGTAAGTTTGGATAAGCATTGTGAAGGATGCGAATGATGTTGACATACCATTCGTAGTTCTTTTGGTGGTGCAAGCCTCCAACGATGTGCATTTCCGTGCAACCGTTCTCAACCGCCTCTTGTCCTCGGGCAAGAATCTGCTCGTCGCTCATGACGTACCCTTTTTTATCGCGGAGATCGGCGCGAAAGGCACAAAAAATACAGCGATAAACGCAGACATTGGTGGGGTTTAAATGGGTATTGATATTATAGAACGCCACATTGCCGTTCTTGTTCTCGCGCACGAGGTTGGCCAATTCACCAACTTCGTGTAGTGGTGTTGCCGGATCGTAGAGAAGTAGGCCATCGTCCAGCGACAAGCGTGCGCCGGCCTCGACTTTTTCACGAATAGATTTTAATTCTGGGCAAACTGTTTGAATCATGGTTTTGCAGTCCATGCCGGGGATGGGGGACGTGGAGTTACCCAATAAGGATTTTCCAACTTGGAACTCTAGAATTTAGACCTCCGAGATCCGTATGTCTACGACGCGTGTTGTGCACAGGAGCGAGAGATGAGATTGGATTGTGTTTAGCCATTGTTTTTAAGTCAATAAATCGCAGGATCCTACGATGAATAAACCCACACTGATGATGGAATTGATGTTGAAGAAAGCAGTGTTTACCCGCTCTAAATCATCCGGGTGAATAATCGCATGCTCATAAACCAACAGAAGTGCGACAGCCGCAATTGCAGTCCAGTAAATCCACCCCAAATCTAGTTGCGGGCCACCCAGATGGTAAGTTAGGGGGAGGGCAACCAAGGCAGTAATCATTCCCACATGACTTAATGCTGCCACTCGCAGTGCCCCCTGAATTCCGAGCTTGGCCGGGATACTGTGCAGTTTGACCTGGGAATCAAAAGTGAAATCTTGGCAAGCATAAATAATGTCAAAGCCGCCGACCCACAGTAAAACTGCGAGCCCCAAGGTAACTGCGGGCAAGACGTCTGTGGGAAATTCAATCAGAATTGTTCCACGAATGGCAATCCATGCTGAAATCGGAGCCAGCATCAGCGCGGCTCCCAGCCAGTAGTGAGCCAACGAGGTAAAGTGTTTTGTCGAACTGTAACCGAGTAAGAACAGCAGTACTGGTAAAGCCAGTATTGGTGGGAGTGGATTTGGCCAGAACAAAAAAGTACTGAAAAAAAAACCGACTGAAGATGCGATGGTAAAGAGAATCACACTTTGAACAGAAAGACGCCCAGACGGCAGATGCCTGCCGACGGTACGAGGGTTCTGCGCATCAACTTTGCGATCAACGAGGCGATTGAAAGCCATTGCCGCACTACGGGCAAACACCATGCAGAGCAAAATTCCCAAGAGATGATGTATTTCGAACTTGCTAGAGGGTTCACTGACGCTCCAGGCCATCACTGCCGCAAAGAGAGCAAATGGCAGGGCAAAGAGCGTATGACTGAAACGAATCATCTCCAGGATACCAGAGAGTTTTTTTGCAAAATGCACGCCTCGTTCCTCATGTTGTTGGCTCATGTTTGCATGTTCGAAACTCAGTCGTTTCCCCAGCGTTTTGTTATGGAATGTTCGACCTCAAGTTGATCTAAAATTCGAGCAGCAACAAAATCGATCAAGTCTTCAAGGGAGGAAACGCCGTGGTACCAACCAGGCATTGCCGGCAACACAATTGCGCCCGCTTCATGAGCTCTTTTCATGTTCTCGATTTGAATCAGGGAGAGCGGTGTTTCACGCGGCACTAGAATCAATTTACGTCGTTCTTTCAAATGAACGGCTGCAGCACGTTGTATCAAATTAGAACTGATGCCTCCGACAACCGCGCCGAGTGTACCCCCCGAGCAGGGGCAGATCACCATCCCATCGGTCAAATAGGAGCCACTGGCTATCGATGCTAACATGTCATGGTTTAAGTGATACACGAGTTGATTTGCATTGACTGGAACGTTCTCCAGAAGCAGCCTGGGATCAAAGCAATTCAGATCCACAGAGACATCCAACTCTTGCTTTAGTACTGCGCTGCCAGATGCGCTAATAACCAAATGAACTTGGCGGTGAGATTCCAGTAAGGCTTGCAGCAACCGACGCGCATAAACGACGCCACTCGCTCCAGTGATGGCAAGGACGATAGGCTTCATTTCGTTCCTACGTAAAGGGTGGCAATACCAAAGGTAAGTGGGTAGAAAATCGCTTGACTCATACCCGCCGTGAGCATCCGCTGGGTCAACTCTTGTCCCATGGGGAAATCGCCCACGCTGGCCGGCAAATACTTGTAAGCATCTTCGTTGTTTCGTGCAAGGAGCTGACCAATGCGAGGTAAGATGCGACGAAAGTACCAGCCGTAACAGGCCTTGAATGGCTGACGTTGGGGCATGGAGAATTCCAAGATCGCTACCTTCCCACCAGGGCGACACACACGTGTCATTTCTCGTAAACCTTGATCGGTGTCGGCAACGTTTCTCAACCCGAAGGCCACAGAGACGATTTGAAAGTGATCATCTTCGAAAGGTAATTCTTGGGCATCTGCTTCGATGAAGCTGAACGACCCATTGGAGTGCATTTTGCGTCGTTTGGCTTCGCCAACGGCCAGCATTTCCGGACAAAAATCAGTGGCCACAATAGGCACCTTGCCTTGAGAACGTTTCTGAAATGCAAATGCCAAATCGCCGGTGCCCGTACAAATGTCGAGAATTGGTGCAATTCCTTGAGGACGGACAATACGCGTGGTACGCCATCTCCAATAATGATCCACATTCATCGACAAGAGATGATTCATGCGATCATATTTAGGGGCTATTTCCCCAAACATTTTGCGCACGCGTGTTCCGGATTTATCGAGCGACATAGGGATTGTCAGAAGTTAGTAAGAACGAGTGGCGACAACGACAAAAGAACTCCCGCCCGCTAAGCAACTGGCTAAAGTCTTTGCAGACACGACGATTTCAGTATTTTGATGGATGCAGTCAGTTGATTGGGTCCAGACAGGCGATGGAGTGACTACTGTCCTGATAGAAAACCGCAGGTCTCAGCATATCTTAACGGGAAATCACTGGTTAGGCGACGACCGAGCTCTTTTTAGAGAACTGACTTAGCAGCTTTTCTGCGACCTAGCAGGCAAATGCCAATCTCTGACGACTTAAACGAGGTTCTAGCGAAGGCCACTTTCAATTGTCATTACCGATCGGTAAGAGAATGCAAGTTTTGACGGTGAAACACGAGTTGAAAACATAGTCTACGGGCTCAGGCATTTATTTT
>JAKVBY010000027.1:94617-98321 GCA_022446825.1 Pirellulaceae bacterium
AATGCAGCAAAGAATTAATACTTACCTCCTGCCGGATTTAGTTGATCCGCAAGAATTGGATGGGGCCACAGTGGTTGTGATCGATGTTTTACGCGCGACAACGACCATTATCTGTGCCTTGGTCGCGGGAGCTAAGGAAATTATTCCTTGTCAGGAAGTTGATGAAGCAAAAGTGCGAGCGAACGAGTTGACAGGCGACATTTTGCTTGGTGGGGAACGTGGAGGATTACGGATTGAGGGTTTCGATTTAGGAAATTCTCCAGCAGAATATTCATCCCCCGTCGTGAGCCAAAAATCGATCGTCTTTACCACAACCAACGGCACACGTGCGATGATGTGTTGCCAGCAAGCCCGCCGGGTTTTGATTGGCGCTTTCGTAAACCTCTCGGCTCTTTGTCGTGATCTGGCCGCTGTGGACAAGGTTGCCTTGGTTTGCGCTGGAACGCAAGGTCACGTGACGTTGGAAGATACCTTGTTTGCTGGCGCTGCCGTGGAACGCCTTCGTGAGAACCGGACTGGGCGGTCAATTATCATGAACGACCAAACCAGCATTGCGCTGGCTGTATGGAATCAGGCCCTACAGGGAAGCGATTCAGTTGAAAAGCTGACGGCGGTTTTAGCGGATAGCGGTGGGGGCCACAACGTCCAAGCAATTGGGATGGCAAAAGACATCGAATTCGCAGCAACAAAGGATCGATTTAATGTGGTGCCGGAGCTAAATATTGCCGATTGGCGTATTTACTTGCCGTAGACCGATTTGCCGACGGGGGAGTAAACTGTTGCCTCGTTGAACAGACGATTCACTCTTTAGCTTCTGGAAAAGTCACCACAATGGAAATGGAAAAACTTGTTTCACTCTGCAAACGGCGCGGTTTTTTGTTTCAGTCGAGTGAGATTTATGGCGGTCTCAATGGTTTTTGGGATTATGGACCGTTAGGCGTTGAATTAAAACGCAATATCAAAGGTGCTTGGTGGCGCGACATGGTGACCGGCCATGATGACTTGAGTATCTCTCCTGGCGCGCCTGAGACTTACGACATGACTGGCCTTGATTGCACAATCATCATGCATCCGAACGTGTGGAAAGCTTCAGGGCACTATGATTTGTTTCACGACATGATGGTTGATTGTCGGCAAACCAATAAACGATATCGGTTTGACCAGGTGCGCGGACGGTGGGCCGAGGCCAAAGGTCAGAAAGTGTTCGTTACCACAGTGGCAGAAAACGAACAGCAAGAAATTGAACGCCAAGCACAAAAACTTTTTAAAATCAGGGCGAAGAATGCCGACGAGATTTCCTGGGATGGGGCGATCACAACCCTTGACCAGATTGATGATTTGAGCCAGGTACTTGGTCCCGATGCGGGTGAACTGGGTACGCTTACCGAGCCCCGTGAATTCAACCTCATGTTCAAAACGATTGTTGGTGCGATGGGGACCGAGGAAGATGCGGCTTTTTTACGACCTGAAACGGCACAAGGCATCTTTGTCAATTTCAAGAACGTTGTTGATAGTACACGGGTTAAAATTCCATTCGGGATCGCCCAAGTTGGTAAAAGTTTTCGCAATGAAATTACACCTCGAAATTTCACCTTTCGTTCTCGTGAATTCGAACAGATGGAGATTGAGTTTTTTTGCCACCCTGATTCATCTCAGGACTGGTACAAGTACTGGCGCGATCGTCGTATGAAGTGGTATACCGATTTAGGGCTTTCTGGTGACCGTTTAATATTGCGCGAACATGATGCGGATGAACTGAGTCATTACTCGACGGGTACCGCAGATATTGAATATGCCTTTCCCTTCTTACCCGCAGGTGAGTACGGTGAGCTGGAAGGAATTGCACATCGCGGTGATTTTGATTTGAGAAGCCATATGGAAGGGAAATTGGACGAAAAATCAAATCCACTCGAAGTGCAACTTGGAGCCGATGGGAAACCTAAATGGCGAGGTAGCGGTAAGGATCTGACTTACCGAAATCCTGAAACCAATGAACGGTTCACTCCCCATGTGATTGAACCGTCGGCCGGAGCAGATCGTGCGACTCTGGCGTTTTTATGTGAAGCTTACACTGAAGATGAGCAGCCAGACGAAAAGGGTAAACCACAAACACGCACGGTGATGCGATTTCATCCCCGCATTGCGCCGATCAAAGCCGCAGTATTCCCGCTGGTGAAAAAAGATGGGATGCCCGAAATAGCCAAAGATATCTATCGCGAATTAAAACAGCACTGCAATGTTTTCTACGATGAAAAAGGAGCCATAGGCCGGCGATATCGTCGTCAAGACGAGGCCGGCACGCCGTTTTGTATTACGGTTGATGGCGAGACGTTGCAGGATAGCACCGTTACCATTCGAGATCGTGACTCGTTAGACCAATGGCGCGTGAAAGCAGACGATTGTGTTGCCGAGTTGATGAAACGGCTAAGTTAGAATCTGCCCGCTGAAGAATTGAGGGCAAACGGCATTGGTGGCCGTTGGAGTTGTTGCGCGTGCCACATGGAAGTGAGCAATATTTATTGTTTTTGATTGCCGAGGCGAATGGCAAGCATGTCCAGCTGACCCTTGACATCTGCGAGTAGCAATTCGGGACTCGCACCTTCGGCCATGTGGGCATAGAAGGATTTCGATGAGTCGCTCTGTTGGGTACTCAATTGGATGGTCGTTTGCTGCAATTCGTCTAATTTGTTGTCCAGCTCATCGAGTGTCTTGGATGTATCTTGGTGACTCCGCCAAATTCCTTCCAATTGCATGATAAAGCCAAGAAGCAAAGCAGCTTGACCTCCAATGACAAAAGGGATTCCGAGGTCCCAAAGTTCGGGACGCTGATGAAACAGCGAAAGTCCCAAAAGCACTCCACCGCAGGTGAAAACCATCGCCCCGACACTCAGAACACTCCAAGCTGCCAGGGAGGAGCGACGTTTGCGACGTTGTCGTGTTTTCAGACGAGTGATCCCTGGGGGACTCGATAATTCGTGTGGTGGATGAGTATGATGGACTGAGTCGGAGCCAGACAGCTTAGGTTTTGCTGTCGGCATCGCGCCTGCTGAGTCAACAAGTCGACGGGTAGCAAGCAATTCATTTTCAAATTCCCAATCGTCGAAAACGACGGGTGGGGTGGTCTCGATTTGTGTGGGACCTTGCCGATTGGTTGATGAAATACTTTCTGCTACATTTTTGTCCGCAGTTTTTTCTGGCAGCATACTCGTTCCTAAGGACAAGGTCTGTTCACAGCGCGGACACACAACCTTTGACTCATCGTCAGAGGAAGCAATTACCGGTACGTCTTGTTGGCAGGCGTTGCACCACATTGAATGTAAGTTTGCCGTGAGTGTGCAAAATCAATTGAGTTTGATCCAAGTACCGGACAAATTGTCTTGCCAAGTGTCGGTATTTGAATTTAGTTAAGCGGAAAGCAGGTGTGCTATGACGAACCCTTTTCCCGACCGTCATCACAACTCATCGGCAGAGCGATTGTTAATCTGTAACGATTTCGTTGACTTTGAGGTATCTGGTGAAATTCTTTGGAACGCTTGCTAGCACGCTGTATGCCGACATGTCTTGGCCGTTCGCTCGGTCCTCTTGCGATGACGACCTGTGTAGAGTCATGTGTCTAAAGGCTCATTGTAGTGTGGGAATAGCCGAGCGATCGGTCTGCCAGTGAAGACAATTTGTCATTCTCAGGATTTTTCTGCCTTGCGCCC
>JAKVBY010000027.1:98421-188150 GCA_022446825.1 Pirellulaceae bacterium
AGTCTGTATTTAATCCTGCCGGTGACTCACCAGATTGAATGCGTTCCCACACAGAAAGCTGCTTGGCATCACGGCGCAACCAACGTACCAGCAGTTCAATTTCATTTGCCGTCAGCTGGTTTTTCGCTGGGTCCTCAGGGAATTCTGCAAAGGAGGGCATCCGGTCATTAGGATCGTAAAAGTGGTTTGGATTGGAAATGAAACGTCGTAGCCAGTCGGCAGAACCGTAGCCGGTTAAATCCGGAGCGTAGTTTTCTTCTCCGTCCCAGCCATGGCATTCGGTGCAGGAGAATGAATCGGTCATGGCAGTATTGCCAAGCTCTAAGGTTTCCGCCTTCACAGGCATTTGATAAGTCAATTCCGCTTGGGCGGAAAGCGTGGCGATTAAATTCTGTAGTTCCTGTTGGCCTGCATCATCAAGTTCTGTTAGCCGCTCTTCAACGACCCCAATCATTTCACCACCTCGGTCTTCGCTGTCGCCTGTGGGGTCAAAGAAATGAGTTTGCCCATAATACTTGTCGCTTTGAATGCCTTCCAGGGTAAGAAATTCAGTAAGCCATTCTTTTGAGCCAAAGCCGTAGAGGTCGGGGGCACCAAACGGTGCAGGGTTTGTTGCCAGGGCTCCCGATTCTTCATCACGGGGTGAGTTTGGCCCAGGCAAATTGACATCGTTTCCAGCTGAAGTGTAGCTATGGCAGCTGGCACAATTTCGCATGAATATACGAGGCCCTTGAATCTCTGGATCGTTGCGAATTAACCCGACCGTTGCGCCTTCTTTCGGAATCCCATAGAACTTGATCAGTTCCCTTGCTCTGGAAGATTCTTGTGCCGCTAACGAACTTGCGACGTGAAAGTCGTCGGAAGCCTGAAGTAGCTCGCGTTGGTTAACGGTGGGGGCGGCAATATCTTTCGCACGATAGTTGTCGTGGTCGATGGCTTCGTAGGTGAGATATCCTGCACCAATAATCAGGGCCAGCATGACAACGACATTAACAATGTGGCCGAACTTGATATTCGCAATTAATGGCATTAAGAACAAAAATCCCATCACGAGGCCTGGCACGACAATCGCACCCATGAATTCACTCAGGCCCAGATTTCCAGCGTGTTTGAGCCACTGGAAAAGAAATAGGTAGTACCATTCCGGTCGTGCTGCACCATAAGCCTCAGTGGGCTCTGCGGGCGGCCCTAAATCTGCGCCGCCGTGATGAAGCGTGATACCCACGACAATCAGAGCGAGGATGAAGCAGCCGATACCGTCTTTGAGGACTTGCATTGGCCAAAAGTATTCCTGAGAGTCGTCACTCGGATTGGCGGGCGTAATACCATGTTTTCGGAACATGGCGACATGTAATCCGAGAACGCCAATCAGAAGTACTGGTAAAACGCCTGCATGCATGGCGAAGAAGCGGGTCAGAGTATAGTGTCCATATTCTCCCCCACCTACGACCAACTTCTGAATGTATTCACCTCCAGGAGGTAAGGACATTAATTCGGTGGCCACCTTCGTGGCCCAATAGCCTTTTTGGTCCCAGGGAAGTAGGTAACCTGTGAGACCAAGTCCTAGTGTTAATAACAGCAGGATGAGGCCCAACCAATAATTGATTTCGCGTGGTGCGACGTAAGCGCGACAAATGATGACTTGCAACATGTGAAGTGGTAGCAATGCGACCATGGCCTGCGCCATATAGTGGTGGACACCGCGCAAAAACCACCCAGCATACACTTCGTTTTGAATCCAATAGACGCTTTCCCAGGCGTTTTGGCTTCCAGCGCTATAAAACATCCACAGGAAAAGGCCTGTGATCGCTTGGGTAACAAAGGCAAACACGAGCATACTGCCAGTAATGTAAATCCAACGTGAGCCGCCCGGAATATTTTCATAGAGCGCTTCGTGAATCTGTTGGCGATAGCCTGTTCGATCGTCAAGCCAATCACTTAGCTTCTTTAACATGGCTTTAGGTGCTTTCCGTTGTCTATAAACTTAGTGGTCGATTTAATTGCGCTGACAAATAAGCTGTAAGAGTCGCTCCTTGAGCAAATCAAACTTTTGCTTTTTTCTCGTGTCGGCCGGGGTAGAAGTTTTGGAAATTAATCCACACATCTCCCTCGACGATTTCGATTTGCTCGATGGAGTCGAGATTACGTGGACTAGGGTTCGGCCGTCCTGATTGGCTGATTAGTTTTGTTCCATCCAGATTAAATGCGCTGTTGTGGCACGGGCAGAGATAAGCAGAAGAGTCGCTGTTAATCGACACGCTACAGCCGGCATGAGGGCAGGTTGTGTTGAAGACTTGAACTGTGTCATCTGCACTCTTCTGGACATAGACCGAGCCGATGGGTTGGTTGGGGGTGAAATTCCAACCATCAATTTGATCGGAGATAACAGCAAAACGTTGTGGTTTGTCGACTTCTAATGCTGCTAGTGAACAAATGCGTAGATATTCGGATGGCCCATCAGTCTCTTTGTCTGCATAAAAGTCAGGAACTTTGGGACTGCGCACTATGGGACTGAGAAATGCCAACAGCCCGGTAACTTTTGGGAAAAGTCCGACGACGGTGCCAACGACTACGGACCAGATGGCAGCTCGGCGGCCTGTGCCTGTCGGATGCACGCCGTCTGTGGGTGCTGATGAATCCGATGTGGTTGCAGTGGAATCAGCCATGAAGCAGAGCTCCGATTATTGGAGAAGCATAAAAACCTAAAAAATTGTCACCGTAGCGGAAGACCGCGTCACGATAGAACGGCTTACGGTAGGGGATCGGGTGGTTCAGGTGGGAGGTTTAAGGGTGAGTGACCTTATTATTATCTCATTTCTGTGCGCACAGCGTCAAGAACTTTGTCTTGGGCAGTTTCAAAAGGTTCGTCGATGAAGGCTCCTGCGGCGGCCTTGTGTCCACCACCACCAAAGGTTTCGGCGACTTGGCTACAATCCATCTTGCAGCGGCTGCGAAAACTAATTTTGAATCCCCCCGAGAGTTGTTCAACAAGAATTACGGCGGCTTCGGTTCCATCGATTGCGAGCGTTTGGTTAACGAGATCTTCCGTGTCACTGGGGTGGGCTCCGGTAGTTTCGAAGTCCTCTTTAAGAATGAAAGTGTGGGCCAAGCGACCATTTAGTTCTGTTGCAGTGCGTGCTAGTACGTTTCCTCGGAGGCGTAGCCGCCCAAGTGTGTCGCGCTCATACAATTCTCGATAAATATCAGCCGGTTTGGCTCCGGCGTCGATGAGTTTTGCACCAGTTCGAAATGTTTCACTGGTGGTTGAGCCGAATCGGTACCATCCGGTATCCGTGGCAAGTGCGGCAAACACGGGCATGGCGATTTCTGGCGTAAGTTCAACGTTCAAGGCCTCCGCGGCTTCGACAACAAGTCGTCCCGTGGCTTCAGCCGTCGTGTTTTTGAACGGTTCTGTGCCTAGTTCATCTTCACTCACGTGGTGGTCGATAACAATTTTTTTTGCCTTCGTTGCCCGCAACACGTCCCCCATGGGGCCTAATTGAGCCCAGGCACTCGTGTCTAAAACCATCAGAACTTCAACATCTTCTAAGTCAGTCAATTGCACATTTTCATTGATCACTTCGATTTTGTTATTTGGATCAATGAAGGCAAGATTGCTTGGCGTTTGTTGTCCATTGACGATGCGGACTGATTTTCCCATGGATTCGAGAATGCCAGCCATGCCCAATTCACTTCCTAGGGCATCACAGTCAGGACGAATGTGGCTAGTGAGTAGGAAGTGATTGTGACGATTAACGATTTCGACGAAACGTGGCCAATTAATGGGCATGGTTAATTAAGACGTAGTGGTGGTGAATAGGAAGGTGGGTCGTAGTGCCAAAAGATGGAATAAGTGATTTTCAATAGAAGCCATGTTAGCTAAAGCCAAGTAGATCTCATGGTCGCAAAGAACTTTCTGAAAGCATGGGTGAACTGAACACCAGAGCACTTACCAACGTGAAAACGTTTATTTCTGCTTCACGAGTTCTCCGACCTTATGAATATCACGTTGCAATTGGGCCTTTAATTCTTCGATTGATGCAAACGGATGAATGTCCCGCAGTCGTTCCAGAAAGTCAACCTCTAACGGGTCACCATAAATCGACCCTTGGAAACCGATGATGTGCGTTTCGACCTTTAAAACGTCTTCTCCGAAGGTTGGATTCGGACCTATATGGATGGCTGCCGGCCACACCGAACCGTGTAAAAATGCTCGTCCTGCGTATACTCCTTGAGCAGGTAACAAGGTATCGACAGCGTCGATATTGGCCGTAGGGATGCCGATTTTCGCACCACGTCCAGCTCCATGCGTAATCATCCCCCGGATTCGGTAGGGCTCGCTAAGCATCGTGTGTGCTGTTTTTACGTTACCAGTTGCGATCAGTTTGCGAATTCGGCTACTGGAAATAAATGCTTCTCCGACTTGCAAAGGTTCCACAACGCTCAAGGTAACTCGAGAGGTGTTACAAAGCGTTTTTAGAACCTCGATGTTTCCAGTACGATCCTTACCAAAAAAAAAATTGGGGCCTTCAATAATTGCCTTAGCCCCAAGCAATTTGATAAGAATCTGATCAAAGAACTGGTTGGGTGTGAGATTCAGTAGTGCCTCGTCAGTGGGATAGGCGATGATCGCATCGGTACCAAGGCGAGACAGCAATTCTGCTTTTCGTTTCGTCCATGTGAGAGGCGGTGGTGCCGCACCAGGACGTAGTAGACGCACTGGATGAGGATCAAAGGTGAGTACGGTAGCTGGGCCCCCAACTTGTTCGGCAGCCGCTACGAGATTTTCGATGATTCGTGCATGACCGCAATGGACTCCGTCGAAGTTGCCGATGGAGACCGCGCCACCTCGTAAGCTCGGCGGAATGTCTTTGAGATTCTGAAAAAGTTTCACAATGAGTTGTCCGCGGTTGTCGGGAACAAGCGTTGATTATTGTGCGGAGACGTGTTTTTCACAACGGGCTCGAAAAGACCAATACTATGCCTCTTTCTTCCAGTTACCGTAGAGACCGGTTTTAGTTTTCAAACGTTATGAGTGGGTCGACAAAGCAGAGAGACTGTAGAGTTAGGCAATAAATTTGTTTACCGGTTTTTTTCGTTTTTCCTCTGAGAGCTATCCGAGTTTTCAGAGGGCGTCGCATCCGTGGCATGGTTTTTCTGCAATGCATAAGGCAGAAAATCAAGGAGATCTGTGGCAATCATTGCGGTTTCTCCGAGTTTAGCCGTTGCTAAATCTCCCGCGTATCCGTGTAAGTGAACTCCGAGTTGGGCGGCCTCAAATGGAGATAATCCCTGACAGATCAAAGCTGTGATCATGCCAGTCAAAACGTCTCCTGATCCAGCGGTTGCCATCCCAGGATTACCAGTTGCATTGATAGTTGTTTTTGTGCCATCCGTAATCATCGTCTGATGGCCCTTGAGTACGATGACTAAGTTATGTTCGGCAGCAAGCTCCACTGCGATTGAAATTTGAGCCTCGCGGTTGGCAGTATTCGGCGGTTGTCCCACCAGACGTGAAAACTCTTTTGGGTGTGGTGTGAGGATTCGTGGTCCAGCCGGATTTTTGACAGAGGTTTCGGACGCGGCCAAGTTGTTTAGACCGTCGGCGTCGATGACCAGTGGCCTAGTGCAGGATTGGTATAGATTTTGCACGAACTCAACAAGTTCTTTAGATTGACCAAGACCAGGGCCACAGGCCACGCATGTTGCTGAATGGAGAGGTACATCCAGTGGTTGCAGCGAAGTTTCGGCGATACGTCCTTGGATATCGCTGTGGAGCGCTAAGGTCATGTAACACGGATTGTACAAAGCGATGGTCTGAAGACAGGTGTCGGGAACCGCGAGCGTCACTAATCCCGCCCCGGATCGCAAAGTGGCCATCCCTGACAATGCAATGGCACCGGTTAGCCCTGTAGCCCCTCCGATCAATAGTGCGCGACCGAAAGTCCCCTTGTGACTTTGCAGCTCACGTGGCGGTAGTTGGGGGAGTGGCAACGAGTGGTAGGTCATGGCCAAAACGGTCAGCGCCCTCTTTTTGCGCGGCTCGCTACTAAGCCTGCAACGTAAGCGGCTTTGAATCCTCCATCGATATTGACGACGGTGACGTTCGAGGCACAACTGTTCAGCATGCCAAGCAGGGCAGTGACCCCGCCAAAACTTGAGCCATACCCGACGCTTGTTGGAACCGCGATGACTGGAGCATCCACGTATCCTCCCACCACGCTGGGAAGCGCTCCCTCCATTCCAGCAACCACGATGATGGCATCGGCGTCACGCAATTTATCGAGTTGGGCCGGCAAGCGGTGTGGCCCCGCAACCCCTACGTCATATACCATGGTGACCTCGATCCCCATCCACTCAAGTGTTTCACGTGCTTCTTCGGCTACGGGGAGATCACTCGTTCCGGCGGTAACGACAGTCACCTCTCCGGAGTTTGCCTGCGCGGCCTCGTCAGTTACCGCACCGATACGAAATGTCCTGGCGGTTTGATTGTATTTTGCTTGGCTGAACTTTTCCTTGAGACGCGTAGCGTTTTCGACGGGGATACGCGTGATTAGAACCGGCATGTTTTCTTCTAGTAATCGACTTACTGCTGCTGTGAGGGCGACAAGTGATTTTCCTTCTCCAAAGATAACTTCAGGGAAACCACAGCGACGTTGCCGGTCCAGATCAAGACTTACTGCACCAAGTTCGGCTGTTTTTGCCGTGGTGATATTCTTGATAAATTCGTCGATTGGGAGTGAGCCGCTGAGCAGACGTTCTGCCAGTGCGCGTAATTCAGATTCGAACATACCCTTATCCTACATCGGCGAGGCAGTGATCAATAGCCAAGGTGGAGATGAGATAAGGTTTGAGGGGCCTATAAAATGCTCAGTGAGAAGTTGGGAGATGCAATGTGTGTTTGGTGTCTTTAGCATGCTGAGCGACTTTTTGGTCCATGGCCTGTAAAATAGAGGCATTACGTCATTGCACGATTTACAAGCACGATGCGGTTGTTGATTTACATGTGTGTTCCGTCTCTTAGAAGGCCCTTGACTGCAGAAGATTTAGCTTCACTCTTAGCAGGCTCCCTGCAGGAAATATCGACGACGAATGGAAGTAGCAGGGAAATGTATGGGAGTTTCCTTGATGTCGCGGTAACCCGAAATACGAATTGGAGCAGCGCCGATCTGGGCTGCCGATTTTCGGCAGGAGCGTTCTTCTCAGGCCGGACCGATGGATTTGCCACTATCTAGCGACAGGTACGGGCACCATTTTAAACCTAATCCCTGGAAAATGATGCTCATGGGATCAGGCCTTGCCACGTAGCGAAAGAATATGCGTGGCTCTGTGTACGGAACGTAAGTGCTTTTAGGACAAGGACTTCACAGCGACTGGTCATCTGGCTATATTATATTTTTCGGATCTACCGATTTACTCGGAAGCCGGTTTCTGGACGGGTTACCGAATTATATAGATACATCACAGAAAGCTTGAAAAAATGTCGGAACCTAACGAACCAGGTCATTGGAAGTCGATTGCGGATGCGGTCGGTGCAGATTTGCCAGAGGAGGCTTTTCAACCAGAAGTCCCAGCGGCTCCTGAAGCCTCCGACGCTTTAGAGGTAGATGATTTAGAAGAGCAGGCAAGCGATTCTCCATTAGAGCCAGTGACGGGTCCTAGCGCAGAGAAGACGGCTGCAAAATTGCCATCGCCTCCACGCAACGATTGGGATGATTTGGCCAATCAGTTAGGAATTGAAGTTCCTGAGCCGCCAACCTCTCCGGTTGTTGAGGAATTCACAGCGCCTGCTGCTACCGAAGCAGCGACAGATTTGGATGCGCTCATGGGGGCAGAAGAGATCTTTGAAGCAGATCTGGTTGATGAGGATGAGCCTGAAGCGGCAGAAAATCTTTCCTATGCCGTGACCGAACAGGAAACCCAAATTGAAGAAGATCCCTTTGCAGCTTTTGCAGCATTCCATGCGGAACGATCGGAAAAACAAACACCAGAAGTAGAGGAATCTTCAGCCAACGATCGAGTCAGCACGGAAACCGTTGCGACGAGAGAGGATGAAGTTGTGAGAGAGACGCAAGAGGATTCTAGCGAAGCGACTGTTGAGGCTGCCAGCGATGACGACGAAGACCGCAGTCATCGCCGCCGCCGCCGCCGCCGCCGTCATCGACAGCGTGCAGAAGAGGATGCAGATGTCACCGACGCAGGTTCTGCGGGTGTAAAATCTGACTCTGACTCTGACTCTGACTCATCCGAAGCTATGGATGAGGAAAAGCTCGAATCAGAAACCCGACCGGAACGGAAAAAGCGTTCACGTCGAAGCACTGGTGCTGGAGATGAGGAGAAATCTTCCAGAAAACGTAATATTCCATCATGGGAAGAAGCGATTGCAGTGGTTGTTGAAGCCAATATCGTGAATCATTCCAAAACGAGTTCGCGCGAATCTCGTGGGGGTCGCGGGCGAGGACGCGGTAGAGGGTCGAGAAAGAGTTAACGCTCTTCACATGCTTCGATTCAGGAGAAAAAATCAAACGGCACTTGAGTTAGGCCCAGAGTGTTTTCTCCAAGTGCGATTTTTGAGCTGATCCAGAAGTACCGCGGCGAGAATAAGAGCTCCAAAGACGATCATTTGGGTAAAAGTGTCTACATTGGTTAGATACATTCCATTGCGAATAACAGCGAGAATCAATGCCCCCAACAGGGTGCCTAGCATTTTCCCTTCCCCGCCCATGAGGCTG
Organism: Pirellulaceae bacterium; assembly: GCA_022446825.1. GTDB lineage: Bacteria > Planctomycetota > Planctomycetia > Pirellulales > Pirellulaceae > JAKVBY01. The sequence continues at coordinate 107,154 of JAKVBY010000027.1, forward strand.
GTGCCGCCCACAACAACGGCTGCAATGATTAAAAGCTCGTAACCTCGGCCGCTTGTTGCATCGCCAACACTGAAGAGCGATGCATTCATCACGCCACCTAAGCCAGCAAGCGCGGCACAGATAATATAGACGAAAAGCAAGACCCGCTTTACAGGAATGCCAGATAATCTTGCGGCTTCTGCATTGCCTCCGACGGCATAGATGTAACGCCCCAAAGCTGTGTGTGTCATAAGAAAATAAGCAGCAGCGTAAAGCAGGATCATAATAATGACTGGATTGGGAATGCCCCACACCAACGAACCGTTGGCTAACTCATGAAAACTTTCAGAATCGATACGGTAGGGAGAAGGTCCCCCACGAATTTTGTAGGCCAAGCCACGTGAAATTTCCATGACGCCGAGCGTGACTATAAATGCGGGTACGCCGAAACGTGTGATCATCGTGGCGGAGAATAGCCCTAGGAGGGCACAGCCTAAAACTGCGGAAGTTGCAGCGAGAACAAGTTCGCTGATTGAAGCTTCTGCGCCACCCAAAAGCTCGATACTCCAGGCAACTAAAATGCTCGATAAGGCAATGAGACTGCCGACCGAAAGATCGATCCCGGCAGTAATGATCACCATCGTCATGCCAATCGCAATGATCGCGGTAACAGACATCTGTTTAAGAACGGAAAGGATGTTTGTATTTTCTAGAAAGGTAGGCCAGTGATATGACTGGGGAACTCGTATCTCAACGTTTTCTAGAGCAGAAATGTCAGCTTTGATGGTTGTTAGCGTTTCCTCGCTCAATACGCCCCAAGATTGTGAAACCCCCCGATGGGTAGCAATCAAATCAATCTGATCAACATTTTTACTGAAATCACGAAGCGCCTGACGGACTCCGATGGGTTGTCCTAAAAATACTCCCGCTACACGCACGTTTGCGCCTTCCAGGGTTTCTTGCAATGCATTGGCAAAAGCTTCGTCGCTCTGACGTGCGATGATGGCCACAGATTTTCCTGGGAGGCTTGTCTGAGCAATGGTTTCTGCTAGGGATCTTCCGGCCGAAGCATCAGCAGGGTGCTTTTCTTCAAAGGTACGGACGGAGAAATAAATGCAGAGCAAAATAAGGACAAAAAACGTGCCATATTCAGAGAGGTGTTTGATTTTGGGCAAGCGATAGCTCATGACGTTACTTCGTGGCCAATGGCCAGTTTCATGATGTCTTCTTGGGTGGCATTTTTTACGTCACAAATTTCACCTGATATACGACCTTGATGCATGACGAGTATGCGATCGCTCATCCCCAGAATTTCTGGTAACTCAGAGCTGATCATCAGAATTGCCTTTCCACTTTCTACCAAACGGTTCATGAGCATGTAGATTTCGTACTTTGCACCGACATCGATTCCACGCGTCGGCTCATCAAAGATGAGTACGTTTGCATTTTGTTGCAACCATTTCGCGAGGACAACCTTCTGCTGGTTACCTCCGGAAAGCGTCGAGACCGGTTGTTCGTGTTTCGTTAGTTTGATTCGTAAACTGTCCACGTAGGATGTAAAGGCTGCAGTTTCGGCTTTGTGATTGAGGACTCCCATTTGTGAAAACATGCCAAGATTCGGCAGACCAAAATTGTCTTGGCAGGACAAACCGAGTACAAGGCCTTGTGACTTGCGATCTTCGGTGAGTAGACAGATGCCATGGTGAATCGCGTCTCTAGGTGATTGGATCAGGCAAGTTTCACCGTCTAAGAGGATGTGACCACTGTCCCGTTGATCTGCTCCGACGATCAGCCTGACGGTTTCTGTTCGACCTGCTCCGACCAAGCCCGTCAGGCCTAAGACTTCACCTTGTCGCAAGTTAAAAGAGACGTCATTTACCTCTGTACCGCGGCAGAGGTTCTGGACTACCAAACGCTCTTTGCCAATATTAGCTGACTGTTTAGGAAATTCTTTCTCTAGAGTCCGCCCCACCATCATTTCGATCATTGATTCACGCGATAACTCACCAATACTCTTTGTATCTACGTGCTGTCCATCACGAAGTACCGTTACACGATTTGCGATTTCAAAAATTTCTTCGAGACGATGGCTGATGTAGATCACACCAATGCCTTCAGACTGTAACTCACGAATGATCGCAAACAAGCGGTCAACCTCTTGCGGAGTGAGGGTTGCGCTGGGCTCGTCCATGACAATAATTTTTGCTTCCAACAGCAAAGCTTTGGCAATTTCCACGACTTGTTGTTGCGCTACGGTTAAATCCCGACACAGTCTCTCGGGGTCGACCGGTACGCCAATTCGCTCGAACAGTTCATGGGCACGTTTCCGCTCTTGCCTGGCATTCAACTTGCGGAGGAGGCTATTTTCATGGCCTAGGAAAATATTTTCTCGAGCCGTAAGGGCCGGCACCAGATTGAATTCTTGATAGATGATACCGATGCCAGCTATTTGCGCGTCGTACGGAGAAGCAATTTCCGCAGGCTGTCCTTGGATCTGAATTTGGCCTTCGTCGGGTAAGTGAGCCCCGCCAAGAACTTTAATCAAGGTGCTTTTCCCAGCGCCGTTTTCGCCTAGTAAAGCGAGCACTTCACCGGGATGTAATTCAAGATCGATTCCATCCAGAGCGCGTACTCCCGGGAAGGATTTTCCGATCCCTTGCATCCGCAGCAGCGGCGCCGATGAGGAAATGGATTCGTCTGTCGCGATCACTTATTTCAGTTCCGGATCGTTGTCCGCATCCGCTTTGGTGTACAGCACGGTGGGAATCAAGGTGATCGTGTCGAATTCCTCTCCGTTCATATACTTCTGTATCTTCTGAACGACGAGTCTGCCCATCTGATCGGGAAACTGAATCGGATCAGCATAAATTTTTCCGTCTTTGATGGCCTGCTTGCCTTCGATCTGCCCATCAAAGGCAATGACCGTGACTTGGTCGGCTTTGCCGGCTTCGGTAAGTGCCGTAATCCCACCGAGAGCCGAGGGATCATTGATCGCAAAAATAGCGGCTAGATCTTGGTTGCTTTGAATTGCTGCGGCTGTCACTTCATAGCCAACATTCATGTCTCCATTGCCATCCTGCTTGCCGACGATTTCAATTTGTCCCGTTTCGCGTCCTTCATTGTGTTGGTTGATGACTTCCATGAAACCTTCGACGCGTAATACACAAGAGTTTGCAGATGGATAATCGAGGATGAAAACTTTACCACCGGTTTCGCCCAGCACTTCGACCATCGCCGTCCCGGCCAGTACTCCGCCTTGTCGATTGTCGGTACCGACATGTCCTACAACCAAGGGATTGGGTTCATAGGTGGGCTCACCATCTTCACCTTCGCTGCCCTTCACAGGAACGACTGACATTAAGTCTGTGGTAAAGACAGGAATGCCCGCCTCGTGGGATTTTTCGATGGCTGGATTGATCGAAAGCCGATCTCGTGGACTGATGACAATGGCAGCGACCCCACGAGAAATATAGGACTCGATTTGTTCGACCTGAGTTTTTACATCACCTTTCGCATCATCTACAACTGCGTCAAAACCAGCCGTTTCTGCTGCCGTCGTCAAATTATCTCCAATGATGCCAAAGAAGGGGTTTGTCAAATTGAGGGCGGAGTAAGCAATCGTCCCTTTGGAAGCTGTTGCGCTGCTGCTGGAAGAATTCGCTGATGTTGAGGGCCCTGGTTCTTGTTCAGAGCTACATCCGATCAAAATGGTAATTGCCAAAACGATGAAATAGGGGAGTTGGTTTTTGAGCATGCTTGTCCTCGAAGATTATCCGGATGTTGAACAGATCGGGAACGTGGCCAAATCTGGCCAAGCGGCGAATCGTGTGCTAATTAATTGCTAATTATCGTGTGCTAATTTAAGCACCTAGCATACCACAGAAAGGTGTGTTGCGCAGGTCGAGTGGAATGAATTCTCTGGCAGTGACGAGGTCCGATGTAGCTGGAAGAAAGTTGTCAACATAAGGAGCGGGCCAACTTGTAGTGACAAGCGAGTCGGCCGTTCAGTCAGTTGAAATCATTAAGCAGAAATTCACCTTTGCTATTTAATGGCGATTGTTTGTTGCAAGGGTAAAAGAATATTTTCAACAACATGGCCATCGATCAATTCATGGCAGAGTTCGACGAGCCGATCCATCGCGGAACCAAAAGTTTCGTCCGGATCGAGGCTGCCATATCGTCGCGCGGTGAAATAGACGCTCAACTGCTCCTCGGGATATTCTCCTGTTCGAATATGGTAGGCACTAGTCCGTGTTTCGATACTCAAACGACACTGAATCCGACAATCCACATCAAAAGCCATTTGTAAGGAGGGTTCGTTGCAGATCAAAGTACCGCCTTCAATGTTCATCATCTTTTCAAATGCGGGAATGACGCCCAACGCTTCGGCGACCAACTCATTGTGGTTGCCGCGATAAGTGTAATCGAATCCAAACATGAGATTTAAAGATTCGCAATCCATGGGACTGAGAGACAACGCATAGGGGACCAATTCCAATACCATTTTGTGTTGGTCTATCGCAGCTTGATAGTTTGGCGGATTGACGAACCCCGAGCACACTCGCCGCGGTTCAACCGTTGTCCAGCGATAATTCCCACGGTCTTTTTCTTCCTCGAGAACAAATTCGCCCCGTTCACGGGCATAGAAATTGCGCATCGATGGATATTGCTTTTGCACTTGTTCGAAGAAGTGCAGAACCGTTTCACGACTTTGTGAGAGATCCATCTCGGTGTTCAGGTTCATATTGACGTAGTGGTCGTCACTCAGCGAGTCGTAGTCTGCCATCTGCTGTTCCTTTTAGTTCTCAAGGTGACGAAGCGTCCTGCCTGGAAGACTTGACCGCAGTATTTCGTACGGATCAACCTTCAGTATAGAATGCTTGCGCAACGACTGTCAAAGCCGTTGAATGCCCTGAAAAATGATGAAAAATTGCTCATGTAGGGTGAATAAGGAATAAAAATGACTGCCCGGCGGCTTAGTGAGAAATCCTTTGTTTCAGACCTTGAGGCATTAACAGGTGTAGTTGCTACCGTTTTTGAAACACCTTTAGGATGGATCGGCATGGCTTGGGCTCAGGCGGGCTTGCAGCGATTGACGTTGGGTCACGCGAATCCGCGAAAAGCGCGAGACGCTTTAGCTGCTTTCGGTGTTTGCTGTGGTGAAATGTCCGTGCCGTGTAGCGACCTTCCCAAGCGAATTACGGCATTTCTGGAAGGTGATGAGGATGATTTTTGTGACGTGAAACTGGATCTCGATTCGCTCACACTATTTCAAAGGTCGGTCTTGGAGCACTGTCGCCGTATCCGGCCTGGAACCACATTGACCTATGGTGAACTTGCTAGAAAAGCAGGTTCGCCACGTGCCGCTCGAGCCGTAGGCACTGTGATGGCGAACAATCGTTTTCCACTCGTTGTACCATGCCATCGTGTGGTGGCAGCGGATGGACTAGGAGGTTATTCGGCTCATAACGGTCTCGCATTAAAACGCTGGTTGCTCTGTCGCGAGGGCGCTCAAGTAACCAACTAGTCTCTCGTCATCTTTGGGTTGCCATTTACGGTTGAAAGAGCGAACTGCCGGGATCGCCACGGGACAACAAGTAAGCCAGTAAGTCGAGTACTTCCGTTGGATTCAGAGTTTTCAGCAAATCCTTTGGCATGATTGAAGTTTTGGAGGGTGTTAATTCATCAAGGGCTGCTTTCTCAAGAGTCACGATCTTGGTTGCGTCTTCTGGGTCGAGTAACATCGTGATCGATTTCTTGGATTCTGCCACAATGCGCCCCGTATGAATCTTTCCCTCTTCTGTCACGGCGATCGATGCGCGATATTGATCAGAAATCACTTTGCTTGGATTCATGATCGATTCACAAAGGTCTTTGAGATTAAATCGCCCAGCTAATTGCGTCAGGTCAGGGCCGGTTGCACCTCCCTCTCCAGCAAAACGGTGACACAAGACGCAGCGTGTTGCGGAGTACATTTTTTTTCCGTTCTCGAAATTGCGTCCGCGCAGCGACTTTCCGGCTAATTCGATGACCTCTGCGATGCTCCACTCATGACCCGGTCCTTGAGGTTGGGGGAGTTCTGGAGCAACGTAGGGTTTACGTGCGCCAAAGGCTTCGATTGCGAGGCGGTCGGTGTCGGTTGCATTGTCGTAGGCTTCGATGTCAATGTTCTTTAAAAAACCTTGGAAACTTGCCCCGCCGGACCAGGTGCGTGCTTTGTTGAACCAATCAAAATATTCAACACGTTGCTCGGTCGTCCAGCCGGATTTCAGGTTGCGTAGAGCGAACGCGTAGTGAAGTTGTTGAAGATCCGGTTGGTTGGCCAGCATGGTTTCAATTGTTTTTCCGTAGCCGGGATTCCTTTTAAGTAGATCGGACATTTGCCGGTCAGCCGCAGGGGTATCTTTTTTCATCAACGCCAAGGTTTTCGTCGCGACGTTTGGAGATTGCAGGTAAATCAATAATCGACTTAATTCGCGGTTGATGTTTTCATCTTCATGAGGATAAAAGCCATCAAGTCTGTCCATTAGTCTTGCCAGTGTGGGTTCCGTAGAGGGTTCCATGCGTATCAAAATCAATTGCAAGGCTCGGAGCCAATCTAATTGTGACGTAGGGCTGACTTGTTCGAGCGACACTTCAAGTAATTTGTCGGTCAATTTGTCCCCATCCGCTTGGGAACCTTGGCGCGCCAATGCGACTGAAGCGTTAATCAAACGAACTTCGTCGTCTTCGACGAAGACGCGCTTTCGCCAAAGATCGACGGGTTGATGCTCCAAGGCAACTCGCGCCGCATAACGAATGTGTCGGTCGTTGCTGTTAAGGTACTGCCAAGCAAAAGTGACTGCTGCTTGAGGGTCTTCCACGCTGGCTTGAAATGCTTCGAGGCGTCTTCGTATTTGACGCTGCTGGGCGTACTTCTGATCAGATTTTACTGCTGGTTCGGTTGAGTCTTCGCCGATGTAGGTGATGCGGAATAGTTCTGATTGTGCGCCGCGACCACCAACCGTAAAGTACATGGCACCATCTTTGCCAATGGCGACGTCAGTGAGTGGAAGCGGTGTGCGCGAGACGAATTCTTCTTTGCTGCCGCTGTAACTGGCGCCGTCGGGTGTGATGTGTACAGCGTACATGGTGCCGAATGTCCAATCGCAACAATAAAGAGCCCGTTGGTATTTGGCGGGGAACTTGCTGCCATAACCGAAGGCGACGCCGACTGGCGACCCTGGACCGATGTTAACTAAGGGTGGCAAGCTATCGACGAAGTAAGTGGGCCATTTACCGGTACCGCTCCGCCAGCCAAACTCGCTGCCACTGACGGCATGGACGACGCGCGTTGGACGGTACCAAGGTGTCCCATAGTCCCATTCCATGTCGGCGTCGTAGGCAAACAATTCGCCATCTACATTGAAGTCCATGTCATAAGGATTGCGGTATCCACTGCTGATCAATTCCCACGTTTTTCCCTCCGGGTCCGTCTTGGCAATCCAACCACCCGGCGCCAACTTTCCACGTGCGTGTCCATTGGCATCCCATTGACGCGGTAAGAGGAGGTCTTCACTCCAATTGGAAGGCAGACGGCTGGCAGAGAAGTCTCGTGGAGGATCGGTATGGTTACCCGCAATAACGTAGATGGACTTTCCGTCAGGAGAGAGTCGCAATGCATGTGGGCCGTGTTCACCACCGCCGTCAAACGCGAAGAGTTTTTCAACGTCGTCAAATTGATCGTCTCCGTCGATGTCACGCGTGCGGTAGAGTCCGCTGCCAGGTCCCCCGTTGACGGATATGTACAAGCTGTTGAAAGCAAATAGCAACCCTTGCGCTGAAGAAATTTTCACATCCAGCCGTTCAACACGTGTGGGGAGCGCACTTCCAATTGGCGCCGGGGTAATGCGGCAGAGACCTTTATCACCTTGGTCGCTGGCAATGAGCCGACCTTGTTCATCGAAGGTGATGGCGACCCACGATCCAAGAGTTTCACGTGGTACTGTGAATAAATTCTCGACTTGGAAACCCGGTAATAAACGAAAGTTCTCACGTTCCGAGGAGGTGACACTGGCGGCTGCAAAAACATTTCCCCAAGGTGCCATTCCCAAGTTCCCGTGGACTGTGAGAGGGACAAACGCTTGAGCCTTCTTGGATTCAGAGGCTCGCCAGGTTTTGTCGGAAGTGACAAAACTCAGCTTGTCTTGTTCGTCCTGCATGACGATCTTTACGAGGAAGCCTGATACCGAGCCTTGATTTTCTATGGCGGCCACGATCCGATTCTTACCTACTTGAAGAAACGGTTGAATGTCGACTTCCGTTGGTGTCTGCCACTCACTACTAGAAGCAACACGCTTGCCATTGATAAAAAGAGTCAGTTGGTTGTCACAGGAAGTCTTGAGGCTGGCTGCAGTAAGCTCCGGTGCATCGAATTCCTTGCTTACCCAGTATTTCTTGTCTGGATTAGGCCCCCAGATCCATTGCGGTGTAGGCCCCTTGTTGAATTCCAGTGACGGTTGAGGTTTTTCCGTTTCGGCGTGTCCCTCGGTCGCAGCTTGGGCAACTTCAGGAAGCTGCTGAAAGATCTGCTTTTCTTCGGCGGTGAGTTTCAGAGTAAACCCCCAAAGCTCGACGAGAAAGAGACTTGCCAGAAAGACGATGCGGGAGATAACCGTTGGATTCACGTTAGGTGCTCCAATGAATTGGAAAAACTAAAGAAGTAAAAAAGGTTTCATGGTGACCTTGCGCCGTGTAGCGACAGTCAAGGGTAGGGAGTTAGGCGATAATGTCTTTGAGGACCTGACCATGAACATCGGTCAATCGATAGTCACGTCCTTGAAAGCGGAAGGTTAAACGCTCGTGGTCAAACCCGAGGAGATTCAGAATGGTTGCCTGCAAGTCGTGCAAGTGAGTTTTGTTCTCAGCTGGTGTGAACCCTAACTCGTCTGATTGACCGTACATGGTGCCGCCTTTGACACCTCCGCCAGCCATCCACATGCTGTAACAATCAGGAAAATGATCCCGGCCCAGAACATCCCCTTTGGCTGTGCGTCCTTCACGGAAGGGAGTGCGACCGAATTCACCACCCCAGACGATCAACGTTTCATCAAGCAAGCCGCGTTGCTTGAGATCTTTGATCAAGGCCGACACGGGTTTGTCCATGGTAGCACATTTGTTCGTGAGCCCCGTTTTGAGGCCTGCGGCTGCTCCGGTGCCGTGAAAATCCCAGCCCCAGTCGAATAATTGCACATAGCGAACGCCTGCTTCCACGAGTCGCCGTGCCAAAAGACAATTATTCGCTAAACTGGATTTTCCCGGTTGAGCCCCATAGGCTTCGATGACATTTTTTGGCTCTTGAGAAATATCCATGACTTCCGGGACAGAAGTCTGCATGCGAAAAGCTAATTCGTATTGCGCAATTCGGGTGCGTGTTTCTGGGTGGCCCAAGTCGTCGGCCTGAATTTCGTTGAGATTTTTGAGAGCGTCCAACGTGAGGCGTCGCAAATTGCGATCCATTCCTTCAGGGTCCGAAGAATAAAGAACTGGGTCTCCTTGCGAACGGCATTGGACACCCTGGTAAACCGACGGCAGGAATCCACTGCCGAAGGAATTCTTGCCGCCATTGGGCTGAACTCCACTGGAAATGAGCACCATAAAACCGGGAAGATTTTCATTCTCGCTGCCCAGGCCATAAGTGATCCAGGATCCCAGGGACGGGCGTCCGGGGCGCGGGGAACCAGTGTAAACCAGCAATTCGGCGGGTGCGTGGTTGAATTGTTCGGTGTACATCGAACGAATGACACACATCTCATCAGCCACTTCATGCAGCTGAGGGATGGCGTCAGACAGCCATACCCCACCTTGACCGTGCTGTTGGAAGGTTCGTGGGGTACCTAATAATTTGGGTACCCCCGAGGTAAAGGCAAATCGTTTGCCCTCTAAGTATTGTTGGGGACAATCTTCACCGGATCGCTTGACCAATTCAGGCTTGTAGTCAAATAAATCCAAGTGTGGAGGAGATCCGGTCATGTGCAGATAAATAACATTTTTAGCTTTCGCCGGGAAATGCGCTTCTTTGGGACCCAGTGGATTGACGGCACTTGTGGGCGCTGCCACGGTAGACGAATTCGCCATGTCTGCCAGAGCCAAAGCTCCCAAACCGAGGGAGGAGTCCCGCATGAAATGGCGTCGCGTTTGTTGTTGTAATTGTTGAAGACGAAGATCCATGACAAATTCCTTTGAACAAATTCACCGTTTCATAAACATTTCGTCCAGATTCAAGAGAACGTTGGCGACTAATGTCCATGCTGCGAGATCGATGATGTTGGTTCCAGCAGGCGCTGGGCCGATCGGTTTGGTAGCCATATTCATTGCGAGCGCTTCATCTGCTGCAAATCGTTGGTGAGCTGTTTGAAATAACGTGGTCAATTGCGTTAATTCACTTTCTGAGGGTGGCCGCGCCAGGCAGTAGCGAAATCCTAAGCGGGCCTTTTCTGCGATGGGCGAACTTCCTTCATTCATGCGCCGTGCGAGTGCTTGCGCCGTTTCTATGTAGACCGGATCATTCAATGTAACGAGCGCTTGTAAGGGAGTGTTTGTGCGATCGCGTCGGACCGTACAAACTTCGCGGCTGGGTGCATCAAACGCCACCATCGATGGGTACGGATTCGATCTTCGCCAGGTTGTATAGAGACCACGACGATATCGATCCTCGCCTTCGCTCGTTGTCCAGTCGATACCACTACCAAAGGCTGCACTGACACCGAGCGCTGGTTGAGGAGGACGGACGGGCGGTCCATATAGTTTTTGACTCAGTAAGCCACTGACCGCAAGTGCTTGGTCACGAATCATTTCGGCCGACAAACGAAAGCGTGGTCCTCGTGCCAAAAGCCGATTGTCCGGATCTAGTTCGAGCAATTCTGGAGTCACACGCGAGGATTGTCGATAGGCAGACGAAGTCACCAGTATTTTCAGGAACGCCTTGATGTCCCAGTTGAGACGTACTAACTCAGTGGCGAGCCAGTCGAGTAATTCTGGATGGGTTGGCAACGCGCCTTGATTGCCAAATTCTTCACTCGTTTCTACGAGGCCAATTCCGAAAAGTGCTTCCCAGTAGCGATTTGCGATGACACGCGCCGTTAAGGGATTTTCTTTGCTGACCAGCCACCGTGCGAGTGTCAGCCGGTTAATCGTTTCGCCTGCGGGAGGTAAATGAAAAGAACCAGGTAAGCCAACGGTAACTTCAGCACCGGTGTCCAGAAAGTTGCCGCGATGTTGAATGAAAGTTTTGCGTTGCTTTTCATTAGCCAGTTCACGCATGATCGGTACCGTTTTGTACGGTTTCATCTCAGTGAGCTCTTTGGTCACGGCAGTTAAACGCTCACGTTGAGCTTTGAGATGTGGAGTTGTTGCTAAAAAGTGTTTTTGAACTTCTTGGTTTTGGGCGGCAGTGCGTGCAGTTGGAGAGATCTTGAGAATTGTCAGCAGCGCTGGGGGTACTGGAGCATATTGACTGGCACGAGAATCTGATGTGGTGAGCAAACGAAAGCGGCCGAGGGTATGGAATTCATGCTGGGAGAGTTGTTCGATGCGGATGCGCAAAACTGCACCTGAGGGGAGTTCCACTGGAGTTGCCGGGATAAGCGTGAGTTGGTGTGCCTGGCCATGTTGGCCACCGATCGCCCAGCCGGTATTGGCGACGTCTTGATTATCGAGAATGCTTGACGCCTCAAATCCTTTTTGCGAATAGTCGGCTAACGCAGAAGCAAACTTCACTGCCTGCTGATTGTCCAGTGTAAATTCACTTGTTGGATCAGGGTATTTGTCGACTTGCTGTGTCCAGACCGGATTCCGTTCGGCATCAAGAACCGAGACGACAAAATTGTTCAAACGTGGTTGGAGTTTGTTGTCGGTGCGGTTCCATAAGATGATCTTGTCGATTGCTTGGGTACTTTTTAGATCAAGTTCCCACCAAGGATTGTCAGCAATCGCTGTGTGGGTTGTGGACTTAGCATTAAAGTAATGACCGTCTGAATTGCCATCGATGGCGAGTTGGGCGGGACCATTAAAATCAGTGGTACTTTGTGTTGCCATTCCCGTGAGGGCGATATTTTTGTCACCCTGAAATGCCTGGACTTCCGCTAAGGAGAGGATTTTTTTCTGGCCCGGAATTTCAATTCGAATAAATTGACCAGACGGTCGGCTCTTAGGTGAGGCAGTAACGGAGGCATGAACTGCTGAAATCACGAAGTTTCCCTGGCCGTGTCCGGGACCCTGATTTGGCAAGGAGTCATCCGGCAAAGCCTCTAGTTGCAAGGCGGCGAGCGTGCTCGTTTCGCTGATGGGAATATCGAGCGTAAAGGTTTCGGTTTTTTCTCCCCGCTCGATGGAGATAGTATCGCCGACGATAGTGGTCTGAACTCCACTCGTTGTTGAGACGGTTTGCGGCTCCAAGGGCTCCCATACCAAGTCACTTTCAAACTGTTTTTCCCATTCTTGTTTTGCCGTCGTCAACTCGGGAGTAAGGGTTTGAAGTTGCTGTTCGAGTTGGGAAGCTTCCTGTTGTTTGGCAGCTTTGAGAGACAATTGCTCTGCGGACCAAACGCTCACGAGCGGACTTTCATCCCGTCGATCGGCATCTTCCGTGTTGTTGAAGATGGCGAACATGCGAAAATAATCCTCTTGTGAGATCGGATCGAACTTGTGGTTGTGGCATTGCGCACAGGCAATGGTCGTACCCATCCATACGGCCATGGTTGTGTTTACACGATCGACGATCGCGACGTTGCGGTATTCTTCGTCGTTGGTACCACCTTCGTTGTTGGTGAGTGTGTTACGATTAAATGCGGTGGCAATTAATTGTTCATTCGTGGGGTCTGGTAAGAGGTCACCGGCAATCTGCTCAATGGTGAATTGATCGAATGGCATATTGCTGTTAATTGCTTGGATTACCCAGTCGCGATACCCCCAGATCGTTCGTGGAGGATCGTCGGCGTAGCCCGCGGAGTCGGCATACCGTGCCAGATCCAACCAATGACGTGCCCAATGCTCACCGTACATTCGCGTATTGAGTAATCGATCGACGAGCCGCTCGTAGGCACCTGGCTCGCTGTCGGCAACAAAAGCTTCCACATCTGCTAAGGTGGGCGGTAGGCCGGTAAGGTCAAGTGAAAGACGGCGAATCAAGGCGTAGCGATCGGCTAGGGGACTTGGTATCAGCTTTTGGGACAACATGGGCCGTAAAAGAAAACGGTCAATTTCATTTTTTGGCCAAGATCGCAGCATTGCTGCGTCACTATGGCCAGTTAAGAATGGTTCGAGGTCGGGAGTGTCAAAGCGTGTGGGGCGTTGATAGGACCAGTGTTGCGCGTAATTACCGCCCTCGACGACCCACTGTTGAAGCAAGGTGATTTCTTCTCCAGTAAGTGGTTTACCAGTCTCGGCGGGCGGCATGCGCAGGTCGGCATCGGTGGAGATGACCCGCTGAATTAATTCGCTCTCTGACAATTTGCCAGGGACCACGGGTATCTTTCCAGATGCGGTTGGGGCGATGACCGTTTCCTGTTGATCCAATCGCAGTCCGGCTTGGCGTTCGTTCACATCAGGGCCATGACATTGAAAGCATTTGTTCGACAGAATCGGTCGGATGTCTCGATTAAAGTTGATCGGCTTGGATTCAGCCTGGAGTGATTCGTGAGGAGCCAAACCTAGCGAGCAGAGAAAGATACAAATGACGATGAGTGAGTCAGATTGCTGCTGTCGGTTGTACATGGAAGTCTGCATGATTGAGGATCACTTCAAGGATTCGAGGTAAGCAAGTAGGTTCGCTAGTTCTTCCGGCGTAAGGTTATTTACCAAGCCGACGGGCATCATGGACGTCGGACTTTTCAGTTGTTCTTCAATTTCGTCTCGCGAGAGAATCTGAGCGATTCCATCCGCCTGGCGAATGGTTACGGTTTCGGCGCTTTGGCTGACCAAAAAACCAGTCACTAGTTTACCACTCTCCATAGCAAACGTGTAACTGTCGAATCCCTGGGCGATTTTTGCGTTGGGCTTCAAGATTGACTCGATTAATTCGACCCGTTTGTAACGTTTTCCGATATCGACCAAGTGTGGGCCTTTCGGAATTTGTCCATCGGCATGTGTGTGACAGGCATGACAGGCTTGTTTTCGAAATAATTGTTTGCCAGATTCTTGATCTCCGAGGGTGCGCAGCGCTCGTTGTTGCGCGGTGGGCAAAGCCATATTGGCGATTAAATTAGGATCGTCCGGATCGACGACGGGAATGGTAATGGGTGCCTGTTCGCTCGGCATGTTGCCGACGGGAGCCAAACGGTTGACGCCCGGAATCTCTACTTTGTGTCTGGCTAACTCTTGTTCAAGCGATGTGCGTGATTTTGGGTCAGAATCGGCAATCGCAGTTTGAATTACTTCCGCAATGCGGGGACTTTTCTTCCAGGGGGTTCGACGATAGAACGGTCCCGAAGTGTCGGGCCGTGTGCCCCACCAGTCACCTTCGTAGGAGCCCTCACGATAGTACAGCCGGATCAAGGTAGCGAGCATCCTGCTTCGTCGCTCCACATCACGGGCACGACGAAGTTCTTGGATGATTCCTTCGACGACATGGTCCGTTGGTAAGTAACGCAGCACCCGCAAAGCGCTCTCCGCCTGGGGGGTTGCGAGGGCTGCCAGACAGGTCTCTTCTGCGGCCAGTGAAACGAGTGCACGAATGGCGAGGTGAGGAATGACTCGAGAAGGATTGGGTTCGTTGTGGGGGGGAGAGGATTTTGAGTGAAGTGCCAGCGGCAGCAAATGCAAGGCAAGTTCCGTTTTCCCCAGTCGACCAATACTGATGGCCGCTTGTGCACGAACGCGTGGATTGGAGTCGGATAAGGCCTTGATGAAGAGGTCCGTGGGAACTTGGCTGAGTTGCGTTTGGCGATCGGTGAGGGCTCTCAGTACCCATTCTCGCAGAGAGGGGTCAGAAAAAAGCGGGCTCAATTTGTTGTGCGACTTCGTTCCCAGCTTTTGCTTGCAGGTGAAGACTGCAGCAATTCTACCAGAGAGGGTTGCGGACTTGTCTGTGGCGAGTCTTACCAGCTCCGTGACATTGAACTCTGGGCGGCGCAGGATTTCACGTTGACTGTGGAGGCGATAGACGGCACTGGGGGCATTGAGATATTCGATCAACTCCGCATCGGTCGCGGCTGTAAGATGAGGAAACGGTTTGGGGACAAAATCTGCGGGCTGAATCTGTGCCACGAAGCCAACGTCCGGATTTGAGTAACTAAACCCGCCATTCTTCCAACTGCTGACATACATCCGACCGCTGCCATCGACATCGATGTCAGTGGGCCGCGGAATTTTAAGGAATTGCTCTTGATGGGCATCGAAAGTTGCCCCATTGGCAGGGAAGTTGTGCCGAAAGACTTGGCTGGTTCCCCAATCGCACGTATAGGCTGCATTACCGAATGGTGCGGGCCAGCGCGTGTCGTGCAAGAACATGCTACCGCAGCCGGACCCACCACCGTATTGGGCTATTGGTGGCATAATTTCGTCGGCAAAGTTCAGGTACCATGATGGGTAGCCGTATTCCGCAGACTGCATCACATGGGTGACACGGATATCCCAGCCACCCCCGTCATTTGTATTGTCCCGCGTGAACAGGTTTAGTTGTGGGTCAATGGAGACATCAAGAATGTTGCGCAATCCCCAGGCGTAGACTTCCATTTCTGTACCATCGGGACGGACTCGGAGAACTCCTCCGCCTCGTTTGGTTAAAGTGCGTCCATCGGTTCCGGTTGCATTGACAAAGCCGAAGTCACCGACGGCGATGTAGATCCAGCCATCGATTCCCATCCGAATGCCGTTGGTCGTATGGTCTGCTCCGCGTCGATTCAGCTCTTCGGTTGTGAGGCCGGTAACGAGTATTTCTTGACGATCTGCAATTCCGTTGAGGTCATCGTCATGGAAAACACTGAGCGTTGGTGGGTGCAGGACCCACAGCGATCCGTTGTCGTAGATGAGGCCCCGAGGGTGATCCATCTTGGCAAAAACGTCGATCTTGTCGGCTTTGCCATCTCCGTCGGTGTCGAGGCAACGCAGGACCTTACCACCTGCGGGTTCTTTCCCTAGGGAGCCTTGCTCATCGACGCCGACAAATACTTCGCCTGTTGCTGCTGCCGCAAGGCATACGGGGTAGTTTACTTCCGGTGGTGTTCCAAAGAGGCGGGCCGTGAACCCATCGGAAACCTGTAGATCTTCAGAGCCTATAGGGGCCGCGCCCAGGTTTTGTTCGGCTGTGGGCGGGAGTGGAGGCAACTTGGTGGTATACGCCTCAAACTCCCAAAAACTGGCCCAATAACGTTTGCCGGAACCCTTAAAGTGGACCCGCAAGTAACGTGTCTGAGGTGAATCCACGTTGTGTCCTAGGATTCGGCCTACAGTTTGATTCTTTGATTGATCGACGATGGTGTTCCAGCGGCTACCATCCGTGGAGGCCTCCACGGTATATCGGTAGACATCATCCGGTTTTTCCCAGTGGATGCGCAACGAGCGAACGGACTCGGGTTTACCTAAGTCCACTTGCCAGAAATTGTTTTTGCCACCGCCAGCGGCGCACCAACGTGTTCTTAAGTCACCGTCCACCGCATGACGAGCAAAGTTGTTGCGGCCAATTTCTTCAGAGGTGGCTTTGGTTTCGTGGCCGAAAGCCAGGTTGCCTTCGCCACAACATTGGGACGAAGTCGAAGAGGCCACTGCGTTCGTCGTCGGTGTCTGGAGCAACTGGCGTATCACAGCATCGGTCTGTTCGTTTGTTGCGATGAACGAACTGTCATTTAACTGATCGACCGTCCAGAGGAGACCACGTGTAACCAGGTCCAAATACTTCGGTTCGACCATCGTTTCGTTGTAATGGGAGAGGGTCGTCGCGAAAACTCGCGTCTTATTGCTCCCATATTCGTTTGTCCAGACGCAGACTTGCGGCTCGCCGTCATTTTGCCGATTTGCTTGCGCTAAAGCGCGGGCCGTCGGACGCAATGCACCAGCGTGATAAAGTTCTCCTTTGGGTACCCTGAAGGCTTCACCAAAAGTTGCCATAATGGGGTCAGCAGCTGCAATGTTTTCGACCGTGAAAGCATAATGGGAACCGTGTCCTGGCGAATGCATGCCTACAAAATCGTGCCAGCGATCTGCACTGGCGCGATAGCAGTGCATGGCACAATGAATCAGCACTGCCGGTGTCCCTTGGCGATGTGGGTCGAGTATGCGTTCGGCCCATTTCGCATCGCGGACGTTGGCAAAGCATTCGTTGTGAATCACAACGTCAAATCCTTCTGCCCAATGCGGATCTTTGTAGAGTGATATCTGGGCATTCGTGCTCTTGCCTCCTTGGTGAACGACTGTCCAGATGACGTTAGCACGAGCAGAAATGCCTTGTGTGAGGATCAATTGCTGCCTTGCATAATCATGGCAACAGCCTCCGGTCACGAGCAGTGCTTGAATCGGCCGTGGGATTGGTGAAGCGGCGTGAATGCTTGAAGAAAAGAGTAAGAGGCAGAGCATACCGAGATGTGCAAACCGGGAACAATTCATGAGTATGATTACCATGACCAGACAAATTGTGTAGACACAAGAGTTTGACTAAGGGCGTATTGAAATCACGGTCGCCAGGAAACTCGCCACCCAAGCCACATGAATGCCGAAACTTAAGTGAGGAACGCCATGACTTAAGCGAGGATAGGACGAATTATTTCTCCGGCGACGTCGGTGAGGCGGAAATCGCGACCATTGAAGCGATAGGTTAGCTTCTCATGATCCAGTCCCAGAAGATGCAAAACGGTTGCATGGATGTCGTGGGCGTTGACACGATTTTCAACGGCTTTGTAGCCGAACTCATCCGACTTGCCATATTGGGTACCACCTTTGATTCCACCACCAGCCAGCCAGGTAGTAAACGAATTTGGATTGTGGTCTCGCCCTTTTGAATCTTGCGAATCGGAGGTCCGTCCAAACTCGCCACCATAAATAACCAGCGTTTGGTCAAGCAGCCCGCGGGCTTTAAGATCCGCCAGGAGTGCTGCGGAAGGCTGGTCGACCGTTTGAGCGCATTGACGGTGGTTTGCATTAATGTCTCCATGAGCATCCCACGGGACATCGGCAACGGCACCGCCCGGTGTCTTTGGGCAGGATGCAAAAACTTGTACAAATCGCACGCCGCGCTCGACGAGTCGGCGCGCGATCAAACATTGTTTTCCATAGTCTGCAGAGTCTTCGAGATTTAACCCATAGGCCTCCTGGACATGCTGCGGTTCACGAGCCACATCGAAAGCTTCCGGGGCAGCGGTTTGCATGCGATAGGCAAGTTCAAAAGATTCCAAGCGTGCTGCTAAGTCTTGATCATAGGCGCGCTCTGCAGCATGTTCAGCGTTGGCGCGATTCAAAGCGTCGAGTAGTGAGCGCTGCTGAACCTGGTTCAATTCGGGATGCCGCGCAAGATTTGCAATGGGGGCCGCTTGGCGAGGATCAAGGGCAGTGGCTTGGTACACGGAGGGCAAATATCCGGAAGACCAAACGGGGTCGGCACCACGTGGCTTGGTACCGTGCATGACCACAAATCCGGGCAGGTTGTCGCTCTCACTGCCGAGACCATAGGTTGCCCAGCTACCCATACTCGGAAATCCCTGGCGGATCATGCCCGAGTTCATTTCTAACATGGCTGGCGTATGATTGTTCGACATCGAGTAGCAGGAATAGATAAACGCCATGTCATCTACATGCTGTGATAGATGGGGAAAAATCTCGCTCGTCCATGCCCCGGATTGACCATGTTGCGCCCATTTGAACGGTGAGCCAAGGCAATTTCCGGAGGTAGTAAAAAAACCTGTTTTGGGATCTGCGCCAGCTAATTTTGTGCCGTCGCGTTTTTGGAGCGTCGGTTTGTAGTCAAAAGTGTCGACTTGGGATGGACTGCCCGTCTGAAATAGCCAGATCACCGCCTTGGCTTTTCCGGCAAAGTGCGCTGGCCGAGGTGCCAATGGGTTCGTCGAGGTGTTGGCACGAACGATTCCTTCCTGATGTAAGAGGGAGGTTAACGCCAGAGAGCCACAGCCGAGGCCAGCACGCTCAAGAAATTGACGTCGGCTGGGCGTGGGTTGGAAGGAAGAAACCATAGAAAATTTGCCTTAATGCAATTTGGACTCTAATTTGGATTTTAGTCGACGTACACAAATTCGTTACTGCAAAGCAACAAGTGACAAAAGTCGCGTAGAGCCATTTGCTCTGCGAGCGCCGCGTCCTGATAAAGCGTTTTTTGATGGTTAACAAAGGCAGCCATTTCAAGGGCTTCGGCTTCGGAGGGACTCCGCGCAAAAGCCACTTCGTAGGCTTTGTGAATGGCGTCGGTTACGGAGGTGTCCGGCGACGACCGGAGACGGTGTGCAAATTGAGTTGCCCACCCTCGTACAATGGGTGAGTTAAGCATGGCTAAGGCTTGCGGAGCTACCGTACTTTGCTGGCGCGAACCAACACCCTGCATCGTGTCAGGGGCATCAAAGAGTTGCAGTAGCGGCATTAGCTGGCTGCGTTTAGTGGTGAGGTAGATACTGCGGCGCGGGGAATTTGGATCGAGCGTCCCTTTTCCGTAGGAGGTACGATCAAGCAGGCCACTCACGCAGAGTAAAGAATCACGAATAATTTCTGCTTCGAGCCGTCGTGTCGCTCTCCGCCAAAGTAGCAGGTTCTCGGGATCGAGGCGTTGTGCTGTGGGAGAAGACGCGCCGGCTTGCATGTAAGTCGCACTCGTCATGATCATGTGGTGCAGGGGTTTTAATTGCCAATGATTACGAATCAACTCCGCTGCCAACCAGTCCAGTAATTCAGGATGGGATGGTTTTTCGCCACGGGTTCCAAAATCACTGGGTGTTGCCACAAGGCCTCTGCCAAAATGCTGATGCCAGAGTCGATTCACAATAACCCGAGCGAGCAAAGCACCTGCGCCGCTGTCGGTGTCCGTCAGCCAATTGGCCAAGGCCAGACGCGGCACGGGAGCAACGTCGGTACTCGTAGCGGCTTGGTCCGCGTCCCCTGAACTTCCAAAGAAATGTGACGCTTCTGTTTCTGTCGGTGTGAGAACGCGTAGCAAGCCAGGAGCCGCTTCTGCGAGTTTGTTGTCGGAGTTGCCGCGCGCGAGGTGAAAAACTTTGTAGGTGTTGTCACCAAATTGATAAGTCTCGCCATTCTTGCGCGCAGCGAAGACCATTTCCATTTCGGGTTGCGGGGCCTCTTGGTTATGTCGTTCAACCGGGGCATTTAAGGCAAGCCAGCCAAGATCGTACCCTTTGTACCAATCCAGGATTTTTTGTCGTTGATCGTTATTGCGCGTTTTGGAATCCGTAGCAAGGATTCCTTGAATGTCTGCAGCTGGCGCACTCGCAGTTGCTTGGAAGTAGAACCCGGTTTTTTCTGCACCATTGCAGATTTTCATCAGCAAAGTATTGGTGCCGGCTGCGATTTGAATCTCGACTTTTTCTTGATCCGCAGCAGCAGGAGTTCTCCCGATAAACTTGTCGAGAACTTTTCTGCCGTTTACCCAGACGATAATTGAATCGTCGCTTCCGAGTGACAGGGATAGGACTTGAGATGATGGTGATTCGATGGTGCGATAGAGGTAGTTTGCACACATGGTACCTGTCAGCTTATCCATGTGTACGACCCCGTCAGTCCAGTCCGGCTGTTCTTTCCAATGAAGTTGCCCATCCAAGGAAGCTTGCTCTAGGTCCACTTTCTTTTCGGGATCAAAAATGCGGTCGTGTGCAGCTCTTTGATCGCTACCGGAAGGGAAGGGGCCCAAATGGTGCCAATGACTGAAGGTCGCGGAAGCTGCAGGCATTGGCTGAACGGCAAAATAAAATCCGCTGGGTCCGGCCTGATTGACCACTTTCATCAGAATTTCATTGGGTCCTTGTTGCAGTGTCACGGTGACAAATGCTTCATCGGCAGCCGCTGCCCCAGTGACCAGTTGTGAAAGGAGTTCTTTCCCATTAACAAAGAATTTTAGGGCGTCGTCACTACCCAGAGAGAAGCGGACCTGTTCTTCTCGAGGTGACTCGATGATGCGGTGGAGGTAGTGGGCCGTATTACGGCCGGTAAATGGATTGTGAATGGTCGCATCCGCCCAGTCNTGCATGGACCANGCAATGTCACCATAGGTTGNGGNAAGGTCGACCGCTTCCTCGGGGCCGAACTTTTCAGCCAAGACTTGTTCAAANGNCCCTTTTGTAAAGGGNCCAGCATAACTCCANGGTAAGANNCGNAATTCCAGNTCGGCAACTTGNTTCAGNTCNCCTNGTTTGTGGTCCNACCACAACTGAAAATTGGCGGGTAGCGNTTCTGTTTCGTACGTTGACAAGGCTGTCNCAAGAGGTGCGTGGACTTCGTCAAATGCTGCTTTGCGCGAGTGAAAGTCTGGCGGATTTTTGTTGACACCTGTGTTGACGAATCCNACGTCTGCAAAGCAGGCAGCCAAGCGATAGTAATCTTTTTGAGGCAGGGGATCGTATTTGTGATCGTGACAGCGAGAACAGCCAACCGTGAGGCCGAGGAAGGCCGTGCCTAAAGTATGGATCACATCGTCAAGTTGTTCGTAACGACTCCGCTCACGTTCCTTTTGGGTTTGTT
This sequence comes from Pirellulaceae bacterium, assembly GCA_022446825.1. GTDB lineage: Bacteria > Planctomycetota > Planctomycetia > Pirellulales > Pirellulaceae > JAKVBY01. The sequence continues at coordinate 128,793 of JAKVBY010000027.1, forward strand.
GGGTTGTATAGGTGCCAGCCACCAAAAATCCGCTGGCGGCGTTCAGCTGAATGGCTTGGACGGATGCGGCTGTTGTTTGGGGTGCAGGATCTGCGAGTAAATCTCCAGCAATTTGTCGGCGTACAAATTCTGTAAAAGGCAGGTCTTCATTAAAGGCTCGAATCACAAAGTCACGAAAGTGGAATGCAAACGGACGATCACCGTCGAATGCATAACCGTTACTTTCTGCGAACCTTGAAATATCCAACCAATGCCTCGCCCAACGCTCGCCAAAATGAGGGCTGTTGAGCAATTCGGTGATCAGGCGGTTGTAAGCTCCTGTGAAGTCGTGCTGAGCTTCTGCCATGAAACTGACGACGGCTTGAGGCTCCGGCGGAAGCCCCACTAAATCAAAATATGCTCGTCGCAGTAATGTTTCCGGAGGGGCGAACTGGTTTGGTGAAATACCGACAAGCTCTTGTTGATGGCGGATAAATCGGTCCACATCATTGACGAGCCAGGCTTCATCGTCGACGTTTGGCGGTTGGAGTTCTTGCAGGGGCTGAAAGGACCAATGTTGGCGGCCTGCGTCCAGATCGATGCCGGTGACAACGTCAGGTGGGTCCTCTTGGCGAGGATCGGCGGCGCCACGCGCAATCCATGCTTCGAAATCGGAGATAATGTCATCTGGTAATTTGCCACTTGGTGGCATCTCAAAGGTTTCATGACGAAGCGCTGCGATGAGCAAACTTTCTGCAGGATTCCCAGGTACGATGGCAGGCCCGCTTTCACCGCCGGCCAAGGTACCGGCCTGGGTGTCGAGTAAAAGTCCTCCCTTGAGCTTCTTATTGCGATTTGCTGCAGCCGAATGACAAGTATAACAATGCTCTACTAAGACAGGGCGGATTTTTGATTCGAAGAAATTGAGGTCTTCCTCTGGTGTGGCAAATACAGAAAAACTTGCTGTACTAACGACGGTCAAAAAAACTATGATGGAGTAACGCATGATCTGAGCGAGCCAACTGGTAAGAAAATGCAGGAATGGCAGATAACGGGTACTTTTAGCTCGTATTATGTTAATTGATCCAGCTTGGCTTGGCCAACGGGTCCCACCTGCTAGGGAAGGTTCCGTGTGCATCCGATTGGGCGCGTTTACTGCAGGGAACGGGTTCTTTCCGTGTAATGTTCTGCTGCATGTCGAATCCTTTCGAAGTCACGCGGTTCTGTGGCACGGCAGATCTTGGCTGGCGTCCCCATTAAAATGCTGTTTGCCGGTGCTTCGGTTCCTTCAGTGACGACCGATCCGACGGCCACGATACTCCCGGTTCTGATTTTGGCTCCATTCATGACGACGGCGCGCATGCCGACAAGCACATCGTCATCAATTGTGGCACCGTGAATGATGGCACTATGACCGACTGTCACTCGATCTCCTAAGATACAGGGGAAGTCTGCATCGGCGTGAAGTACGCAGAGATCTTGCACGTTTGACTGCTGACCGATCTGAATCAATTCGGTATCACCACGAATCACTGCACCGTACCACACACTCGACTCTTCCCCGATAACGACATTCCCAAGGATGGTGGCGTTAGGAGCGATAAATGTGCTGGAGGCGACTTGAGGTGTCGCGCGTTGGTTTTCTGACATCAAGGTTCCCTTTCTATCCTCATCGCAAAGCGGTAGGTTAGTTCTCATGATATCGTCCTTGCCCACTATTCCGAAAGCACGTGAAATGATGAATTCGGGCGATCTTTCGCCCGTTGATTTGGTGGAGTTCTGTCTGCAACGGATCCAACTCTACGATGGTGAAATTTGCGCATGGGTCATGGTGGATGAGGTTGGTGCCCGCAAGGCGGCTCGCGAAGCTGCAGCGGCGTTGAGTAGGCAGAGTCCATGTGGCCCACTGCATGGTATTCCGATTGGTATTAAGGATATTTTTGACGTTGCAGGTTGGCCGACAAAAGCGGGTTCCTTGTTGCGGCAGCACCACATTGCTCCAAATGACGCAGCGGTTGTAGGGCAACTGCGAGGTGCTGGCGCCATCATTCTTGGCAAAACGGTAACGACCGAGTTTGCATGTTTTGATCCATCACCGACACGAAACCCTTGGAACTTTCAGCACACGCCGGGTGGTTCCAGTAGCGGGAGTGCTGCGGCGGTTGCGACACAAATGTGCATGGCCGCCTTGGGATCTCAGACTGGCGGTTCGATCACGCGGCCGGCAAGTTACTGCGGTGTAGCCGGTCTCAAGCCAACCTTTGATATGCTCGCTGTTCATGGGGTTGTACCTGTGAGTCGCCATCTCGATACCGTTGGCGTGATTGCCCGGCAGTCAATTGATTTGCAGTCAGTATTTGCTGCGTTGCAGAAACGTCCTACAGAGAGTGCCTGTCGAAGCAAAGGCAGTGATCCTGTCAGCCAGAGAGCCAGGGCGCAAACAACGGGGGAATTTGCAGAGATCAGCGGTGACGGCATGGTGAGTTTAAGCCGCATTGACGAATATTTCTGGGAGGGAATGGAGGCGAATCTAGGAGAAGTAGTCGAAAGTCTCACTTTGAAGAATCTAGAAATATCTAGTTTGGCACCCTTTCGTTTGCCGGATTCGTTTCGAGATTTACACCAGATGCATCGCCGCATTATGGCGGTTGAAGCGGCAGCCTATCACCGAGACGTTTTCGTCAATGATCCGGATGCTTTTGGGAAAAACATTGGGGCGATGATTCGTGAGGGGCTGGATACGACCGCGGTCGATTATGCCAATGCCTTGAAACATCAACAGCAATTTCAAGCTGAGATGAACTCACTCTTGAAAGAGGATTTGATTCTGGTCACACCAGCGACCAGCACAACGGCTCCCCAAGACCTTTCCACGACTGGGGATTCTGGCTTTCAGACGCCTTGGAGCTATGCGGGGTTACCAACGGTAAGCATTCCATGTGGCATGACCAGAAATGGGCTACCTTGTGCAATTCAATTGATTGGCTCGCGCTTGAACGAACAGCGTCTTTTGCGACAAGCCATTTTGCTTGAGACGCAATGGGAGACTCCGCAGTGGCCCTGCGGTGAGTAAGCAGCATGCGATGCGTTATTCGCCTAATTCTCCCAAGCTGCTGAGAAATTCGCTCATTTCTCCTGCAGCATGGCTGTTATTTTGCTCGCGTGCCGCAGCGATGCCCTCACGTAAAATCGTTCTCGCTTCTTCGACGCGATCGAGTCGCACGAGCTGCTGTGCTGCCATGAAAAATGCTGGCACGTAAGGTGGGCTATCGATGCTTAGCTCGTTGAGCCGCGCGAGGCTGTCCTTATGAGAGCCCTCCTTGTCGAGCTCCATGGCGAGGCTATAACGCAAAAACGTGTCTGTAGGATCATCCGCTAGCATAGCTTCGATTTTTTCTCTGCGAGAAGAAGCTGTCATAGTGATTTGTCATTCTGTTAATGGGTGAGGCTCTAAGATTCTCCGATGAGGAATATTTCCTATCTTATCATTTTTACCGATCCTGCATTTTCCGGAAACTTGTCTAAACCAGTATAGGTGGACTTACCGATATTGATGGCGCGCTAGAATTCTACCTTGTTCAAGTTAGGACATTTTGATGGCTCGCAACAAGCGGTACCTTGTTTTTTTTGTTTTAGCCGGGATTTCGCTGGTCGCGTTTGGAAACGCTCAGGATATTTCGGACGATCCGAACCCTTCGAAACTAGCCGAAGAGCTAAGTTCGACAGATGATGATGTCAATTTTGCCATTCCGGCTGAAGACGACTTGCCCTTGGTTCCGGAGCAAGCATCGCCACAACCTGCCAGCGAAGCAGATGAAGCAGATCTGAGTTCCGCTCAAGATGGTGAAGATTCACTACGAGACAATGATTTGCAGGCTGATGGGCTTCCTTCTGTTCTCAAACGTCGTGGGCCGAAGCCGCGACGCGGTCCGACAGCGAAAGTTGCCCGAGATACCGACCGCCTCGGGCCCTCGTCGTCCGTAGATGAAGATCGAGGTGATTTTTCCCGTGAATTTCAAACGGCTCCCATCTCGGATCGAGAGGTCAGTAATGGGAAAGACGTCCATGAATTATCGCAAGGAGAGCAGCCGCGGTCTTCCCGACGCACCCCACGGACCGCTCGATCTGAGTTTCTACCCAAGTTTACACGTCAAAACGAGGTTCCAGGTCTTGAGAATACGAAGGAACGGAAACAGGCCACGAGCAATTCGTTCCGCGAGTCACTTGATGAAGTTGATGGCGAATTTGATGAATCAATAGGTGGCGAGGAGAGGGTTAGTGAAGGAACAGCACCTCAAGACGGCATCTTTCTGGAAAGCAGCGCCCCGTCGATTCGGGTTGAAGTGGTTGGAACCGATGCGATGACTGTCGGTAAAGATTCACGTTTTCGCTTTACAGCTATTAATATGGGTAGGCTCCCGGCTAATGGTTTGAAGGTGCGGATTGCGTTGCCGATGTGGGTGAAGTTGTCTGCAGCGGACGGAAGTGCCGGAGAAATTAAAACGGAAACGAACAATCAAACTTCACGCGACGTCATTTGGCACCTGGACTGGCTGCCCAGCGGAGCGCGGGAAACACTTGATTGTGATTTGAGACCTGAGGTTAATGAGCCCTTTGATTTAGCAGTTGATTGGAGGCTTGCGAGCGTGAGCGCCGTCTCTCGTATTGAAGTTCAGCAACCAGAATTGGAATTGACGGTTGCCGGTCCTTCAGATGTAAACTTGGGCGACTCGAAGATATACAAAATTATTATTTCCAACCTTGGCAACGGAGACGCAGAAAATGTGGCCGTTAGTTTGGGACCAGGCGCGACAGGGGCGAATGGTCAGCAACTGGGCACTATTCGAGCAGGAGAAAGCGAAGAGCTAGAAGTTGAATTAACGGCTCGCGAAGCTGGTGAAATGGAAATCCAGGCGACGGTTGTAGCTGACGGAGGAGTTCGTCAAGAAAATTCTATCTTAATCCGTGTCCGTAGCGCCGACCTTAAAGTCGAATTGGCCGCGCCTCGCTTAAAGTACGCTGGAACGGTAGCTACGTACCTCGTTCGCATCACAAATGAAGGTGATGCAATGGCCTCCGATGTTGTGGGTTCCGTGTCGCTACCAAGTGATGCAAACTATTTGGGAGGAATCACGGGAGCAACAACTACAGCAGATCGTCTGGACTGGCGGATTGGTAATCTTGAAGCGGGTGATGAGCGAACCTTTAAGGTTCGTTGTCAATTGAATTCAGATGGTGAAAATCAATTTGCAGTTCAAGTGCGAGATGCTAACGATTTGACTTCGATTCAGACAGCGGTCACACAGGTCAAGGCTCTTGCCGACTTGAAATTGTCGGTTAACGATCCCGCGGGTCCAACTCCGGTTGGCGAAGAGGCTGTCTATGAAATCAAACTCGTCAATCGTGGTAGTAAGGCCGCTCAGAACATCAATATCGTAGCGCAATTTTCTGAGGGGATTGAACCAACGGAAGCGCTTGGTCAAACGGCAGAGATCGTACCTGGTCAGGTTATCTTTGATGCAATCGAGGAGTTAGGGCCTGGCGATACGATTATGGTGAAAGTGATCGCCGTAGCAGCAGATGAGGGAAACCACCGATTCCGCGCCGAAATTCGATCGGAATTGCCAGAAACGCGTTTGGTTGCGGAAGAGGCGACCCGATATTTTGAACCGTAACTTGATGAAGTTGGCCACATACCATTGTAGAGCGTGGTTTCCGATTATTTTCAATAACGCCAAGGGACTACAATTGTCGTCGGTCTATTCCAGTGAAGAAGTTTCGCCTCCATGTGGGTAAGCAACACCCTTTTGTCTCCGAATTGTCGGGGAACGTGTTGAGATACTGCTGATTGCGGAGAGACCGGTCTTTGGCAAGAAGCATGGCGTTAGATATGTGGCGAGGAATTAAAGAGGCAAAATCCCTGGAAAAACACACCCATTAATGCCGGACCAACGTTGGTCTAGGTGCTAGCTCAAGAGTGCTTGTAGAGTTGCTAAGGAAATGGCTTGGTGAATACTGTGATTCTGACCTTTACGAAGCTGAGGCATCTCTTCAAAATCCCCGCGCCACGTTGCATTCATTGTGTTTTGACAATGCGGTGGTGCACACCGGTATAAGCAAGTAGTCAATGCGGTGATACCTAAAAGTACTTACGTAAAGGAGTGCTCAAAGTGAGGCAGTTTTACCGAGTTTATCCGATCTTCTGTTTTCTCTCAGTTTTTGGGTTGACAGCCACACCGCTGCAATCTCAAGAAACCAAGACCAGCGGAACGCAAGTTGTCCTGATCGACATTACCAAAGTGTTCAAAGAACACGCCGGCTTTAACGCTGCGATGGAAGCGATGAAGCAGGAAGTAGAGTCTTTTGAGGCTTACATTCGACAGGAGCGTTCGAAGGGGCAGAAGATGGCAGAACAACTCAAGGAATTCAAAGTTGGTAGCCCTGAGTACAAGAGGCTTGAAACAAACATTGCCAAGCTTTCGACGGATCTACAAGTAGAGGCACAGCTGAAACGCAAAGATTTTATGCAGCGCGAGGCAAAGGTTTACTACGACACCTATCTTGATGTGCAAGCAAAAGTTAAATCATTTGCAGACCGCAATGGGATCGATATCGTACAGAGCTATAGCAGCGAGCCGATGGATCTAGAAGATCGTAATTCAGTACTTCAAGGTGTCAATCAACCGATCGTATACCAGAAAAATCGAGACATCACGAACTTTATTGTTCGTGCTGTCACAAAGACCGCTCAGGCGTCTAGTCAAGGTCAATCGACGCAACGTTAGAGTCAGATTTCACTGACTAACGAATTTGCAATCAACGACGAAACGGGAATCGATTTTCGATCCCGTTTTTTTTATGGGGGGGCGAGAATGCTTTTAAGGTTAGGTAAATGTCTGAGCAGATGTTGGAAATCGGAATCCTCACGGCCTTGTCAGGCTGGGCAAGGCAGAACAAAATGAGGATCAGCAAAACGATTCGTTTTTCTGTTGACGGTTAGTATGCTTTAAGGGTTGAGGAAGAAATCGATGCCAAGTTGTGTATTAGCTTATTCTGGAGGTCTTGATACATCAGTCATTTTAGGTTGGCTGCAAGATCAAGGCTACGAGTGCCATGCAGTCTATGTTGATCTAGGGCAACCGGGAGAAGATCGTGGAGAGGTTTTGAAGAAAGCAGAAAATGCTGGCGCCGTAAGTGCACGAATTATCGATGCTCAGGAGGAAATGTGTCGTGATTTTGCGTTTCCGGTGATGCAATGGCAAGCAAAGTATGAGGGTGTTTATTTACTTGGTACGTCGATCGCGCGCCCCTTGATCTCTAAAGTATGTTTGCAAGTTGCGCGGGAAACGGGTGCGGATGCCTATGCCCATGGAGCGACAGGAAAAGGAAATGATCAGTGTCGGTTTCAGTTGGCTGCAGAAGCGCTGGACCCCACGGTTCAGGTAATTGCACCATGGCGTGATCCGAAGTTTCGCAGCCAGTTTCCAGGGAGAACGGAGCTTATTGCTTACTGCGAAGATAAACGGATTCCGATCAAGGCGTCGACTTCCAAACCCTACAGTTCTGACGAAAATTGTTTGCATATTAGTTATGAGGCTGGCAAGTTGGAGGAGTTAACTGTCAATGGAGTAGAGCTCGTTGATTTTGGCATGGGGGTTTCGCCATTGGAGGCTCCTGCAGAAGTCGAAACAGTGACTGTGGGTTTTGAGGCGGGCGTACCCGTGTCGATTAATAAGGAAGCATGTTCGGCGCTGGAGGTTGTGAAATCCTTAAATGAAATTGGCGGCCGCAATGGGATTGGCCGCATTGATATGGTTGAGAATCGTTTTGTCGGCATGAAGAGTCGCGGTGTCTATGAAGCCCCTGGTATGACGGTCCTCTATGAAGCTCATCGACTGATTGAGCAACTAACCTTGGATCGTGATCTGGTACACTTGCGGGATCGGTTGTCTGCGGAAGTTGCGGAGTTGGTGTACTACGGTTATTGGTATTCTGCGAAATTTGACGCTTTGCTCGCATTCATTCGAGAAGCACAGCAGAAAGTCACGGGAGAAGTCACCCTGAAGCTTTATAAAGGCAATATGATGGTCGATTCTCGTAGCAGTCCAAACAGTTTGTATGATGAGGGGATTGCAACGATGGAAGGTGGTGGATCATATAACCAAGACGATGCGGAAGGATTTTTGCGCATCCAAGGCTTACCTTATCGAGTTCAGGGTCGAATTACACCGCGAACGTATTGAACCGCCCTTTGCAGTCAGGGTGCGCAATCTGAACCTCACCAATTTCATGCACCGACAATAAGGCCTTCGAATGATTCTGCTTGTTTATGACGCAAGTCCCTACTGAGCGAGAGGTCGTCATGGCCTGTGTGGCTAGGTAAGGTTTTGGCAGTAATTTTTCTGGGGACTTTGCTATGTTGGTGAACTAGACTGTCGTGTTCCCAGGTCAACGAATCCAAACGGGGCAGTGGCAACGAGGAAATCATCATATCCGGATTCGGTGCTACGAAATCTCCCGAGTTTCCTAGCGAATCTCGGTGCCGGACGATGGGCACTGCGACGGGATCTAGTGGCGAGGCTCGACGGTGATGGTTTGTGTTAGTTCTTAAAGACCGAAAACCGGCCGATATAATTTGCCGATAGTTGCGATTGATGGAATGCGTTATCGCGTCCTACTTTTAGTGGTCCTGGTTGCACTTGTTTGGTGGTCTATCCAGTTTGTCTGGGTAATCGATCGGTCATTGCGTGGGGTAGCGTTCTCTCCTGACGGATCTCATCTAGCCTGTATGACTCGATTGCAATTCCCAAATTCTCGAGTTGAGCATCATTTGTCGATTATTGATGTGGCCACGGGGAACCGGCGTACTTTGGGGACAATTATTGGTGTGCCGTGGCGTTACACACGTAATCTCATCTTGTCGCCAAAACAGACTGCTGACCGGAAAATGCGAATCTGGCAACTAGTGGAAGAGAAAACGACATTCTGGAACGCGCTTCCTGGCTTCCTGGCAGTTTCGAAATCGACTGATTTAATGGTGGTTGCGCGACCATGGGAAATTCAATTGCTTCGTTTGTCAACGAACAAGTTCTTGGATCGGATGGCCAACGATCGCGTTAAATATCGTTTGACAATTGCCTCTGGCCTACCGGTTTTAGTCATGTCACCTTTGAATCATGGCACACTAAGAATGTTTGACTTGAGCAAGGGTCGATTTGACGAAATTAAATCGATTCCTGATGTCGAAGGTGCGGTATGGGTTTCGGACGATGCTAAGGTACTGGCGGTGACCAGGAATAATGTTGTTGACGTCTACCACGTCAATAGGGCGATCAAGACCGTTGTCGAGGCACCGCCTTACCTAGCAACGCCCATTGTTTTCTCACCCGATGGCTGTCGGGTGGCAGTTGGAAGTATGGCTGGAATTTGCCTGCGAGAAATGTGGACTACAGAGGACGAAATCATTGTAGGGGAAAGAGGAGACATACCGGAGGATTTGTCGTCCGACGGAAAACTTCTCGCAGGTACAGATGGTCGAGGTAGGTTAAAGGTTTGGGATCTACAAAATGAGAAACAAATCCTTACCTGTCCTGGTGTGCTACGATCTCTTGTCAGAACGGAGTCTTGTTTCGCCGTCCTGATGTTTATGTGGGCCATTGCCTGGATCATGAGTGGCCGAGGCCTGCGCCATATTGTTAGTTCGATTACAGATGTTCTGCTGACTAACGGTATCTGTTTGGGAATCCTTGTGTCGCGAGTCGTTCTCAATAGCCACAATCCGAGGATAACCTCTCTGGAGGTGGTTGGCATTGTGGCGTTCGTGTTTGGTCTTCAGAGTATATTGTTAGTCGCCTTAGCGATGAGTCGCTTGCGCTGGTCGATTTTGTTGCCTGGTGTTGTGACGATATTTGTATTCGGCGCAGCAATTCTAGCAACGATTTGGTCCTCCGAGGAATCAGCACAATGGCTTGCTTTGGTAGCCAATTTAATCTTTGTTCTTTGTTTGCTTGCGCTACTTACAACTTGGTTTTCTTTTGGTGCTCGTTGGACCACTTTGGATGCTGCTATTGGTATCGGTCGACTGGCGCAACAGCAGTTACCCTTGGCGCACCTGTTTCTTTGGACAACCGCCATTGCAGTGCTGATTGCGCTGCTGCGAGCACTTCATCCCACACCAATTTCGATGCCAACGCTGGGTAAAACGGCGATTGTGAGTAGTTGCGCCGCAGTTGGCATCATTGCCACGGCTGCAGTGGTGATGGCAAGGAAATTGCTGCTGCGCCGAATTGTTCTGCTAATACTCGCCTTAGCCATCGTTGCCTGGACGGCACGAATCTTTGCAATACCGTTTTTGGGCGGTTCTTGGACAATGCATTTTGTGGTCTCGGCTGCATTCGTTGCTGTAATGATCGTGAATCTACTTGTTTTTCGTCTCCACGGTTATCGCATTGTCATCGATTACTTTGAACTCGCCGGTCGTTGAGGCAACAGGCTTGGTTCATTAGAAAGATGTCGATTCGAGACGGTGACGAATCCGAGGTTTTGTCTCTTGTAATAACCGCAGGATGGTGCGGCGTTGCTGCAGGGAAATGTGAAAGAAGTCGTCGTTGGTGTTGTCGCGAGTCAAAATTGTGATCAATCTGCGTTCAACGTAATCGAGAACAGGTTCTGGCAGGGCGTCAAATGACGGTGAATGAATGATGTAACTGCAAGGAAGCTTGAACATGCGACGAGTTAAGTCGAGTTCGCGCAGCGATCGATCGTGAGAGTCGACTGGTATGGTCGAAGTAAAGTGCTCGGTGAATCCCGAGGTGCCCACAATTCGTCCATGCAACTCAAATTCCTCACAAAAGAGCATGTAGCGGAGTAATTCCTCACTTACCTTTTGAATGCGTCGTTTCGCTAAATCACTTTGGTACCCGTCGGGCCGTTTGAGAACGTTGTTCATTTGACGGTCGTGATGTATCGCTTGACGACAAACGAAGGATGCTCGCGTAATGAGGTTATGCATTTGAGTTTGATGTTCAAGGACCATTAAAGCGACGATATCGCTAGTCGGCTGTAGGTAACGGTGGGTGTCGAAATAGACGCTGAGATCTTGGCAGTTTGCCCCACGTTCGACATCTTGGTATGGCTTGGCCTCTGCATTTGCTAAGGTATTTCCGCGATGTCTCATCGCCCCGTGGAGTCCTGTAACGTACCAGCCTCCAAAACGCTCCTCCAATTCGGTTGTGTGGTCGGTGGTGGTTGACCCGAGATGGTAGAAGGGTAATCCGTCTGGGCCTGTCAGGATTGAACGAACCAAATGTCCAGGAACTTCTTTGGTTCGGCGAGTAGCGTGACACTGCAGGCAACTACCGCGATCACGGTTGATGGCTGGTTGATCGGTTGGAGTTTGATGGATTGTGTAGAACACCGCGCCTTGGGTTGGATCAACGGCTGAAACTTCAATCGTCGGGCTACCTGGAATCCATGCGACGTACACATTGTCGTTGAAATAAATCGCCCTTGGGTTTGTTGGTCGGATACGTTCTATTTGTAGGCTGGTGCGCGAAAATACCAGTACCTGGGAAGATTGCGAAATCTTTAATTTCTTGAGCAGAGACGGCAACCAGCCATAATTGGCTGTCCATTCCAGGTTCGCTTGGTCGCGATTAAGTTCTTGTTTTAAGCGGAAAATGTCGTCAGTTACGGAGGCATCCGAGTAGCGAATCGGAGCTTGCTCGAAAAATTCGTCCTGACATTGGCCATGCTGATTCGTGGCAGTTAGAAGAAATCCCGTCAGTAGGTGCATGCTTACGATGGTACGTAAGAACAGCTTACATTGATGCGACACTGGCAAGACTCGGTCGATGAATATGAGGACGTACCAAGTTGGTAAAGGCGGATGCTGTCTGAGAAGCGGGTGGCGATGGATTAAAAACGCTCATGTATCAGCATAGCGTTTCTGTTCCAGTGTTTCATTAAAGTTTGATCTTTGAGTCTAATCAATCCTGGAGCAATTCGTCGAGCGAGAGATTTTTCTAACAAGATATGTGCTGATTTTGTCATTATCGCCATGCCCAGACACTGACGGTTTATCTGGATTGTGTCGGGAGGATCCTAATTGCTTCCCACTGTTGAGCAGACGATGGTCATTTTCTCGTCCGGGGCAACTTGGGTTGGATTGCCCGCTTTAAGTGTGACGAACAAGCCGGGTGTGAGTAGGTGGTTTCGTAACGATCAGGATTGCAGCCGACGGATATATTGTTTCACAAAAGGACATTCTCTTTGCCCGAAAGCGAATTAGGTTACTCGCAAGCGAAACAGAAAGAGAATATTTTCAGGTTGCAATGTGATGGCGGATTATACTGCGAAAATTTCTGGTGAGTTATCGACTTTGAAAGTTCAAATGAAAATACAGCTGAAAACATGTGTGGGAAGGTAGGATTCTTATCGATATTGGTTTCTTTGGAAAACGGATCCTAGACGCGCAGTCGGGTCTATGGGATCATGGCGTTTTCGCCTCCTATAAAGTGATGTAACCGTTGTAATGCAATCATTCCNCCATCGCAAAGTCGGCTTGGGTGTGTGGCGACTCTCTTGCATTATTTTGTTGTTCCTCTCAAGTGTTTGTGACGAGTTGCATGCGGCCGAAAGTGACGCTCCGACTTCAGGACAGATCGAATTTTTTGAGAAACAGGTGCGCCCGATTTTCATCGAGCACTGCGTTGGATGTCATGGGATAAGGAAGCAGGAGAGTGGCCTACGTTTAGACTCGCGTGAAGGTTTTTTGCGGGGTGGTGAAACATTTGGTGCTCTGATTTCTTCGCAGGACCTGTCGAAAAGCCCACTTCTGGATGTTCTGTCTTATCAGTCCGAGATCCAAATGCCTCCTGACAAGATGCTCTCAGAAGACACGATTGCCGTGCTTGCCAAGTGGTTAAACCTAGGGGCACCTTGGCCCACCGAGATAATGCCGACGGAACCGACATTCGACATCCGAGAGGCCTGGGCAGAGCATTGGGCCACGCAGCCGATTCGTACTCCCGTAGTGCCCCAGGACGATGATCTCAACCTGGTCAGAAGTCCAGTTGATGCTTTTGTACGGAGACGTATGAAAGCCGATGGTTTATATCCATCTGAGGTTGCGGATCCGAGAACGTTGATTCGACGAGCGTCCTACGACCTTATTGGTTTACCGCCGACCTATACAGAGGTTCAAGAATTTGAACAAGAGTTAAAGCTCAATCCTCAAAGTGCCTTTCGAAACTTGATCGAGCGTTTACTCGACTCGCCACATTATGGTGAACGTTGGGCTCGGCATTGGCTGGACGTTGCGCGTTATGCTGATACGAAGGGCTATGTGCGTTTGCAAGAGCAACCGAATTACTACTATGCCTATATTTATCGTGATTATGTTGTGCGCGCGTTCAACGAGGATCTTCCTTTTGATCAATTTGTACTTGAACAATTAGCGGCTGATAAAATACAGGTTGGACCGGATAATCGTCGCCTTGCGGCGTTGGGGTTTTTAACCCTGGGGCGACGCTTTACGAGCAATAAACACGACATCATTGACGATCGAATCGATGTGGTCTCACGGGGACTACTTGGTTTAACGGTCACATGTGCGAGATGCCACGACCATAAATATGACCCGATTCCGACGGAGGACTATTATTCTTTTTATGGAGTTTTTGCCAGCACACGGGAACCATCGGAACCGATTCTCCTGCACTCAGGAGGGGACGCACCCGTCTATCACGGCGAGATGTCGGAATATCTCGAAAAACGAAAACCGCTTGACGAGTTAATTTCCAAGGAACACCCGAAGTTGCTGGATATGTTACGAGCGGATTCTGTCCGTTACTTGCAAGCGGCCGTTGGAGGACGTAAGCCGTTTCTTGTACCCTTGCCGGCAGCCCAAGGAGAATTGCGCCAGACGTTCGTCGAGCGGTGGATTGAGTATATTGAAGGGACATCGGGAGGACATCATCGCGTGTTCGGCCCTTGGCATGCTCTGGCAAACTTGGAAACAGAAAACTTTACTGTCGACGCGCGTCGCGTGTTGGACCAATTATTTGCTGAAGAGGATCCAGGACAATCGAATCGTCGCATCTTGAATGCACTGAGCGCACAAGACTTGGCGTCGATGGAAGCAGTTGCAGTTGTGTACGGTAAAACGTTCTGCAGGATTCACGATCTCTGGAAGGTAAAGATTACGGAGACTCCGACACGGACTGTTTTCCGCGATCCGGGCGACGAGGAGTTGAGGCAAGTCTTATATGGCGTAGATTCGCCGTTTCAAATGACGCCGCGCGATGCGATTGACGACTATTTGTATGATTTCGATATCAACAAGGAGATCGCACAGGCGTACCTTGATTTTGATGCCTGGTTGATCAGTACAGAACATGCTCCTCAGCGGGCCCATGTTTTGTTGGATGCCAGCAGGCCGACGGAACCACGAATTTTTGTTCGTGGCAATCCCGAACGGCCTGGCGCATTAGTCCGTCGACATTTCCTGAGCGCATTGGATGAGCATCAAGCACCGGCGTCATTTCTTAATGGTAGTGGTCGCTTAGAACTGGCTCAAGCGATCATTAGTCCAGATAACCCGTTGACAGCCCGAGTCATCGTAAATCGTGTTTGGTTGCATCATTTCGGAGTGGGTTTAGTAGCGACGCCGAGTAACTTTGGTCTGCGTGCCGAGCCGCCTTCCCATCCAGAATTGCTTGATTATCTTGCGCGAGAATTTATCGATAGTGGTTGGTCGATTAAAAGGCTACACCGGACGATCATGAATTCCGCAACCTATCAACAGTCATCTCGCATCAAGCGATCCGCGGGACGCCATGAAAAAGTTGGAGCTGTGGGTGACGCTCCAATTGAGGAAGTGAATCGCGTAGCGAAAGACCCGGCTAATCGGTGGTTGTGGCGAATGAATCGGCGCCGCTTGGATTTCGAGTCGCTGCGTGATTCAATGCTATTGGTCGCCGGGCGGCTCGATCTGTCTGTGGGGGGAAGGTCGATTGACTTTGAAGATCCCAAAAATGTTCGACGAACATTGTACGGGACTATTAAACGGTCGAGTATGCCGGAAATTTTTGAGGTCTTTGATTTCCCGAGTCCTGACACACACAATGCCGCGCGGTCTCAGACAACGGTTCCTCAGCAGGCATTGTATTTGATGAATAATCCCTTTGTGCTTGAGCAGGCGGACCATCTTGCAGCGGTAGTTCGCGACCAAGAAATGGTTAGTACAGAATCACGCGTGAAACATCTTTACAAATTGGTTTTGGCGAGAGAACCGCGTGAAAAGGAAATCGAGCGAACTATGAGATATGTCGCGAACAAAGGATCTTGGAGTCAATTGGCTCAGATGCTCATGGTGTCGAATGAATTTCTATTTGTTGACTAGCAACCATGGACACCGAAATGATTCAATTTTCGCGACGAGACCTTTTGCAACGTTGTGGTATGGGTTTAGGATCGTTGGCGTTGTTGCCAATACTCGGTGATGCCGGACAAGCAATTCCCGCAGACCCTCTCAAAGGCAATGCACCACTAGCGCCCAAGGAGCCGCACTTTCCTGGGCGGGCGAAGCATGTGATTCACCTTTTTATGAATGGGGGACCCTCACATGTTGATACCTTTGATCCAAAACCGGCTTTACAGAAATATGCTGGCAAAGAGTTGCCGTTTCATTTACCTACCGAGCGCGCGACAGGTTCAGCGTATCCATCGCCGTTCAAATTCAAAAACTATGGAAAGAGTGGGATTGCGGTGAGCGATCTCTTCTCCAAAACCGCTGAGCACATTGATGAGATTGCGGTGATTCGATCGATGTATGCGGACATTCCAAATCATGAGCCATCCTTTTTGCTAATGAATTGTGGCGAGGCGAGGTTGCCTCGCCCGAGCATGGGATCGTGGTTGCTATACGGGCTTGGTACCGAGAATCAAAATTTGCCAGGTTTCGTTTCTCTATGTCCAAGAGGATTGCCAACTCAAGGAAGCGAGAATTGGCGATCTGCGTTTTTGCCAGGTGTTTATCAAGGCACGTATATCGACACACAGCATGAGGCGATCGAGAAGTTGATCGATAATATTCGCAATCCCCGCGTATCTTTTGAAGAGCAGCGCCGGCAGCTTGATTTATTGAAAACTGCAAACGAAGAGCATTTGGCGGAACGGGGGCAGGATTCCGAGTTGGAGGCGAGCATTGCATCTTTTGAGTTAGCCTATCGTATGCAAGGCGAGGCAGTTGAGGCATTCGACGTAAGCAGTGAACCACAGCATGTTCTTGATATGTATGGACCTGGAACTCAGGCAAGGCAGATTTTAATTGCTCGTCGCTTGGTGGAACGCGGTGTGCGCATGGTGCAGGTCTGGCATGGTGCCGGACAGCCTTGGGACAACCACGATAATATCAATATTCACGGTACTCTCGCCGCTCAATGTGATCAAGGAATCGCGGCCTTGATTAAAGACCTCAAGCAACGTGGTCTACTCGACGAGACGCTCATCATTTGGGGCGGCGAATTTGGGAGAACGCCGACGGTTGAGTTACCTCGTCCTTTGCTTAATACGTCGACTTATTTAGGACGCGACCATAACCATTGGGGATATACGACTTGGCTGGCCGGAGGAGGTGTGAAGGGGGGCTATGTTCATGGCGCAACCGACGAATTTGGCTGGAAAGCAGTGGAAGATCGCGTGCATGTGCATGATCTTCAAGCAACCATTTTGCACTTACTTGGTTTTGACCACGAACGCTTTACCTATCGATACGCGGGACGCGATTTTCGTCTAACGGACGTGCATGGCAAGGTAGTAAAGGGCCTGATTGCGTAAAAGCCCAGGATGTTTGTTGGTTGCACGCGAACGAATATTTTCCAGAGGTCCTGGGCCTTGTTTTAATGCTTAGGATGCGATGTGACCAAGTTGTTGTGATCCGAAGTTGCCGTGCTTCGCATGGTGGATTCAAGTTATATGCTGTCCAGATTCTTGTGGAATCATGGGTGACTTAGGCAGGCTCGTAGAGTTATTGTGCCGGAGGTGGTTTGCAAAAATCTGGGTAGTGCGCTATCAGAAAGGTTGTCAAAGCTTCGGCGACCAATTGAGCAAGCACGGTTGCTCCTTCATTGGTGAAATGATGATAGTCGTAAAAGAGACGCGAGTTTTTGGGTATTCCGTGGGCCGCATCGATCAACAAGGTGTTTGTATTCAAAGCGATATCTCGAGTCACGTTGTTATACAACTCAAGCAATTCCCAACGTAGAGATCCAGGAATGCCAGCATACGTCACTTTTGCTAGATCCACGCCGGTTTCTGGGTCTGTGGCAGGTCCGTAGAGCGCCGGCTGGGTCATCAGAATCGGTTCAATGTTAAACCCGCGGGTTTCGTCGAGCATAGCTCGCACGCGTTCCGCGAATCCGGGTAGATATTTTGTCCGATGTTCCACCAGCAAAGCTTCTTTTTCTGAAGTGGGCATTTCCCGATAATTTCCAACGTCAAGTTTGAGCTGACTGTGGTTCACATTGCCGTGTGTCACGCCCGCTGCAGTGGCATTTCGAGTACGGCGCAGGGTGTCGAGTAATGAAATTGTGGCGGAGTGTTGGATGGACCAAAGGTAAGCATTTTTCACCAAACCCTCATGAGCGGCGGTTTTGCGTTCCAGGGCATTGTCAAAGTCACGTGGCACGTCGCGCCCGAAATCGTTGATGCCGATAAAAAAAATCGCCAGTTTGGGTTTTAACGCGGACAAATACTGTTGAACCAATTGGCGATGGCCAAAGGTAGAATGACCATCTAATCCAGCGTTATTGACCCAAATGTGATTGAAATCATCCTTCAGGCGAACCCGCATTTGTTCAGGCCAAGTCTTATTATCAGAGAGATAATAACACTCTGTTGTACTTCCACCGACTGTCACAATGGTGAGATGATCAGGGAAGTCAGGCGGTGGATTGTCGCCACGAAAGCCGATGGCATTTCGCGAGTGAATGATCTCCGGATCAATTTTAAAGATGCGATCGTTTTTGATTACAGTCTGAGTATTCATGGGCAGCGCGATACGGCCACCACGTACGCGAAGTTCGAGCGGAGGGTAAAATCGTATCAATAATTCGAAAACAGCAAATGCCAAAAAGCAGCCGAAGATACTGGCGAAGACGCGTTGACGTTTTGACAATTTGCGCTTGGGAGCGTTGGTTTTAGAACTCATGATGGCAGATGTTCGATTCCGGCAGCGTTACTCGGTGTTATGGCGTAGTATCGCGCCAGTGCTTTCGCCTTTTTTAACGCGTGGAAAAGATCGCAGGACTAATACAATTCCCGTTTCATCCGCTGGAACTGTGGCGGTCTGGGTCCCCAAAGCGTCTGTAACGGTACCTAATGCCTGGCCTCGTTCGATGCGTTGGCCTAACTCAACAAAGGGTTGAAAGTACCCAGTGATTGGGGACGGGTTGCAGACTTGTAGATGTCCTGACTGGGGGCGGTCATCTTCAACAACGTATTTTACTCTTGATGGTGGTATTGGCCGTTGCAGCATTCCCAAACTAGCCATCACATTCAAGCAACCATCCACATAGGCTTGACCACCTGCGGGATCACATCGGCCACCACCAAAATATTCAGTATAGATTGCTGGCACACCTGCATCGCGGGCGATAGACAATGACCGCCCTTCGTGTTCTGGCGATGTCCCCCAAACAATTGGTAAGTTGAATGCTCGAGCCATTTTTTGTTGTAATGCGAGAATGTCTTTGTTGGGATGGAGGCAGTAACCAGATAGTGGTGCGACCATCATCTCGGTTCCTCCCGTGTGCAAATCGATGTAATAATCTGCAGCGCGAATCAGCTCACTGAGTGCATGCGCGACCTGTTCGGTGGGACGGCCATCGGGTGCGCCGGGGCAAACCCGGGCGAGATCAAGACCATCTTCAGCGGTGCGATGGCCACGCAGAAAGGCGGACTCGTTGACGATGGGGACGAACGTAACAGCGCCTTGGAGTTGTTGCTGCCACGCAGGGTGGCTCTCAAAGTTGGCAATCAATCGCCGAATGGCGACCATGGGTTCAAATTCGTCTCCATGGACTCCACCCGTGATCAGCAGGCGCGGTCCACTAACAGAGCCTATGATTTCGCGTGACTGCAAGCAAAAACTTCCTGGCATCATTTGGCTCCGTCGGGCTGTGTCGCAGGAGCGGAGGGATTGCCAATCGAAATCAGGCTTGAAAAAGTTCTGAGATACATGACGCCGGATGAGATTGCGGGGGTTGCATGGCAACCGTCAGGGAGTTGATTGCGGGCGAGGATGTTAAAGTTTCTGGTGGCTTTCAAGACGATGACTTGGTTGCCAGTGGACGCACAGTAAATCTTGCCATCCACGCAAACAGGAGAGGCATAGAATTTGTCTTTGAGACGCTCTTGCCAATGAACCTCTCCACTGGATAAATCCGCACAAACAGCAATCCCTTCGTCGCTGATGGTGAAAAGCATGCCGTCATACGCCAAAGGCGTGGGAACGAAAGGGGTGGAGTTTTCTAGTCGATAGACTTCTTGAGGGATGCGGTCCCCTTGATGGAAACCTACGGTGACGACCTCTTCTGGAACTCCCACTCCGCCGCTGACACCGACCACAAAATCGCTGGTTACAATTGGCGATGCCACGGCCACGTGGGATTGAAACACGGGTAATTCCCAAAAAACTTTTCCGCTAGCGGCGTCAATCGAAGTGAGTCCTTGATCACGGCTGGTAAAAATTACCGCCAAATCGTGCTCAGCCGACTCGAGAAAACAGGGAGTGGAATAGTTCGCTGTTGTGTTGCGTCCAATTGCCCATTTTTCCGTTCCGGTTTTCGCATCGAGAGCCATGACGCTACTTTGCTTGTCTTGATCGTTAGCGACGAAGAGCAAATTGTCGCGAACGATCGGCGATGCGGCGATCCCATGAAGTGCTTGATAAGGGCCGAGCTGTTTGGTCCATACTTCGTGGCCGTCATGGGTCAGGGCTTGAGCGACTAAGCTGTCGTTGGTGCTCCAGCAAACATAAACATGATGTGCATCAACCGTTGGGGTTGCTGACGCACGACTATTGAGTTGATGTTTCGTGTAGTCTGCAGAAAGGACATCGTAGGTCCAGAGAGTTTTTCCATCACGTGTGTCAATACATCTCAGCGTGCGCTCGCCAGTGTCATCATTGGATGACGTCAAAAAAAGACGGTCGCCCCAAATAACAGGAGATGAATGCCCCGAACCGGGAACCCCGACTTGCCAATTGAAGTCGCCGTCCGTCCAACGAGTGGGAATTGTTGGTGAGGTGCTGATACCCGAACCGTTGGGTCCACGAAATCGCGTCCAGTCTTGTGCCGAACTCGAGTTATAACTGAGAATCCAAAAAAACGTTACCAAGCAGATTCGAATAACCAGGTTCATTTTTGTAGTCCTTGCCAGAGCCAAGAGGGTAGTCAACGTTCGTTGTGGGGTACGTTGCTTGAACGTGGTCACTGTATCAGGCCTCCAATAAGGCATGCTGGACGGCCGCATCCGTTACCGGAGAATCGGTTAACGTTTCTTCGCGGCCGTGGTGATTGTATGTCAACTGATCATGATCCAGTCCCAATTGATGAAGGACCGTTGCAAAGAGGTCGGGTACGCTGACGGGGTCCTCAATGGCGCGGTAGCCAACTTCGTTGGTCGCGCCGTGGATGTGACCAGCTTTGAAACCACCGCCTGACATCAAGGCTGTAAAGGCATTTCGATTGTGATCGCGGCCTTTACCATTTTGCGAAACCGGTAAGCGACCGAACTCACCTGTCCACATGACAATGGTTTCATCGAGGAGTCCGCGTTGCTTCAAGTCTTTAATCAGTGCTGCCGTTGACTGATCAGTTACTGGCGCAATCTTACGAATTTCGTCATTGACGTTTGCATGGCTGTCCCAGGGCGCACCGTTGAGAAAGACTTGGACAAATCGCACGCCGGCTTCGACAAGTCGCCGAGCCATCAACATGCGTGCGGCATAGGTAGAAGTATCCTGGCTATCGACACCATACAAATCCAAAGTGTCTTGTGTTTCCGTCGTGAGGTCGAGCACGTCTTCTGCTTCGAGTTGAATGCGGGCCGCGAGTTCATAGTTCTGAATTCGCGCTTCGAGCAGTGGTTCGTCAGGATAAGTACTCAAGTGACGACGGTTTAGCTGTGCTAGGAAATCCCGATCGGTCTGGCGTGACCCTGAAGGCAGCGATTGTGCCGGTCGTAAGTTTAAAAGTGGGGGACCGGTCGTGCGTAATTCGGTCCCGCGATGCATTGCAGGGAGCCAGCCGTTTTGCCACAGCGTGGAGCCGGTGCTGGGGTATCCCTTGGGGTCCCGAAGGACAACGTAGGCTGGAAGGTTTTGATTTTCAGATCCAAGACCGTAGCTTACCCAAGAACCAAGCGTCGGCCGCCCGGGAAAAATCTTTGCGCTGGTGATCATGACCAATGCTTCGGTGTGATTGTTGTGTTCCGATTGCATCGAGCGGATCATGCAGAGGTCGTCAGCAACCTCAGCTGTGTATGGCAGGGCGTTTGAAAAATCCATGCCAGATTCACCATACTTGTCGAATTTCCAGGGAGAAGCCAGAAGTAAATTGTTTTCACTGCCGGGCTGAAACATCTCGACTTTTTCGGCGTGCACGGCTCCATCCAATTTCGACAATGCCGGTTTCGGGTCAAATAAATCCATTTGACTCGGACCACCATTCTGAACCAGCATGATGACGGATTTGGCTTTTGGGCTGAAATGAGGAGGTTGGGGGCCAAAGGCCGATGGTTCGAGGGCCGTCGCGGGTTTCTCACCATGAAGCATCCAGCGTAACGCACACGCCCCGAACCCCATCCCAGCCGTTTGTAGCCATTGCCGCCGAGGAAGACTGGTTTGGTCGAGATTGATTAGCGGAGAAGCCATAGGAAACTCTTAATGCGGTACTGTTAAGTTAAGGCACATAAATAAATTCATTGGCACAAAGGAGCATGTGGCAAAGATGTCGCAAAGCTTCTTTATGATGGGGGCCAGCCTCCCCTTGCGATTCCTGATACCGAAGCCGTTGCTGTTCTAGCAGGGTGGTCGACCAAAGGAGTTCTTCATCGGTTGGCAAGCGGCAGAAGGCGATTTCAAAACTGCGCGAGATTGTCGTGGCCATGTCCGAGCCGTCGGTTTCCGACAACACACGTTCGGCAAAGTAACGCGAGCAATCAAAGAGAAATGTGTCATTGAGTAGTGTGAGTGATTGACTGACAATTGCGGAGGGCGCCCGCTGAGTACAATTGGTTGTCAGTTCTGGTTGCCCAAAAGCCTCCAAAAGCGACTCGTGATAGCGACGACGTTGCAGTAAATACATACTGCGTCGCCAAGACGCGTCCGGTGTGTGTGACTGGATGACCACAAAGCCATCTACTCGGGGTGTGGTCATGACCGGTGGTCCCCCGACCGCGAGATCCAATTTTCCAGAGACCGACAAGATCGAATCTCGTACCGCTTCCGATTCAAGTTGTCTCAACGGCATTTTCCACAACAAGAAATTACCCGGATCGACAGATTGAGGTTGGGAATCGCGATCCTTTGGAGGCGGTTTGGAAACGAACGAATCCTGTTGATAGACACTTGACGAAACAATTTGTCGTATGAGCGCTTTATAGTTCCAGCCACTCTTGATGAAATCTGCCGCGAGCCAATCGAGTAGTTCCGGGTGTGATGGGTAACTACCTGCAAAGCCGAAATTGTCAGACGATTCAACAATGCCACGACCGAACAAATATTGCCATACACGGTTGACGATGACCCTAGCCAGCAGTCCGGCAGCAGGGCTGTCTGGATGGGTCATCCATTTGGCCAAGCCGAGGCGTCTGCCACTGGAGTGTGGCAAGTCAATTTCCGAGAAATGGGTGTTCGCCGTGCCCCCGTCGAGAACGCTGAGGACTCCGGCGGGAACTTCGTAGAGTGGCGTGGCGTAATCTCCGCGCTCTAGCAGGTAGGTGGCGGGAGGTTTGTCGATATCGTAAATGGCTTGGATCGTTCCCCAAGATTTCTTTTTGGTATTCTCGGTGGCAATCTCAGCGCGGAACTCCTTGACGGTGTTTTCCTGTTGCTCACTGAGGCCCTTAATAATTTCAGCTTCTGTGACGTTCACTAACCCAGCTAGTTTTTCCACGAGGTATTTTTGCACGCTGCCGCGCTTAATGGGTTCTGCCGCGATTGCTTTTTGAAGGTCGTCGTGAATTTGTTCTGGGAGTAGGCGATACTTTTCCATCTGTAATCGTGCACGGACAGGTTTTTGAATTTCACCAATGCGCTGATTGAGCTCGCCGATGTAGGCCTCAATCTGTTGGTTGTGGCTATCAACGGTCTCTTTTGTTTTGGGTGAAATGTCAGGTAATTCTCGATCGGCCGGTTGCAGCCACGCTTGTGGGTTTAAGGAAGGTGTAAAGCACGCCAGCAGTCGATAATAATCATCATGGGAAATGGGATCGTATTTGTGCGTATGGCACCGAGCGCACTTCATCGTCAATCCGAGGAGATTGTTGATGGTCACCTCCATCGTGCGTTGCAGTACTTCGTGGCGCATGTCTGCTGTGTTTAGTTCGTTCTGCAATGTTTCATCGGCCGCACTGCGTAAGAACGTCGTCGCAATCATCTTTGTGACTTGTTCTGGATTAAAGGCTTCGGCACTGCGCCAATCGAACAACTCGTCACCAGCGAGTTGCTCAGTGATGAATTGATCAAATGGTTTGTTTGTATTTAACGAGGTGATCACGTAGTCGCGGTAACGCCATTTGTCTTGAGCAACTTTTGCGATGGGCTGATCCGTATCATCTCCAATAGTGTCAACATATCCAGCGGCATCCAGCCAATGACGTCCCCAACGTTCGCCAAATTGTGGTGACTCCAATAAATGACCAACAAGCTCGTCGTAGGCCTTGTCCTCATCGCTGCTACAGGCCTGTTCGAATTTCAGTGCGTCTTCTGGAGTTGGCGGCAGGCCAAGAAGGTCAAGATAAATGCGACGGACAAACGTGCGCGGATTTGCCTTCTTTGTAAAATGTAGGGCTTGTGCTTCGAGTTTGTCTAAAACAAAGCGATCAATCGGTGTTTGAACAAGTTCTTGATGTTTGACTGTGGGGGGGAGTGGCGACTCTTCCTGCCGGAAGGCCCAGTGATTGCGGTCATCTTGACTGATGTCGAGTGTTTCCGGTTGTGGGTCAAGGTCTTCCGAAGTGATTGCGCCTTCATTCAGCCATTGTCCAATGGTTGCAATCGCCGCTGGGGTGAGAGGCAATTGTCCCTCTGGAGGCATCGAACCAGTCGAAATTTTTTGATAGAGCAAGCTGTCAGCGGCGGAGCCTCGTACAATGGCGGCACCCCGATTGCCGCCCTGCAGCATCAGTTTGAACGTCCGCAAGTCAAGATTGCCTTGATAGTCCTCGAAACCGTGACAAGAGACGCAATGGGCGGTAATTAGTGGTTGAACGTCTTTTTCAAACGAGGTCTTTTCCACTGCCAAACTAGCTTCTGTGATCACAGTAGCCAGCAGTAACGTGTGAGAAAGAATACGCAATGTGGGGAATGTAAAGTCGTGAAACATGAGCGAATATCGACAGCATCGAACGAGTTAGAATATCTCGTTATTCTAACATCTCTGGGGCCCTTTTGTGTCCGATCGTTAGGATTGCTGCTGGAAAAGCCACGCTATTTTCAGTAGCTAAATCACGAGTGCGTTTCTTTCTGGAAGGATGGAAACGACTCGCCTTTGGATCGCCAGAGCGGGGCCGAAATCGAGACAGTTTGGATGGTCCTCAACGGACGACCCTCAGCGACGCTTCCTTGCACGGGTTGGTCGCCCTGAGACATTTAGGCGATCAGATCGTGAATGACACGGGCTTCGCGAACGCCAGTCAATTTGTGTTTGAGACCACCGTAGAAGTACGTGAGTTTCTCGTGGTCCAGTCCCATCAGATGTAAGATCGTTGCATGCAGGTCGCGAATATGGTGGCGGTTCACAGTTGCTTCATGACCGAGCGGGTCGGTTTCCCCGTGACTGTGTCCACCTTTAACACCACCACCCGCCATCCAATAGAGAAACCCGAGCGGATTGTGGTCACGACCCTTACCGCCATTTTGAGCAACCGATTGTCGGCCGAATTCGCCACCCCAAACGATGAGGGTCTCTTCAAGCAAACCGCGTTGTTTGAGATCCTTGATTAAACCTGCAATCGGTTTGTCGATTTCCGGAGCGTGGATCCGCAAGTTCTTTTCGATGTCACCGTGAGCATCCCAATTCTGGTCGCCATGGCCACCACCCGAATAGATTTGCACATATCGTACACCACGTTCGACTAGACGGCGCGCGATCAAGCATTGACGTCCAAAGGGTTCCGGGCCGACACAACCTGTTTCCTCGGGCGCCGGATCAAGAATACCATACATGTTGAGAGTCGCTTGGGTTTCGGTCGCAAGATCCATGACTTCGGGAGCCGACATTTGCAGTTGGAAGGCTAATTCATAGCTGGCGATGCGTGCTGGTAATTCGGAGTATCCTGGTCGCGTTTTACGATGTTGTTCGTTCAGCATTGCTAAAGTATCAACCAAGTCGCGCTGCATCGAACGGGTGATACCTGATTTTGGTTTCAGGTCGAGAATCGGTTCGCCTTTATTTCGGAGGTGCGTCCCTTGATAGGCAGCGGGCATGAAGCCGCTGGACCAATTTGCCGCACCTGCAATCGGACCGCCCCGGGGATCGACCATGACGACGTATCCGGGAAGATTCTCATTTTCACTTCCCAGACCGTAGCCGAGCCACGAGCCAATCGTGGGATGTCCCTGGATAATGCGGCCGCTATTCATTTGGATCATGGCGGACCCATGCGCGAATGTGTCCGCATACAAACTTTTCACCAAGCAGATTTCATCCAGTTGCTGGTTGATGTGTGGAAAGCAGTCTGCGCCCCAGAGGCCCGACTCCCCGTATCGTTCGAAATGTCGTTGAGATCCTAAGATTGTTTGGGTTTTCTTTTTGCGTCGGCGCGTTTGAATTTCAACCGTTTTTCCGTGGTGTTCTTGAAGTTCCGGTTTGTAATCCCAGGAATCCATCTGGGAAGGGCCGCCGTACATAAAGAGAAAAATGACGCGTTTGGCTTTGGGGCGAAAGTCGGGAGCACGCGTCATCAGGGGATGCTCTGTGACGTTTGTTGCAGCTTCTGCACGCGGGGGAAAATAACCGTCCCGATCAAGTATGTCGGTTAAAGCCAGACCACCGAATCCAGCTCCTAATTGCCAGAGAAACTCTCGCCGACTTCCGGCACAATGCGGATGATTGGGAGTGCCTTGCCTTGCCAGTGGGGAAAGCAGCTTTTCAAGCATGATGGTTCACCCTAGAGCTTCGAAAACTTGGAAAGGTATTCATGAAAACAGTGACGAAAGATTTAGTCGATATAGATAAACTCATTCATGTTGAACAGGATTCGACAAAATTCAATGAATGCTCGGTCACCTACTTCGTCTTTGTTGAGTGATTCAAGGCTGGCCCATTGTGACTCTTGTCGCTTAATGAACTCGCTAGAAATGGCAGTTTCTTGTTCTGTTGGATAACGCCCAAAAGCTAAGCGATAAGCGCGTGAAAGACGGTTCGAGAAGTCTCCGCCCGCCTCGGCAGCAATGCGTTTGGCAAAAGCTTCTGTTTGCCAGTCCATAAATTCACTGTTGAGCAAAATTAAAGCTTGGGGAGCGATCGTGGTCGTTTGGCGGCTAGGTTCTGGCTTGTCAGGTGTAGGCGCGTCGAGACTTTCCATCAGAGGCACACCGAGTGTCCTTTTGGAGAAAATGTAAACGCTCCGCCGCGCGCGCTGTATTTCGCTTTGGTCTTGTAGCCAGCCGTTGCCGGGACGAGATTGGGAAGCGAGAACTCCAGTGGAAAGTTTCGGAAATATACCACGTCCCCCCATTTCAGGATTCAGTTTCCCACTTACGCTTAGAATCGCATCACGAATGGATTCCGCGTCGAGGCGGCGCAGATGTTGTCGCCACAATAACGTGTTGCCTGGATCTTTCGTTTGGGAATGATGATCATCGAGGTTCTGCCGGGAAGATTGACGGTATGTATTGGATTGGAGAATTAAACGATGAATATGTTTGATGCTCCAATCGTGGTCGATGAGTTCGCTGGCCAGCCAATCGAGTAATTCGGGATGGCTCGGCGGTTGTCCGGTGCGGCCAAAATCGCTTGGTGTAGCAACGATGCCGTGTCCGAAATGGAAGTGCCAGATTCGATTGACCAGCACACGTGCCGTCATGGGATTGTCGGGGCTGGCAATCCATTGCGCGAGTGCCAAGCGGCGACCACTGGTCGGCTGTACCCCTTGGTTACGTAATAAGTCTCTGTAGTCACCTCCGGATGAGATCGGTTGAATGTTTGCCTTTTCTGAGCCGAGTACGGATAAAAATTGAGGTTCAACTTGTTTGCCCTTGGTAAGGTGATTACCTCGCACCAGGATGAAGGTGTCTTCAACATGAGGACCTTTTTCGCGCACCGACAACGCTTGAGGATAGGACGGTGATTTGAGTTTTGTCTCGATCTCAGTGATTTGTTCATCAAGTCGTTTTTTTGCTTCCTCGTCGGCGTTTTCCTGGCGAGCCTGTAATTGCGCTAACTGGCTTTGCAGTTCGCCTTGGGTTACTTCCCATTGCGTGATGACTTGCTGGTCGATCAAGGGTGTGTAGATGGCTGCTGGATTGGTTTTCCAATGGGTTTCGGACTGATCGGTGCCAACTGGGGTGATATTTTTGAAGAACGCTTGTAGGCGGTAATAGTCAGCCTGAGGGAGTGGATCGAATTTATGATCATGGCAGCGTGCGCACCCGATGGTAAGTCCCAGGAAGGCCTCACTTGTAGTCCGAATAATATCGTCCAAGTTGTCGTAGATGGCGGCTGCTTTAACGTCTGGTTCATCGTCCCACACACCGATGCGATAAAAACCGGTAGCGATGATCGAGTCGAAGGTAACCTCGGGGAGTTCGTCACCCGCCAGTTGTTCTAGAATAAATTGGTCGTAGGGCTTGTCTGCATTAAACGCTTGAATAACGTAGTCGCGATATCTCCAGGAAAATTCTTTTTCGCCATCCCGCTCATATCCGTCGGTTTGAGCGAAACGGACGACGTCCAGCCAATGGCGGCCCCAACGTTCACCGTAATGCTGTGAGGCCAGAAGCGTTTCGATGAGTTCTCCCAAGGAAGAAAGCGGATTGCGGATAAATGCCTCTTCAAATTGAGTGACTTCGTCTGGCGTTGGAGGCAGCCCTAGGAGATTGAAGTACGTGCGGCGAATGAGTTCCCGAGGTGTTGCTTGGGGTGACGGGTTCAAGCCTTCACTCAACAGGCGACGATAGATGAAACCATCGATGGCCTGGTCGTCCCAAGTTACGTCTGGAACATTCGGTACGGGATGTCGAGCAATAGGGCGAAAAGCCCAAAAGTTGCGATCCTCGTCAGTAATTTCCAAGCCATGTTGGCGAGGGACTAAAGCCACTTCTGAACTGCCAGGCCACGGTGCGCCGCTTTGAACCCATTCGGTGAGTATTTGAATTTGACCCGAGGAAAGTTTTTGGTCGGGAGGCATTTCCAAGGACTCATAATGAATGGCTTCAATCAACAGGCTTTCCGCCGGATCGTGTGGGATGATCGCCGGGCCCGCCTCACCACCGGCAAGCATTGCTGCACGGGAATCCAAACGGAGTCCACCGTTCTGTTTTTTTGTGCCGTGGCATTGGAAGCAGTGCTCGGCGAGGAGAGGTCGAACTTTTGCTTCAAAAAACTGCAAAGTCTGCTTATCGTCAGGGACAGGATCGCTTCCGCAAACCGTGGTGACGAGGCTGAACAAAAATAGCAGGTAGCTAAAATGGACGGAGTAAAAACTCATGGTGAGATATTGCGAAAGGAAAACTTGGAACTAAATTGTCAGTCAGAGTCAAAAATCTGGCTTGGTGGGAACGAGGGCAAAAACGTCTCAAACGATTATCTTTTATTATAACCGTTGTGGCGATAGGAG
The DNA here is from genome assembly GCA_022446825.1 of Pirellulaceae bacterium. Taxonomy (GTDB): domain Bacteria; phylum Planctomycetota; class Planctomycetia; order Pirellulales; family Pirellulaceae; genus JAKVBY01. The sequence goes on from JAKVBY010000027.1 coordinate 157,839, forward strand.
TTATCCTCAAGAAGGTCGCCTTTTTGTTTTTGGTTTCCTGAAAACTCGCCTGTTTGTGGCGATTGATACATCCCTGCGAGGAACTGCGAAGCTCCATTGAAGTGCTCGGTGCCCGCGAGAAGTTTTGGCGTTGCTGGAGCGTAAGTCGTCGCCACGAGTGACCCTGCTTCAAAACAAGGCCAGGTCTGACAAAAGGTGTGTTGAAACGGCTGAGGCGACTCTCTACAAAACACCTCTTAGCTGAGCAGTCGTTGGGCCAAGTCGTTACTGCCACCGACATCTGTCAAGCGTCGCTCACGTCCTTCGAAAAGATATGTAAGTTTTTCGTGCTCGAGGCCAAGAAGAGAGAGCATGGTGGCATGGAGGTCGTTGGCGTGAACGCGGTCTTCGACAGCATGAAAGCCAAATTCATCAGTGGCACCGATAACTTTTCCACCACGGATCCCACCACCTGCCATCCAGCAACTGAACCCATAAGGGTGATGGTCACGACCACGCTTACCTTGCATGATCGGCGTGCGTCCGAATTCACCCGCCCAGACAACGAGCGTTTCTTCGAGTAAACCGCGTTGTTTCAGATCGGTCAACAGCCCTGCAATGGGTTGATCGATTTTCTTAGCATTCTCTAAGTGGTTTTTACGACATTCGCCATGGGCGTCCCAACCACTACTCGCCAGGTGGATGTACCGTACTCCACGTTCTGCCATCCGTCGCGCCAGGAGACACATACCACCGAATTGTTTTGTCTCTTCCCCATCGAGTCCATAAAGGTTGCGTGTTGTCTGGCTCTCGGAACCAAGGTCAATTAAATCGGGAGCTGCCGTTTGCATTCGAAAAGCTAGTTCGTAGTTGGCAATTCTTGCATCAAGCCGACTATCGTGGGGACGAGCGTCACGGTGACGGGTGTTCCATTGATTAATTTGGTTGAGCAACTGACGTTGGCGATCTTGCCCCAATTCTTTCAAGGGGGTGAGGTTCATGATCGGCGCGCCGGTCGTGCGCAAATGGGTGCCTTGATAGATGGCCGGTAGAAAACCCGAAGAAATACAAGCGACCCCGTTTGTGAAAGCAGCATCGGTCATGGCTACATAGGCTGGCAGTCGATCACTTTCGCTTCCCAAGCCATAGGTGACCCATGCACCCACGGTGGGATGGCCGAGCAAGATTGTTCCGGAAGACATGATCGTGACGGCCGCGCCGTGAATAAACGATTCGTGGTAACAGGATCGAATGACGGCCATTTCATCGGCATGCTGGCCGATGCGGGGAAATAAAGTCGAAATTTCAAGTCCCGATTCTCCATGGCGATGGTAGGGAAAGAGAGGTCCCAACAGACGGCCATCGGCGGTGTTGGTTTGAGCTAGGTCGAATTCGCGAAAGCTCTCTGGAAGCAACTCTCCGTCCCATTTTTGTAGGGCCGGTTTGGGGTCGAACGTTTCAATGTGGCTTGGACCACCCTGCAGAAAGATGAAAATGACGCGTTTTGCCTTGGCGGCAAAATCGGGAGTTTGAGGAGCCAGCGGATTGAACTCGGTGGCGGCTGCAAGCTGACCATCTTGGGCCAGTAAGTCGGCTGCGGCAATGGCGCCAAAACCAAACCCGGACTTGCAGAGCATTTCCCGGCGATTCATTGCCTGGTGTTGACGTGGGCAGTTGTTTGAATTCATAAGGCGATCATTTAAGTGTATGAATCAGTGTCGAATTAATCAGTGAAGGCAAATTCATTTAAGTTAAACAGGCTCAGGCAAAGTTGGGCTAAGGCATCGACCGGAGCTGCTGTGTCGGTTTGCGAGAGTGTATCCATCAGGCTGAGCGCCTCCCGCGTTTCTCGGTCGGTGGGATGCCGTGCGAAAGCGATCATCCAGGCTCGGTCGATCCAGTCGTGCGCTTCGGTTCCTGCCTCCTTGCGCACGCGCGAGGCAAAGGCTTGTGCTTGACTAAAAACCGAGCGATTGTTCAAACTCCATAATGCTTGTGGTGCGACTGTCGTCACGTCGCGGGTGGGACAACTCACCGAAGAAACAGGTGCGTCGAAGACCGAAAACATTGGGAAACGGAAGTTGCGCAGCACCAGGATGTACAGACCTCGTCGCGTGTGTTCCTGAGGGTCGGCAGAAACAGGCCAACGAAAGGTGTCACGAAGCGAAGCAATTTCGTCTTCGGCGAGAGGTGGAACGACCGGACGCCCCCCCATTTTCAGGTTGATGGTACCGGCCGCCGTATGGACGGCATCCCACAAGGCTTCGGCTTCAAGGCGTCGCCGCGGCATTCTCCAGAGCAAGTAGTTCTCCGGATCGGCTTGGACCGCTTTTTCAGAGATATGCTGACTCGACATTTGATAACTGCTGGAGGTCATGATGAGGCGGTGCATGTCTTTGATGCTCCAGCCTCGTTCGATAAATTCTGTGGCCAGCCAGTCGAGCAACTCAGGATGCGTGGGTTCTTGTCCCATGGCACCAAAGTCGTTGGGAGTAGCGACCAAGCCGCGGCCAAAATGCCATTGCCAGATTCGATTCACCATAACACGTGACGTCAGCGGATGATCCGGCTCGGTCAACCACAAGGCAAGCGCTTTGCGACTTCCATAGGGTTTTGGCAAGTCGACTTCGCTGTCGGTGGCTTGGGCTAAAGCGCCAGGAAGTGCGGCTTGAATTTGTTCTTTCATCCCATAAAGCTCACCGCGTTCTAAGCGATGCACGGTTTTTAATAAAGCAGGTTGCTCATGACCAAGCACGCTCACCGTGGGGATCTCCATTAGGCCATCGTATCGCGTGCCAGGAACCGACGCCGCGCCTGCGGGTAAGGCCAACACTTTTTGGGCAATGTCAATCAACAATTTTTCTTTGTGCGTTTGCTCTTCGGAGCTGAGTGTTTTTCCAGCTGTCTGTTGCTCGTAAAGGCGATAACGTTTTCGGGCTTCGTCAATAGCCACGATCTTTGGATAGGCTTGGCGCGTATCGCCAATCTCCATAGCAGTCATCAAGGGGATTTCGACTTCTTTGCTGCTCGCAAAGATTGCTTGCATGGCAAAATAGTCGGTTTGGGTGAGTGGGTCGAACTTGTGGTCATGGCATCGAGCGCAACCAAAACTCAAACCAAGAAATACCGATCCAGTGGTGTCTGCCCAGTCCGTGAGGGTTTCGTAATGCAAACGGCGCGCGTCAAGCCGCGATTCATGAATAAGTGGGCCCAAGGTGTAAAGCCCTGTCCCAATTCGAGCTTCCAGGTGTTTTTTCTGGTCAGCAGTAATGTGGTAAACCCGTTTAGGATCGAGGTCAAGATTGTCGGGCCAAAGTTCATCGCCTGCGATTTGTTCCTGTACGAATTGATCGTACGGCTTGTCATCATTGAACGACTTGACGACATAGTCCCGATATCGCCAAGCATTGCGCAGATAAATATCCGTTTCATATCCGCCCGAATCGGCATACCGTGCCACATCTAACCAATGGCGTCCCCAGCGTTCTCCATAGTGCTTTGAATCGAGCAATTCATTGATCAAACGGGGCCAGGCATCCGCCGAGGGATTCGTCACAAACGCTTCTACTTGCTCGGGTGAGGGCAAGAGGCCGATTAAATCAAGGTAAGCTCGACGGACCAACGTATGTTTGTCAGCGGCAGGAGCTGGAGCGAGTCCGTGTTTCTCTAGTGCTTGAAAGAGGAACGCATCGACCGCATTAACGATGCGAGCGCCATGCTGAAGTTGGCCGGCTTCTGGAGCAGGGTGCCGCACGGGCTTTTGAAATGACCAATAGTCGTCATTGGCTGTTGCCGAACGGATCAAATTGGCGTGTCCGAGGCCGATAACGGCCAGAAACAACACCCAAGTAATTTTCAACATGCTTCTCTCCGGAGCATTTTGTAGTGCACGTGAAACTAAAGGATAACCTAACTCCATTGAGGGAAGCAAATTAGCAACATACCAATACCACAGCTTGGGCCATTGTGCGTAAGATTCTAGTAAAGCTTAGTAACTCCTTATAATTAAACCTTGTATTAACGCAAACCTTGTATTAACGCGAGTAGGAAAAGAAGCCATTTAAACATTCCTACCCAGCCATGAATAACTACCGCAAATAAGGAAGAGTAGAAACACAACTTGTGGCAAATTCGAGCAACAGGTTGTGTGGCGATAAAGAGTCTCTAGTACAGGTTGATTAGTTCAGCTGGTCAAGTTCTGGTGGTTGATGAGGCCGGACTTCCCTGTTTTGCAGCTCTAAAAGTAGAGGTGTTGTGTGGACAGGAAACAGGCAGATACATCACAACGTGAGGATGATTTAAACAGGGGCTGAGACACACGATGTTATCTGGAAGGAAAAAGAAAAAGCCTGGCGCGAACGCCAGGCTTGGATCAATTGAGCGGGTGCAAATGTCGACGAAAGTTATTCTGCCAGTAAAATTTTTGCCACCGCCTCCAGCTTGCTATAGGGATTAAGGCCAACCATGGTTAAACGCACCTTGCCTTGTTTGTCAATAAAAAGCGTGGTCGGAAAACCTCGGAAATTAGGTACCTGGGCGCGTGTATCCTCATCGCCGATGACGCACGCATAATTCATCTTGTATTCTTCCATGAAGTTCTTAATGTTCTCGATATCTTTCGTTTCGTCACCGGAACGCTCGTAATTCAAGCCGAGAATTTCCAGGCCGTCTTCGCCGTAATTTTCACGTAGCTGAATGAAATGAGGGATTTCTTTTCGGCACGGTGGACACCAAGTTCCCCAGATATCCGCAATTAATACTTTTCCTTCAAAGTCAGATTTGGAGATCGTTTCCCCGTCGACGCTCGTGAGGCTGAAATCAAAGGGGTACGATTCGTGCTGGGCGATTTCTCCTTGGACTTCTTCGACCAAACGCTTCTCGGCTGCTGCGCGGTGCTTGGCGATGAATTTGTCAAAACCCTTTTTTTCCCGTAACGCGGCCAGTTCTTCATCGCTGTCAATTTTTTCGAAGTCGGAGAAGCCAAGTTCGAGTGCTTCGACGAGTGCATTTTTCGCATCACGCAACTTGCCCTCCAAGGCCAGGGAACAAGCGGCGTTGTAGATTGGTTGCGCCAGAAATTCTAGAAAAGGCGGTGGCAGTTCGTCTTTTTTCACTTTTAAGAGTTCCCGCGCTACGTCGGCCGCGGCATAAAAGAATGGGCTGGCGGCTGGGCGGTCCTCAGCAGCCGTTTGCATGCCATGTGTCTGATAAAGTCGAATCAGCACAATGACCAGTTGGTCGGCTTTGGGGTCCAGTTTGCGTGCTTGTTGAATGAGTGGAATCGCCAACTCAAATTCACCTTTGTTGGCATGCCCCATCGCTTCGTTGAATAAATCTTGGGCAGAAACCTCCTCCGCGGCATCTTCTTCAGTATCCTCTTCGGTAGCTGTTTCGGAATCCGTGTCTTTTTGCGACTTGACCTTTTCGTTGTTGTTGACCTGTTCGCCTTCTTCTTGGGCGAGTGTAGGAATGCCTGAAAGCAGGGCGGTGAGGAGTCCCCAGAGAAACAACCGAAATAGCATTTGTTTGGCCTCGTTGTAAAAGGAAAAGGATCGCAGGAAAAAAATACACTGAAAATCGCACGAAGCTTTAGAGCACACGAAATAGCACACAAAGCGTCATAGCACACAAAGCTTAATTGTAATTATGTTAGGTGCAATTGAAGGTAATTTCCAGTCATCCCGTCCGTAAATGGGCCTTGCTCACAGTCCTTGACGACAGATCAGCACGTCTTTGACGGAGGACTTTTTCTGTTTGCTTCTCAGAATCTGCGGAAGCAAGGGATTTTTTCTCAGTCGGACTAGATTTCTCACCAAGTTGGTCCCACCATAAAGGGCCACAAACAAAAATGTCACATTTTGTCTGGAGTGGACTCTATGAATCCCCGTGGTTTTTTTCTGCTTACCATTGTGTCGATTGATTTTCTCTTGGTTCCTACGGCACCTGCCATTGAATTTCACCAGAATCTCGTTTTTGTGGAGCGTGATGGCGAGGCATTGAAGTTAGATCTGGCTTGCCCGCCGACCGGGAAGATGCGGCCTGCTGTCATGCTCATTCATGGCGGCGGCTGGCAAGAGGGACATCGTTCAGATCATCATGAAAACATGCGGAAGATCGCAGAGCAAGGCTATGTGACGGCATCGATCGATTATCGTTCGTCAGACAAAGCAAAGTGGCCAGCTCAAATCGAGGATGTCCAGACCGCGCTGCGTTGGATGATTGAACACGCAGGCGAATATAAAATCGATCGCGAGCGGATCGGGGTTTTAGGAGCCTCGGCAGGTGGGCACCTGGCGCTCTTGGTCGGCTGTATTCCTGCGGAATCGAGTAACACACCGCGCCTTCGCAGCATCGCTAACCTTTATGGACCGACAGATTTGCATGCCTTGGCGGCGAACCAACCGGTGCGCGGTCTGCTGGAAGGTCTTGTCGGTACACCGCTGGAGGAGCATGTGCGTGTTCTCCAAGAAGCCTCACCGGTGTCTTACATCGATCGAACCGATCCACCCGTGTTTACGTTGCATGGAACCGCAGACAGTTACGTACCCTTTGCTCAGGCCACCAAGTTGCATGCTCAGCTTGAGAAGTCCAAAATCCCCAATCGGTTATTTTCCATGCAGGGAGCCGGACATGAGTTGGGAGACGATACTGAGGAGGGTCTGCAGCAGTTGCTGGCTTTTATGGACGCCCATCTGAAAGTCTCTGATTTACCACTGGTTGCCTATGAAGATTTCGAAGAGAACGCTACTCGCTGGCACTGTACGGACCGTGAGGCCTGGAAGTTGTTCTCAGAGGACGGCAGAAAGTGGTTTGGTTTGACAAAAAACAGTGCTTATCAACCCAAAGTCCGTTCTCCTTTGAATATAGCCCTCTTAAGTGATGTGGAAGTGGGCAACTTTGTTTTAGATGTGGACTTGCGTTCCACGCATGAACCGTACGGTCATCAAGATTTGTGCCTGTTTTTCGGCCACCAAGACACCGAGCATTTCTATTATGTACACATTGGTCGGGAGGCTGATGCACACGCAAATTCCGTTTTCCTGGTGAATCATCAACCCCGTGTGAGCATTGCCGAAACACGTACACAGGGGACCGATTGGAGTAAAGGATGGCATCGAGCGAGGATTCGTCGGGACGTCGCAAGCGGACTGATTGAAGTTTATTTTGACGACATGCAAACGCCGATCATGCAAGCCACGGATACGACGTTCACGCACGGTCGGATCGGTATTGGGAGTTTCGATGATACCGGAGACTTTGATGCGGTGCGGCTCTGGGGAGAGCGCGTGAGTCGCCCGTGATAAGCACAAGGAAAAGACGCGGGTCGACTGTTTTTCTATGTCAGCGAGATTTGAGCGAACCTGCAGGAACGGCTCAATATCTATTGTCGATGGAGTATTCTGGTGGTACTGACCGAAATCGCTTTGTGCCTGGCCGGCGTAAGTGCTGGAAAAAACCGGTCGGACATGTCTAGAAACCTTTTGGTCGATGTGTGGATGGGGTGCGATCGTTTCTTATTCAAAGGTTGCGTGAGCATACCCTGAAAACAACGCCCGGCAGTAAGGCGACTTTGCTCCCGTGACGAAACAAGGTTTCAAGGCAAGGTTTCAAGGCAAGATCTCAAGGTAAGGACCCGCCGGAAGTTACTGGGCCTGAAAGATGGTAGAGCGCTGGGTTTTGGGGTGGTTTGTTGCACGCCCAAGAGGTTGCAAAGCGATGAAGTCGAAAAATGGGTTTAGGCGATTTTAGATGTTCTGATTGAACGAAAGGAAAGTTGTGCAAAAAAAGATTGTTATTACAGGGATGAGCGGCTTGATTGGTGGTTTGTTACGAGAGGATTTGGCGACTGATTATGATCTTGTCGCCGTGAATCGGAGGAGTCTCTCCGGAGTTAGTTGTTTCCAAGCTGATATTACCGACCTGCAATCGATTGCTCCTGCGTTTGAAGGGGCCGATGTGGTGATTCATCTGGCAGCACTGGCTGTTATTGGGGCGCCGATGGAGGACACGGTGGCGCACAATGTGATTGGTACCTACAATGTGTTCGAGGCTGCGCGGCAAGCTGGAGTTTCACGGATCATTTTTGCCTCGAGCGGTGCGGTTGTGACCGGATATGAACTCGAATCACCGTACCGAGAACTGGCAGAGGGACCAAACTTTCCGCTTCCAGAAAACTGGGAAATGATTACGCACCTAGTGCCGCCACGCCCTCAAGGCTTATACGGTTGTAGTAAGTTGTGGGGTGAATCGTTAGGGCGAATGTATAGCGATGAGTTTGGCATGTCCGTTCTCTGTGTACGGATTGGTGCTGTACGTGACGCGGACCGTCCGACGAATGCCCGAGAGCATGCAATTTGGTGTAGCCAACGTGATATTGTGCAATTTATGCGGCTTTGCATTACCGCACCGGACGATCTTAAATACGACATCTTTTTTGCCGGGTCAAACAACCAAAGAAACTATCGTGACATCGGGCATGCACGTGCTGTACTCGGATACGAACCACAGGATAGTTCCGATATTTTCAACGAGATCGATTAAGGGCCGTTGTTGGTAGGCTGTGGTTCAAGCAAGGAAGGTTTTGCTAGAGCTTGTTTCCTCCGAAGTAGGCCGGCTGGTTGCAGCCTCAATTTGCAGGAATTGATTTTAGAGCAGACTCAAGAGCCAGGGGGCTTGTTTTGAACTTCGAAATTGTCGATTTCCTTATCTTAGGAAGGTGAGCCCCGCGTAGCCGGAAATGCCAGGCGTGGCGAATCCAAAAACTTCTTCGTAGTCTGTATCGGTGAGATTCTCCAGCCTTGCAAAGGCCCGCCAATGGTCATTGATGGCGTAGCTTCCAGAGACGTTTAGTGTGATGTAAGTGCTCAGATCTTCTACGGCCGCCGTACCGAAATCAGCACGCGTGCCGACGTAGAGCAGATACAGGTTAAGGTCTGCACGGTTGTCACATGTGCGCTGCTGTAGATTCACGCTTGCTTTGTGGCGAGGGCGTCGTAGCAACTGACTGTTCGTAATTAAATTTTCTGTATCGTTGTAGGTATAACTGGCATTGAGTGACGTGAAATCGGTCATCCGAAGCTTGGCGGTTAGTTCGATTCCACGGGATTCTGCGAGTCCGACATTTTGCAAACTAAAAGAAGGGAAATCGAAAACAATCAAGTTTGTGAAATTGTTGCGAAAGTAAGTTGCGTCTGCGACAAGAGCACCACCCAGGAAGGTTTGTTCGACGCCGATGTCCCAGCCTTTACTGAATTCCGGCCGTAGGGATGGGTCACCCAGGAAAAAGAATGTTGAACTTTGAGCGATCGATGGAGCGCGAAATCCGCGTCCGATACTACCGTGAATTCGCGTCCCGGTTTCATCGAAACGGAACAATTGAGTTAGCCGATAGGTTTCGGCCGAACCGGCAGTACTGTGATCATCCCAACGTACGCCGATGCTGGTAAAAGATCTTTTACCCATTTGAAACCGATCTTCGATATATACGCCAGCTTGAGATCGCGGCACATTGGGAGTAGATGTCGTGGACGCTTCTTCTTGCCAGTAATCGATGCCAGTCACAAGTCGGTTTGTTTCGGTCAACAGGAGGCCTGCTTGCCAATCGACTTGTGAGGTTTGCCCGTTAAATTCCGGGGTGCCAAAGATTCCGGGGTCCGTATCAATCCGTTGGTAGTCGGTCAGGCTGAAGCCCACCTTGTTTTCAATGATTCCGTCTAGTGCCGACGAGGCAATTTGCACACGCTGGAAAAATTGTTCCGTTTGGTTTTCTCGTATTAAATTGTCGAGAAGATAGTCGTCGACTTCCGCATCCGCTGCAGTAAAACGAAAAACATAATCAACGTTAATGGATGCTGACGGGGTCCAGCCGAAGCGGCCCGAAACGGCGGTGCGTTGAAAGCCGTCTTTTTCCAGGCCACCAAGCCGCCGACTCACTGCAGAGAAACCATTTGTATTCAAATAGGAGGCACCGACCGAGTAATACTTGTTATGGTCGCCACCACTAACGGAGATGCGTTCCTCGTGGGTGCCAAAACTGCCTCCAGATGCGCTGGCGAGCACGCGCTGTGCCCCATCGGCTCGCCGGGTGACGATGTTGATGACGCCACCGATTGCGTCCGACCCATAGACCATACTTTGAGGACCGCGGACAACTTCTATTCGTTCCACGTTGTCTAGAGATAAAGTAGAAAAGTCAAAGGCTCGGGTGGGTCCACTAGGATCGTTGGCCGGAATACCGTCGATAAGTACCTTGGTGTGCTCCGAATTGGCTCCCCGCATAAAAATCGATGTTTGACGACCCGGGCCCCCCGCTTGGACCACATCCACACCAGAAATCCCACGCAAAACTTCCGACACGCTGGAATGTCGTGAGGCTTCAATCTGGTCACGGGTGATCACCGTGACGGAAGATGCGGTTGTATTGGCCAGGGATTCCCCACGGCCCGGTGTGACCAAGGTGTCTCCTGCAAGCGGATTCGTCGGAAACGGATCGGGTCTGGCCTCAACAACCGTTTCTGGCAACTGTAGTGGTGCAAGTTCATCGTCGCTTTGAGCAAACAACCATTGGCTGGAAAATCCATGGCAACCGACAGCGGCAATGACCGCCAAACAAAAACAACGCATCAAGTTCCCTCCTCGAAGAAATGAGATTTTTTGAGCTCTGAAATCGATTTTCTGGCTTGGGATTTCCCTTTGACCAAGCATTCCCCGTCTGAGACGCCTGGTGGCGACTCTCCCTGTGGCTTTGGTTGGTCTTTGTCGCCCATCGCAATCGCGGGACGGGGGAAAGATTCACACTCCACTCTCTCTAAAATGCAGAACGTGGAATTCGATCGTGCGAAACCTGTTTGTCACGCGACAACGGCTGTCATTTGGTAACGGATGTTCCGAAGCCTCTACTAGTTTCGGTTGGACCGATTGCAAGGATGATCCTGGTTTTGACAGGAGCGGTGGTAGTGCTTAGATAAACTTTGCGGGTTAGCAAATCCATGACACCGCCGGGGCTAGAGTCTGTGGAGAATGTCGGAAATATATGCCCGCGAGCGGTTGATTTCGTCGGTGACGGCAGAGGTCGGTTCGAGAATGGGAATGCCCCGCGGCACTGGGTGCATGAAGATTTCTGTCCAACCGTGATAGTCAATCTCGCGCAGGGCTGCAAACAACGGCTCAAAGTCAAGCTCACCACGTCCTGGCAGTTGTAGCAACTCCTGCTCCTTGGGGAGCTTTTTGTGACAACCCATGCCATGTTGCCAGGCATAGAACATTTCAATTCCATTGCCTAATTTGCGAATAAGATCACCGAGTAGTTGCTCGTCTTGCGGCAGGTGGTAGGGTGCGAACGCGATGGCCAAATGATCCGAAGAGCGTTCTTCGATCAGCCATTTCATTGAGTCTGGCGAACTAATCAAACTATTTCCATGGTTTTCAATGGCAATGGTGACGCCGGTCTCTTCTGCAACCGCCACATGCGGCTTCATTTGTTCGACAAATTTTTTGACGGCCGATTTTAACTCACTCCCTAGTAGTTTCTCAGGTCCGACTGCGCCTGCGACGATCGTTTGGCAACCGAAACGCTGGGCAAATCTCATTTCTTCCTGTAAACGAAGCGGTCCTAATTTGTACTGGGTAATACAGCCGAGCGAGATGTCATTTGCTGCGAGCAAGGCAGAAAAATTGTCTTCCCCCATTTCAGCCACTTGCTCGCGCTGATTGCCATGCGACTTGGGCCAGATATCGATATGGGCAGCCGCCGTCTTACCGACTTCGGGAAGGAGAGTTTCCAGAGGAGTGTAGCCGTACATCGATGATCCGACGATGTACTTCAAGGCAAAATCTTTTTTATCCTGGGCGCAAGCTGGCAGCGCTGTGACAGTCGTTGCAGCGGCAATTGTTAAGGAGAAATCACGACGGTTCAATAGCGAGTGTGTCATGGAGTGGTTACCGTTTTGAGTTAGCAAGATGGGTTTACCGGGTGACCGTTTTTTAAGAAGGGGACGGCGAGATGTAAGGGCTCGTTCGCATGCGGTTTGCAGATGCGTTCTGCCGAATATTGGGTCACGTAAGCGCGGCGCATTTGGTCGGTGGTGTTGGCACCGCTGCAATGAAAGGTGAGGGAACTAAATACGACAATACTACCGGCAGGGACAATGGCAGGAATGCCAGATTGATTTCCAAAATACCCGATCTTGTCACCGCTGGTTGTTTCCTGAAGGTGTTCTACAAGAGTTCGAATGCCAATGTGTGAAAAAGGCATAATGCGCGCAGTCCCATTCTCCAAAGTCATGTCATCGACTGCAGCCCATACCGTTACATAAGGTCGGTGGGAGAATCCCAAATAACCACCATCTTGGTGCCAAGAAAAACGAATGCCTTGTTCTGCTGATTTGACGACATATTGGTCGTAAAACAAAAATGCGTTGTCTCCGATCGTAGCCCGGCAGACCTCGGCCATTAAGTTGCCAAACACGTACTCGGAGAGACGCGGAGCTTGTTCGTATTGCTTGGCAATATGATAGCGTTTTCCTCGATGGCTAATGTGAATGTGATCGGTTCCCAGACGGTCCATTTCCTGATGCATCAAATCCATAAGGTATTCGCAGGCAGACCTCAAAATGTTGAGGTGCTCAGCAGAAATCGCATGTTCAACGATGAAGTAACCTTCGTCGTTGAATTGTTCACGGTGTTGGTCGGTAATGATCATCGACATTAAACAACTTCGTATCCCGATCTCTGTGGGCGACTTTTATGGGTGTTGGCCTCCGCATCGCCTAAAAATACTTCGTTTTTAGGGTCCCATTTTAAAGGGCGTCCAAGTTTCATGGCGATATTCCCCAGATGGCAAGTCGAGACGCTGCGGTGTTGGCTCTCAATATCTGAAATGGTTGGTTTGCGAGCACGGATACAGTCAAAGAAATTTCCCATGTGATTGACGATTGCATCGAGTTTCCCAGCTCGCTCTGGGCGGTCCAGGTTGTCGTTGTCATAAACGGCAAAGTTTTCTCGCGACAACGGCCTTGCTGCCAGGTCTTCTACAGGCTTCCCGGAAACAATGCCGCGATTGACGAAGACGCGACCTTCGGTACCTGTGAACATGACGCCATTGCGTCCGTAGTCGCGCACGTTCATTTCCACGCCGTTGGCATAACGATAACGAGCTGTAAAATCAATCGCGACGTCATAACCATTTTTGACGGTAGGATAATTTGCAGTGGCTTCAATTTCGACGGGCAGTGAATTAATGCCCCACTGAGCGATGTCCAAATGGTGAGCGCCCCAGTCCGTCATTTGACCACCAGAATAGGCATACCACCAGCGAAAAGTGTAATGGCAACGTTCCTCCATGTAAGGTACGTCGGTCGTTTGACCTTGCCACATGTCCCAGTTGATATTGCCAGGTGGTTGTTTTATCTCGAAGGGGCCACCCACTTTGTTTTTCCCGAGCACCACGTCGACCCGTTGCAACTCACCAATACGCCCCTGACGCACTAGTTCGATGGCCAATCGGAAGCGATGATCACTGCGCTGCCATGAACCGACTTGGACGACACGGCCGGTCTCTCGAACGACCTCGGTCAATAATTTTCCCTCATCGATGGTCAGCGTCAGAGGCTTCTCGCAATACACGTCTTTACCGGCCCGGCAAGCATCGATCACCATTTTTGTATGCCAATGATCAGGAGTCCCGATCAGGATGACATCGACGTTACTTTGATTTAGTAGATCACGATAATCTTCATAGATCTTTGGCGTACTACCAAATGACGCGCGACCTTGCTCCCGTACATGCTGGTCTACATCGCAGAGGCCGACAATGTCTCCGTAAAGCTGTGCTTTGTGGGTAATCACCGAGCCTTGGTAGCGTAGGCCAATTGCGCCCACCCCAAGCCGGTCATTGACCGAACGCGATTTATCTTGGGCAACAACGGTCGAATGGACGGACGGGGGAATCAACGCTCCGCAAAGTAGTCCACGTGTTGTGCTGTTGAGGAACTTACGGCGACTCGATTGGTTGGCAGGAAGGCTCATCATGCAAGCTCGGCGGAAATGAATGGGTTTTGAATACTGGTCGGAGAAAAGGAGGAGAAAGAAGACCAATGCGATGCGACAGGCCTGCGGCCCGTTAGACTCACTGATTTAACGTACTTCCCCAAAAAAGATTTCCGATTATAGCCCAATGGACTCCTGTTCGTTGAGGGGAAAGCAGATTTTCAGCCTTTGCAGTTACTGCTTATCGCACTTCTGTCACGGGTTGTGACTGCGGCTGTGATACCGTTGCTGTGAGGACGGCCGCAGTGATTGGCATGATCAGAAATATGTAGAGTGCAGGAGAATAAGAGCCAAAGTAGTCAATGGAAAGGGCCAACGGAAGAGGCCCTAACGCGGCCCCAAAAATCATCATAGCGACGGCGCAGCCGCGGATCGTACCCTGATTACGGCGGCCGTAGTAAGTCATCCAGACAATCATTCCGGCACTACGCAGTACACTTCCGTGCAACCCCAGCAAAACCGCATAAAGGATGACTAAGTAGAACCAAGGCAATGCAATCACCAAAGCTACCGCCAGAGCCAAAAAGACCATTGCCACGCACAAAAGGTAGCGACATTCCCAGCGATCCGCGAGCCAGCCGGATCCCAAGGCGGCTAAGGTAGACATCAAGGCTTGTAGGGACAGAAGTCCTAGAGCCCAGTGAACAGATACATCATGGCTGCCTAATAAGGATACTTGGTGAAAGACGAGGCCGGTACCGACCAAGCCGCTGGTGACCGGAATGGAAAGGAGTTTCCAGAAATTAACGTCACGCAGAACATCGCGAGTTTCCCAACCTTCCAATACCGAGGAGTTCGTTGTCTCGGAGGAGGGAGCGGGCTTTGATCTGGCGGGCTGGCTATCAAACCCGTCCGGTGAAAGGCCCAGTTCTTCAGGTCGATCACGCACGAGCAAAAGACTCGGCACGGTAACGGTGACCCAGACTCCGATGCCTAAAACGGCCCAAGCCGTTTGCCAATTATAGTGAGAGATCAAATATCCATTGATCAAAGGAAAGCACATCACTGAGATACTGCCGCCTAGACCTGCGATTGCCGTGGCAAAGCCGCGGCGCTGTTCGAACCACTCCCCGACGAGCCACATTGCGGCCAGGCAAAGCGCGCCTTGACCGAGGATGCGGATGAGACTGAAACCAATGATCACCCCTTGTAAGTTTGTTGCTTGTGACATCATCAGACAGCCAGCACCCAGCAACAGGCCAACGACAGGCAATACCCGTCGAGCGCCGAAACGGTCGAGGAGACGGCCGGTAATGGGTAACAGCAAACCACTGATCAGAGTGCCGATTCCATAGGCCAGTGAGTAATTCGTTTCCGTGATACCGAGCGACTCGCGCATCGGTTCTTTAAAAGCCGCTACCGAATGAGATTGTCCCGGTGCCGACATATAATTTGCCAAGGCAGCAATTCCGAGCATCGTCCAGCCGGGGTAGAAACGATATTTCTCAGGCCGACGTGAGGTAGCAATCCCCGCCGGTGTAGCAGAATTCATAAAGCGAAAAACTCAGTTGCAGATTCAAGGAAGCCATGGGAACGCCTAGAGACTTGGAGCAAGTGGCGTTCAGAACACAACTAGGTGAGATGGCAGGGCCCGATGCCGTTTGCGGGAAGATAGAAAATACTGTATTTGCCTAGTTTAGGTAAGGGCGGATTGGTGCAGCAGGATGTCGAGACTCCAACTCTTCCGGAGCAGAATAAAAAAGTCAACTGCTAGAACGGCCGCCTGGCGGGAAATGTGTTGGAGAGCCATGGTTCTCTTGGGATTGCTGTCGAACCATCAGCAATTCGGCTGGGTGGGGAGAGTACTCGGAGGTCTCAGATTGTCGCAGCCGCGCTTTTGCGAGTCTGTTCCAGTGCGACTGAATCGCTTTTTGCAGCTGGGGATGTGGGTGGTTAGGCTAAAAGTTGCTCTATTCCTGCTGTCAGAAGTGCATCGACTTCGTGATGGCAGAAGGCCACGCTGACTTCATAACCCCCAGCGGGGTACTCCTCTTTAATCGGGATATACCAGGGCCCGCCGTCACCGTAGGCAGCGGCTGCCACAAACTGATCCTGCTGCATGCGCTGTGCACGCAGTTGATATTGTACGAAACACTCAGCGGGTAAATGCAGGAGCCGCACTCCGTTAATGTGTAATGAACTCAGTACGATCGGGACTTGCTGTTCTAGCCGCTGCATCCAGGCTAGCCGGTATGCACAGCGATTGCGATGGATGGAGGATTGATCTGGGTCTGCAATTTGCTGTGCCAACTGATCGAAGACGAAGGATTCTCTCTTGGGTGGTAAAAGATTGACGGTTTTCCAGCCGCCGGAATGGATTGCTTCGGGTTGCAATCCTGCCAGTGACTTGAGGATTCCTTGATGCAGACGTTTGGTGAGTAAAGGTCGCACTGGTTTCGAGCCGTTGTTGTACTTTCCTGCTGCGACATTTCCGGCACAGCCGGTAAAGTAAATGTAAGTACAGGTGGGATCGGCCGCTTGTTGAAGTTTGCGCGCCAGTCCTGCAAAGTCACTACTCACGCGACCATCACCGTAATAGCTCATCGGATGGGTCGCATAGTAGTGACAAGCTGCTATTTTTTCTGCACCGTCAAAAAAAACCACTGTCTTGAGCCAAGGGTCAATGAGTCCTTCGGGTAACGCGATCAGTTCCTCATCTTGGCAACTGCTACCGCGCATCCGAAGAATCTGACCATTGCTGTCACGCGAGACGCGCCGATTGGAGGCGACTTTCTCTACTTTTCCTTGGCCTTGAGCGATATGGGTGATCCGTCGAGGTGAACGGACCGCGGCTTGAATCGTTGTACGTGCTCGATCCAAGCAGCGATGAAAGAAATCGACTTCGACAATCGGAGGGAGATCTCCCTGCTCTTCGACAATTTGTTGTGCGTCCAGGCAGGCAAAAGGTGCGTTGTGTTGATGTACACACTGTACGGCGACGCGATCCGGTGTCGTGCCCGCGGCGTCGGCCAGCACCGTCCGCCATTGCACATGCGCATCGTTGAGAATTCCAGTCCAATCGACGGCGCAAATGACAATTGGCTTTCCCAGGCCCCACAACACGATCCCGATGGCTTCCAGAGAATCGTCCACAGCTTCCACGGGTTTCGTTAACCCACCACAACAAGGATGGCCAGTTGGTGGCGTGACGTCAAAACGAAACGGGGCTAGATGTAATTCACCCAGGCTCGTAGCTTCGTCCGCCAGACCTGAAGATAGCGACCAGCCAGCCAGCGAAGTCGCGAGACCCTGTTTGAGGAAATTGCGTCGGGGGTTCATCAGGGCCTACTCGTCGAGTTGTTCGTACAGAGGTAAGTGACGGTAATATACTTCGAGCATCAAAAGTTTGAGCGCTGTGGTGTATAGTCGGCCGCCGGAATTTTCCCAGTTGTCGCGTGGTTCCCAAGTGCCGGCCATGTGGCCATCTTTGATTTGTGTTTGTACTAAATGGTCACGTAGTTTGGTATTCCATGCTTTCCAGTAATCCCCCTGCATGTGGTACATGACCTGCGTTCCATAGTACCAATAATAGGACGTGCGGCTTTGATTCGGCTCCGGTAAATGTTGTAGCAAATAATCTGCGCCAGCCCGCATCCGCGCCTCGTTGCGGCCCGTGTTCATAAACTGCAGACATAACAAACCCTCGGCGGTCATGGCGGGACTGACACCTGGGGTTTGGTAGCCGAACAAGCCACCCACCGGTTTGTTGCCTTCGACAAAGGCCAACCACTTAGCGACATTGTTGATGGCTGCTGGGGGCGGTTGAATTCCTGCCATTTCGCCACTTTTTAATGCCATCATTGCCCAGCCGACCACGGATGTATCAGAGCCTTGATTGGGCAGATATCTCCATCCGCCCGTGGGTTGGTGCTGTGCTTGGACAAGAAAGTTTAACGCCCGTTCCACCATGGGCTTGAGAGCCGGATCTTTAGTCATGCCATATGCTTCACACACTGCGATGGTTGCGATCGAGTGACTATAGATCATTTGCTGAACGCCCGGACCGAACAAACGGCCGTCTTCTTGTTGAACCTCTGTAAACCACTTAATGGCGGCGGCCATTTGCACTTGAAAGTCGCCAAACTGATGTGTGTTCCCGGCAGCCAGCAGGGGCAACATTGCCAATCCTGTCGCGGCGGAATTGGATTGCACGGTTCCAAGACGGGTGCAGTTTGGATGCTTACCCTGGCAATTAACATGAAAGTTATTGAGGCTCCAACTTCCATCTTGGTTTTGATGGTCGATTAACCACTGCAGGCCGCGATTAACAGAGACTTCCGAATCGATTGAGCCATCGAACAACTCAATGAATTGTTTGCGGATATCCCCTTGTCGTAAGGTGAACATTTCGCTCAGGCCGACGCTGTCTGCGGCATAAACAACACGCGTGGCTTTAGCACGAGGTCGATCCAAACGGCTGACAATAGGTCCAAAGGCTGGCGGCACATCGACAGCCACATCGGCTAATTCTCCAACGACGATGCGCTGCTGGGCATCACCGGGGCCCGCCATTTCCTGGGGGGTTTGAACTTCTATTTGAGGCGGTGGGTCGTCCCGTCGTGGAAGATTAATTTGAGCCGTGTTTTGTTCCAGAGAAATGGGTGGAGTTGGGGTGGGAGCTAGGGGGTCGTTTGGCTCGTCCGCAGCAACTTCGGTCGTTTCGAGTGATACGTTGTTCACACGTTTCGTAAGTTTTGGGAGGACCTCACGCATTTCTTCCTCGGTTTCCACGATCTCTAAGGGTGCCGCGTTACGAGGTAGGCTGCGCAGTGGCTGTTCAGACTCAGTATTAAGCTGAGGGACTGAAGTTGTCGATGGGCGGCGGGCCACTTGAATTTGACTTGCTAGTGTGGCGGGTAAGCGATTTGTCGGCGCGGGAGGAATGATCGGAGCTTCGGTGGCATCGGTTATTTCGACGACCTGTTGTGCGACGGCCGCAACTTGAGGTGCCGTTATCTCTTGTGAGAGTTCTGCTGGGGTATTCGGAAACGGGACTTCTTGAGGCAATGCTGTGGCTAAGTCGATCGGTTTGAGCTTTGCTAACGTCGGCAATTCGGTTGGTTCCAGAGGCGGAGCATCGGTCGGCTGGCTCCGCACGATTTCCACCGGTTGCGTTTCCATGGGTTCTTCTGGAGTAACGGTTGGTTCAAGTTGCGGGACGTCAATTTCATTGACTAATTCGGCAACCGCCAGGGCCGGAGCCATATCGCGTTCACTAGGCTTCTCGACCTGCGAAACTTCCGTAGGTTCAACCGGTGCTGAGTAGAGGACGCGATTGGAAGGTAGGTGCCGGGCCAAGTCGATCGAAATGGTCGGCGTAAGGTGGTCGGATTGGTCGGGAAGATTGTTGGGTTGTGTTTCGCGACGAACCAAATCGATCGCGGTATCCGTTGCTTGCAAGTCAGCGAGTTTCTCCCATGCTTCCTGTCCGTCTTCGTGTGATTCGTGTTGATTGTCGTCGAACGGTTGGGAGCTTGCTTCGGCTTCCTGAACTTTGGTGACGATGATCTCAATTACTGTGGGGAGTGACCAAAATGCCAATACAATAACCAGCAGTGCGTGAATGATGATGCTGATGGCAAGAAAGCGACTTTCGGCTAACAGGTGCGTCAGCCAACCACGTGCACGTAAAAGTGCACCTAGTAGGACCGCTAACACTGTAAAAATTAATGCGATCGGCCACACTTGGCTCAAGACGGCTAGATGGGCGGTATCCCAAACAACCTCTTGGATAACCTCCGTAGCACGACTTGTGAAAATCTGGTCGCGACCATTGCGGTTGCTGACAAACAGCAACAAAAACCCTTCCGGAGACAAGGTGGGTTCGGCTTCATCTGCGGCTGAATTGATGTTGGGCCCGAGATTTTGCACGTGGCCAAACCCATGGCTGGTTCGTCGGGCGGTGTAGAGGTCGAGATGTCTTGGCGAACCAGGAGCCTTTTGACGATCCGACGTGAAATAGAGTCGTGTCCCGTCCGGAGAAATAAAGGGGGAGTATTCGTGTGATTCTTGGCGATTTACCTCGGACAACGGTTTGGGGCGTGACCAGTCATCAGCCGGATTGACTCGGTCGCTGTAGAAAAGATCGAAGCGGGATTGTTTTCGTTGCCGGCGACCGGCCTTTTTTTTCGTCGGATCATCTAAATGATCGATCTTTGTTTCCGTGGCCTCTGCCTCGAGGCGGCGATTCGAAGCGAACAGCAGTTGATTCCCACTTGATGTAATGGACGGCTCCTGCTCGTCGGCCACCGTATTAATGGTTGGTCCCAGGTTACGTGGTTTGCTCCATTGATTGCCGTCCCATTCGCAAACGTAGAGATCAAATCCGCCAAAGCCTCCGGCGCGATTGGAACTCAGGTAAAGATATTTTCCATCCGACGAGACGACGGCTGCCAGGTCGTCGGCCTTACTGTTCAGTTCTGCAACAGGTGCCAGAGGCTGCCACCTGCCTTCCATCCATTGGGCTCTCCAGATGTCCTGCTTGCTTTTGGGAGTGCGAACTGTGCAATACAGGACCGTGCCTTGTTTGGTTAAACGAGGCGTGAGTAGGGAGGCTTCTGTAATTGATTCGGGTAGTAAATCTGGAATTGCCGTCGCTGGTTGCCAAGCAATGGAGCGTTGCGAAAGTGCTGAGCTCGCTGCAAAGTGAACTTTGTCATCGAGGGCAACCGTACGGCTTATACGGCGTGGTGTTCCCCAAACCAACAACCCACCTAGCAAAAAAATTGCGATGATCGCCAGCAGCTTTTTCGAAATCGGTCGAACCTCAGTTTGGTTTTCCACGAAAGTTAACGCTCCTGCAACGCGGCAATCCGATAGTCCATGTCAGCACGGTTGCACAGGCTCATGACGCGTGCCGCATACTTTAAGGCGCTTTCGCCATCACCTCGAATCAACGCAGTTTGATGAGGGTTATTTTTTTTTGCTTCGCGGATTAGTGCCTGGAGTTGGGATTCATCGTACTCTTGACTGACGACCTTAAAGGTCCCCTCACGCGTAATATTGATGATGAGTCCTTGTGTCATGGCGATAGGTTGTGCCTGGACGACCTCGGGTAATTCGACGTCCAGTTCACGTTCTTCTTGATCAAAACGCGTGGCCACAAGAAAGAAGATTAACAGCAGAAAGACGACATCGATAACGGGTGTCAGATTGGGGCTTTCGGAATCTTCGGTAGAGGTTGGTAAACGCATGACTTGGTTTCAGTTCAGGTGAAAGGGAAGCACAGATTCAAGCTTTCATCAAGGGATTGGTGCTGGGTATAGATGTGGGGTCTTGTGGGGACGCCGAAGGTGGTGAGGATTCGCCTTGTGTTGCGGGAGTCACAGCCGCTGAATCTGCCAGGAGAGGAATCAGAGCCACTAAAAACTTGTCCATCTGACGAAAGTACTTTTCGACACGCCCGGAAAAATAAGAGCCCAGCAGCAGTGCTGGAATAGCAACGGAAAGCCCACCAGCGGTGGTTAACAAAGCCATGTAGATACCTTTAGCTAAGAGTTCCGCTTTTCCTAAACCGGCTTGGCTGGCGGTATGAAAAGCAATAATCATGCCGACAACCGTTCCTAATAACCCCACCAAGGGCGCAACACTACCAACCGTACGTAAGGGGCGAATCTTTGCTTGGATTTCTGACATTTCTCGCACGGCCGCATCTTCCATCGATTTTTCAACATCGCTGAGTGCACAACCGGATCGCATGATGCCAGCTTGCACGATGGTGGCGACAGGACTTTGTGAACTCTGGCAAATTTCCTTGAGCGGCTCTAGCGAGGGACGAAGATTTTGCCCAACTTGCTTCAATTCCTGGATAAAGGCGGCAGGGATGATATTCTCGCGCCGCATGTTTACAGCACGTTCCAGCGCCACAGTTCCGGCAACCAGTGAGAACAAAGCGAGCACTCCCATGAATGCAATTCCGGTAATTCCACTGTCGTAAATCATCGCCAATAAAGAATCGGAATTGCCCAAAGATTCATTTGCTGCATTCTCAGAAGAAGGCGATCCTTCTGTTGCGTCGTCGGTCTCTGCCTGGGGGTCCGCTTCCGATACGACGCCAGCCGGTTCTTCGGCTCGTTGGTCGTCTTGTCCCGCTAATTGCTCTACAAAGGGGAGCGTAAGTAGCAGCACGAAGAGTAAGGCGATCCATTGCAGGTAGGGAGATTTGTGAATCATCTTCAGTCTCCAAAACGTTGTCTCAAATCGGTTGATGACCGATCGATTTGAGAAAAGTGTTCTTGTGATGTGAGTATTAGTCGTGGTAAACCGTCAGCGGGCCTATGCTTCAAGGTTCTGGAAGTACTGATTCTGAAATCTAGAATGAAACGTGGACCTGTCATTGGTTTAATTCAGCCAAGATGGCTTTTGCATCAGCCACCCGTGCGTGGTTGGGAAATTCGTCGACCACCGTTTTTAACATTTCTTGCGCGGCGGCGGGTTTCATTAATTGGATATAGCAACGCCCTGCTTCAAAATAGCTGAGTGGTTGCCATTCTTCGTGCTTGAATCCAAAGGCGACCTCTGAGAAGCAATCGATTGCTTTGGCATAGTTTTTTTGTGTAAACCAACACTGTCCTATCATAAACCAACTTTTTGCTGCTGTTTCCGTTTCTGGCTCGTTGTTGATGACCTGTTGAAACACGCCTTTGGCTTCGTCGAGTTTTTGCTGATGTTGCAGGGCCATCCCGAGGCCATAACGCGCTTCACCGATAACTTCAAAATCGGGAAAGCCATTGACGAGAGCAGCATAGTGCTGCTGGCTTGCCGCCCATTGCTTCAGGAATGCGGCGCAAACACCGCTACGGTAGTACGATCGGGCGTGAAATTCCTTGGCAGTCTCTCTTGCTGATCCAATTACCTTGGCGAAGCGTGCCAGCGCTTCCGGGTAGTTTTTTTCCCGATAAAAACTTTCGCCGAGTAAATACTGGCCGGCTTCTGCCAATTCTCCCTGACCGAACTCGTTGACTTGTTGTTGCAGCGTTTGAATTGCGACCCCGTACTGCTCCTGTTTGTACTGAACTGCCCCTAATTTGTACTGTAGTTTTTCACGAATCGTGGATTCGGTGTTCTGCTCGGCGGGAATTTTTAGCCCGCTTGTATAAGCGGCAATCGCGGCCGGAAATTGGTCAACCGTTTCATGGAACTCGCCAACCCGATACCAACTTTCTGCGGCATGGGAACTTTGCGGTAATTTTTCTGCGAGTTGTCGGAAGTTATCGGCCGCTTCTTTGGTCTTCATTGCATCCAGGTAGGCGAACCCTAGCTCGTAATAGATTTCATCGGCCCGTGCATAGTCCGGTTTCTCATTGAGGATGGATTGCAAGAGGGCGATGGCCGGGTCCAGTTGCTTCAGTCCGATTTGACAACGCGCCAGAGCATAGCGTGCACCGAGCAAATCCGTTTGTTCGGGTGTGGTGGCAATGAACTCAGTCAAATCGGTCAACGCAGGTTGGAACTGACTGAGGCGAAGGCGACACAAACCTCGCAAGTATTTGCCGCGCGGTGCGATTGGAGAAATCGCATGAGTGCCGATTAATTGATCGAGGTGGGGCTGAGCGCCGGCGAAATCTAATTTCTCGAATTTTGCTGCCGCCATGCCATATAAAGCTTGAGGTACAAAAGGATCCTGTGGAAGTTGTGAGATGAGACTCTGGTAAGCGGCAATGGCCTCATCGTATTTTTGGTTCTGGAAGCGAATTTCTCCGACTTGGCAAATGCCTTGACCACGAAAGAGACTTTGAGGATGGGCTGCATTTAATTCATTGAAGGTCGCGATGGCTGGATCGGCTTGACCAGCACTGCGCATGCTCAGACCTAAGACGAAGATGACTTCATCGACGTGCTCCCAGTCCGGTTTGGCGGCCCGTGCGGATTGCAGCATTCCAATGGCCTGTTCTGCTCGTTCCGTTTCCAGAAAACAGCGACCAATTAAAAGTCGAGATTCTGCCAAAAGAATCGGATCTGTGAACAGCGGAGCAGATGTTGTTAATTGCTGGATGGCCGGTTCGTATTTCTTGGCAGCGTGTAGGCAGACACCGATTCCGAGTTGGGCTCGTGGAAGTCGATCATGTTGAGGGAATTCGCTTATTAAGCGGCGGTAAAAAGCTTCTGCCTTTCCCAGGTCGGGGGGCTCTGGTCGCAGATAGCTTTCTGCTGCCGAGAGGAGGACTTCAGGTCCCAAGGGGTGCTGCATGAACTCTGGGTTGGCAAGGTAGGTTGCAGTGTATTTTTGTGCGTTAGGATAATCTTGAAGTTGCAACGAGCCTAATGCTGCACGATAGAGTGCTTCTGGGGCCTTTTCGTGTGCGGCATTTTGCGCGGCAAATTGAGCAAACAACGGGACGGCTTCCTTTTGTCGTGCTTCAATCGAAAAAATCGCATCGATGCGTCCGAATTGGCATAGTGGTCGGAATTCACTTTGCGGATAGGCGGCAATTGCTTGATCGAGCGTTTGGATCGCACCGTTGGGATTTTTGAGTTGCCTGAGTGTCCGAGCAAGCCAGTAGGCAGCTTCGGAGGAGGTGTCTGGTTGTTTTAAATTGACCGCAGCGGTGAAATTGTTTTGAGCGGGGGGAAATTCCTTATTCCGGTAGCGGCATTTTCCCGCCGCCAAATATGCTGTACCAATGTATTCGCTTTCCTTGAAACGACCCGGAAGGGATTCATATTGCGCGGCTGCTTGCGGTAGTTTGTCTTGTTCGAACAACGATTGCGCATATTTCATCACGGCAAAATCGGCATTCGCAAAGTCGGCTGTCCCCGCTGCCTGCGCAAAGATCGGTTCCGCTTCTGCAAACCGTTGTTGTTTGCAAAGAGAATCTCCCAATCGCAAACGGCAGTCGTTGACTTGTGAGTCTTGGGGAAACTTCTGGAGAAACGATTGGTAGGTTGCCGTGGCTTCGGTTTCCATTTCCAAATCTTGCTGTGTTGCGCCTAAGGCGTAAAGTGCCCGAGGGGCGACCGGCGAATTTGGGTGAGCGTTCACGATATTTTGATAAACGGGCAGCGCTGTTTTAAAATCACCGGCCAAGCAGAGGCATTCAGCGCGATAAAAAAGGGATGTGGGTACGAGCGGGCTGTTCCCAAACTTGGCCGAGACCTCTCCGAACGTCGTAGCTGCTTGATTGAAATCAGCTGGTTTTTGTGATGTGAGAGCAGCGTTGTAGATCGCTAAGCCAAGATTGAAATGTGTACTATCGAGGGCGGTGAACTGAGGGAATTTGGACAGAATTGTCCGAAAGGTGTTGGCCGCTTCGGCATGTTTTTGTTGCTGAATTTGACAGACCCCCAGATGGTGATAGGCCGTTGGTGTCCGTTTGTGCTGTGGATAGGTTTGAATGAACTGTTGCCAGCGGGGAGCGGCTTGGTCGAACAATTTCTTTTTTTGAAATCCCAGGGCAACGCTATATTTTCGAGTTGCCTGCGCATCGGCGACTTCGTCTTGGGCCGAGCTAAAAGGACAAAAAAAGAGCGTTGCTACACAACTAAGTGTGCAGAGAGCGGAAAGAATAGCACCTCGCCAATACATCGACTTCTCCTTACTCGATGTCTATCTAACGCATGTTCAAAATTCGATTCCAGCCTATGTAACGAGGCACGGAATGCACTCAACCTATCGAGAAAACTGCACGAGTCAACAATTTAATCATGTTGGATGTGGGAAGACTTCGGTTTTTATGGCAGGCGATTCCAGTGGGCGTTTGGATCCAGCGGGTAAATCGGGCGACGGACGTGTTGATAATCGTATGCGGAAAAATCGGGACGATGAATCCCAGGTGTGTCGGCGTCAAAAATGTGTGCGGCAAGCGGTTCAAAGTCGGCCCGAAAATGAACTGCACTTTTCAGCACGATCAGACGTCGCTGAGTTGGTTCAATCCCGGCGATGCGCAACATTTCCGCATCCAAGCATTGCCGCCTTTGAGAAGAAACAATAACCTCCACGTTGGCAATTCGCAATGTAGCTGTCGGACCGAGTTGTTCGGCGACGCCACGAAGCATGGGTCCACCATATACGAAGTTGCCGTCGCATAATGCTTGGACGGTAGCTTCGCCCAGGACGCTTTTTCCGTGCCGGTTGTCGGTTTTTCCCCCGAGTTGTACGGGAATGGTACTGCCGACTCCGGCGGCGGTTGCCTGTGCGGCGGTTTCTGGATCGTAAAGAATGGCGACG
Organism: Pirellulaceae bacterium; assembly: GCA_022446825.1. Classification (GTDB taxonomy): domain Bacteria; phylum Planctomycetota; class Planctomycetia; order Pirellulales; family Pirellulaceae; genus JAKVBY01. The sequence goes on from JAKVBY010000027.1 coordinate 184,030, forward strand.
ACTCCCCCCTGGACGCCTGCGTCGATCATGGCTTGAAGTGCAATCGTTCCGTCGCACGGTGCGCCGCCACCGGGGTTGTCCGAACCGTCGGCAAAAATCGTCAGGCCCTTTGCTCTATTTTCAACAAAGTGAATCACCTCCTCAATCTTGGTCAGACGAGGCTGGAGTTCATCCCGCAAGTTCCAAAGAGAGCCGGCTAATTGGTCGGCTTTGTGGTTTGCTAAGCCCGCATCCCCGTCGCACGTCACTAATACGGAAACACCTGCATCGACAATGTCGGCAAAGGGAAATCCCATGGCAATCGTGGCGGTGAGCACGTTTGGCTCTGCCTCCATCTGATGCATTGTGGCGATCAATGATTGCATCGGCTCACGTGAGGTGCACTGCATTGGTGGCATGGTGAGCAACGGTAGTTGGCGAAATTCCTGGATAGGTGTGATTTCGCCACGAATCGTCGACACCAGCAGCTGAACCGCTTCACGGCCGCGCTCGTTCATGTCGACGTGAGGGTACGTATCATAGCCAATGATCACAGTAGAAAGTTCAGCCATTCGCGACGTAATATTCGCGTGTAAATCCAAGGTGACCACAAGGGGTATTTCTTTTCCGACGCGTTGGCGAACGGCCTCGAGAAATGCCCCTTCAGCATCCTCGTCGTTTGCCACGACCATGGCGCCGTGGAGATCCAATAAAAGTCCGTCGACTGGCAGAACCTTTTCGAGTCGTTCGAGAAACCAGTCAAGCATCGTGTCGAAGCATGATTGTTCGACAATTCCAGCAGGCTGAGCCTTGGCACACAGTAACGGCAGCAGGTCAACATCAGCGATTGCCGCGCCGTCGATGTAACCACCGTGAATACAACCCGTACCGGCATAGCGATTTACAATGACGTCGCCCCCTTCGAGGAGAGGCCCGCATTGACTGTCACGAACAAAGTCGTCGAGTGTGGTCGGAATATTTGCGAAGGTATTGGTTTCGTGTTGAATTCCGCCACTGGCAATACGCATCAAAGCAACTCCGTTGTAACGATTAAGATCCGCATTGTAGCCCATTTAGAACGAGATGTATGGCGGTGGGCAACTCTCTTGGGCAAGGGTTTTTGGGCAGTTGTTTGTTTCGCTGGGGGAAGACGCTGCGAACATGCATCCGGGGGAATTCACTCGGTGGATCGGAAAAATGTTCCACTCGTGATCTGCAAGACGACACGGTTATTGGCAAGATGCACCGGCTACGGTGGCTTTGGATAGGCATGTTTGCGTGTGAGGTCGGTTTGGGTGGGGTACCAGCGACGATAGAAGTTCAGCCTTTTAGGGCTTTGAATAAAAGGTCAATTTATCCTGATTCAATTCCATTCCATGACCGGGACGGTCAGGAGCAAGGGCAAATCCGTCTCGGAACTCCACCGGTTCTTGAGCAATTTCGTTCCAGGCCAGGTCCGAGAATTCCATATACAAACATTCGGGCAGACTTGCTCCCAGGTGGACGCCGATTTCCAAAAAAGTATTCCCCATCGATGTGGGGATGCCGTAATCCGCTGCGAGATGGGCTGCAGCGCGCGTCACGTGAATTGCATCATGGAGGTTTAAGACATCAACAGCTCCCCTTTCAAGCAACTGACGTTTCTCCGAAAATCCAACATATTCTCCAGTGTTGACTCGAGTAAACGTTAATTCTGTACAGAGTCGCGCATATCCCTCGTAGTCCCCCCGGGTAATGGGATCCTCGATCCAAAAGATCTCGAAGCCGGCGTCGCGATAGCGGTTCATCCGGATGAGGGTCTCTTTCACAGACCATGCTTCATTAGCGTCAACCATTAAATCGATATCTTTGCCCATCACGTCATAGACCATGGCAAGTCGTCGCAGATCCCATTGAATGTCTGTATGGCCGACTTTTGTTTTGACGGCGCGGAAGCCGCAGTCCGAGACTCGTTGAAGTTTCTTGCGAAAATCTTCGTCGCTCAGTCGGAAGTCCAGCGTACTGCCGTAAGCACGTACCTCACGATGTTCACCACCAAAGACTCGATAGAGCGGCATCTCCAGTTGTTTGCCAACTAAATCCCAGAGGGCCGTTTCGACCGGCAGGATGAGATATCCTCCGCCGACGTTACCGCCCCGTGGGCGGGTGATGCGTTGGGCAAGATGCAGGGGCGGCTGGTCCTTCAGGGCGTTCCAGCAGGAATACTCGAATTGCATTTTCAGATCGGCAAGGCTGCAAGTCGGTTTGCCTTGTTGCAGCCCAAAACCGACTCCGGTGGTGCCATTATCGCAGTGAAGCTCCAGAACGGTCAGCCAATGCTCATCGAAACGTACTTGCGAGTCCCCAATAGGAAGCGGTAGGGGAATGTTGAGGCGATGCAGTGTGTAACTTGTGATTTTCATGGAAAGGTCACCATCTTTCAGGCAGCAGCTTGGATTAGTCAGAAAAGTAAACTAAGAGAGTTTGGCTCCCGAGGCCCGTCATCACGACGCCCGCAATGAGAGTCGACCACCATAAAGCAGGTCCCATACGTAGTGGTTTTGGCAAGCGTTTCGCATCGGTCCAGAGCATGGCAAAACACCATAAACCACATAAGGTGGCACCACCAATAACCGCACCGAAGGTCATGCGGTCGACAACATTCCCGGCCAACGATTGTGGCAACCAGATCATCGTGAGGCCCCCGATATAGCAATAACCAAACATCAGTTGTCCATTGCGCCGATCATTTTTTTTCGAGGCAAAGCGGGGTGAAAAGGCACGAATGCTTTCGATGAAAGTGTATTTGTAGACTTCAAATGCTCCGTAGAGAGTACCGATAAATGCTAAGAAGACCCCGCCACGATAAATCCACTTCAGTTGTGGATGAAGAATGGTCAGAAAAGTTTCTTGTTGTGAGAGGAGTTGGCTGTTGTCGGGGACAGAATGTTGCTCATTTAAAATTTCCGCACCGAGGATTGCAAACAATAAGGTCACCAGAATGACAATTCCAAAAGAACTGGTTGCGTCGAGGAGGGGAGCTCGAGTCCACTGCCGTGCCCGCTGAAGTTGTTCCTTGGCGGCCTGATCGTTGGAGTTAACGAGCGCATTGAGTTCTTCGCGGGAGGCAGTAGTACGTCCCGCTAATCCCCACTTCTTTTCTCGCAGCATGCCGACATAGCCCACGTAATCAAAGGTGCCGCCTCCAACTGCCGTAAGGTACAGCGCAATTTCTAGCCAAGGACTACGACGCTCAAAGGTGTCCGCATATTCCTTGAGGATCCACGCGTCATATTCGGGAACGCGAGGCCAGACGATACCGCGGCATATTTCCCACCAATCGGGATGACAAAAGGCCACTGACACGATCACGCAGGTGAGGAGGATTCCCAGGACAAATGCTGACACACGTTCCAGAATCTTCAGACTGGAGGCAATGGCCAAGCACAAACATAGACTGAGAATAAGTGTTCCCCAGAAGTTTTCCCGGAATTCAATGTGTTGATAGGGTCCCACCTGCTGGCCGGCGAGCGGGCCGGCTAACTCGTGAATATAACCTGCCAAGGTTTCAGAGATTGCCGAAAACGCGATGGGCATGACTGCCAGCGTGGGGAGTGCAATCAATAGGGGAAACCAAAGTGGTGGACCAGGGAAGTTGCTCCAATAGGTGAGAGGATGTTCGCCGGTAAGTGTGATGTGACGTGCCGCCCCATAGACCTGCACGCATTTGAAAGCTCCAGCCAGGACAAAGCACCACAACAACTGGTTCCCGAAGACAGCACCGCTGCGCGATGCCAAGACCAATTCGCCACTACCGATGGTGACCGAAGCAATGACGATGCCCGGACCTAGAAACACAAACATGGATCGCCAAGTCGGAGAAGCGAGACTGGCCGATGGTTCGGGAAACTCGAGATTCGGTAGCTTTGGTGAAGAGGACAAGCGACTACACATACCTGAGAGATTATAAGAGAACACTTGCGGGCCCGTGTCGACCCTGGAAATTCTACTTGATTCCTGCCAGCGTGGTAGGTTGTCATTTCATCCGTTTCTGGGCCGTGGATGACTGGGCCGCGGATTACGGGGCTATGAATGGTTTGGCCGTTCGTCAACAAGATTGAATTCTGGGAAGCAGAGGGCGAAAACTTACCTCACGCTGGAAC
>JAKVBY010000027.1:188250-217880 GCA_022446825.1 Pirellulaceae bacterium
TGGTCGATCTAAAATTAAAGGTTGTACGCTGTTTCCATTGCAAGTGAGGTTTCTGTCGCCATGATCTCGATGAGGCATTTGAGATGGGGTTTTTGTCAGATCGCGGTCGGTGCGCTGCTGACTTGCCTGCTGCTTGCTCCATTGACGAAAGCCGCTCCAACCGATTTCTCACAGGAAGAAATTGATTTCTTTGAATCTAAAATCCGTCCAGCGCTCATCAAGCACTGTTATGTTTGCCATTCAAGTCGAGCGGACGAGATCCAGGGAGAGTTGCGTCTCGACAGTCAAGCAGGCTGGCAGGCAGGTGGCGTCTCTGGGACCGTCATCGTCCCTGGAAGACCAGAGAAGAGTTTGTTCATTGCAGCAATTCGCCACACTGCAGGGGTTGCGAACATGCCCCCGAAACAGAAATTACCGGCGGCGGTGGTCGAAGATTTTGAAGCGTGGGTACGCCTGGGAGCACCCGATCCAAGAACCGCTTCTACGGCGCATCCTAACAATGATTTGGGAGAAGATGTGGCCAGTACGCATTGGGCGTTTCAGCCACCTCAGGTCACTCCAGTCCCTTCCATGCCAGGACAAACATGGTCCACGACAGATCTTGATCGCTACGTCCTCTCACGACTGGAAGGGAAGGGAGTTCAGCCGGCGGAGATTGCAGATCGTGCCACACTCATGCGACGCCTTTATTTTGATTTGGTTGGCTTGCCTCCGACCTTTGAAGCGATTCAGGATTTTGTGGGAAACGACGCTCCGGATGCTTATCTGCAACTGGTCAATACTTTGCTTGAGTCGCCACAATTTGGCGAACGCTGGGCTCGACATTGGATGGACGTGGCCCGCTTTGCTGACACACGGGGCTATGTCTTCACCGCAGAGCGAAAATATACAGACGCATTCAAGTATCGAGACTGGCTGATTCAGGCGTTCAACGCCGATTTGCCCTATGATCGGTTCCTGAAATTGCAGATGGCAGCAGATCGATTGGTGGAAGCGACTGATGCCGAGCAATTGGCGGCCATGGGGTTCTTAACCCTTGGTCGGCGTTTTTTAAACAACATGCATGATATTATCGATGATCGTATCGATGTGGTCACGCGCGGCACCATGGCTTTAACGGTGAGTTGCTCTCGGTGTCATGACCACAAATATGATCCGATCCCGACCGCAGATTACTATGCTTTGTATGGTGTTTTTGCGAGTTCTCATGAACCAAATAATGCGCCAGCACCATTGCGTTTGGTAGATGCGCAAGTGGTAAATGTCGGCGTCTTTGTGCGCGGCAATCCCGGGAATCGAGGCGCCGCCGTACCGCGGAGGTTTCTTTCTTTGCTGGCGGGACCAAAGGCAACACCGTTCCGCGACGGAAGCGGTCGCTTGGAAATGGCAGAAGCCATTGTGAACCCCCAAAACCCGCTGACAGCGCGGGTTCTCGTGAATCGCGTGTGGGGGCATTTGTTTGGCGCGGGCCTGGTCACCACACCGAGTGATTTCGGTGTCCGCAGCGACGCACCAGCGCAACCAGAAGCGCTCGATTACTTAGCGTTGCAATTCGTTCAAGAGGGTTGGTCCGTGAAGCAACTGATTCGACGGATTGTCTTATCAAGTGTCTATCGACAGCGCAGTGACGAAGGCTCACCCGCGCAGCAGATCGATCCTGAAAATCGGTTCTTTTGGCGTATGAATCGCCGCCGCAAAGATTTTGAAGCCATGCGGGATGGTATCCTTGCCGTTGCTGGTAATCTCGACAAAACGATTGGGGGACCGTCGGTCAATATCGTGGGAAAAGATTATGCTCCCAGGAGAACGTTATATGGATTTATCGATCGACAAAATCTTCCCGGGATTTTTCGCACATTTGATTTTGCCGGACCGGACACTCATGCGCCCAAACGACACGAGACAACCGTTCCGCAGCAAGCACTCTTCCTGCTGAATAGTCCGTTTGCGATGCAGCAGGCAGAAGTTTTGGGCAATCGGGTCAAAACTCCAGACGACATGACCACGATTGACAATTTGTATCGTGCTGTATTGGGTCGATCGCCGGACGCTGCAGAGCGTCAATTGGCAGGGGCATTTCTCGACAAAGCGCGCGCTCGCGATGCGCGGCCGTCGATCCCGCAGTCGCCTTGGAAGTTCGGATATGGTGGTTTGAACGAGGAGGAAAACGGCATTCGTGAGTTTGCCGAATTACCTTATTGGAACGGCGAGGCTTGGCAGGGTGGTGAGAAAATACCAGATCCGAAGTTGGGTTGGTTAAACCTGCGCGCTGCGGGTGGGCATCCTGGGGCAGGTCCCACGCGCGCCGCCATACGACGCTGGACTGCTTATTGCGAAGGAGAAATTGTCATTCAGGGCGCGTTGGTTCATTCCGAAAAACGTGGCGATGGAGTGCGCGGGCGCATCGTTTCAAGTCGCCACGGTGTGTTGGGGGATTGGAGTGTGCACGACCGACGGCAGGTGACGGCGGTAACGCGTCTCCGTGTTGAGGTGGGGGATACCATTGATTTTGTCGTCGATAGTCGAGCCAGCACCGATTATGATTCCCACTTGTGGAAGGTGGATATTAGCGGACATTTTCATGGCGTGCGTCGGACTTGGAATTCTCAGAAAGGGTTCCATGGACCGTTGCCCCCGCAACTTCAACCGGTGGTACGCTTGGCGCAGGTGTTGTTGCTTTCCAATGAATTTCAATTTGTCGATTAAATCATGTCGCAACTAACTTTGAATACCCAATGGGCTGGTACCTCTTCGCGGCGTGAATGGTTGTGTCGTAGCGGCGCCGGATTTGGAAGCATGGCCTTGCAGACCATGCTTGGTGATGAGGTTGTGGCAGAGGCGACGCAGCCCTTAGCACCCAAGCAACCGCACTTTGTTCCCCAAGCGAAGCATGTTATCCACATCTTTTTGAATGGGGGGCCATCCCATGTGGATACTTTTGACCCCAAACCAGAGCTAACAAAATATGGTGGGCGCCCTTTACCTATGGCCAATTTGAGGACGGAACGGCCTACCGGGGTGGGCTTGGCTTCCCCCTTTAAATTCAAGAGATATGGGGAAAGTGGCCTTGAAGTTAGCGAGTTGTTCTCAAAAACTGCAAAGTTCGCGGACGAAATGTGCATTATTCGGTCCATGCACGCCGATGTTCCGAACCACGAACCGTCTTTGCTGTTGATGAATTGTGGTGAGGCGAGGTTGGTGCGCCCTAGTGTCGGTGCATGGATGACCTATGGGTTAGGAACCGAGAACCAGAATCTACCCGCGTTCATTGCGATGTGCCCTGGAGGTTATCCAATCCAGGAATCTCAGAATTGGCAGGCGGGATTCCTGCCAGGTGTTTATCAAGGGACTCATGTTGACACGCAGCACACCGAAATCGAAAAGCTAATTGAAAATATCCGCAATCAACGCGTGACGACTGCTCAACAAGGTGATCAGCTTGAGTTGTTACGCGAGCTGAATCGTCGGCATCAAGAACAACGCCCGACCGACGCCAAGTTGGAGGCACGGATTCAGTCGTTTGAACTTGCTTTTCGCATGCAGCGAGAAGCGGCAGAAGCATTTGACGTGTCTCGTGAACCTCAGTACACACTTGATCTTTACGGAGCGGGAACTCAGGCCCGTCAGATTTTAATTGCGCGTCGCTTGGTGGAGCGGGGTGTCCGGTACATTCAAGTTTGGCACGGTGCTGGCCAGCCTTGGGACAGCCACGACGATTTGGAGAAAAATCATCGTCGATTGGCAGGCCAGTGCGATCAAGCAATTGCCGCTTTGTTAAGCGACCTTAAACAACGTGGTTTGTTAGACGAAACTTTGGTCATGTGGGGTGGTGAATTTGGTCGCACACCGACGGTGGAACTACCGAAAAAAGGTGCCAATCAAGGAAGAATCAATGGTCGCGATCACAACAATCATGGTTTTACCGTTTGGCTGGCCGGTGGGGGAGTCCAAGGTGGCCTGGCTTATGGTGCGACTGATGACTTCGGTTTTCGGGCTGAAGAAAATCGGGTGCACGTTCACGATCTACACGCGACCTTGCTACACCTCATGGGCTTTGATCATGAGCGGTTTACCTACCGTTATGCGGGCCGTGATTTTCGGCTCACCGACGTCCACGGTCGGGTGGTTCGAGACTTGATCGCTTAGAAATTCTTGTCCTTTCTGTTGGAGTGCCCCGGATTTTTGCGGAATGACCGGACATTTTGATGGCGAGCAATCCTGGCGGGGAGTACTCGTTACAAACCCGTGACACCGTTTCTAACGACTTTGCGCTAATAATGAGACACGGTTCGGGAAACGCCATTTCAGGGCCTTTTCACACTTGAGCCATGGTTTCCGATATCGATTACCGCAGAGAGGAATTCGTCATGAACCGCCTATTGCCACTCTACAGCTTGATCGTTTGTGGGGCGTGTTTGGCCTCGATAGCTGCTGCCAGTCAAGTGCATCTGGAAGTGTCGATGTCACACCCCACGCTATTGGCTGATAAAAAGCAAACCACGTTTTTGAAGGTGGGATTGACCGGTTTCCGGCTTCCGCAGAGTGAGCAACGCCCTCCGGTCAATGTGGCCATCGTGCTCGATAAATCAGGCTCAATGTCGGGAGAGAAAATGGAACAAGCGAAGCACGCTGCCATGACCGTTGTGGAGCGTCTGGAAGAAAACGACATTGTTTCGCTGATCGTTTACGACACGAATGTTGAAGTTGTTGTTCCCGCTACCAAGTTGACTGACAAGTCGTGGGTAATACAAAGAATAGTGGCAATCCGTGCCCGGGGCTCCACGGCCCTCTATGCAGGCGTGAGTCAGGGAGCCCAGGAAATTCAAAAATTCATTGAAAAGGAGCGGGTTAATCGCATTGTTTTACTCTCCGACGGATTGGCGAATGTTGGCCCGCGGACGCCGTCAGAACTGAGTCAACTCGGTCGAACCCTCATGGAGCAGGGAATTACCGTTTCCACCTTAGGGCTCGGACTTGATTACAACGAGGATCTGATGACGCAATTGGCTCAGAGTAGTGGAGGTAATCACGCTTTTATCGAACATGCCAACGATTTGGTGCACATTTTCAACCAGGAATTCGATACGTTGACGTCCGTGGTGGCCCAAGAAGTGCTTATTACAATCAACGTTACCGAGGGAATTCGTCCAGTCCGTGTGATGAATCGGGACGCAGATATCAACGGGAAGCAAGTTGTCGTCAACTTGAATCAGTTGCTTAGCGAACAAGAACGCTATGTGCTTCTCGAAGTCGAAGTTCCTGCCTGTCCGGCAGGTATGGAGATTGTCGTTGCTGAAGTGCTTATTTCCTATGCAAACCTTGTTGATAAAACCCAGGACCAATTGAAGAGTTCGGTGGGCGCAAATTTCAGCGACTCTGCTGCCGTTGTGGAACAGAATGCGAATGTTGAGGTGTGTACTTCGTCTGTTCTCCAACTTGCCAACGAGAAGAACATTCTCGCTACCACGCTACGAGATGAGGGCCATATTACGGAAGCCAAACAAGTGCTCTTAGAGAATAGTAAGTATCTGCGTCGCAATGCGGTGAAATACGACTCCGACCAATTGTGGCGGCGTTCCGAGGACAATACGGAACAAGCAGCCAAGATCGACGGTCGTGAGTGGAAGAAGTTTAGAAAGGTAATGCGGCAGCAACAGAATGCCGATGCGGTCCAGCAGGCCTATGACGGGAAAAGTCAGTAGGTTACTTTACGATTCTGTGATCGTGATTCTGGCACTAGACTCTGCACCGGTGGTCCGGCTGGCGGGGCAGGGTGTTGCGCTGCGGTGATTTTCTTTGAAGGGGGTAATGCTCTTTAAAGGGGATGCGCAGTGGCAGCTGTAGTGTTTTCCGTACCCCGATTCGATCCGCGAGCGGACACGTTATACTGACGGTTGAGAAGTAAAGCCGATTTAGTCTTTGTGGAACAAGTTGTGAGTAAGTTATGTCCATTGAAGCCAAACTTGAAGAACTTGGGATTGAATTGCCCCCCGCGCCGCCGGCGGTAGCGGCTTATGAAGCCTGGATTCGCACGGGACATTTAGTCATGACTTCAGGGCAATTGCCCTGGAAAGGTGAGCAATTGGCTTACGAAGGAAAATTAGGTGCCGACCTTAGCGAAGCGGAAGGATATGAAGCCGCCAAGCTTTGTGCGATCAACGCCATAGCGCAGCTAAAAGAGGCGGTGAACGATCTGAACCGTATCCAGCAAATTGTGCGTTTAGAAGGGAATGTCCATGCTGCAGCCGGTTTTCGCGGTCATCCGCAGGTGCTGAACGGAGCTTCCGATTTAATGCGGGCGGTCTTTGGTGAAAAAGGTCGACACACACGGACGGCCTTAGGAATTAACGAAATGCCCCTGAACGCTCCCGTGCAATTAAGCGTTTTTGCCGCCGTAGAGGATGGGGAGTAAGACAAAGTAGCATTTTCGCACCACGCATTTCTTGGCTATAAAAGAGTCATTTACCATCACGGTCGTTGGGTTGGTATTTTTCTGTTTCCCCGATTTGCCCGCTAACCAACCCACGAAAAAATTCCACCATGATTGCACACCTGACCATTGCGGTACGTGACGTAAAAACGTCCGCCGCATTTTTTGAAAATACGCTGCAATGGCCTCCGATCGATCGTCCAAACAACATTGGACGGCCAGCAGCATGGCATGCGATTGCGTCAAATCAAGAGTTGCATCTCATTGAAGTTGATGACTTCGAGCCATCTCCTTTCGAGCAGGAGTTTGGACGGCACTTTGCATTTTTCTATCCATTAGAGCAATTTGATGAACTTAAACGGCGTTTAATTGAAAATGGGGCCGAGTTAATTGAGCCTTTGCGTCCGACGCCGTTTGAGCGATTCTTTTTTCGAAATCCGGACGGCTACATCTTCGAAATCGTTGCTGCGGGACACGCAGCAGCGACCTAGATTTTTGCGCATTCAATCTTAGAAAGACTCGACATGTTGAACATGCTCCACCCAGCCGTTGACCTTGGCATTGTCTGCAGTGATTTCGATGACTCTCTACAATTTTATCGCGACTTTTTGGGGTTCGAAGAGGTTTTAGATATCCAGATACCCGCAGACGTTGCTGTAGGGGCAAAGTTGGCACCTGGGAAATTTCGTCAAGTGCGTTTGCAAGCGGGTCACACACTGATCAAGTTAATGGAGATTGATTCGCCTCCCGAGGAACGCTCTCACGCGTTTCAGTCTGGTGTGCGTTGGCTTACGTTTATTGTTGAGAATGTACCGGAGTTGGTCGAGAAACTAAAAGTAAAAGGGGTCCAATTCATGGCCGAAATGATTTCGGCACCCGATGCCAAACATGTGGTTTGTGCCAAAGGGCCTGATGGAATGTTGATTGAACTAGTACAACTGTATGATCGAGATCTACCCCTGTAATACAAATTTCGAGTAGGAGATTTTTGTTCGTGGATGAAAAATTTCGTGTCGTGATCACTGATTTTATTACCGATGATTTAGTTCCCGAACGGGAGATTCTCGGCGATATTGCCGACATTATTCCAGTCAATGCGTTTAGCGAAGAGGAACTGGAGGGAAAGATCGAAGATGCTGATGGCATCATGGTCTATCACAGCTTGGAGTTGACTGCGAAATCGATCAACCGACTTGAACGCTGCAAAGTGATTGTGCGACCTGGCGTTGGGGTCGACAACGTGGATCACGTGACGGCAAGGTCGCGCGGCATTCCAGTGGCGAACGTTCCGGATTACGGAACGGAGGAGGTGGCCGATTCGGCCATCGGTTTGACATTGTCCTTAACGCGTGGCATCACAACCCTGAATTCGCTTTTGCGCGACAATCTGACCATCGCCTGGAAGCAGACACATGTTGAACCGCTCCCTCGGCTGCGTGGGCGCGGGTTTGGAATTATTGGTTTGGGGCGGATTGGAATGGCAACTGCTGTTCGTGCCAAGGCCCTGGGGATGGACGTGCTGTTTTACGACCCTCATCGAGAGGATGGTTACGACAAGGCATTGGGTGTCCGGCGCGTGGAAACGCTGGATGAGCTATTGAACCAGTCGTTTGTGGTGAGCCCGCATTGTCCGTTGACGGAGGAAACTCATCACATCATCAATGCGGAAACGATTGCGAAGATGCCCGCCGGCTCTTATTTGGTGAACACGTCACGTGGTGGAGTGGTGGATACCTCGGCTTTACCGGATGCCTTGGCCTCCGGACATCTGGCTGGCGCGGGAATTGACGTACTTGTCTTAGAGCCCCCTCGGCCCGATGACCCATTGCTCAAGGCATGGCGTGATCCCGCCCATCCAGCGCATCATCGGTTGATCGTAAACCCTCATTCTGCCTTCTACTGTGCTGAGGGAATGATTGATATGAGGACTAAGGGGGCTATTGCCTGTCGACGAGGCTTGCTTGGTGAGCCCATACGGACACTCGTGAATTAAAAACGTTACAACGGTACATCACCAACCAGGTTTTCTCCCGGCTAACGTAAGCTGCCTGTGGAGCTTGTGCTGGCTGCAATTTTAGTGCGTTGCCCGCAAAAGTTGTCCCCAAAGGTTACCCGGCGTAGTGGTGTGCCTGCTCTGCGAGAAAATTGTGCTGGCCTGTTTTGTCGGGGTCTCGTACCAACGAGTGAGGTATTTAACAAAATTCATAGGCGTTGCAGCGGTGCTTCTGTACGGGTTGATAAAATCAATCGTTTACCACCAGATGAATTCTCGGCCATCCGCACGAGAGACAAATCAGGCAAGAATTTCACGAACAACGCGGGCGGGTTCCACTCCGGTCAAGCGTTCTTTCAACCCGTTACGTTCGTAGAACAACTCTTCGTGGTGTAGTCCCAGCAAGTGCAGTAGGGTGGCGTGCCAGTCGGCGACGTAGACTTTATCCTCGACCGCTGCAAAGCCAAAGTCATCGGTGGCGCCATGAACATAACCACCCTTCACCCCGCCGCCCGCCATCCAAGCCACGATGGCGTTCTTATTGTGATCGCGACCGGCCTTTGCTGGGTCTTTGTCTGCGGGTAGTTGGGCAATCGGCAACCGTCCGATTTCTCCGCCCCAGGCAACGAGCGTGTTGTCCAACAGACCACGCTGCTTGAGATCAAAGAGAAGACCCGCTACTGGTTTGTCGGTGCGTTCGCAGGCATTTTTTAAAGACTCACCGATATTAGAATGGTTATCCCAAATCTGGGAATTAATGTAGAGTTGTACAAAACGAACTCCTCGTTCGATCAAGCGACGCGCGATCAGGCAGCGGCGACCGTACGATGAGGTCGTTTCTTGATCGATGCCGTAGAGCTTGTGGGTGGCTGCCGTTTCTTGCGAAAGATCGAGGGCATCCGTGGCGGCAACCTGCATTCTGGCTGCTAATTCGTAGCTGGCGATTTTGGCGTCGAGTTCGGGGCGGAACTGCCGTTCCCGGCGGTGAATGCGGTCCAGACGAGAAATTAGGTCTCGTTCCAAATCCGTCACGCGTGTGGGCTCTTCGAATTGCGGCTTTAAGTTTAGTACGGGAGATCCGGTAGCGCGAAATCGTGTTCCCTGGTAAAGCGGTGGCAGAAACCCGGATTGCCAGTTGTCGACACCATTCACGGGCAGGCCGAGCGGGTCATCCAAGACAACGTAAGCCGGTAAATTTTGATTTTCCGTTCCCAGTCCATAGGTAACCCAGGCTCCCAGTGTCGGACGGCCAATAAATTCGCTCCCCGATTGAATTTTGTAGATTGCTGGCTCGTGGGTGAGATTGGAAGTGTACATCGAACGGATCAACGAGATTTTGTCGACCTGTTCCGACAGGTGCGGCATGATATCGGAAACCCACATGCCACTTTGGCCATGCTGCTTGAACTTGAACGGGCTGCGCATGATTGCGCCCGCTTGTTCGGGGAACTCGACTTCGCCAGCAATATTTTCGAAGTGCTCTTTACCATGATTTCGATCGAGTTCGACCTTCGGATCGAACAGATCCATTTGGCTCGGCCCGCCGTTCATGAAGAGGTGAATGACCGCCTCAGCCTGAGGGCGACGTTGTGGGGTTCTGGGCTGTAGGTCAAATTCGCGCGTGAGCGGTGGAGATGGTTTCGTGTTGGTGGCGTACACATCGCGAGTGAATAAGTCAGTAAGTGCGGCAGAATAGAGTCCGGCACCGACAGTCTGAAACAATTGGCGTCGATTGAATGGGTAATGGGACATGATTAGTCAATATACAAAAAGGCGGCAGAGTTCATGAGCGCGTGACAAACGTTTTTGAAGGCTCGTTGCGGAGCGTCAGTTACACCCGATTCAAGCCATTGTTTCTTACAGTCATCATAAAGAGAAAGCCCGATTTGTTGTTCTTCTTCTCTGGGAAGACGGCCGAGGGCGATCTGATATGCACGTCGGATTTGTTTGGCTGGATTCTCTCCCACTTCACTCGCGACCCGCATTGCAAAACTATCTGCCCATTCAGATACCAGAGCGTTGTTTAGCAGATGTAAAGCTTGTGGTGCAACAACCGAAGCACGACGATCCAGACAGTTCGGTCCCATTTGAGGGTAGTCGAAGTTTTCCAAGATCGTTGGCATTTTGGTGCGGCGGTGAAGTGCAAAAACACTACGTCGCCAACCGCCTTGCCTAGGCTCGGTGGTGATTAAACCCCCTTCCATTTCAGTGATTGAATCAGCCGGTCCATAGGGAATATGCTGTAAACGATTGGATATTTGTAGCAGTGCATCGCGCAATACTTCACCTTCCATACGACGCAAAGGCATTCGAGAGAGCAAAGTTCCTTCGAGATCTGTTGCTGCCAATTCCTCGGTGATTGTGGAACTTTGGCGGTAAGTTGTGGAAGTGACCAGCATGCGGTGTAGTGACTTCATGCTCCATTGTCGGCGCACGAATTCAACAGCCAACCAATCGATTAACTCCGGATGCGACGGGCTGGCGCCGGTGGTGCCAAAGTTGTCCAAAGAGGTAACAAGCCCGCGGCCGAAGTGGTGTTTCCAAATGCGGTTCGCCATGACCCGTGCGGTAAGTGGATTGGATGGTTCGGTCAACCATTTTGCCAGGGCCAAACGCCGCCCCGTTTTTTGGGCGCCTTGCCAGGGTGGGGCAAAGATAAAGGGGGTTTTTCCGTCCGTTAGGACCGAGGGGACCCCTGGTCCTACCAACCGGCCTGCATTTTTGTAATCTCCGCGGAGCAGGACATAGGTTGGTGATGGTACGCCGCGTGACCATAAAGCGCGGATGCGTGGTTCCGGCTGGTGCCTTTGGTTAATCGCCTGGAGTTCCGTTTCCAGTTGTTTTTTCTTTTCCTCGTTTTCTTCAGCAGTAATTTTCTCTTGTACAACTGCGGCTTCTTGCTCAACCTGTTCTTTGTTTGCTTGCCAGGCAGTGCGTTCGGACGTGGTGACAAAATTCAAGGTCCGAGGTCCTTGGGACTTCAGCCAATCATGCTCATCAAATCCATCTTTGAAGATGGCAGTGAGTCGGTAATAGTCCCGTTGTGGAATCGGATCAAATTTGTGGGTGTGACAGCGCGCACAATGAATCGTGAGACCCAATATGGCAGATCCAAAAATCTGCATTTCGTCAGCAATGACCTCTAATCGATCCGGAACGAATGCAGTAATTGCTGCAAACGTCCGATCAGGTGCCGTGCGCAGAAATCCGGTGGCGACTAAGTTATCGTAGATCGCATCATCGATCGTTTCGACGTTTTCATATTCAGTCAGTTCGTCGCCAGCAAGCTGTTCATGTAGAAACCGGTCGTACGGTTTGTCTTGGTTCAGAGCACGAATGACGTAGTCGCGGTATCGCCACATATGAGGACGGACGCGATCTTCGTTTTGCGAACCTTCCGAGTCAGCGTAGCCCGCAACATCGAGCCAATGGGTAGCCCACCGTTCACCGTGTCGAGGGGAAGCGAGTAATCGATCCACGAGTTTTTCATAGGCGTCAGGCGTGGGGTCTGCTAGAAACTGTTCCACTTCACTAGGCGTGGGAGGCAGTCCGGTGAGATTGAAAGAGAGGCGGCGGACAAGCACGCTACGAGTTGCTGGGGGGGAAAAGTGAAGTTGAACGTTGCGCAAGCTACGGAGAATGAAAGAATCGATAGAAGTGGAAATCGTTTCCAAGGGAACTTCTGGCAGGGGTGCGGCAACGGGACTTTGAAATGACCAAAAACGGCGATCTTCGTTGGAAACCAATGGATCTGCTACCTGGTTAGCAATATCCGGCTGGAGGTCAGATTTAGGCAAGCCCTGGGCGATCCACTGCTCCAGAACAGTCAGTTCCGTCGCTTCCATTGGTTTGACGCTGACGCGCACGAGTGCGCGCCGTGGGGGCATTTCCTGTTTGTGAATCCGTTGAATTAGCAGGCTTTTCTGGGGATCACCGGAGACGACTGCCGGACCTGATTTGCCACCCCGCAACAAAGATTCCCTGGTACGCAGATCGAGACCCGCTTCTTGGGAACGGCCACCATGGCACACGACACATCGTAAGAGCAGAATGGGGATGACATCGTGTTGCGTAGGACCCGAGTCGCCAAGTTTGGCATCCTGAAACGGAGCACCCGATTCAATCCAAATTCGAATGGCTTCAATCTCTGCTTCGGAGAGCTGTTCCTCTTCAGCGGGTGGCATGTCCCCACGCTGAATGAGGCCGAAGAGTGTACTTTGCTCTGCGTTTCCCGCACGAAAGGTAGGGCCTGATTCGCTTCCTTGGAGGAGTCCCTTTGCAGAACTTAGATCTAGGCCTCCTTCTTGGACCTCAGGGCCGTGACAATCGGTACAGTGTTTGGAGAAAATGGGTTGAATCGTAGTCTCAAAAAACGGGGGTTCTGACGTGTCGGCAACTCCACGATTTTCATACAGAAAGAAGACGTACGCTGTAAGAGCGGTAAACACTAGGAGGCGGCAATAGGTAACGGCAGAATAGCGACCCGTATGCGTGCGATATGGAGAAGTTCTGGAAATCATCAAATCATTGCCAACGATAGGATTTGAATGTGAACCGTAGGAAAGCGAGGTATGGATTGTGTTGCGAACAGTGGTGATTGCCAAGTATTAGGGAGAGACGTTAGGCATCAGGTGGATTTCAGAATGCCCCTCTATGATCATAACCTCATGATCAACAGGAATGTTAGAGTAAGTGTCAATCTCACCGGAAGGCCAGCGTATCTGCAATTCGTCAAGGCTCTCGACTTGTCCGAGTCCGAGGGTAAGTAGATGTTGATTGCTCGAGAAGTAGCCATCCCCAGCCGTGAGTTGTTGGGTCCAACGGCGTTCTTGTGCTTTGGCAATGACCGTAGCGCCGATCGCTTCACGAGGTGATTTTACTCCCACTAGTCTGATTTGTAGAGAATGATTTGTCTTTTCGGTTTGGTTTGTGAGCAGCGCCGTTTGTTGGTCAAGGTGGGAGACAACGATGTCTTGTCGACCATCGCGATTCCAGTCTAATTTGGCCATCCCCCGCCCCAAATGTTGCTGGGCAAAATAAGTGCCTAAGGAAGCGGCAGAAACACGGGAAAAGGTTCCTTCACCAGAATTCTGGAAAAAAAGTGGTTTGCCGAAATAGGAGCGTTTGGGGTCGGGGAATCGACCCACATCGCCACCTGTGGTGAGCAAGTCTAAATGGCCGTCCAAGTCCGCGTCGATAAACTGCGTTCCGAATCTAACGTGTTCTTGGCCAGACAACTCCAAGCCAGCAGCCCTGGTGGCGTCCGTAAACGTTCCGTCCTCTCCTTGTATCAAAAGTGTGTCGGATTCCATGTAATAATTTGTCATAAATACATCGAGTCGACCGTCGCTATTTACATCGCCGGTCGCGATCCCATGGCTTGATTGAGAACTACCTTGGCCACTTAAGGCGACTCCGGTCAGTAGGCCGTTTTCAAAAAAAGCTGGACGATCTGCATCGGCCTTGGTGGTGTTTTGAAAGAGCAGATTGGCTTCTCCGTCGTTACCGATATAGAGGTCCAGATTTCCATTGTCATCAAAGTCTGCTGCGACAAGGCCCAAGCCTCGCCCAAAATCGGTGATGATCCCAGTCGTGTTGGTCATTTCTTTGAAGGTACCATCTCCCAGATTGACCCATATTTGGTCTTGCGTTCCGGAGAAATAATGGACGGTACAAGTACTGGTCAGAGTGCCATATGTGCATTGACGTGAAAAGACGTCCATGCCGGCCAGATAATTCGTCGCAAATACGTCGGGCAGGCCATCGCCATTGAAATCGGCCATGACGCAGGCGGTGGTCCAGTTCACAAAGTCGGACGGGATACGGCTGGTCCAATCGACAAAAGTACCGTCACCGTTGTTGCGGTAGAGTCGGTTGTTCGCGATGTTGGCAACGAAGATGTCTTGAAATCCGTCATTATCAAAATCACCCACGGTAACACCCTGGCTAAATCGCGTTTCATGAATTCCGGCAGGTCGATTGGCTCTTTCGAAACTTCCGTCACCTCGGTTTCGAAAGAGGGTATCGCTAAAGTCGCTGGCCGTTTCACTGGGTGGCCAGTGCACTCCCTGGGTCAAGTAAATGTCGGGCCAATGGTCGTTGTCAAAATCGATGATGCCCACCCCGCCACCGGTCGTTTCATGCATATATTGTTGGCTGTCTTTAGGTTTGCCTGAATTGAAGAACTGAAAATTAATCCCTGCCGATTCGGAAAGGTCTTCGAAACGCACTCTTGATTCGATTTCATCAGTAGCCGCGCTATGAGCCTGAGATTCGAAGTTCTTGTTATCCGGTAAGGGGAGTGCCGCCAAATCGATTTGTTTGGCGATGAACGAATCCGGATCTGTGCGGGAAGTTTTTACCCGATGAAGCAGTTTGCCCGTGTCATCAATGGCTTGTAAGGCCCATGGGGAGTCACCAACCCTCGGTTCTTTGAGCGCAGCTTGTGCCCACCCTCGTGTTTCCCAGGTGAGGCCGAGAGCTCGGGCTTTGGTGACTGCACCCTCAAAGGCTCCGGGGAATTTTCCCATGACCGCTCCGGTAACAAGGTTGGAGTATTGCTGTAGTTGGGAGGCCCGTTGGAGAAAAGCTTCGGCATCCTCCGCGCGGTCCGTCTTGGCCAGCAATTGCCCTAAGCGGTAATTGGCAAGCTGGTTATTCGGATCTAATTTAAGGCTTTCCCAAAAACATCGCATGGCGGCTTGTGGTTGTTCCGTCCGCTCTGCGAACTGAGCCCGCAAGATCCAAATGCTCGAATTCCCATCTGCGACTTCGGATAACGAGTTAGACCAGTCAGCAAAGGCCTGTAGATTTTCTTGGGCCAATGCGACCTGGCCGCGGATTACCGAGGCTTCGAGCAGGTCAGGATTTTTTTCCAAGGACTTTTGAGCGAATTTGTCGGCTTGTTCGAAATCGCGATTCTGTAAGGTATTTCTTGCTTTACCGAGCAAAATTCCAGGATCCTCGGGTGTAATGCGGTAGAAGCCTTCCAGCATCGAGGCGTTTTCCACCGATTCACCACCTTGGCTCAAGAGGTAAAGTTGAATCGTGTCAATTTGCTCAAGTCGAATTAAGTTAATTCGATGTAATTCGGCATCTCGTCCACGCCCGCTGACGCCGTACAGCAAGGCCAGATAGACATTGGCTTCGTCCGATTGAGGGTCCAGATCTACAGCCCGCTCCAACATCGAGATCGCTGCTGGCAGGTCCCGCAACTCATACGCTAAAATTCGCCCTGTTTGTGTACGTGCGTCGACCGCCGCATCAGGATAGCTGTCGGGAATTTCATTAAAAAAATCGACGGCTTCTTCGAATCGTTGTTGATTGGCTGCAGCAAACCCGGCCATTAACAAAGCTTGATTGTTTTCGGGCTCAGTGGACAAAACTTCTTCAGCGATCAAGCCTGCGGTACGAAAGTCTTTGTCTTCGAAAGCTCTCCATGCCTGGAGCATTACGTCTTCTGGAGCATCTTGTGTAAAATGAAGGTATGCCCAGCCGGCACCCGCTGCCAGCAGTGCGACGATGCCGCAGGCGACAACGGCCCGCCAAACGATGTCGGAAGGGGATGTTTCATGCTCCATGAGGTGTCAACTCGTTATTAGTTCCCAAAAGAAATTTTTATGAGGCCAAAATCAGTATACCAGAGTGTGGCATCAGCTTCGTGCCGGTATACGCAAATTTCCTGGGTAGCGTTCATACAGTTGTGTTCTTCATTAAGGTCACGGGCATATCTAACAATCATGTTTCGCAAGCTGAAAGTAAAATGTGGACTATCCGTTTAGTGACGCGTGTTCCAGTGACGTACAGCCGAGCCATGGATGCCATCGGCTAATCTGGTTAGAATTGGCCTCGAGAGTGATGCAATGGTTCAAAATGCTTCTACCGGTGCTGAAACACTACCGGTGATGGAACAGTCGCTCCCTGCTGCATTGGAGCATTCGACTTTTTTCCAGAGAAAAATTTTTGTCAAAACGAAATTTTTTGGAGTGCGAACATGTCACGGTTAACGAATCGACGTCAACTACTTAGCACGGCCGTAGCGACGGGGGCAGGTTTTTGGGTCGGTGGTTCGACGGATCGCGTTCAGGGACGGTCGGCCGGTGACAAATTGAATGTGGCCGTGGTGGGAGCTGGCAAAGGTTCTGTAGGTGGAGTTGCCAATTTACCAGCGATGGGTAATGAAAACGTGGTAGCGATTTGCGATATCGACGATCAATATGCAGGAGAGGCATTTGAAAAGAATCCGCAGGCCAGACGCTGGAAAGATTACCGTCAGATGCTCGAGCAGCAAAAAGATATTGAAGCGGTAGTCGTGAGTACTCCTGATCACACGCACGCCCCGATTTCGTTGATGGCCATGCGCATGGGGAAACACGTTTATTGTGAAAAACCCTTGGCACGCACGATTTATGAAGCTCGCTTGATGGCGGAGACGGCTAAGGCAACCGGAGTTGTCACTCAGATGGGGAATCAAGGGACATCCCATGCGCATTTTCTTACAGGGGTTCGCGCCATTCAGAGTGGTGCATTAGGTCAGGTTCGTGAAGTCCAATGTTGGACCGATCGTCCTACATGGCCCCAAGGGATTGAGCGTCCCACGGAATCACCACCGGTGCCTGCCCATGTCGATTGGAATTTATTTCTCGGTCCTGCACCACAGCGACCCTATCATCCCGCTTATCATCCGTTTATTTGGCGCGGTTGGTGGGATTTTGGAACCGGCGTCTTGGGTGACATGGTTTGTCACGTGGCCAATCTTGCCTATCTTGGACTCCAGCTTGAATATCCAGATTCAGTCGAAGTGAAATCATCTCCGGTCAACGACGAGACCGGTCCTCAATGGTGTGTCATGCGATATCATTTCCCGGCGCGTGGAGACCTTCCGCCAGTCCGTCTTCATTGGTACGAGGGCGTTAAACCGGAACCCTATCTGGGGCAAGTCCGGCCACTCTCTTACGGTCATGCTTTGGCCTCGAACGGTTGCTTGATCATCGGTGACCGGGGGGCGATTCTGACTGAGAATATGTATTGCACGATTTGGAAGTTTCTACCCGAAGAGCGTTATTTGGATTATGTGGCTCCGGAAGCAACGCGACCGACTTCCTCGGGCCATCACCAAGAGTGGATCCGACGTTGTAAAGGGCAGGATGTCCATGTGCACTCAGATTTCCAGTACGCCGCGAAGTTGACCGAGTCATTACTGGTTGGCAATCTTGCCTTACGCGTTGGCGAAAAAATTGAATGGGACGGACCCAATATGAAGGCCAAGAATTGTCCAGCAGCGGATCAGTACATTCGGCCCGAGTATCACAATGGTTGGACTCTCTAAGAATCAATATTGGCTGGCGTTTTGATCTTTCGTGATACAGCTAATCGTTGATTTATTATTGTAGACGCTTGTAGATAGCTAATTTTCTTTATCCTCCAAAAATTTTGGGTCGCTCCATATCGCGATACATTACCTTCGTCGTTGGTCAGTTTTTGTTTTCTCGAGGCGATAAGTCATGAAAACCGTGGCGGCAGTCATGTACGAGCATCATCAGCCTGTGGTTGTTGAGGAATTAGACCTCGATGGCCCGCGCGACGGTGAGGTTCTCGTTGAAATGAAAGCTGCTGGAGTCTGTCATAGTGACTATTCGGTTGTCACGGGCACGATTTTTCATGACGAACCGACAGTGCTGGGACATGAAGGTGCTGGAATTGTTGTTGAAGTGGGTCCCGGCGTCCGCTCGGTGAAAGTTGGGCAACGGGTGATGCTGGCATTTATTTCGGCCTGCGGAAAGTGCTTTCAATGCACGCGCGGACGACCAAGTATTTGTGAGATGCAATGGAAGGGCGCACCTCCCGGCACTATGTTTGATGGGTCTTGTCGCTTCTACAAAGGAAGGCAACGTTTTTGCCACATGTCGCGTGTTGGCTGCATGTCGCAGTATACCGTCGTTTCGGAGAACGCGGTGATTCCCTTTGATGGTGCAGCACAATTTGAGCAGGCGGCCTTGATTGGGTGTAGCGTGATGACGGGAGTTGGCGCAGTGGTCAATACGGCCAAGGTCGAATTTGGCAGCTCGGTTGCAGTGATTGGCACGGGTGGCACGGGGATCAATGTGATTCAAGGCGCGGTCATGGCGGGTGCGACCAAGATTATTGCCGTTGACATCAACGACGAACGCTTGGGCTGGGCCACACAATTTGGTGCGACCCATACGGTCAATAATCGGGATGGTGAGGCAGTTGAACGGGTCCTTGCGTTGACCCAGAGTGTAGGGGTGGATTACGCTTTTGAAGCGATCGGTAAATCTGCCACGATTGAGCAGGCCTTTCGGATGTTGGGTTTTGGCGGGACTGCGGTCGTGATTGGCATTGCAGGCAAACACGAAAAGGTGTCGTTGCCGGCGGTCATGTTTCCTGCAGGGGAAAGGCGGATTGTTGGTTCCATGTATGGTTCGAGCCAGATGTGTAACGACATGCCGAGGTTGTTAGAACTTTACCGTGCCAACCGCTTGAAGTTAGACGAACTTGTTTCGAGAAATTATAAACTGAGCCAAATCAATGAGGCTTTTGAAGATTTGAAATCGGGCCAAGGGATGCGTGGTGTGATCCTCTTTGACGATTGAAGTCAATGAACTTTCTGTTGCGCTGCCTGCACACGCCTGTGAGTTCTTCTTAGTCGGAACATGGCAGAGATGGTTAAAACAAAAGAAACAAAAAAAACTATTCAACCTGCGACGGGACAGAAGCAAAACTTAGCGATCTTACTGGGACTGGTAATCGCTGTCATCGGTTTTGCTGTGGGTGCCTTGGTGCAACAGAACTATGCCTTGTTTGGCGAGTCCAAGGTGGTGCCAACTACTGACGCTGCCACGGACAGTGGTAATGGTGGCGACAATCGCTCGCTGCAATTTGCGATCCAGGCAGTGAAAGAAGCACAAGGCAAGGTCTGTTTCTACACGATTAAAGATCTCAAGGCGTTTCCCCGCGAGACGGTTCTACGAGAGTTGAAGCGTCATCTTGCCGGGAGTTATCCGCGTCATCGGCTGCCACTTACGTTAGCGCTGGCCCATTTTGGGGAAATTAATGTGGAGGGCATTATTGAAGGCGTCGTCGATGCGCCAAAAAGTGAGGTCGATAATTTGGTTGCCGCGTTGGCGTATGCTCAACAGCAAGCGTTGGGTGAAATCAAGTTGGCGTCGAAGGCGTGTGCCGCCCCTAGGCTCTGGCGTTTCAAAACCCGCTTGGCTTTGCTGGCGCTGCGTTTAGAGGACCAGTCGATTGCTCTGGAGATGACGCAAAGTGCAGCGGACCCGGCAGAGCGGACGCACTTTATCGACGAATTAAGTGCCTGGCATGGCGATTTGGTTTCTCTAGCGACAATCATGCGTGATGTTGAAAATCCCTTATTTTTGTCTGCGGTTTGTTCTGCAGTTGGTAGTGTGACGGTGGAGTCGATGACGCACGATGAGCAAACCGTATGGTTGCCCCTCGTCATGCGGTGCTTTGAATCCGGCGATGCGGCAGTTCGCAGCGCCGCAATTTGGACGATGGGGCGCTGGGGAATTCCGCAGCCTGCAGTGGAGCCAGCAAAAAGCCCTCGCGGCGAACAGCAGTGGCACGTGAACGGATTGGGAATGAACATGGTGCGGATTTCTCCTGGGGAATTTCGTCGAGCAGATTTGTTAGGTGGAAGTTCTGTTTTACATAAAGTCACGCTGACAAAACCATTTTTGTTAAGCGATCGGGAAGTGTCTGTTTCTCAGTTTCAAGAATTTATGAACGATAAGCTGATTCCCGAAACGCAACGACCAGCCGAGTGGGAAGGGGAAAAGACCGAGATTAGTCCGACGCAGCAACATCCTGTGCAACGTGTCAGTTGGTTTGATGCCGTTTTGTTCTGTAATTGGTTAAGCCGGCGCGAAGGCCTGACTCCGGCGTATGAACGCACAGGTGAAAAGCAAGTCGTACTCGCCAAGGAATATGATTCGTGGCGGCTTGTCGAGAATGCGGAAGGTTATCGCTTGCCGACCGATGCAGAATTTGAATATGCCTGTCGCGCTGGCAGTCGCACGAAATATTGTGTCGGTGACGCAACCGATTTACTCGCCGTGTATGCGGTTTTTAATCAAGGCCGCACCGAGGCCTGTGCTAGTAAACGCCCCAATGCCTGGGGGCTTTTTGACATGCATGGCAACGTCTGGGAATGGTGCCATGACGTGTTTGCGCAATACGGAGATACCCGAGAGTTTGTTGATCCGGAGGGTCCCGTAGGAGAGGTGGGCAATCGCGTCCTGCGTGGTGGTTGTTTCCAAAGCGAAGAACAGCAATTGCAAGCCTCGATGCGCGATTCGATTCAACCGGCGGGAAGAACGACGGCAGATGGATTTCGTGTGGCGCGCAGTTGGCCTCTCAACTAAGCGTAGTAGTGGGGCGCTGGGCTTGGTTCGAGGTAGAGCCCGAGGTAGGGCCTGAGCTAGGGCACGGGACGTCTGCAGATGTACCTGCTCGCTCAGATTGGGGCTACCAGCTTCTTAACGCACTTGTCGGATCCCAGGTAAGTGTCCAGCGAAATTTACCAGGCTTGTCCCTTAGCCTGTGATCTGTTGATGCGGAGAGGACAAGGAGTCTTCGACAGGTTATGTTGATGCGAAATGCTACAAAAGATTTCGGTAGAGGAGCCAAAATGCGCTACTATTTAACCTTATTTATCGTCTGGTTGGTCTCGCCCATGCTGGTTTTATCAGCAGACCGTTTTCCGACTTTTCAGGAACAAACGATTGACGCTGAAATAGGAAAAGTTTGCTATGCGGTGACCCTCGTTGACGTCGACGGGGATGGGGAAAAAGACATTGTTGCTGTCAGTGAGAACCGTGTGTTGTGGTACCAAAATCCTACTTGGAAATCGCGCGTGATTATTCGTGATGCGACGCCGCGCGATAACGTCTGTATCGCGCCCGCAGACATCGACGGTGATGGCCAAGTTGATTTTGCCTTAGGGGCCGGCTGGACTGCCATGGGAACGATTCATTGGATCGAGCGAGGTGAATCACTGGACGAGACTTGGCAAGTCCATCCGATCGGTGAAGAACGCTGGCTCCATCGCATGCGTTGGGCAGATGTGCTGGGCACAGGACGAGCGCAACTCGTGATTTCTCCATTGAACGCCACCGTAGGGCAGGGGGTGCGGCTGACCGCTTTTGAAATTCCGACTAACCCCGCGAAAGATCGCTGGCTGCCGACCGTTCTCAATGCCAATCTGAACCGTATGCATAACCACTGGCACACCGACTTTGATCAGAATGAAGTTGTGGACACTCTGACAGCCAGTCAGGAAGGTGTGCACTTGATCCGCCGAGCCACAGATGGTTGGAATACGATCAAGTTGGGCACGGGGGCGGTTGCTGATGATCCGTCGCAAAGTGGAGCCGGCGAGATCAAGGCTGGTCGCTTGGCAGATGGGACCCGTTTTATCGCGACGGTGGAACCGATGCATGGTCACAGCTTGGTTGTATATACCGCAGGTAGCCCAAAAGATGCCCTCTGGAATCGCCATGTTGTGGATGACGGATTTCGCCGTGGCCACGCCCTTTGGACTGCCGACATGGATGGTGATGGTGGCGATGAAATAGTCTTTGGTCATAGCGATACACCGGAAGCACCCGGAGTGAATGTCTACCAGGCGACTGGTGCCGGGGGAACTCAATGGAAAAAACATGTCATTGATGCGGGGGGAATGGCGACCGAAGATTTGATGGTTGCCGATCTTACCGGAGACGGTCGTCCTGACATCGTCGCCGGTGGCCGTGCGACACATAATGTCAAGTTGTATATTAACTTGCCCTAGGACCAGGAGAGGAAGCGAAGTCTCCTCATGGAATGCTCACCCATACCAAGTTTTGATGGGAGGTAAGTCGTGGCGCTGCTTTGACCTGCTCGGGCCACTAGTACAGGCTCCGGAAACGCTTATCATGAGGGTTGATGAGCGCCCGTAGCTCAGTTGGATAGAGCAGCGGACTTCTAATCCGCAGGTCAAAGGTTCGAATCCTTTCGGGCGTGCTTAAGTAGCAGCTGCCTAATGCTCTCTTTTAGTCTGTTGCGCGCCCTACCTAAGCAGGCTTCAAACGAGCACCAACCACGGCCTGGCCAAAGGGGTTTCTTCAGATCCGACGGTAACGCGGTTGCCATGACGACATGACCGACTAAGAAAGCTCGAAGCTGTCACGTTAGTCATGTAGAATGACAGCGGAGTCGAAGTACAGGATTGTTCAGAATCTACCAGCAGAACATAGTAAGGCCTCAAAATTTATGAAGAGATCAAGACTCACGTCCACGCGGGCAGTCTGCTTGCTGACCAATACCTTGGTTTGCATAGTGGCACTCTCGATTGGAAGGGCGGACGAGCCGCGCGAGGTGCCGCTGCGTGGCATGCTGGCAATTAATGAAGACAACAGTCATTTCTTTGGTTACAAAAAGCCGGAGGAAATGAACGTCCGCGGGCTTGAGGCATGGGTTGATCAATACGCGGGCGGTGCTGTAACGCATTTGTTCCTCTGCCCCACTGCGATGCGCGCTAGTTTCCGCAGCAAGTCGCGTGATGCGATCTGGGACCCGTATAACGGGAAGATCCCGGATCACCCCTGGCCGCGGAATGCGAAGCGACTACACGACGCGGGGATCGATCCGTATAAGGTGTGGATCGCCCGTTGCCGGCGAAAGAAGATCTCGCCGTGGCTGTCGATGCGAATGAACGATGTCCACAGCACGGAGGACCGTGACAATTTTCAGCATTCCACGTTCTGGCGGGAAAACATTCACCTCTGGCGAGAGCCGCATCATGAACACGGATCGGGGCTTAATTTTGCCTACGCCGAGGTGCGCGAATATCAGATGGCGTTTGTCCGCGAGCTACTGGAGCGTTATGACCCCGATGGGTTGGAACTCGACTGGATGCGTTTTCCGAATCATCTCACGCCCGGTAAGGCGCGGGAGGAACGCGGGTTCCTGACAGAATTCGTGCGTGAGGTTCGTTCCCTGACGGATGCCTGGTCCAAAAAACGCGGGCATCGAATCCTACTCAGCGTTCGTGCACCGGCTCTTCCCGATGCGGGGGCTGGTACGGGAATGGATGCGGTAACGTGGGCGCGGGAGGGGCTGGTCGACTTAATCGTGGCAACCCCGTTCTACTTTTCGACCGACTTCGACATTCCCTTTGAACTTTGGCGTGAACGTCTGAAGGACGCTCCCAAGCCGGTGACGGTCGTCGGCGGCATGGAAAGCTCGGCCCGCCCGTGGATCAGTGGCGCGCCAGTCGGCAACACAATGGAGACTCTCCGCGGCTTTGCTGCGTCGAGTTACCACCGAGGTTCGCATGGCGTCTACCTCTTCAACTGGATGGACGACACTAAATGGCCCGTTCCAACGGCCGACTACAAACGACTGCTGCGCGACGGCGTCGGTGTGGATGTCGCGGCGAGAGGCGCGCGCAGGTATCCGGTCTGTTTTCACGATACGGTGCCGAAGGGCGCGTCGCGTAACGAACAATTACCCGCGGACGCGCGGGCGGGCAAGACATTCCGGATTCATATTGGTCCAAAACCCAATTCCGGCAAGGCTTGGGCCGTCGCCGGGTTAGCCAAACGAGACGGCCTGTCCGAGGCACGTTTTGAGGCTACATTGAACGGTCAGAGATTACAGGCTGTGGAGGATTTGGCAGCGACGGAAGAGCTTGGAGGAGAATCCGCTCGAGCTGTTCGTTTAGCCTGTCCGCTCGACGCGCTGAAGGCAGGCTATAACGAGCTTCACCTGGCTCAAACCGCTGGCTCAAGCGGTCAGCAAATCGTCTGGCTCGAACTACGTGTGGAGCCGAGTAACTAGGTAGGCCAGACGTTCCGGTATCACAGGTGCTGCAAAAAACGGTGCATTTGATGCAGCCAATCGAGTCGTTGATGGGGGCTGCGTGAGGTGATCGCTGCCTGGCCAAATCTCCCGTCCCTATGGCAGCAGGTCATCCTGGCTATCGTCCGCGCCGGACGGGGTGGGTGAGAGCAAAAGAGTTTACGGCAAGGCAAGTAAGTGTTCTTGCTGATGAGGAAGGAGCCAGCGAGGGATCCATCCAGTGATCACTTCGGTAGCTTCCGACGCAGCATGAGCTCCCGACTCACGAACTTTCGGGATATTTGTGACTCCACGAGTCACAGAGAAATCGCCCGTATCCGGATTGTCTGTGGCTGAGTCACGGTGAATAATTGTTTTTGTACCGAAGTGACTGTTCCGTCCTCAAACCAGCGACACCTTACCAATGCATCCTACCCCCATCATCATTGCGTCAATGGTTATCTTTGCAGCACCCTCCCTATTGGATGCTCAAGACAAGGAACTTTCTTCCGGAAGTACCTACATCCATCCCAGCACCGACCGTTTTACCAACTTCAGATTCATCAGCCCGCTGCCTGCCCCATTTGTTAACGCGTATCCCAAAAGAAAACAACTGGGAGACCAGTATCTGGATTTCTTTGGAGTCATTGCAATTGTCGGCGAAACCAAAAAGCAGAGAGTCGATATGCGCCGGCTCACGCATGCGTTAATGGGCCTTATTGACAATGACCAGGACGGCTTGCCGGATGATGAGCACTTATGGAACAAGTGGAAAGAAAAGGTAAACGACGAGAATCGTTTGGTGCTTTATGTCACAGAGGAAAAGGCAAAGTATAAGTCGTTCGACGGCGCAAGTCCGAGCGTATATCATCAAGGGTGGAGCTCTTTCCGAGATGGTGAAAGATTGCATCTCAGTAATATTCAGGAGGAATTGTTTCATTTCCTGCAAAGATATTTCTGGGAAATGGAATACCCGGAAGCCTTCGGCCTGGATAGAAATCCGCGCAGCATTGCGCATCAGGCGGCGGTGAAAGCTGTCAGAAGCAAGCATTACGTCTACGATCAGAACTGCATTTCACATAGCGGCTGTCTGGTCCCTGAGTTCTTCTTTTGTGCAATGACTGATGTGATGAAAGGCTGGCAGGGTGACGGTTTTGATGCGCCGGGACAAAGTGAATGGCGATTGAAAGGGAATCGTGCTGCGATCCGCCGGAATTATCCAGATATGATGGAAATGATTCTGACGATGCAGAAGCAAGGCAAGCTTCCCCAGAAATGGCCCAGTTTCTTTCTCATCAAGAACCGCGGAATTAGACGCAGCTCTACAAAAAACAATTAGAGGCAGTTGGGTTCTGTAGCAAAGTGTCCTGTTTTCTGTGGTTGATGGCGGTGCAAGGGCTGGATGAGCACAGCACAGGGAAGCAAGGTGTTGTGGGAGGTCGCCTCACTGACGCTGCGTCGGGCCAGTCGCACTGCCAGCTTAAGCGAGTAGCCAGCGTCGCCCTCTAGCCCAGCGTGAAAACCAGGCAAGGAATCCTGCGAAAAGAACGACCACGGCGGGCATGATGGCACCTTCTAGCCCCATCACTTCCAGTCCGCCGGCAACGATCATCGTGTAGGACATCTGTATGATCACGGCTACGAGGCTGATCGCCAAGAGCAGGGCGGACCATCCCCTCCGCATCAACAGGCCAACGCTTCCCCCCACACCGGTAAAGACGGCCAGTGCGTAGACGATATAAATCCAGCCGGGCACGTTTCGGGCCCACTCTTGTTGCTCCGCGGTCATTTCTTCCAGCATCGTCTCTGGCGCGAAAATCTCCATTCCGAAAGCGGCACATCCCATCAGATTCCAGAGCAATGCCACCACTGCAATCAGCCAATACCAACCTGGCACCACTGGTTTTAGCTCTGGATTCATCGGTCATGATTCCTGGAGTAATATAAAGAAACGGACAAGCAACCCAGCTATTGTAATGATTTTTCGGCGACATGGGTTTTTTGGCCGACGACCGCTCAGCCAGAAACCGCTGTCCACCAGCGGCTGTTATCATGGGGGAATCAATTATCTACTTGAGGAAGGCTTGGAAAATGAAATCTTCTCGAACCAACCGGCGGCAGTTCCTCGCTACTAGCAGCATGGCGACCGTCGCTCTGGGTCTCAGTCAATATGCCTGGGCCACGGCAAAGGAGAAGCTGCCGTTCAAGATCTCGCTGGCCCAGTGGACGATTAACCGCGAACTTCGATCGGGGAAGATCGACAACCTCGATTTTGCCAGGGTGGCTCACGAGCATGGCATCCAGGCGGTCGAGTACGTTAACCAGTTCTTCATGGACAAGGCGAAGGACAGATCCTACCTGGCCGAGATGAAGAAACGTGCCGCGGACCTGGATGTAAAGAGCCTGATCATCATGTGTGACCGCGAGGGGAACATTGGTGATCCAGACAAGGCAAAGCGGGCGCAGACGATCGAGAACCACCGCAAGTGGATCGATGCGGCCCGCTTCCTGGGTTGCCATTCGATTCGTGTGAATGCCGGCAGTGCCGGCACGTACGAGGAACAGGTTGGTTACGCGGCAGATGGTCTTGCGAGGCTGACCGAGTTCGGTGCCGAGCAGGAAATGAACGTGATCGTTGAAAATCATGGGGGCCTGAGCAGCAACGCAGACTGGCTCGCCGAGGTCATCACCCGGGTCGATCACAAACGCTGTGGTACCCTGCCGGACTTTGGAAACTTTCACATCAAGGATGGAGAAAGTTACGACTCTTACCGTGGCATCAAGAAGCTGATGGCTTGGGCCAAAGGGGTCTCTGTCAAGGACCGAGTCTGGGATGACAAGGGGAACCAGTCAGCACTGGACTATGACCGAATGTTAAAGATTGTGCTCGAGACCGGCTTTGATGGCTATTGCGGTATTGAATTCGGTGGTTATGCCGACCTGAACAAGTCACGCACAATGCTGGAAGAGTCACGGAAGCGATTGTCGTGATGACTGGAATAAACACTGTTTTTATGCCACGACTTGGGTTTGCGGTGCTGCTGGTGGTTGTCACCGCCCACGCTGCAGCGGACGTTGAGCAAATCGGTCCGCGGGCCAAAGGACTGCTGGCAACCGAAAAGCTGGTTGCCGACGGGATCTGGGTCGATCCTGCGTTGGCAGTTCGCTTTCGGCAGATGAGACGAGTGAGAGTCTCGATCTGGTTTGAGGAGCAGTTGCTCGGTGATGGTCAGGCCTATAGCCGCCGAGCCAGGGAGTTTGCGGGCCGCAAACGATCCGAACTGCGGACTGCCACCATCGAGACGCTCAAGGCTATCCACGCTCAGTCCTGGAAAAAAGCCAAGCCTCGCATCGAGAAGCTCGTCAAGGAGCGGGCGATCAACGCCGTGGAACCGTACTGGATTGTCAACGGTTTCTCCTGCACGACAAGGGAGGATCAGTTTGAGAGGTTGAAGTCGGTCCCGGGAGTGAAGATGATCTTTGCCAGGCCCCGGCGCGGGGTCAAGCGACCCCCGGTGGCAGCCCGTCCGCCCAGCTTTGCAGCTGAAGACCGGGAGGCGTTTGATCCGGGACGCTACAAGCATCCCTGGTATATACGATCCTTGCAGGCCGATCGGGTCTGGCAGGAATTTCAGGTCGCCGGGCAGGGAACGCTGAACGTCTTTCATGACTTCAACTTCGTCTTCTCCGACAACCTTACCGGCAACCTCTATTGCAACCCGGATGAGGTCCCGGCCAACGGGAAGGACGACGACAGGAACGGCCTGGTCGACGACTACCATGGCTTTAATTTCGATGCTAATACCGCGGTTCTGACTCAGACCGCGGCACCGGACGACACCTTCTCGCCCCAGTTGATGCATGGATTTATGTGCGCGGCGATTGTCTGTGGACGCGGGGTCCCGGGTAAGCCGTATGAGTTCGGTATTGCGCCGGAGGCTCGCTGGAGCGGCGTGATCGGGGGCTCGCGGCTGGAACAGGCCGTGCAGTGGGCGGCCGAGCAGGGCGCCGACACGTACAGCATGAGCTTCTCGGTTCCTGGCCTGGGAGAGTATCGTTCCCACTGGCGCAAGATCATGGAGCAGGGCGCGCTATGCGGTATTTTCTTTGTCTCCGGTGCCGGGAACTTTGCCCAGTCGGCACCGCTGCCGGTCCAGATGCGGATTCCCGAGGATATCCCGGATGTCGTCTTCGCGGCGGCGGGTGTGCAGCGAGATTTTTCCCGGACGCCCTTTTCCAGCCAGGGGCCGGTCGAGTGGACGACCGCGCATTATCAGGACGGCACGGTCCAGAAACCCGAGGTCTGTGCCTTCAACATGGGCCTGCCGGCGCTACTGCGAAATGGAGAGGTCCGCCCCGCGGGGCTCAATGGAAATTCCTTTGCCGGCCCGATGTTCTGCGGGGCGATTTCCCTGATGCTTTCTGCCGATCCGGAACTGTTGCCCTGGGATCTGAAGGAGATTATTACCTTTACTGCGACCGATGTGGCGGCGGAAGGAGTTGACGACCAGACTGGCCATGGCCTGATCAACTGTTACCGGGCCGTTAGGGAAACCCTCCGCCGTCAAGCCATCCGCGAGGGTAACGACCCGGCTCCGTACACTGGACGAGAAGTTGGGGACGAGATTAATGTTGCGGCGCTCCAGAAACAGCTGGCTAGGCGACAGATGAGGATCGCGCGCGTCATGGCTGGCAGCCAGGCCGAGAAGCTGGGGCTGAAAGTGAATGACCTAGTACTGCGAATGAACGACGAACCGATCACCGCACCCGATCATCTCCAAACGGCCATTACCAAAGCAGCTCAGAAGAATGTCGAGAAAGTGGTGCTCGTGGTTCGGCGAAGGGGTCAGGAGATGAAGTTTACCGTCCAACCTGAACAGCTCGGTACGAGTATTGTCGCCTTCTTTACCGAACCGGTCTTTAAGTAAACGGAAAGCGATAAGTTTTTTGTTTCTGGCAGACAGGATGTATTGAATAGTCGAAGATCCAGGTGCAATAAACAAAGGACTGTTTGGTGAAGAATATCGCAATTGTTATAGCACTTGTATTTGGCAATCTGTCGGCCATAGGCCAGGACAAAGAACCGGCTGAGAAAACAAAGACCGAAGTGGACAAGAAAGTTTCCCCTCTAGATCGACCTGGAAGCTGGCTGAAAATATTTGCAAGTGCCGTTGGCGGAAAATGACGAAGTGCTGCCGCGTCACCTGAAGACCCCTCGTGGTTGCTAGATGTCAGCTCTGCGTTGAAAACTTATCCGTGGATATGCCCGCCTGTTCCACTATGCCCAGATCGAGAGGCTCGATTCAATTTAAAAATGATGCGTAACTCTTGTGCAGCCTCTAT
>JAKVBY010000027.1:217980-282857 GCA_022446825.1 Pirellulaceae bacterium
GCGGATTCAATCAAAATCGCGTTTTTGCGGGAATAGGATACAAGCCCTCCCAGCATGCTCGTTGGCGCGTCGAAGTTGATTATTTGAATCAGGTTGTGGAGGTTCCGTTCGGTAGTGACCGTAATAACCATATTCTTGCTTTTAATTTTTTCCGTCGTCCCTAAGACGATGTAACGCTGCCTGTTTTTGACAGATCGTGAACGCCCGCGGCGATGCGTAGCAGGTGGTTTCACTTGGTGTGGGGATGGCGAGTAGCCGATCGTGAGGCGGATAGAAACTGTCTACACTCGACAGCTTGCTTGGTTACCTTCTGCCAGCGTTTCAGCGATCTTTGCAGGCAATAACCCCAAGTCTGTAGGGAAGAGTGAAGTCTAGAGGTTGAAGCTGTGGGCCAGAATCTGCCGCAGATGTGAGGGTTACTTAACGGGTTGGAAGAATCTCTTTGTGGTGCGGCACCATCCTCTACAATAAGAACTCGTTTCCGCGGACCTCGGCTTGCCAGATGTTCAGCGGCTCACGTTGGGAAATCTGGACGGCGACCAATACGCGGACCTGATAACGTTGGATAGTCAGGGGACAGTTCACTGGTACGGATGGCGCGAGAATCAGTTTATGGATAGCGGTAAGTCCTTTGGGACCGGTTATCTGGAAATCTCCTTTGGGGGACGACGTTGATCAAGATCAGCGAGGAGAGCTGCTGGCGGTGTCCGGAACGACGACCACTTTGCATTGGGTTAAGTGCGAACCCCAGAATGAAGCCTTTGTACTTATGCAGGACGCGGGAGGAGCCGATTATGTTCAGGTCGGTTTGCAGCGAGACACGGCTTTGAAACCATTCTTTGACATGCCACAGCCAGAAACGGAAGATGATTTTTAGTGAGTTCAGCATCTTTGGCGTCAGGATGCCGACCGTCTTGCTGCAGTACGATTTTTTGACGGAGTCACGGGTGATTCTGTTGGAAATTACGCCTCGTTGACCGAGCATACACGATATTCCACCAAGGATTTGTAGGGGCCAATTGCCTGGTAACTCGACTGCCACGCCGTGCAGGTTTGTGTTGATGTCTTAAGGGAACAGTTAGACTCAAGCAGATCCCGATGCACGGCACACCTTATTCTTTACGGTAAGGCAGTGGTTTAGGATTCATCAGATCGACGAGTCGATCCTTAACCGCATAGGCAATAAATGCGTTACCAAGTGGTGAGTGGTGACCCACATAATACGGTTGAAGGAAATCTTCGATTGGCAACTGACCGTCACACGCAGTTTCGAAAGCGGCTAACAGGTCGACAAAGGGCAGCTTGTGCTGCTGTAGATGA
The DNA here is from genome assembly GCA_022446825.1 of Pirellulaceae bacterium. Lineage (GTDB taxonomy): Bacteria > Planctomycetota > Planctomycetia > Pirellulales > Pirellulaceae > JAKVBY01. Next base: position 219,301 of record JAKVBY010000027.1, read on the forward strand.
TCGACGATCGGTTGATCAAATCTCTGACCGGATCGCACTGTCCGTTCGATGTCGCTTTGTGGGTAGGTAAGCAGAAACAGAACCTGTTTGTTATGGGCTTTGGCAAAGGTCACGACTTGTTCGATTGTGCGTATGGTTGCGTAAAGAGATTCTTGCAGCAAGAGCTGCTCGCAAGCCTGGCGGAGCTCGGTTGGGGTGGTAATGTTTACGGGGCGCCCGTGGTCCGCCGAAAGTTTCATGAGCTGGGCATAACTCAACGCAGCCTGGCCTTGTTGCGAGTTGTAGCCTGCCACTTGAACGTGCAGGATCAAATCGTCCTTGTAGGTTGCGCAGATCCAATCGAGGTCACAAAATTTGTAGAGAGATTCAGGAGTTGGACAGGGATTTGGACGTTCTTCGAAAGAATCGTCGGCACTGTTGACCTTGACCGAGGGAATGGGGGGGGCCAGATGCTTAGCGCTCTTGGTGTAAAAGAGTGCTTGCCAACCGACCAATTGTCGTTCGAAGGGAGGAGTCAAGTTGAATAAGATATACTTGGCCGGTGTCCGCTGCTCTTCTCGGCGCATACGAACGTAGGACTGATAGGCCGTCTGCCCGCCGATGCCGTAGTTTCGTACCGGCTCTTCCAGGTGGCCGGCCAGAAATTCCTGCCATGTTTCCGCGTCGCCGACCTGCTCGCCGTCGGTAAAGCTACTGCCATACGAATTGATCTGACAGGTCCGTTCTGTATAAACGACCATCTTCCTTGCACCGTCGTCGGTATAACGATAACGGACCAGCGATCCGTCGATGCCTTCGCGCAGGATCCGGTTGGCCATCCGATATCCAAGCAGTGCNTCATATTNGGAAAAGGACGACGCTTTTGGGAGCAGCCAGTTGTCGATCTCCGTCCGCTCATATACGCGCTCTGCCAGAAAATCGCGCACCGAACGGCCGTATGCGTCTGCCGTTGCTGGGGCTGAGGAGGGATCGTCGCTGCGCGCGACACCGGCATAGGGGTACCAGCAAACCAGAAGTCCCAGCAGAAATGCCGATTTGGCCCAGAAGCGTAGTTTTTGCATCAGCATCGCTCCTCCCATCAACCCGCGCGAAAATCGTCGAGCATATTCTATGTTCCGTGTAGGGAGTTGCTTGCACCGTTCCAGCAACTGACCATGAACAGACAACCGCTTCAACATTTGGTTGGTTTGACTCGAAATGATTTAGCATTAAGCCATTAATTATAGAGCCGGTGCGCCCCCGGCGGGTATGGGAAATCTTGTCCAATCGACCCATGGTAGTGGAGAGGAAAATGACCTCGTCGTAACCCCGCGAGTCCTCTGCGGATCCTGCGATTACGAGGTAGTGCGCTCACGAGGCAGTCTGAAAACGCCCTGATTTGGTGAGTCGTGGCAAACACAGAAGCTTCCGGGGGAGGTCTACTGTCAAGGTCTCAGGAAGCTTGCCGAGTCACGACAGAGTCGCTGAGTGAAGAGCCATTGCCAGGTTTGTGGATCGTCGTAGGCTTTCTCCCAGGCTTGCACATGGTTTGTGTTTTCATAGGCGGTGAACCGAATGTGCTTGCTGCCAGCTTTCTTGAGCAACTTGACGAGCAGTTCTGTTTCCTGGATCGGAACCGATCTGTCTTGCTTGCCGTGAAAGGTCCAGATTGGTAGCTGATGGGCTTTTTTTAGTCCGTCAGGCATGAATTCGTTCGTGATTCCTTGCTTCTGGTCTGGACGGTTGGCTGGCAAATTGAATGGGTTGCCCCCGCCACAAATCGGTATGGCTGCAGCAAAGTAGTCGGGATAACGGGAGATGAAACTCCAGATCCCATAGCCACCCATACTTAGGCCGGTAACGTAAAGTCTGTTCTCATCAACGTCGCCGCGTGCGTGCACGACTTCATCGACTAAAGATTTGAGTGCTTCCACGTGCCACCAGCTGTCGCGTGGGCATTGTGGCGAAACGACGATACAGCCCCTCAGATTCTCGAACTTGGCGATTAACTTGGGTGGGCCGTGTTTCCTTATCTGGTCGATGTCATTACCACATTCGCCGTATCCATGCAGGAAGAGGAGCAGTGGCCAGCCCTGAGCGGGTTTGGTTCCCAGGGGAAGTTGAACAAGATAACGAAGCCGGTGGTCACCGACTTCGTTTGTCATGACCTTGATCCTCTCTGGAGGCGATTTTGTTTCCGCTGCAAAGGAAGCGTTTCCGCACCAGAGAAAAAGAGCGGGCAACCAAAAAACCAGTAGCTGACATGTCATGGATACTCCTGATCGGCAGTTAGGAAAGACTCGATCCCTCCGAAGAATTGTGGCCATTTTCCGGCAGCTGTGGCTTGTGGGCTAGGGCAAAGCTTCCGCTACCGCGCTGAGGTCACGATGGGTCCAGGAACCGTCGAACTGAAGTTCGTGCAGGTGACCATCCGTGCCACGGTAGACGTAGTACCGCGACCCAGTCAACGCGGACACCAACCCGGCCGGTTCTCCTGCAGCAACCGGAGCATCTGCCAACTCGGTCGGGTCCGTACATTGCCAGGTCTCCACGCTGGGAACTACTTCCTGAATGTGTCCTGCGACGTCCCGATAGGCAAGAAAATGCAGTCTTTGTTCGGCATCGGTGACCACACAGGGATCTCCTGCGACTTGGCCGTCAGGGTTGTCGATCGGTTCCAGACGGCAGAAAGTTTCTCCGACGTGCCAGGATCGCAGCAAAGCGTTGGTCGTGTCGATCTTCAGTGTTTTGGCCGGATCGTGGGGTGGAAGGTGGTAGAATAGAAACGGTTGACGCACTGACCATTTCTCTGCTGTCCTGAAGATGACGTAACGTTGGCCACCGGGATTGAGGGCGACTGGCCAGCCCTGCGACGGTACGCGTTTGATGAGTTTCGGGGTCCAGATTCGTTGCGTTTCCAGCGGACTTGAATTGAGTGTGAGTTCGCAGGGGTTCCCGAAGCGTGTTCGATAGGTGACATAGAGCCTCTCAGCTGTTTTCGAGATCACGACTTCGCTGGCGGGCAGCGGAGCGGCGGGTAGCGGATGCTGGCGCCATTGTCCGTCACTCAACCAGATTTCCCGTCCTCTTTGTTGGTCATCGACATAGACGATATGAGGGACGCCCTGAAAAACGACTGCTGTCGGGTCGCAGCCTGCTTTGGGAAGATTCATGTGTGCGGTCAGATCGGTATGACGCCAACCTCCTGTCGCCGCGTCCGCGTCAGCCCTGATAAGCTCGTGCAGATGTCCTTGTGTCCCGCGGTAGACCACGCGTTGGTCGCCGGCTACCAGGGAGTAGGCGCTTGGACGACCAAGTGCTGGTGGTGCGTTGGCGGCCGCGCTGATTGCCATGTCCTGCCACTGTTGTCCGTCAGCGGAGGAAAGTAGCTCGCGCAGGTGTCCGTCGTCTGCGCGGTAGACAATGTGACGACGTCCGTTCACTCCTTCTGTTATGGCAACGCGATCTTCGCTTTCGGCATCAAGCGTGCGGGTGAAGTACTCGTCAGTGTAACGCTGGAACGCTTCCCCACGGTTCTCGGCGAATTGTTCCACATCTGCGATCGTACGACGCCAGCGTTCTTTGCCATATCGGCGCGTCTCGAATTCGTGTTCGATGTCGCTTCGGATGCCCTCGGTGTGCCGACGGATTTCGCCCAGCACATGATCCCGGGCGAGCGCACCGTTCAAGTGTCTCCGGACTTCCTCTTGGTAGTATTCGCAGTAGTTTGAGTTTTCCAACATCGCCAGAAAAAGTGATCTGAGCGGGCCAAATCCGTAGGCAGCGCCACTATCGATAAAAGCATACGGATCGTCCAATTCACGGAAGGGTCCGCCCCAAAATCCCCACTCGGCATCCCAGCAGAGAAAAATCCACTTGCCGTCCGGTGCGCGACGCGCGGCGTACCAGTTGTTATGTGGCCAGTCAAAGTTCTGTACCCAAAGGTTTAAAATCGCGTATGTAGTGAAGTTTTCGATGTCGACTTGCTGCGCCAATTTCTCGAAGTTGGCGTCGTCGGAGAAGTCCGTTGACCGGACAAATTCCTTTAAACTATCCCAGCCCTCCCGGGTGCCGTTGAGCACAGTTTCTCCGGTATTGATGACGTCGTATTGTCCCGGACCGAGGTGCGAGATGAAGAACTCCTCATCCATTCGTTCACAAACGTTGAAGACACCGTGATCCGTTCCATTAATCAGGAGAACACAATACCAGCCGCGGGAGGCCTGCCCTCCCATGTCGAGGTGCAGGTCTCGGATCACTTGGTCACGAATGTAAGCCCCATGCGAGCGGCCGTCTCCGAAGTTTGCGCGGAAGACCAGCTTGTCGAAATCTTCGGTGTCGGCATTCGGAATGATGGGATGTTCCAAGCGACCATCGCCATAGGCCTTACGGAAGTAAGCACGGTACGACTTCTTTGTTTCCATGCCACCACGCCGCCCTGCGCCGCCATGGAGTCGGAGTCCAAAGCCGGTGGCCACCTCTCTTTTTCCAGCCGGATTGAAGACTTCGAAAAATGCGGGCCGCTCGCTGCCCCGTCCACGGCCGGTGCGTTGTAAATGGATATCTTCGAAATCCTGAGGCTTCATTGAGATGGAAACAACGGGCAGTGATGCGCGGCGGCCGACGAGATAAGTGGCCGATTCGACGGGACTGGCACGTTCCCCTCCGATGAATGTCGCCGCACGAAATAGAGACGTGTCGTCAAGTGTCAGAGGACCTTCGTACAACGGACTTGAAGCGTCAGGATCGGAACCGTCATTAGTGAAGCGGATCTCGACGGGCGCGGAAGACTTGTCTTTAATGCGCACCTCGACACCCTCCGCCACAGCTCCCGGTTTTGGAACGAACGAGATGCGCGATTTCACCGGTTGTGGCTGTTGCGGACCCGCGTTGGCAGACCCCGGACTGGGCGTGAGGAAATAGCCCCACTCCTGTTCCGCAGTTGTCGAGCGACCGAGAGATTGATCGGCCCTCTGTTTCGGGTATTCAACCTGGTCGACAATGCTTCCGTCCGAGTCGACGAGGTAGAGCGCACCGCCACCCTTTTGGAGGCGGAAGCTTGCATGGCAGACAGAGGGCATCGTTCCAAGTACGGGATGCAGGGATAGATCGGAACTCCCCTGGCTGGTATTCAGCCCCGCGATGGCCAGCACGTTTTTACCCTCGCGCAGAAGTCCTGTATGGGTCGAGAGGTCGAATCGCTCGGGGGAGCCTGCGTCGTGGGTAGCCGTTGCCAGGCTCTCGAGCCCCGGTTCGGTGCTCGGTGCGTTCGCAGCAGTGATGCGCGTTCCGTTCAGGTAGGCCGCGAAGCCGTCGTCATAGTCGACTTGGAGGACGAGTGATTCGGATTCCAGTGGACCCTCTAATGTAAACTCGTGTCGAATCAGAACGGCCGTCGTACCGGGCGGCAAAACAGTCGCATCATCTTCGTCTCCATAGCCGAAACCGGCGGCGCCGACCGCGAACGCACTGTCGTCGAATTCCAGGGCTGTCCATCCGCTGGCGGATCTCTCATCATTCGGTAGTGCATAGAGGTACTTCCAGTCAGCACCCGGTTCGATCAGCAGCGTCTCAAACGGAATGGTTGTGGCCGAGTTACTCAACGCCTCAGGCGAAAGCGAAGTTCGGTCCAAACCGGACATCCAGACGATGTAATGTCCTCCAGCGGAGACCAAACTATTGGCGAATTGCCACTTGTGCGGGAGTGCTGGATCGTCTGTGAGGTGATATGTGCCGAGTCGTTCTGCCTGGTCGCCCGCGTTGTGAATCTCGACCCAGTCACTGGACTCGCCCTCGTCGTCCAGACGTCCCGCCCGATTTGAGGCGAGGAGTTCGTTCAATCGCAGACCCGCGCTTGCCGGTGCCTCTCCGTGAGCAGATCCGGTTATAGCAAAGGACAGCAGTAATGCGGCAGAACCAAAATTCGTTACGGTGTTTAAGTGGTTTTTCATTGACCGTGTTTTCCTCAAGCTGGAATTGGTGGCAGGGGCGCTGCCCTCTTTCTTTTGCGTACCACGAATGCGATCGGATATGAACAAACTCGCTATGGCCTGATGGATATCTCTGCGCAATGTGACCGGACATGTTAGTGACCGGATATGTTGATTTTGGGAATTTAATTCGTCAGTTTTTCAAGATGCCTGCTCAGACATTTCATCGATAAACATCCTCAATGATGCCAGTCGTTTTGTGGCATTTGTCAGTTTGCTTGGCGAAACGCCGTTTGTATGGAATGAGTTGAGGGGGGCGTTTCTGTCAGGTGGCAAAAAGATTTGTGAAAAGTATTGTGTTAAACGGCAAACTTAATTTATCTGACAACTCTGATTCTAAAAGGAGGATCTGGTGATTCAAGCGGTAAAGGTCCTCAGATCTGCCAACGAGTCCCAAGACTCGTAAAATGCGATGTTAGCGGCCCTGTAATAGATACGCGAGCAGATCGTGCAACTCTTGTGTGGTCATTAAACGCGTGAGGCCCTCTGGCATGAGGGACAAAGCTTGTTGCTGTTCCTCGATTTCCTCGCGGGGTAGGTAGGTAAGTTCCCCGTTACGTGGGTCTTTCAGGACAAGCGTCTCGTTGTTTGGCGTTTTGACAAGGTAGCCACGTTCGATTCTACCGTCGACTGTAGAAACGGCGGTGGCCACGTACCCTTCTTTGATCTGACGATTTGGCCAGAGAAGAGATTCCACGATTATTTCGGCGGACAAGCCTTTGCTCAAGTTGGTTAGATTAGGGCCAATTGTCCCGCCCTGTTCAGCGATGCGATGGCAACGATGGCACTGGGCGAATTCTGAACGAAATATGTTTGCGCCTCGAGTCGGATCCCCTTGCGATTTGGCGCTGTTTAACAGCTGCCGGACGAGATCGCTGGAATATTCGAGTCGACCGTGATCGTCGCCTAGTGCTTTTGCCAGAATTTGTTGCAGGACTTCGTCACTGCGGCCGCGTTCGTGTAGTTCGCGAGTCACGCGTTTGGCCAGGTCTGGACGAAGCTCGGTGAGCTTGAAGGCATTTGCCAAAGCGGCAGTTCCTCCCGATCTCTCAAAGACAGGATCCAAGAGCGTCGTTATGTCGGCTTGTGTTTCTGCCACCGCAAGTGACTGGGCGATTCCGTGGATGCCGTTTTGCGGGTCTCGGCGGTAAAGCGAGATTATTGCCGGGACCTTGATTTCTGTGTCGGTAACACTGAGCCTTTGTAAGGTTGTCAGCGATTCAGGATCGCCGAAGTACGCAAGCGCCTCGATTGCAGCGGAACGGACGTTTTGTGGCTGCTTGGCATCGAGCGCTAAATGTTGAATCGTGGGCGATTGTAGCTCGAATTCCGCAATGCCAGCCAAGCGCGCCGCACCTGCGCGAACGGCGGCAGTTGGCGATGCCAATTGCTGTGCGATGCGTTGCCTTACAGAATCACTTTGGAGCCATGACTTACGAGCCCGCTTGGCAAGTTCTTGGGTGACCGATGGAAAGGAAGTGGCTTTGGCCAAGACAAAGTCGAGCGTTTCTGCCGTTCCGATGCGTGCCAAATGTTCTAACAGTTCTCGCTCTGTGGATGGTGACAGCTGCTGGGATTCAACAAGTTGACGGATGGTGGAGGTGATTTCATCGGCATCATAGGTGCGGAAAACAAAGGCGGCATGCTCGGGACGATCGAATTGGAGTTGTCCTTGTTGTAAGGCTGGCAGCCAATGTGGCGCTAAGGCAAAAACCGCTTGCGTCAAAGAATACTCTAAGGGCCGGTCGATCGATCGATTGGTGGCACGCATGGCAATGACCAAACTTTGTGGTGACGGAATGTGACTTAGTGCCGTCACCGCCTCCATGCGGACGCGTGGGTGCGCATCACGGATCTTTGTTGCTAAGAGAGCCAACGCATCGGGTAGTCGGTCGGACCAACGCCGGACGACGCGCGTGGCGTAGGCCCGCGCGTACGGGTCTCGGGCTGACAGCAGTTTGGAGAGTAGCGTTGTCTCGACGACATCGTGGCTTTCAAACACCCCCAGGGCTTCGTAGCGTAAATGTTCTAGATCCTCTGCAGCGGTTGTTGTTTCTGACAGCCACTGCCGTAAGGCCGGAATTACCGTGTCGGTTTCCATTTCAGAGAGCCGCCGTTTGGCTTGTTTGCGTACCCAACCTTCGGGGTGTTTTAGGCAGGTAAACAAGTCGTGCAAGTGAACCGAGTTGGCCGTCAGGTCGGGTGGTTTGACGAACGGTCGCTGTTTCGCGGTAATCCGCCAAATACGCCCGTGCGTCTTGTCACGCGAGGGATGTCGAAACGAAGCTTGGTAATGACCGATAATCGGATTAAACCAATCCAGCACGTAAATGGCGCCATCGGGCCCAATGGTTACTTCCAGCGGGCGGAATGCTGGATGATCGCATTCTAAGAATTTGGGGAACCGTTCGCACTTGATTCCGGAACCTTCCCGATAAGGTCGAAAATGTTCGATCGAACGATCGAAGTAGCCGGCAATCAAGAACGTGCCCTGCATATTTTCGGGCAAATGGGCTGTTTCCACGAACTCAATGTCCATTGACTTGGCGGTGGTGCGACCCATCAGTCCATAAGCGGCTTCCATTTTCAGGGGATTGGTCGTTGGTACCATCGCCGGCGACGCATCGTACAACTGCTTGTCATTCCCCTTTAGATACATTTCGCCAAAGCGACCAAAGGTGATGCCCCAGGAATTATCCGATGATAAGTTCGGCGAGAGGTAGGGATCCAAACGCAGGCTGTCTGTTCGTAGACGCCAGACCGCCGACCAATTGGCTCGAGAAATCCCCCACGGTGTCTCGATGCGAGAAAAAGCATGCATACCTTGGCAGAAAAGCAGGTCGCCACCGGGGCTCCAGGTAAAAGAATTAATATTTTGGTGTGTATCGGCGGTGCCAAATCCTGAGAAAACGACGCGCATGTCATCCGCTCGATCATCGTGATTCTCATCGGGCAGGTGATACAACGTATGCCCTTGTCCGACGTAGGCTCCACCGTCGCCCAAGGCAAATCCAGTGGGCATGTTGAGGCCGTTGGCAAAAATCGTCGAGGTGTCAACTTGGCCATCCCGATCGGTGTCTTCTAAAATAAGTAACTTGTCGTCCGGTTTGTGCGTGGGTTTGAGCTGGGCGTAAGCCTGAGTGCAAAGTACCCATAAACGGCCACGTGCATCCCATTGGGAAGCCACGGGATTGGCAATCCCTTCTTGTTCGCTGGCATAGAGGCTGATTTCGTAGTCATCCGCGATGCGAAAGCCAGACAGTTCAGCGGCGACGGAGTTGTCACCGAGAACATGTAAATGGATCCTCGTCTCCGCCCGTTCGACCATTTTGAGTAACTGGTCCACTTCCTCCGGAAACCAGCGGTTCTCTTTTTTCGGATCCCAGGAACTTTCAGTGTGTTGTCGATTTCCGTACAGGAACGCCCAATTTGTGGGTCGAAAATATCGGAACCAGGAGCGATTTTTTGTGACGATTTCATTTCGAATTGTTTCGGTTTGCTGGTCGGCAAACCGTTGCTTCGCTTCGTCAAATTCGCTGGCGGGTGGCACAGTGATCCTAAGTTGCTTCATGATCAGTTTTGCGCTCTGCCAGTGGCCATAATCTGTCAGTCGAATCCCATTGGAACTGGAACGTGCGGCTTCCTTTCCCGCGAGAGCCGCGAATTCTGTGAATTGATCCACAAAAAGGCAGTTGTGCTTATGGGCTAATGCGCGCACTGACTCGACATAGTCGCCCAGCACTTGATTTCGGCGTTCGGCCAGCTTTGCAGCGGGCCCTGATTGAAAAAACGGCAGGGGTGACAAGAGCACGATCTGTCGAGTTCGTTGCTTCAATGCTGCGAGCAAGCGATCATAGGTTTGGCTGAAGTCCGTAATTCGATCTATGCCTGCGAGCGACTCCATCTGTCCAAACTCGACGAAGACGATGTCAGCTGTTAAACGCGGTCGTTGGTCCTCAACCCCAAGTTCGAATTTTTCTTCTAGATAAAAAAAACGTGGCCGTTGTTGCAGATAGACGGTGTCTGCTTCCCAAGACAAATTACGAAAACGCAGTAACTTGTCGCTATATGCTCGTGACAAGAGCGTCTCGAGATAGCCGTGTGTTTGCCGCTCTGCCAGTGAGGTCCCACCTAGGAACCCAACCAATTGCCCGTTTGAGCGGACGGCAAAGTTATCAGTAAACGGCGGGTGGTTGTGTGTGGATTCGGTTAACGGCCGTAGTAAGCCTAGACGATCATCTTGGTTGCGAGGTTCTTGAGCTTGGCTAAGTCCGCCACAAGAGAAAATCACGAACAATAAAAGGCAGGCAGCGCCAAGTTGTGACGATAGAGAAAATTTTGGATCGCTGCTCATCCATGGTGGGATCATCAATGCTGTTTTCCCAATTCTGTCCAGGTGGTAGTGGATGTGTGTGAGCATCACAGTTTTGTCATCGAGATATTCTTGATTTGAATTTTCATTGCGGGGCCATCGTGTAATTGAATCGCAACGATGCCACGACGAGCAGCCTTCTCTGTCTCGTAATCGAATCCTTGCGACATCAGGATACCGTTCACGCACAGCATTATGTGAGCACCTTTGGCGATCACTGTGTATTGATTCCAGTCTGATTCTTTGACGAACTTTCTCAGTTGGTCATGATCCCCGAACTTGGTAACGGTCTTTTTTCCCAGTTTGTCAATTTCCACACTTTCACCGCGGTACGCTAATTGAGCCCGATGACTCGAATAAAAAACGCCCGTGTAATCTTCCCAGTTCGAGATGTCCGCTTGGTAACCGTCGGCTTGCCACTTTGCTGTTTCGCGGCTCCGAAAGTGGACTCCGCTATTGCCACCGACGATGCGAAACTCAAACGTCATTTTGAAATCGTCAAATGTCGGACCTCGCCAGAGTAGATAGGTACTTCGCTTGAGAGGATTCTTTGGAGTATTTTCACCGGTGATTGTGCCGTCTTCGACCTTCCAATAAAGGGGATCGCCATCCCAGTTCTGTAGGGTCTCGCCATCAAATAGTGTGATGCTTGGCGCGTCCTCCGTTTCATCCGTAGCCACAGCGACTGCGCAGCCAGCAAAGAGTAAACCGACAAAATAGATGAATTGGATACTTAACCTCGGGATGTGTCGTCTCATTCCTGTCATGTAAAATGCCTATAGGTTGCGAGGAAATTCAAATGGGACACAGATTGGTGTCGTGGTAGTGAAACATCGAAGCGTATCACTTTGCTAGTTCACTGGCGCTCGGTCCGTGCGCAGCACAGGGACGACCCACCGTACTGCCAAATGCCAAGCGGGGGATACTGGACATCTTCCTGGCGTGTTTTCCCTGTTCAATGAAATCCCTGTTCAATGGAAAGGGGAACGGAATAAATGCGATCATAACGGCATCCGTATCGAGTGGCTACAGACGACGAATATTGCGTCGAGAATCGCAGATGGACTCACCTTTAGCCAGCAGCAGCAGTCTCCTCCGAGAAGATATACTTTCCGCTTTGGCGTTGTTGCGACGGGACAGCCTTCCTGCCGTCAGCGACAGTGGCTCGATCCGTGTGTTTGAGCGCTTTGTCACAATGGTCTTTTGCTTGGCCGTGGCCGCCGTGCCAGCAATTGGCCTGCAAACGCCAAGTAGTACCAGGGCAAGTCCCTGACAGAAAAAACGAGGAGTAATCGAAGCGAGGGTTTTAGTTATGGCTTTTCGAAGCGAATGAAGTCAAGAATGGAATAGCCACCGGCTTCGGTGAACGTTACCCCGCGATCGTCAGCGGTAGGAGGCGCGTAGTAGTGGGTGGCAAAGTGCACCATGATAATTTCCAAGGTGCGTTTTCCCGTGATGCCTGCACGAGCAAGTTTTTCTTTTAGGTTAAACGCTTGGTAATTGAGGTCACTGATGGCGATCCAGGCAACGTTCACTTTTGCTTGCTCTTCCTTGTCAATCACCCAAATGCCGTGGGCGTGCGCCGCAGTGTTTTTCTGAGGCCCCGGATCGCGGAATTTCCAGGTGATGTAGGGGTGACTATCCAGATCAACGGATACGTTGCGTATCGTCAGGCTAGGAGAGGAGATGTCGAGTGCCCCAATCCTTCGTAGTAGTATGATGTCATCGCCCAGTGGCGCGAGGGCCAACGCGTCGGAGTCAATGTGCCACTGTAATTTGTCGAAGCGCACTTCCACAAAATCAGCCGGGTCGAGCTGCTGACGGTGCCCGGCCGACTCAGCCGGTCCGTCTGCAACCTCTGGGGGGTCTGCCAGTTGTGTTTTCGAGACAGCTGCGAACGCAGCTTGGACCTCGTCATCGGAAAGCCGGACTGGTGGTGGTTTTTCGAACTGAATGATGACCGGTTTGGCGAGCAGCGGTGGTAAGCTGGTCTGACCGATACAGTTCACAACATCGAAGGCAAGCCGCTCGGGAGCGACGTTCGTGAAGTAGTGTTCCAGGTCCAGATCTTGACGTGTTGAAACTGCAGGCAGTCCGCCGAGGTAACAGCTGCGGATTTCGATCAGATTAGGGACTTCTTCGCAGTGGATCGCACCCGGTCGCTTGAGGTTGTTGCTATTGTATAAACGTGAGTCTTCAATAACGATCGTGCGTGGGGTCCCAATTTCGGTATAGCGGGCGAAATTGACGATTGGTGTGAAGCCCCCCACGTCCCCACCGAAGCGAAAGTCACGACAGGTCAAATGGGCACCGTAGTTGTCGATCCAGCGTTGGTCGACGCCGTTTGCATTTTCGACACCCACGATATCCTCCAGCACCATCTTATCACCGCGGTGTTCAATCATGGCGACGTTGTTCTGCTCGTGCCCACCGCCAATCCAACAACTTTTCATCAGAGTCCAGTCACAATAGCTCGTCAGGACACGGTTGCAGTTGATGAATTCGCAGTTGCGAATGATGGTAAAGGTAGAATTTGTCCCTTCTTGAATCACGACGGCCGGACCGTTGCTCATCTGAAAGTTGCAGTTTTCCATGACCAGGAATCCTTTGTCGACGTTCGGATTGCCCAGACTGAGGTGCGTTTGACCGCCGATGAAATGTAATCCAAGGAACGTTCTGCGCGTGGCCGACTGGGAACGAAAAATTTCCTTGTGTGCAGTTTTCTGCTCAATGACGGCGTGGCCTTCGCCGCGAATGGTATCAGCGGAAGGATCGATTGCGTCGGAAATGATGTAGTGCCCACTGGGGAAATAAACTTCCGGCGTCGTCAGGAAGTAATCGCTCCGTGGAACGCGGCCGCCCCGCGCATCTTTTGCAGCCTGAGCAAAAGCGCGACGAATGGCCACTGTGTCATCGGTCTGGCCATCTCCTTTGGCGCCGTGATCACGGACATTAACGCCAGCTTGAGAAACGGAAACGACGGTTAGCAAGAGGCCGAAAATCAACACAAAGGATTTGAACATTTCTATTCTCACAGGAAACGCGTTCGAGTGTGGGAAGGTCTTCAGAAGAGGACAATATATATTACCACGACGCCTATGATTGTTGGTCTGCCAGACGACTGACGGCACAGGAACGTAGGGTTTCGGCCACTTTGTTTTATTTTTGGAGTTGATGTTTTTTGTATATACTTGTCTGCTCGGAAAGTCACTGCAGTCGAATCGCAGCCGACGCTGCTTCTGCACCAACGGAAAGTACATTCCTAAAACATGAAAACATTACTCACGACGATCCTAGGAATTGGCCTGCTCTGTAGCCAAATGCTCGCAGAGGAGACGACGACTACAGAACAACAGAGCCAACGAGATCCATTATCGATCACGCGCATTGTCATTCCGGATACTGTGACTGCAGCCGAGCAGCATGCTGCCAATGAGTTGCTGACGAACATTAAAATGATGACGGATTGCTTGGTGCCTATAGTTTTCGAATCGGCTGTACAGGCAGAGGACCTGACCGGGCGTGCTCTCGTCGTAGGGCGGACACGATTCAATTTAAAAGAGCACAATCCCGACGAGTGGCCTCAGGACACGATTTACGTTGGTTACGGCGATGGCGACATTTCCATTGTGGGGCAAGGCGAGCAGGGGACTCTTTTTGCCGCCTTTGAGTTTCTCCGTGATCAGGGTTGTCGTTGGTACATGCCGGTGACTTACCATAAATTGGAAGTTGGGCGACATGTTCCGCAGCGCGAAAAGCTGCAGCTTTCCGGGAAACCGAAAAAATACACGCCGACGTTTGTCGATCGGGGTTGGCATATGACGCCTGTTATGCCGGGGCCCCATTACCGAGATTGGGCCACCAGAAACGGGGTCAACGCCCTCACGACGGGGGATACCTGCATTCTTTATCCCGCCCCTTTAGGACGTGGATATGAAAAGCAAACCGGTCACACGTTGCATTGGTTTGTGCCGTCCGGAAACCACCCCTCGACGGTGGAGGCAGTTCAGGAAAATTTTGCGGCTCACCCGGACTGGTATCCGCTCGTGTCCGGCGAGCGGACTTGGAGTTATCACGACGGCCGGTCGGTGCAAGCCTGTCTGTCCAACCCGGAGGTGGTCGACAAAGTGGCCCGCGACATCCTGCGTTATGCGGCTGACGGGTACGAAAACCACGAGAATCCAAATTGGCGATTATTTTCCATTGGCCACAACGATGAACCGACTTATTGGTGTGAATGCGAGCAGTGCCGCGCTCTGGATGGTCCCGACAGCCTTTGGAAAGCGAACGATTCCTACGACGCATATCCCGATGATCCTGAAAATCAAAGTGGCAACGGTCCTCTCAGTCGGCGGTACACTATTTTTGCCAATCGCGTCGCCCGACAGGTCGCTCAAGAACGACCAGATCTGATGATCAGTTTTTATGCCTATGGATCCACGGTGGCGCCTCCTCGCGATCCGCAATTAAAACTGGAAAAAAATGTTGTTGTCGAGTTCGCTTATAGTGGCCACTGCCTACAGCACGACATCGATGATCCTACTTGCCCGACCAACGTCAAGATGAAGCGGTGGATTGAGGACTGGTCGCGTCGCGGCACGGTTATTTTTTATGATTATCCCCCGACTGGTCCCCATGCTCATGCCCCCACAGGATTTTTCCGCCATTATCAAAAACTGCTGCAGTTCCTGGAGCAGCGGGGTGTCATGGGGCTGTCTGGTGAGAGCCAAGGTGTCTGGGCGGGGTCTTCTCTATTTCATTACCTGCGGGCCCGTCTCATGTGGGACACACAGGCCAATGTCGATCGATTAATCGACGAATATTGTCAGCACCTGTTTGGCAACGCTGCTGAAACCATGCGTGCTTATTTTCGCAGCTATGAGCAAGCGCTGCAGCAACACCCAGATCATATGATCTGGGGTCGGTGGATTTCGCAGTTTAATCCGCAGGTTCTGAGCGAAATGCAGCAGCTGTTAGAAACGGCGCAACAGCAAACTGACGATCCAGCGGTAGAGTTGCGTTTAAAGCTGACCCAGGTATCGCTGAATACATTTGTGATCACGCAAGTTGAGAACACACCGCTGACTGAGGTTGATCCACAGAGGTTTGGAAGGTATCAAGCCCTCCGCTCGCAGACATTGGCCATGATCCAGGAGATGAACCTGCCTTATCCGATGGCAGCCACGGGCCCTTTCATCGATCGGCTCCGGAGTAATGGCTACGATCCGCCTTTTCAAGCGCTCCGAGGCCAGGAGCGGATGGTGCTTCCGCAGGTATGGCGTTTCAGGACCGACCCCAGCGATGAGGGGATCGGGCAGGAATGGCCAAGATTGCTTGACGCGAAAGAGAGCCCTTGGCGCGATATTCGTGTCGATAAATTTTGGACCAGCCAAGGAATTCCCTTCCATGGTAGCGCCTGGTACACCGTCACTTTCACTGCCCCTGCTGAGGTTGACGAGGATCTCTGGCTGTTGTTTGACATGCTGGATGGCGCTGCGGACATTTGGATCGATGGCCAACTGGCGGGAACCACACCTGCTGACCCGTGGGACAAACCGAAAGGAATCGACCTGACCCCGTGGATCAAGCCTGGACAAGAGCAACGGCTGGTGTTGCGTGTCGTCAAGCATAATTTTGCAGCGGGGATTAATGGACGCGTGCGCCTGATGGAGGCCTTTAAAACTGTCGGCGACCGCTAGGGGCTCTTGGTTTAATAGAAATTCGCTCTCAGGATTGCTGCGTATGATTTTTGGTACCGCTCGCAGACGATGGGTGCTCGCGTTTGCTTGGCGGAATCAATCTTTCAGCCGCAGGCGTTCTACAGGGGGTGACTGGTTTTTCAGTAATGCACTCACCAAGCGGACATACCGAGGGCGCTCCTGGAGAACTGTTGGCAGACTTCTCAACGGATGGAAGGTGAGCTGGACCTAAAAGGTCTCCTCTAATTGGTTTTCTTCAATCATGGGACATTGCCGCTCAGAGAGCATGCGTTGGATTGCTTCTTCGTCCTTAAAGCCGAGCCCGGTCACCAAGCAGACCACTGGCGCGTCGGGTTGAATGCTCCCCTCTTCGGCGGCTTGCAGTGCGCCGGCCAGTGCTACGGCGCCGGCCGGTTCAGTGAAAATGCCTTCGTAACGTGCTAACTGGCCCTGTAATTCCCAGACTCGGTTGTCATCTACGAGGTGACCAGTGCCGCCGGTCGGGCGGCACTCTTCGATTACCAAGTGCCCGTCGTTGATGTTGGGAACCTGCAGTCCACTAATTTGCGTCGTACAGGTAACTTCCTGTGCAGTCTCCTCACCACGGCGCAAGGGACCCGCCATAGTATCGTTGCCTGCGGGTTGTACGCAGTGTACTGCAGGCCCCTGGGGTCGCTTGCCGACCCGTGCCAGAGTAGCAAATCCTCGCGCGACGGCCACGCACAAACCACCGCCACCCGCGGGGCAGAATACGTGCTGGAGCGGAGATTCCTGCTGTTCGTGTAGCTCAAAGCTGATCGTCTCTACACCAGTCATTCCGGGGGCGCTGTAGATGTAGGAACTGATCTGCAGCGCCGCATCTGGTTGTTGTCCCAAACGCTGTAGGGTCTGAAAGGTAGACACAGACAAGCCGGGGTCGAGGCCAAATCCACGGACTCGAAAGACTTGGGCTCCGTAGGCCATCATCTGCTGCAGTTTTCCTTGAGGAGCGGTTTCCACTACTGCGATGTGGCAACCGATTTGGGCTGCCGCCGCATACGCAGCAACCGCTGAGCCGGTGTTGCCGCTCGACGTTGCCAAGCAACGTGATTTCCCCTCGGCCCGCATGTGCGAAATCGCTGCCGCTGCAAAGCGATCCTTGAAAGAGCCGGTGGGGTTGGCCGATTCGAGTTTGAAGAACAGATTTTGCAAACCGGCTTGGGGACCGATGCGCTGCGAACGGATCAGTGGCGTCGATCCTTCCCCCAAGGTGATGCGTGCTTCTGGTGCGACCGGTTCGATCCAGTCAGCCCAACGCCAAATCGTCATGACCGTTCCCTTTTGTTTGCTGCGCGTTGGCTTGAAATACGAGTCGGAGCGCGGCTACCGCGTCGTCAGGCCAGCCGCTACATCCTTAGGCTCGGCACACTCTAGCAGAGTTACTATTCGTTGTCAGCCAGCGAGTTGTGCTGGTGATAGCGCCAACTTGGCGATGTCCAGGTCAGGTCGGGACTACCACTTATTTTTCAGCTGTAGACTGAACTTTGTGGTGACATTGCGAAAGAATCTTGAAGAAGTCCGCCATCCTCTGATACTAAGCGCGGATGACTAACTTGCCTGGGGGCTAAGTACCTTTTCAGAGCGTGAAAAGGCTTGCGCCGAGCAAAGGATACAAACGTTTATCACTTGGTAAAGATGTTTTATTTGTGTTGCCGGGGTGGCGGTCGTTGATGGTCGAGCCGTAGCTTACTGACTAGGCTTTGAGATGGCATTGGTCCTCTGATCATACCAGAGAGCAGCGGTCGATCGATGTCGGTTGACCGTTGGGAATTCCAGGACACGATTGATCGGGGTAGAAACCGTCGCGAGCGGCTAGTACGGCTGGTTCGCCAGAGTGATCGGCGGAAACTTCTAAACCACGGCTTTTCCGACCATTCGGATAATTTTCCTGCTTGGTTGACGAGTTGGTCAACTAAATGCTTTCCGCAGCAAACGCAGGCTTTTGGGAATGGCCGTCTCGTGAGCCTCCTGCCCCTCGAACTCCAAGGCGATGTAGCCTTTGTAGCCGCTTGATTTGAGTATGTGGGCGACTCGGTCGTAGTCGATGTCGAGCGTATACCAGGTGCCCCCACCAAAGTAGGTCTTGGCTTGAACGTAGACGGTTTT
Source organism: Pirellulaceae bacterium (assembly GCA_022446825.1). GTDB lineage: Bacteria > Planctomycetota > Planctomycetia > Pirellulales > Pirellulaceae > JAKVBY01. The sequence continues at coordinate 237,486 of JAKVBY010000027.1, forward strand.
CGGGGCGAGCATTTCGAACTGTTCGTACTGGCGATCAAAAAAGTTACCTGTGTCTGCGGTTACTTGCAGCCAGGGGGAGTCAATGGCGTTCACAATTTTAAGCACGCCTTCTGCAGTTCGTCCTAACCCCCAGTGATTCTCTAGGCCGAGCGTGACACCACATTCTTGTGCTTTGGTAAGGCATTTTTCGAGGCTATCGATCACCCACCGGAAGCCTTCTTCGTCGCTGAATCCTTCTAATCGAGGTTCAATCCCCTTCGCTTTCATGAGGTCGTCAAAGTTTTTGATGGTGCCCCAGCGCCCTGTATTCACCCGAATTGTTGGGATGCCTAGTTTGTATGCTAACTCGATGCATTTCAGAGTATGGTCAACATTGCGTTGGCGGTATTCCGGATCGGGGGAGACGAACCCTTGGTGTGTTGAGAATCCACAAAGATCCAGACCGTTGACAAAGGCACGTTGTTTGAGCATTTGCAGGTAGGCATTGTCTTCGCGAGTCATCTGGACGTGTAAAATTTCCACCGCGTCGAACCCGGCTGCTGCGGCAAGGTCGATGCAGTCTTCGATTGGTAGTTTGGTATCTTTTCGATATCGCCAGTAAGAATAGGTGCTCACGGCGATTGGATTGGAGGTTGATTCTGCCGGCTTAGCGATTGCTTGTGTGGCGGCGTTTGGTAATGTGGCAGCAGTTGCCGTAGCGATCGAGGCCTGCAGGAATTGACGTCGGTTTTGTTTCACGTTTTTAGACCTTAGAGGAAAAGGTGGGAAAGAAAACAGGTCCTCGAGAGCATACTGGCTTGTTCAAAAACGGCTGGCCGTTGCTTAGCCGAGCCTACTGCGTCGACTGTTTTAGTCTACCAAAGTCTACCACATGCTGGTCTGCCGGTAGCCTGCCACAGCAACAACCAGGCAACCTCGTCGCAAACATTAAGAGGCTTTACGGCGAATGAACAACATCGACTCGTGATAAGGCTGGCATAATGGTCTAGCAGTACCTTTGAGAGTACCACCTTTGGGAATCGTAAAGAGAATTGCTTTGCTGCAAACGTGGTTATAAATCTCTGCGGAAGTTTCATGGATCGTGGTGAGGTCAGCCCAAGTGGTTGGGGAAATGACGGCGGATCAGCTCTCAGAGCGTTCTAAATCGTAGTTCATCCCTAAGTGGCGTGGCCGGCTGGACCTTGGTCTGCAAGACATCAGGATGCCTGTTGCGTAGTCCGGTGGTCGTAATGCGGACCGGTAATCCAGCCCGGAGGTTTGTTCAAGAGAAGACGCTCTCCTTTTCGGTCCAGCAACAGCTCGAGAAATAAAACGGACTTCTAATGAAATGGACCCTGCTGCGGCGAAGTTCTGAGACGGTAGCGAACGTTGGCGTGTGGTCACAGCCTCTAGACGAGCTTTGGTCGGGAGGGTACCTCAGAACTCGAGTGGTTTGATCTTTGTTTTTGGCTACCGACCCGACGTATCAGTTCAAGAAGAAGTAACAGAAAGTAATGCTGTGGCCAATGACGGAAAGTGCCGGAAGAATCAGAAACCATCCAGGGAAAAGTGAAGGTGCGGTAAGGATTTGTCCATCTTGGCTGATTTCTATTGCTCCCGGCAAATGGTCCAGTAATGTTGCCTTTGCGGGAAACGCGGGATCGTAGAAGAGTGGCTCACTCTTGTTGTCTTCAAGTTTGTGAGTTTCATGTGTTTTGGCACTGACTTGTTGGGTTTGGCCCATGTTGGTTTGGAATTCGAACGTTAGTTTGAAGACGGTTTGATGATTGATTCGTGTGTTCGTAGCTTCTTTATTCACGAGTATTCCTGTGGTGCATTCTCCGATTTTCAATAAGTGACTGGCCTTCCAGCCGGCGCGAAAACCAAAAAGCACAAAGCACAATCCAACGATCGGGAAAAGGAAAACGAAGAGCACAAAGTCTGGAAAGATCGCCGTCCTCATACCGATGATTCGCGAACGCTCTGGTTGGCCTGGTGGAAATTCGATCGTGACTTCTGCACCACTTGATTTGAGCTGGCTAGTGGAATAGCTTTCGCCCGTGTAGTTTTGATCGTGGTGGGTAAACTCGTGCCGATAGCGAAAGATCGGCCTGCCTTTACGATGGTCGTTGCCGCCAATAGAGGCGTTGGTGCGAGTGCGTTCGTAAACCTTCCCAGGCACCCTTTCCAGTTCACCGAAAAAGGCAATCCGTGCCAGTGGATCGGTATTTATTCCGAAGACCCAAACGAAAATCATGCCGAAACCAAAAAAGATCCAGCCGAACTGATTAACAAAGCCACCGAACAACAGCTTCTGATGGAGTGAGAACGGCATGTAACGGGGAGGACGGCCTGGGAATCCAGGTGTCGAATAAGGTTTGTTCATCGCATTTGTCCTACGCAGCATGACGCCTGCCACGGTACACCTCTTGAATTTGGCTTGCCGTGTTTTGCTGGCGAGAAACTCCCAACGGAAACCTTATGGTATCCATTTTCTTATTGAGCGACAAAGGCGTGCGTTGGGGTCAGCCGTAAGAGAGACGAGCCGCACGATTCGGAACGCGTAGGTGGCCCAGCGTATCGGCTGTTGGTAGGCGTTGCGTTTAGACCATGGGCAATTTACATCAGACGCTGGCAGGACGTTTCGCGCCCATGTCGCGGTTGGCAGACCACCAAAGCCAGTAACTGAGGACCCAGTAACTGAGAACCCAGTAACTGAAAACTCGGCATTGGTACTGAGAAGCGACGTTTTATTTTAAAACCTTCCCGCAAAAAACTTGGTCCAGAAAATTAGTCCAGAAACTTGGTCCAACGCGGGATGATCAAACTTAGAGTCGGCTGTGACTTTCAAGGTTACAGCACGCGGTATTACTCGTGCCGATTTTTTGGAGCGGTGTTTTTTGGAGTTGTGGTTTCCTGGTGTCTGGGGAGGGAAAAATCGAGGTAGTGGACTCGCTGCTCTGGACCGTCCTGCGGATGATTGAGGTCGACCTCAAAGGGGCGCGCAACGCTATTGCCGGCCAGGTCTTCCAGGCTACCCTGGATGGCGAGTTGGTAGTGACCAGGTTGCCAGGGTCGGTCCGGTGTGAATTGCCAGTGCCTTTCATTGGCTAGGAGTTGAATTTCTCCCCCCAGGGGAGTGTTCTCTGGGTGCGGGCCGTGGATTTCCAGGACGCGCTGGGCGAGCGCCCAGTCGAGCGGTTCCCCTGCGTCACACTCTAAAGGTGTGCGACTGCCGGCGCTGGGAATTTTCAGCTGCCAAGTCTCTGGATTGGGTTGGAGATGATCAGGTGGACCAGCTCGAAAGGACTTACCTACTGTGTCTGTCAGCGGCACTCCCGCACGCGACATCCACTGAGGATTGATCTGTAATTCATAATCATGACCCTCTTGAAGAATGGCACCCAAATCGACGTTCAGATTAACGCCCGTTTTTTGTCGGCCTGGATGAAACCAGAGCGTCAGCCGACGTTCGTCGGGGGACCAGAGCTCGGTGTGGCGGAACGGACGCGGAACTGATCGACCGGTCGTCTTATCCAGTAGAGAAAAGAAATCAAAGATCTCTCCTTGCTGCATCGGTGCGGAGAATTCGACGTAGAACTTGAGATGGTTGGCTGGAAGGAGGTCTCCACTAGGATAAATGGCGATGACTTGGGGTGACACTTGTTGTGAGGGCTGTTTCTCTGTTCGGAAGAGGGCATCTTGTGCTGCGAGCAAGCCGGCCAAGTTTCCGATCGCCGCCGGTTTGAAGTGGCAGATATACTCTTGCCCAGGCAAGAGGGGAAACGCCGGCCTGAACTCAACTCGATTTCCCTCTACGTGATAGCTACCGGTCACGGCCGGGGCTAATTGGCCTTGCGCGTTTACGTGGTGAAGTTTTAAGCCCTCGTGCCAGGGTTGCTGATCGTGCAGTGAGATTTCTTCCGGTAGATTCTTTAGTTCGAGAGTAACACCGATCTGGTCTGCGATCAGGACTGCGTCTGGGGCAGACGCAGAGGGACCGCTACACGCAGGTAGCAGAGCTACCAGGATGACCAGCAGTCTACGGTGTGCACGTGGGGAGTTCGCAGTAATCAAGGCAGCAACGAGATTTCTAGATCCAGATGCCCCTGGTTATCCCGCAGTACTAGCATCTCGGTCTCGCTCAGTTTGTCGACATGCTTGGCAAAGAACAATTGTTCGACCACCTCGATTCCCTGAGGTCCTTTGGGCGCGGAGACATCGCGGCGGGTGGCTTCTTCGTTCGTTTCCTGCGCACTCAGATAAGACATATCAACCCGTACGCCCCAATACTGACTCGGCCCGAGCGGGCTGCGTTCATGGTGAAAGCGATCTGTGTTCGTAATCAACCACTGCTTACCATCTTTCTTGTAGGTAAACATGTCTACAGGACGATTGCCCGAGCCAAGTTCTACCACACTGGTTCCCTTGACCTGGCTGCCGGACTGAATGTCATCGAGCGGGAACTTTGCAATCGGGGTGCAGCTAAAAGAACCGACAATGTAGCTTTTTCCATCCTCTTCGTAGGGCACAAACGATTGGATCGGTGCTCGGGTTTCCCAGCGACCGTGGGCGACATGATAGGTCTCTGTGCTATAGACACTGGCATTTGCGCCGTGTGTGAGGGGCAACGGCAGAGAATAGATTTTACTGATGAACTCCTCATTCGACTGGCCTGCGGCCAAGACACGGTCTTTGGAGAATTCCACACCAGTGATGTTGCTGATCGCAGCCCCTTCGCTTAGGGGGAGGTTGACTTTGACGAATTTTACCTGCTCCAGGTCGAGAGCCGCGACTTTACCCTCGGCGTTCACTGTCAGAATCGCGTACTGGTTGTCCTGTTTTCGCTGGACCGAAAGATAAATCAGCCCACTCTCTGGATTGACTGCCATGTCGATGATGTTGACACCCTCTGCTTCCGTTCCCATTGCCCCGGCAATCAACGCATCGACGTTACTGATTTTTTGTTTGAGTTTTTGGACCGGTCCGTGGTCGTCTGTTTGAATGGCAACCACGGTGGCTGCAGCAGGATCGGCAACCAGCAAGAGGCCCTGAGGTCCGAAACCGAGGCGTCCGATCCGCTTCAAGTCAGGATTGCCATGTTGCACATTTTTGAGGTACTGCGCGCCAGCTTGGGTATCCGCCGCTTGACTGGAATCGGTACTTTCAGGGGAGGCGGAAATGAGGAGCGTCAGTAAGCCCGTAGCGAGGATAGCAAGAGTCACATGTTTCATTGTCAGGCACCTGTAAAGAAATGGGATCCAGGATGTTGAAAGGTTACGTGTGCTTCGGTTTGCGTACTATCAACATACCGCCCGCAATGTGGGCGGTCTAGTTACCGCACCTGCCAGGGGCGGTTTGGGCTTGGAATGTGCTTACCGGCAGTGTTCCGCATGCGTATCTTGGTGGAGATCTCGACGCAATGCTGCTTGCTTGGTCACAAAGGACTGGTTGTTTCCAAGCGTGTCCCGCTACCGGGTTGGATCCAGGAAGGGGGAGTGATCGGCTTGTAGGGTTGCGAGATCTGATGAGAATTTGAGGGTGACTGGCAGTCTGAGATTTGACGGTTCACCCGCTTGGGATTGCAGGGCACTATCCAGCATGCAGCGTCCTTCTAACCGATAACGGCTAAAATTAGTGGGGTGGGATTTCGACCGGGAAGATCGAGCGGGTTCGTTTGTTGGCAGGCAGCTGGCGGAAATCGTGGGTGTGGATGCCGGCGGCATCCACGTTGTGAATGCTTCCCGCGATCGGTTCGAAGGCCGCTCGAAAATGTGCAGCGGATTTAACGCAGATGAATTTCATCTTTTCACAGGAGATACCGAGAGAGCGTGCAAAGGCCATGTCGAACGGTTGTTCGCGTGCCGTCACGACCACGACATGGACTCCCTGAATTTTCAACCAAGCCGAGGTACCCATCGACCCGCTGAGGCCAGAAAACATAGGACCGTCGTAAGCAAACGCACCGTGGGACACCGCCAAGACTTCCGCCTCGGCAACGACAGGAGTCCCTTGGACTGGCGAGGACTTACCCCCCAGAGAAACTGAAATGCGTTTACCCACCCCGGCGTCATGGGCCTGGGAGGCGACTTCCGGATCGACGAGATACAGTAGAAGTGCGTCTTGTAGTTCGAGATCGAGAAACGTTTGCAGTACCTCCGTAGAATCACCAGGGGAACCGCCGCCTGTGTTATCCGCATGATCGGCCAGAATGATGGGAAATTGACCGTTTGCTTTGCCGCGTTGGAGGGCCGTACGAATCGACAGCGGCGGTGCATACCAACGTTCGCGTCGCTGCCAGATCCATTCTCCGAGTTCATCCGCCGTTTCCTGAGCCAACGGTTGGTTGTCATCGGCGACAACCAGAATCGAACTGCCCGCTTCGGGTACGTCTGCCCAGGGGAAGCCAGTTGCGATGGTAACGCAGATGATCTCTGGACGCGTCTCGAGATCATGAACACGCTGGAGAACTTCATTCATAGGGGGATGTTTGGTCACCTGGCAGGGAGTGCTCCAGAAGAGAGGCAACTGATGGATCGCCATCCGAGGCTGAACTTCGCCACGCACGGTGCGGGCTATGATCGTGGCTGCTTCAAGGCCTCGTTCGGCCATGTCCACATGAGGAAAGGTATCGAATCCGACCAGTGCATCTGCAGCAGCGACCCGAGCGTGGGTGTGGTTTCCATGGAGGTCTTGAGTCACCACGATTGGTCGAGCGGGTCCCAGAAAATCTCGAAATGCTTGGATAAGGTCGCCATCGCCGTCATCGATTCCAGCGACCACCATGGCGCCGTGTAGGTCAAGCAGCACACCATCAACCGGGCCGGCTTCTTTTTCCTCTGCACGCAATCGATCGAGCATCTCTTGCTTTAAGGATTCGTAGTCTTCTCGAACAATCAATCCATTTGGAAATGCCGAGGCACGTAGCAACGGGACGAGTTCGAAGTGGTTTGTCTCGGCACCCGTCAGGAACCCTCCCGTGCAGACGTTTGTTCCGCGAAAGTGGTCCAGCATGTCGAGACCACGAATGATGCCGCGGTCAAACTCGAACTGACTCATTGTTGTAGGGGAATCGACACAGGTACTCGTTTCGTGAACAATTCCGCCGATTGCGATACGCATCCGGTGACTCCTCAAGTTTTGTTGACGTTCGTTGGGATGGTCCTTCGTGCCAGCTTAGTGGTTTATTTCCTCACTATCGCTTACGCTCAGAGGGGGACTCGCCTGGTAGCCACCTTGGCATCCCAAGGTGCGGGTCGGTACTTTCGTGCGAGACGAACCTTACCAGGGGCACGATTTTTTGGTTTTGCCAGCCAAGATCGGAAATCTGTCGCCCGCCACGACCAGCGAACGAATGGTTTGACGTCCCAGGCAAGATAGTCGTTCATGTTTCCTCATGGTTATTGCCTGAGAAAACCCTGCAAACATCGGCGAGATTTGCTCATCACGCAACTCCGCTGCCTTCGTTCTCGTGATCTTGGTTTTCGAGATTTCTTCCGAGCCTGATTTTGCGGGGGAACCTGCCTGCTTCCGAATCTCCCTGTCCTAGACCAGTTCGGAAATCACCTCGCCCTCACTTAAAAGTGGCGTGGGACGTCCACGGAGATCGAGCAAACTTTTGCGGATAGGCACGCCCAGGTGTTGATACATGGTTGCGAGGATATCTTCGGGGGATGTTGCGCGTTCAGTAGGATATTCTGCTTTGCTGTTGGTCGCTCCAACCACCTGCCCGGTTTTCAGACCACCACCCGCCAGCAGAACCGAATAAGCTTGAGGCCAATGGTTTCGACCGGTGCCCTGAGCATTCACACTGATCCGAGGCGTGCGTCCAAATTCCCCCATCACGACGAGCATGATTTTCTCGGCGGTACCGCGATTGTGCAGGTCGCTCACTAAGGCGGCGATACACTGATCAAGATAGGGCAGCCGCAAGGTCATGTACTTGCCAAAATGCCCAGGACGCCCAGCATTTCCAATGTGGTCATCCCAATTAGTCCATTCAGGCCCTGAAAAGGGAGTATTCATGAACATCGTGACGACCCCGGCGCCGGCTTCGGCGAGGCGACGGGCCAGTAAGGCGGATTGTCCCCAACGATTCCTACCATAGGTCTCTTTTAAGTGGTCAGGCTCTGCCGACAAATCAAAGGCTTGAGCAATTTTCGGACTCGTGAGAAGGTTAAAGGCTAGTTCTCGAAACTTGTCTTCACTCGAGAAGGCTTGTTGTTGATCGAGCCTAGCTCGGAATCGATCCAACTCTCCCAGCAGGTGTTTTCGGTCACTCAGTTTTTCCCCCTGCACGCCCGCAGCAATCGGAATGGGCGATTGGTAATTGGGCGTGGAAGGATCACCCCCGTCGAGGCTGCGATGTTGAGCGCCGAGATAGGTCGGTTGGGTCATGTACGCTGCACTCGGCAACGTAATGTATTGAGGGATTGTATTATGGCTGACGGAACGGGAGTAACTGGTTACATGTCCGAAGTCTGGATGTTCGCTGCGACTTTGAGAGGTTGGATCGGGACGCAGTGGTGCTTTTCCTGTGAGCACTTGGATGCCGCCGTCACTATGACTTGACATCTCGTGATGACAGCTGCGTACCAAAGCCAGTTTTTCGGCGATGGCAGCTTGGCGAGGAAACAACTCGCAAATGTCCATTCCCGGAACGGTGGTTGGGATAGGGCTATAGAGACTTCGATAAGCCGTGGGTGCCTCAGGTTTCAGGTCATAGGTTTCCAACTGTGAGGGGCCGCCATGCAGATACATCAAAATGACCGAGGTCTCTTTTCGTTCGTTGCCGGCTAGCACGCGGCCCGTCAGAAGTTCGGTGAGGCCGAGGCCTCCCCCTAAGGAGCCGACTTGAAGGAAGTCTCGTCGCGTTAATGCAGAAGAACCAAGACCCATAAGATGTTCCGTTGCAGGCAAGATGAGCTTTCACGAACTTCTTACTATTGTCGCAAAGAAACCGCGCAGAAGAAACCTCAAAGTCTTGTTTTAAAGGGTTATAAAATGCGTCTTACAGCTTTCCAGCAGCTCTGCTGCGAGGAGTAATCCTCATTGAGGGCTATTTACTTGCTGATCACTCGTGCTGTGGGATCCGAGAAGAATGACGTCGGTGACTTCACCCGCAATCGTGTTGCCGACAAACCGATTGTAGTTGGAACTTCCTTGCTCGATCAGAATGCCTGACGGCCCTGGAACGTCGACAAGCTTGCCAGGCTCGGCACCTGCTTTGATCATCGCCGGAGAGGGTAAACCACGGGAAGCTGACGAAAAGACATTGGCAGAGATCGTACATCGAGACACGTCTTCTAGTGTGATGTGGGGAGCGGCTCCGATGGCCGATTCACTGGCTGAATGGATCGAATTACCGGTAATGGAAACGAGGTGTGTGCCAGCATAAAGTTTAATGTTTTCGAGGGGCGAAGAAAGCATCACATTACTAGAGATGACGATGTGTGCTCCGCCGTAGCCGCCTCCGTTGATACAAATTTGGACCGAGCGGTTCTGCCAGAGGACGTTATTTGTCAGGACAAACGCGTTGGAGGCGCCGACGGGACCTGATTCGACCTGGCCGTGAATCGCTTCCACATAAATCCCATGGTAAGGCTGTTCATGCGTTCCGTTGTCATGGATACGGTTGCCTTGCACGATCCAGCCCTCGATACCGGCTCCGATGTGTACACCATGGTGGCGGTTGTAGCCAATATGGCAGTTCTCGATCGTACCGATGGCTGGCCGAATGGTGCCGGAGACTCCCTGGAGCAAAATGCCTGATTCTTTGCAGTCGTAAATTCCCACATCTTTGATCGAGAGACGCAGGCCGGCCAGAACTCGGATCCCGCAGCCTTTCTCTTGAGCTTCTCCATTTCCATTCAAAGAAAGGTTGCTGATGCGGCCTGAGAGATAACCTTGTTTTGTGCCGCTGCCGACAACCAGCATGGCATCGTTGACTCCATCGGCCAGCATGAGTTCCGTGGCAGACATTCCAGCCCCGTTCAAGTGAACGACCTTGTCACGACACTGAATCGCAGCGTTCAGATGAAAGGTGCCTGCAGAGAGTTCCACTTGGCCGCCGCTTGCACCGACACGTTCTCCACTTTGATCCGAAAGCGAGTCGATCGCCGCTTGGATTTGCACTTGATCATTCATCCCTGTGCAAACGTAGTCTGCCTGCGTTTTTGTCTGAGCGGAAGCATTTGCTGCCGCAACGAAAAGATTGGCGGCGCGCAGGGGCTGTTTTGTGTCGGCTGTTGTCTGATCGCAGCCTGCCGTGAGGAAGATCAATAGACCTGCGCCGAAGATGCTTTTGATAAATTGCATGTACCGCCTCTGTTTTTACAGGCCGGAGGTGTTTGTCTCTGGAATCGCCAACGGAGATTCTAGTCCATGCGTCGAGCAGGCGAAATCATTTCTTGGAATTATTGTTGTGAAGCAGTGTACCTATAGCACTCATCATCGAGTTGGTATTTTCAGAGAGATCGGCCAAGTCTTGAACTGCTGCTGACTGGACATTGGTTCCTCTTCTGAGGAATCTTGCGTCTCGTTGCCTTGAATACACCGGTTTCTTCAGGATGAGTCGTTCCCTTTGCTGGGTTCTTGGCTGGTTGGGGCGAAATCCCAATTTTCAGAAAAAATCTGTCGTTTGACCAAGGCGTGCTTTCCGTTTGCGGGGAGTTGCTCGGTGGTCGTTTTTTACTTTCCAGGGATGTGAAAGAGTAGACTAAGGAGTACTGTTTCGTGCTCTCTGGAGGTGGCCCTGTCTGTGGTAAGATCTTCTGGACGCAGTAGAGAAGCCACACGCGCTAGGCATGTGTAGAGCCGCCGAGTCGTTGGTCGGGTGACAACGATAAGGATATGCGTATTACGAGCTGCTTTGCTACGACGTAGATTCGATCTTCCCCAGGTCGTTTGTGGTGTAAGCAGGAGACGATGGCCGTGGTTACTAATGACGAGGAGGTATCTGCAGTGGCTAAGGATGACGGTAGCTTGCTGGCCGAATTCAGGGAGTTGTGGGCTGAGGCAGACAATCTTTGGGATCAATATCAAGAGACACCGGCGTTTCACGGTTACGTGAGCGCAGACTACTACGCCGTTTACCAGTCACTCCTTCGATTGGAGGGGACCGCAGCGACCTTGTTGGAGTGGGGTTCCGGATTGGGGATCGTGGCGATCATGGCGAGCCGGATGGGCTTCGAAGCCTATGGCATCGAAGCAGAGCCGTCACTTGTAGAGCATGCTGAGCGGCTGGCTCAGTTTTATGGATCGGCTGCTCAATTTGCCCAAGGCAGTTTCATTCCTGAGGAATTTGAATGGGACTTGATCGAAGGAGATGAGTCGCAGCGGACTTTGATAGACATCCCTGCTGCTTATGAAAGCCTCGATATGGAACTACGTGACTTTGATTTGATCTATGCTTATCCCTGGCCGGAGGAGCACACGCTGTTCCGGAACATTGTACGATCCTGCGGGCAAAAAAATGCTCTCTTCCTCAGCTATGATGGCCGTGAAGGAATGGAACTGATTCGCTCTCACGATCCCTGACATGCCAGCGGCCTGACATGCCAGCGGACATGTGCGTGGTGAATATCCAGATTCTGGCATGTTTCTGTGTGTGGGTGATTCTGCGGAGACGCTCTCAATAATTGGCGTGCCATGATGTTTAAGATTGCATTTGTTGTGAAGCGGCTGCAACGAGTGGAACCACCCTTAGCGACTGGAACCTGCAGTAGCTACTCAGGCGAGAATCCAGTTTTTTGCAGGGTGCTTGATCAACTTCTAGGATTTTGGAAGGCGGTTGCACGAGGCCTTGACGTCAAGAGGGAACGGCCAGTGCGCCCATTGGGGGATTACGGGTAAGCTCTGCCGCAGTCTGAAAGTGATGAGCTGTCCGTACTTAGTTGTCTCAGCGCGATTCGTTCTCAGTAGCGCGAGCAAAAAAGAGCCAATCCGTTTGCTCTTGGTTGATCAAACGGTTGTAGTGAGTGACGGGTGCGACCTCGACATTTGCGAAGACCTCATGAAGCGCATAGGTAAAGGGAGAGCTTTCGGCATAAGACCAGATGCCCAGGATCCCGTTCGCCGATAAATGTTGTCGCGCAGCGCGTAAACCTTCCGCGGTATAGAACGGAATGCTTGCTTGGTCGAGGTGTTCATCAGGCGAATGGTCTACATCAATCAAGATGACATCGAAGAGATCCGTTGGCGGGCCCGCGAGTCGACCGTAGGCATCGCCTTCGATCAGGGTTAAACGCGGATTGTTTTGAAGTGCCGGCGAAAGTGGAATGATGCCGCGCTGCAGCCAATCGATCACTTGTGGAAGCAGTTCGACCACGGTGACTTGTGAGACCTGTTTTGAAATCAATGCTTCATGTGCGGTATATCCGAGGCCAAGCCCGCCGACCAGCACACTTAAATTGTCTCCGGAATGCATGTCGATCGCGATTTTTGCCAAGGCCTGCTCCGAGTCGGTATACAGGCTGCTCATGAGGAATTCGTGATTCAGCGTGACTTCGGTGACGATCGTTCCTGGTTGGGAGAGCAATTCGCGACGGCGTAAGCATAAGAGACCGAGTGGCGTGGTTTCGTAAGTTAAAATCTCAAAATTTAATTTTGACATGTGATTTTCAAAGCGTTTTGTCTTGGTATTTTGGTTGCGCCGGTTTGATAGGTTTTCGATGCGACGTTGGCAAGGAGTACCCTGCGTCTCGCCGTCGCTGTTCGAGATGTTTGGAGGTCATCTATTGCCTACCCAGCGGTATCGTACACAAAACAGGGCTCAGAAACCGGCGAAAGTGAGATGCGACGATCTCTACAAAGGGTGTTTTGGAGGCTTCTATGCTGCGGCCCCGCTGGATTCACTGGGTGAACTTGTCCTTCTCACGCGTTGTTGGCAGAGCCGAGTGTTACTGGTGGAGCGATGTCTTCGAGGGGGCAAGTTGGCGAACGGAGCTGTTTAAAGAGCCGCCTTATCGCCCCCGGGTTATCGGCCGTTTGAGCTGCACAACCGACTGTGGGAAACACGTGAATACTTTGAGCTTGTTTTCAACACACCTGTAACAGCAAACAAGATTTCCCCGGGACTGGTGCCGGCACTTCTTCCAGGATACTGCGACACGTTACCACGCCTACGGCAAGGTAAGCACACGCGCCCTTGATCGATCCGATGCAGGGTTTTCGAAAAATCGTTGGTTGCCACGAGACCCGGTTTTAACGGGGTTTATTTGCCGAGGTTGCCTTTCGACGCTGTCTGCGCGAGGCTCTCGCGCGTGTTACTGTCTTTGTACCTGATTGTGCTGTGTGATTTCCTGCTTGCGCTGACTTGCGCCGCGGGCGACGTTTTGCCGGACGTTTTACCACGGTAACCTTGCGATGGTCGCCGTTCCCTATTTCTTGAACCGAGTCCCCCTGGTGGTCTGGTGCCTGCCCAGTGTTGTGACTGGAAGGTTGGGCTGTCGTTTTTTCGCTCGGACTCTTTCCGACCGTAAGCGCGTGTCCTGTAAGTTTTTCGATCCGCCGGAGACGCGGTTTTTCGTCATGGCTACAGAATGAGATGGCATGACCCGAAGACCCGGCGCGTGCCGTGCGCCCAATGCGATGCACATAGGTTTCAGGGGTTTCTGGTAAGTCAAAATTAATGACATGGGAAACGTCCGAAAAATCGATGCCTCGTGCTGCAAGGTCGGTCGCGATCAGAACGGGAGGACGAGAAGAGTTGAATTCAAGCATCACCGCCCGCCGTCTGGATTGACTTTTGTCACCATGAATTGCAACGGCTCGAATGCCATCGCGTTGGAGAAACTTAGCAACCTTGTCCGCACCACGTCGCGTCCGAGAAAAGACAATAGTTTTTGAACGCTGAGTTTGGCTGAGAAGCTGGCCGAGTGTTGCCGTTTTACGATTTCGTTCGATGAAGTAGACCACTTGAGATACGCGCTCGGGGGTCGACGCGATCGGCGTGCTTTGCACTTCGCAAGGTCGTCGTAGCCACTGTTTTGCCAAGTCGCGAATTTCTTTCGGCATGGTTGCCGAGAACATCAGAGTTTGCCGTTGATCTGGAATGTGTGCCACGATCTTACGCAGGTCGTGAATGAAACCCATATCGAGCATCTGATCGGCTTCGTCGAGAATCAGGATTTCCACGGTAGCCAGGTTAACGAACCCTTGCCTAATTAAGTCTAGAAGTCGGCCGGGCGTTGCAACAAGTATGTCGACGCCCTGTTGTAATGCTTTGACTTGAGGATTTTGGCTGACCCCACCAAAAATGACGGTGTGCCGAAGTCCGCAGGATTTTCCGTAGGTCTTTAAGCTGTCCCCAATTTGCCCCGCAAGTTCCCGCGTAGGTGCAAGAATAAGTGCGCGAATCGTTCGCCGACCAGTGCGTTGACGGCGCCGTTGGGCACCGCTTGGTGGAGGAGAAGATGTTTTTAGACGCTCTAAAGTGGGGAGTGCAAATGCGGCGGTTTTGCCGGTTCCTGTTTGGGCACAGCCCACTAGGTCACGGCCTTGAAGAATTTTGGGGATGGCTTGTTTTTGAATGTGCGTGGCTTCGCGATATCCGGCAGCTTCTAGGTTGTCGAGTAGTGTTTCACTAAGTGAAAAACAGGTAAACTTCATTAGGTCGATTACTTTCAAGAGTAGGCAAGAGAGGCACCCACCAGCGGGGCGCAAAAACGGTTCTTGTTGATGGCAGACGCCACGATGCGTGTGCCGACAAGCAACAAGAGCAAGAGAATCAGTCGCGATCGAAAGCCAAAGATACCGGGACCCGTAAGTCCGTCCGCTTGACGGAAAAAGCGTTTAGGTGACCGCAGTCTCGAAGTTGATTGAATACGACGCCGTCGGGGCGTTCATCTCACAGTTATCGTAAGCCATCCACTATAGCCCCCCAGCACGTCGAGTCAATGCTCGAGTGCGGCAGTCAACCTGAGAGGTCTTTCTGAGCGTGGCTGTCGTAAACGTACTTTTGCACTCTACGGCAAAGAAACAGGGCCATGTTGTCTAGTGTTTGTCGAAAAGCAGACGCAGACCAGTGAAGGCTGAACACAACGGCCAGCAGATGATGCGGCTCACGGTCTCTTCCCAGAGAGCCGTGTTAAATCAGTTCGGGAATCGGTTTTCCTTGGAACAATACCGGTACAGGACGTCCGCCCGCATCGTGATGCACGGTGTGGATGGGAACTCCTAGTTGCCGATAGATGGTCGCTAACACATCGTTGATATGGATGGGGCGGTCGTGTGGGATCTCTCCTCGTGGATTACTTGTCCCGAGGAATTGTCCGGCGCTTAGTCCGCCGCCTGCCATGACTACGGAAAAAACATCAGACCAGTGATCGCGGCCTGCTTTGGCGTTAATCTTGGGCGTGCGCCCGAATTCGGTGATAACTGCGACGAGTGTTGAGTCAAGGCGGTCTCGTTGCTGTAAATCATCGAGTAACGCCGAAATCGCCTGGTCAAATTCTGGTAATAAACGGTTTTTTAGGCTGTGGAAGTTGTTTTCGTGCGTGTCCCATTCTTGATTGATGGAAAAGTTGACGAGGGTAAAGGGAACACCGGCTTCGGCCAGTCGTCGCGCCAAAATCGTTTCTTGGCCAACACGTGTGTTTCCGTATTGTTCTCGCAGAGCAAGGGGTTCTTGAGACAGGTCGAATGCCTGGCGGGTTGCGCGATTGGAAAGCATTTTCATCGATTCCAAATGAAACAAATCCATGCCTTTCATGATTCCGGCCGCATCAAGGTCTCGGGGCAACTGATCGAGTTCGTCCAGGAGTGCGAGGCGATGATCCAGGCGGCTTAAATCCGCGTATTTTGATAAGCTCAAATTAGGTGGCAGGCGAAACACGTCGGTGGCGGTTGTCGGTGGCATGCCCGATTCGAAGGGATCGTAAGCCATGCCAAGAAAATGGGAGGAAGCGTAGCGAACGCGATCTCCTAGCTGCCCTTTGTCAGGTACGCAGACGTACGGTGGCAGGCCCTGAGAGGTTGGGCCTAAGGCCTTGGCGACAATCGAGCCCATCGCCGGTTTGTCGTTGCGGTTTTTGGTGGACGTGTTGGCACCTGGATAGTTGTATCCCGTTAGGACCCAATGAATCGCCGCTTCGTGGCTGGGGGTGGCGTGATGAACACTTCGTAGGACGTTGTAGACATCAGCCCGTTGTGCCAAGCGTGGTAAGTGTTCGCCAATTCGTTCACCAGGAACTTTTGTGCTGATCGATTGGAATTCGCCACGAATCTCTGCCGGAGCGTGGGGCTTTAAATCCCAGGTGTCGAGATGGGAGCAGCCACCTTGCAGCAGAATGACAATCGCCTGCTCGGCGCGGCGCGGTGGGACGTTGTTGGCGGTGGCCATCTGCGACATCCAGTGCGGCAACGCAAACGCGCCCACGCCGATCTGACCGCTGCTTAAAAAGGAGCGACGGTGGATGCGTTGATTTACTTTAGACTTGGGGGCCATCGTGTCGATCCCAGAAAGCCAAGATACTGTCTGAATATGCGGGGTCATTTTAATTTATTCGCGGCAGGCCTAGTTTACCAAGAGATGGAAAGCGAGCCAAGTTCGTTGGCGACTGTCTGGCGAGCAAAGTTTGGCGACAGCGAGCGGATTCACTCTACTACGAGTGACGACAGGAAGGGAATGTTGCGGCTCGGCTGTCGTTGAGTCGTACTCTCTGCAGTGCTGTGGCTACGTTTTTGGGAAAATGATTTGTCGATTCCCTGCACCTCTTAGGTTTGTATGATGTGGAAAGAGGAGGTCTCCAGATGGTAGTCGTTTAATTGTCGAGAATTTAAGTCTGAAGAGAGCCATAGTCTTTGTAGGGTCTTTCGAGCTTGGACGCTTGTGGAACACAGGAGTTACAAGTGATTTAGGTGCTGGCAGGTCGCAGTAGTTAAAGAGGATGAAGCTGGAAGTTCCCGGTTGCTGAAAAATGTGCGATCAGCGGGTGCCGAGAAGTCTGTGTCGATCCGGTCGATTTGGTACAATAAGGACACTGGGTTGGTCAGCAGCGTACAGGGTTTGTCAGCAGGGTTCCGTGCATTGATCGATGGATACATGGATCGAGATGTAATGATCGACACAGGCAAAGTTAAGCACAGGCAAAGTTAAGCGATTTTCAGCATGTTAAGCGTTCTGGGTAATTCGGTGCGGGCTTGCGATGGCTTGAGTCGTCGTGCTGTCTTACGCGCCGGTGGCAGCGGGTTGTTGGGGATGAGTCTTCCGGACTTGCTTGCTGCTGAGGCAGTCCAGACGCCGCAACAGGTTCGTGCGAAGTCCGTCTTGTTTGTTTTTCTTTACGGCGGCCCCAGTCAGCTGGAAACCTTTGACATGAAGCCGGATGCACCGAGTAGTATTCGGGGGCCGTTTTCTCCGATCGCCGCGCGCACGCCTGGCTTGCGAATCTGTGAGCATTTACCCAAGCTGGCCGCCTGCTCGGATCAGTACGCTGTGGTGCGAACGGTGAATCATCCCCAAAATGATCACAACGGGACCCACTTCATTCAAACGGGGTATACGCTTCCCCCTGCAGATCGTGGCTCCGCGAATGTTGCTGCGACGGACAAGGATTGGCCTGCCTTTGGATCGGTAATTTCTTACCTTGATGCGCAGACGCACTCCAGTACCAAAAACCCCTTTCCTCCCTACATCTATTTGCCACGACTGTTAGGTCACTTTGCCGGTTACGACATCAACGGCCAATATGCAGGCTGGCTGGGAAAAGCTTGGGATCCGTTGGCGACGGCCATTCGTAAACGCCACGCGGGAGACAATCCGTATTTCCGCGCTTGCACCGACGAGGAACTCGATTTTCGTCTGGCCGGACTGGAGCCTCTCCCACAGGTAACTCTGGACCGTTTGAATCAAAGACAAGGTTTGCTCGCGCAGCTGGATGCCGAACGCCGCCGTCTGGAACAGACCGAGCGTATTGGGAACTTCAGTACCCGTCGACAGCAAGCCATCAATCTGTTGATGTCAAAGAACGTTGCCGCGGCTTTCGATGTTCGCCGCGAGCCGGAGGCTTTGCGCGATCGCTATGGTCGTAATCTGTTTGGACAGTCGTTGTTGATGGGGCGCCGTCTTGTGGAAGCGGGTGCTCGCTTTGTGACGGTCGCCTGGGACATGGCCGTCCGCGGCGATGATACGACGAGTTGGGATAGCCATCGAGATTTGACGCGTGTGATGAAAGATCACTTGTTGCCAGGCTTGGACCAAGGTTTGCCAGCCTTGCTCCAAGATATGAGCGAAACGGGTTTGCTGGATGAAACGTTGGTTTTTGTGGCCGGTGAAATGGGCAGGACACCCAAATTTGAGAATCGTGGTGCGCAAGATGGGCGAGATCATTGGAGCTATTGCTTTCCTTGTCTGTTTGCAGGGGCCGGCACGCGGGGTGGTGTGCTGTATGGTGAATCCGACGAACACGCCGCTTATCCGACAACGAATCCCGTCTCCCCCGCTGACTTAGCGGCGACGATTTATTCGTCGCTTGGTATTTCACCCGATTTACGCATCCCGAATGCGTTGGGCCAGCCGGTGCCGCTGGTCGACGGTGGTCGGTCTCTCCACACAGTCTTGGGGTGAGCAGTGTTGGGGTGAGCCAAAATTTAGCTGGGCGAGCTCAACCGTGAATGCTCATGGCATCATTCAAAGCCTAGCCAGGTAATTCCTTGCTCGGTGGTCCGCAACCGCCGGACGCGGATGTTGGACTGGGCTCCTTCTTCGTAAAACACGATGAGTACACTGTCGTCTCGCAGGTTTACCAGGGAAGGGTAAGCGCCCGGAGACGAGTCGACGAGTACATTTTGACTCCAAGTTTGGCATTCGTCTCGTGAGTAACGGATGCTGGTTGATGACGCTCGCAGAAAGTCCTGAGTTGCTGGCAGGCGGTGTGCGAGAAGAATGGTGCCGTCTGCTGCGCGATGAAGGTAGGGGCAATGTGCTGGAAAGTCGCTCGGTTGACAGGGGGTCCATGAAGTACCACCGTCCTGCGAGCGAGACCAATGCAGCGGTGCACCCTTGCCACCTCGAAGCGCTGCATAGAGGCTACCATCTTGTAGTTGAATGACGTCGGTCTCGGCATCGAGATAAGCACCCTGGTTGTCCAATTCGATCAAATCGCTCCAGTTTTTTCCTTGGTCGGTACTCTGGACGACACCCCCATAAGCAACGCCGTCATATTCGCCGTACATGCCCAGAATAAGGCGGCCATTTTTTAGGATGCGAATGGGGGAACTACAGGCATGCCGGCGGTTAATCACCACAGGGGATGACCACGTTTCCCCTTGATCGGTCGATGTAATGACAAAAGAGCCTTGAAAGGAAATCGGTTTATCTGATTGCTTTGTCGGGCGGAGCGAAAAAAAATTGCACAGGAGAGTGCCATTGGGTAGTTGGACAATCGACGGATCCCGATCATCGTGGGGACCGTCGTAGACGATGTTCGGTGGGGACCAAGTTCGCCCCTCGTCGCTGGAGAAAGAGCAACTGATGCGACCACCACGGGGATGTTGGCTGTCTGGAAGTGACACGTGGGCATAGCCTGAGTAGTAAACGCACATCAAGCGGCCATCCTTCAGCCGGCAAACGTCAGGAAAAGCTTCGTACCCACCGGCACCGGCGTCCTCCACTACGAAACGCAGCGGCTCGGTGCGCGTGAATTCCTTGGCTGAGGGTTGCGCGGACCCGCTGACCAGAATATCTTTAACGTGTGCGATACCCTGGTTTGCGTAGAACCCGATGTGCCCTTGCGACAAGTTGTTGTCGGAAGCTTCGAAAAGTAATTTCTCGTTGAGTGTCACCCGAATTTTGTTTTCTAGGGCGCTCACGCTGGCTTGATGCCAATCCCCTGCGGGCTTCTCAAGCCCACGAACACGCTGAATTTCATGCCAGGAGTTCTGAATGCTGGAGCGAAAGAGGATGGCCTGGGTCCGGTCGAAATGTACCGAGTAATAAGTGCGATCGTCGTTGCCACGAAACACAAAGCCACAGGCAAGGACTCCTTCAGACGCGGGCTCGACTAAAAATTTTGCCGTCAGGGTTAAGTCAGACCACTGCTGGTGTTTTAAGAGGGCCATCGATTGCTTGTCGCGGCCGTCGAGAATAAGTTCACCGGCGGTGATGGTCGCCGTTTTGCTCAGCAAGGCCCATTGCGTACTCGTGGTGGGCTGCAGCTTGATTGCCAGTTCCTGGGCCTCGGTTGCCGTGTTCGCTGAGCAATCGAAAAGTGCGCCACAGAAAATGAAAATGGAGCCTAGTAGAAAATGTTTGCGTGACATCGGTGAGGGTCCTGAGTTTGTGACGTCGGAGTTGGTCGTGTGGCTCGTATGCTCATCTGTCGTCATGATTTTTACTCGGGTTGTCGCGGCGACTTGTTAATTTGCGAGGCTCAAAAATCTTCTTTTACAGCGACCCTCGTGTCATGACCAGCTAAGAGACCGAGGGGTATCTGGCTGGAAAGAATCAGCGGGGATGGAACAGCAGGTAACACTTTTTAATAGGGTAACTTGTTTCTGGTGGGTCTGCCCGCTTCTGCCTGAACGAACTTCAACGATTTGTCATTTGGGAAACGTTTCCGGTGGACTCGATGTTTCTTTGTTTATTCTGGAATTTGCGCTGGTCATAATCGCCGTCCTGATTGAACCCTGTTGTCGAGCGTGGTAGTTTCACTTTTTTCAGGTGCTAACGACCCATTGGGATGACAACTGGGATGGCAACGACCAGCCGTTTTGTTGAACTTTGCTGGCAACCCTTTGGAAAAATTGGCGACTCACTCAATCAGGAACTTTGGCGAGGCGACCCCGTGACTATTCCCTCAAGAAACCGCCGTGATTTTTTCCGTTTTTCCTCCTCGCTGTTGGCGGGTGGGATGGTGCCTTATTATTTCCACGGTCAGCAGGCGTGCGGCCAAACGCCGACGGACCGGCCTCTGATCGCGGCGATTGGCGTGGGAGGTCAGGGCACGGGGATTGCCCGGCAGGCCGCCCGTTTTGGAGATGTGGTCGCTGTCTGTGATGTCGATCGAAACCACGCAGAACGGGCACAAGCCGACGAGAACTTAGGAAAGGGGAAAGCGGAAACCTATGTCGATTATCGCGAAGTCCTGGATCGCAAAGATGTGGAGGCGGTAACGATCGGAACCCCCGATCATTGGCACACCAAAATCTCGATCGATGCGATGCGTGCCGGCAAAGATGTTTATTGTGAAAAACCGTTGAGCCTGACAATTGACGAAGGAAAAAAACTTTGCCAGGTGGCGAAAGAAACGGGACGTGTGTTTCAGGTAGGAACGCAGCAAAGGAGCCAGACAGATCAGTTTTTGAAGGCGATTGCCATGGTCCGAGATGGTCGGATTGGCAACATCAAACGGATCACCGTGGCGATTGGGGGCTGTGGTGGTGGAGGGCCGTTCCAGCCCAGCGAAGTCCCTGCGCATTTCGATTACCAGCGTTGGCTTGGGCAGGCGCCGCAGGCAGATTACTTTCCCCAACGCTGCCATTTCAATTTCCGCTGGTTTTATGATTATTCAGGCGGGCAAATTACCGATTGGGGAGTCCATCATGTTGACATCGCCCAGTGGGCTATGGGCATGGAGCATAGTGGGCCCGTTTCGATCCGCGGGACAGGACGATTCCCTCGACAAGAAGCGAACGCCTATGAAGTGGCGATGCAATTTCGCGTGGAGTGTCAGTTTGCGGGCGGCATGGAACTGATCATGCGGCACGATACCGACAATGGCATTCTGCTGGAGGGCGATGCCGGCAGAATATTTGTTAATCGGGGCAAATTGACGGGCAAGCCGGTGGAAATGTTGGCGGACAATCCATTGCCGGAGGATGCGATCAAAAATGTTTACAAGGGGAAGCAACCAGGCGATCACATGCGAAATTTCTTTGAATGCATCCAAGATCGGGAGGACCCGATTTCGGATATCTATTCTCAGCACCGTGCTGTCTCTACCTGTCACTTGGCGAATATCTCTTTGCGGCTGGGTCTGAAGCATGACGCCATCGTCGAGCGGCATGACAACGACGAGTTTACGATTCAAGGCCGTGAGCTTGCCTGGGACGCCGAACAGGAACAAGTGATCGACGACGAAGAGGCCAATGCCATGCAAAAAAGGTCGCCCCGTGCTGGCTACGAGATTTAAGCTGGCGGATTTGAAGTCGGCACCGGTCGGACCTCGTGGAAGTCGAGAGACTGCAAAACGGGAAGCAATCCATCAGCAGGGACTGGGAACGAATGCAGCGACAACGGTTACTTTGGTTTCTTCTCGCGCAGCTTGCAGGTACTGGAATGGTCTGCCGGGCATGGCAGGACGAGAGTACTTTTCCAGGGACGGAGGCGTTGACTTGGGTCGATCCCTTGAATGTCCGCATGATGGACGGAGCGCATCGCTATATCGATCGGAAGATACGAGAGTCGGTGCAGGATCGCAAGCGTTTTTGGCAGCCAGATTTTTCTTCTGTGGAGGCCTATGAACGTTCGATTGAGCCCAACCGAATCCGGTTCGCAAAACAGATTGGCATTGTTGATCCGCGCGTGCCGGTGCAGGTGAAGCGTGCAGGAGATATTGGCGACCCGCCCCTGATTGCCGAAACCGATACCTATGTCGTGATGGCGATTCGCTGGACCGTCTTGGACGGTGTGACGGGAGAAGGTTTGTTGCTCAAGCCTCGAGGGACGCCCAAAGGACACGTCATCGCGCTTCCGGACGCCGAGCATACACCGGAACAGTTGGTCGGTTTGCGCGCCGGCATTGCGCCGGAATCGCAATTTGCCCGCCGCTTGGCGGAAAACGGTTTTCAGGTTGTGGTACCCGTGTTACTTGATCGGACAGCACGCTGGTCGGGAGACTATGTTTCTTCGAAAGGGTCTCCACTTTATGCAAGTTTCACGAACCAACCGCATCGCGAGTGGATTCAGCGAATGGCGTTCATGATGGGACGCCATGTGATTGGATATGAAGTGCAGAAGGTGATGTCGCTGGTGGATTGGTTGCGACAAACGGGTCCTGCGGAGGCCAAGATCGGCATTGCCGGCTATGGCGAGGGCGGATTGATTGCCCAGTATGCCGCCGCGGTCGATTCACGCTTGGACGTTGCGTTGGTGAGTGGATATTTTAAGTCGCGGCAGCAAGTCTGGAAGGAGCCACTTTATCGACATGTGTGGGCCTTGTTGCATGAATTCGGTGATGCGGAGATTGGCACGCTGATTGCGCCGCGCGGTTTGATTGTGGAACACAGTGAAGAGCCGAAGGTCGCTGGACCACCCGACGGCCCGGGTGCGACGGCCGCTCCGGGACGACTAGAAACGCCTACCTGGGCAAACGTGCGGGACGAGTTTCGTCGTCTTGGCACGCTGTTGAAACCTGGATTCCAGCCACGTGTTTTTGTCGCTGGTGGCAATCACAAACCGGTTCCTTTTGGCTCTACTAAGGCGCTGGAACAATTCGTCAAACTGCTGGGCGCCTCGACATGGTTGCCGAATTCGGGAGCTTTGCCGGTCGATCAGCGGACCCACTTCGATCCTGACTTACGACAGAAACGCCAGGTGGAGGAATTAGAGCAGCATGTCCAATGGTTGATTCCGAATTCAGATCATGTGCGGAGTCGCCTGTGCCGCCAANATCATCCTTGGATTGAACGGCTGTTTGCTGAGAATCAAGGAAGTAAATGGGCTGGCAAAGCGGAGGCGGAAACGTACTCCGCAGAGGCGTTTGGCGACGCCAGTGGTCCCTTGCGAGATTACTTTTGGACCGAGATTTTGGGCAAGCTCGATGCTCCGTCGCTGGCGATGAACCCCAGGACTCGCAAGAATCGGGAGACCGAGAAATGGATTGCTTATGACGTCGTTTTGGATGTCTGGCCTGAAGTATTTGCTTGGGGGATGTTAGCGGTTCCCAAGGATTTAAAGCCCGGGGAACAGAGGCCGGTGGTAGTGGTGCAACATGGCCATAGCGGTTTGCCAGGTCATCTCTTTCACAATGTGCCTGGGGAAGGCGCCTACGGGGCGTACCAAGGAGCGGGCGCCGATTTGGCGGATCGAGGATTCATTGTCTTCTCACCACATAATCTTTACGGAGGTGGAGATCGCTTCCGTTACCTGAATAAAAAAGCGAATCTCGTCAAAGGGACCCTCTTCTCGTTTATTTTGGCCCAGCACCAACAAATTCTTGATTGGCTGCAGACATTGACCTTTGTCGATGGAGAGAGGATCGGTTTCTACGGCCTCAGTTATGGTGGCGAGACGGCGGTGCGCGTGCCTCCGCTACTTACCGATTACAGTCTTTCGATCTGCTCGGCTGACTTTAATGATTGGACCCGCAAAGTCGCGACCTGCCACGACCGCTATAGCTTCATGTTTCATGATGAATGGGAGATGTCCTATTTCAATATGGGCAGTACTTTTAGCTATGCGGAGATGGCTTATCTGATGATTCCACGGCCGTTCATGGCGGAACGCGGCCACCACGATACGGTGTCGGACGATTCTTGGGCGGCGATGGAATACTCGAAGATTCGCTGGATGTACGATCAATTGGCGATCGGTGACCGGACAGAGATTGAATTCCATAATGGTGGCCATACAATGCAAAAACAGGGCACCTTTGAGTTTCTGCACAAGCATTTAGACTGGCCCAAACCAGAGTAGTGTGGAGCAGATTGGTTGGCTGCCTTACCTTCTTCCTTTTCTTTTCTTAAGGGTGGATCGATGAAGCGATCGTGGCTACGGATGGTGTTTTGGGGCGCGTGTTTATTGCAGCCTGCAGTTTCTCTGGCGCAGGTCGCGCCAACCACCTTTCCGATCAAAATTGTTGTCCCTGCAGCAGAGCACGACCGCGGGGATGCCGTCGTCTCGATTGCGTTGGAGGGTTCGGGCGATCTGCAGGCGTCGTTGCAGTTAGTCGAGATGCAAAACGGAGAAAGAAAGACGATTCCTTCCCAGTGGGATGTGCAGGACTCACCTCAGCTATGGTGGATTATGTCCGGGAATACTCCCGCGGGGGCAGAGCGTCATTACTTGCTGGAAAAAGTTGCCCAGCGCCAATCTCCAGAAACAATGGTCTGTATCAACGAAAGCGAATCATTCTTGGAGGTGACACGTGCCGGAGCCAAGGTTCTCCGTTACAACACGGCCGTGACTCCTTTGCCTCCCGATGCGGATCCAAAATACAAACGGAGTGGATTTATCCATCCCATCTGGACTCCGTCTGGTGAGATTGTGACCGACCGCGCCAAAGATTATCTGCACCAATTAGGTGTCTGGTTGGCGTACGTCGGAACTTCATTCGAAGGCCGCGCACCGAATTTTTGGGATTTACTCAATGGTCGAGCCACCGTGCAATACGCCGAGACGCAACACCGCAGGGAAGGCCCGGTGTTTGGGGAATTTCGTGTCGTACAAGAGCATCTTGACTTGGCCATGCCAGACGCCCCCGTCGTGGCGCTGCAGGAGACTTGGGACGTGCGCGTTTGGAACGTTGGCCAGCGAGACGACTATTATCTCTTCGACCTGAAGACGACCGTTCGTTGTGCTGGTACCAGCCCGGTGACCGTCAAGCAGCATAATTGGGGTGGGATGGCAATCCGAGGAGCTCCCGAGTGGTACGGAGAGCAATGCAAGTTCCTTACTTCCGAAGGGAAAACACGCAGCCAGGCCAATCACACTCGCGTTCGTTGGTGTGACATCGCTGGTGCGACTGCCGGGGTGTGGTCTGGAATGACGGTCATGAGTCATCCGCAAAATCTGCGGCACCCAGAACCTGTGCGCGTGAATGAAACGATTCCCTATTTCTGTTTTGTCGACTCTTTTTTGGGTGACTTTGAGATAACGCCGGAAAAGGAATTGGTTTTACAGTACCGCTTCCTGGTACACGATGGTGAAGTTCAGGGAGGACAGATCGACCCTCTGTGGGCCGATTTCGCCAGTTCTCCGGTCGTGGCGAAGGTGGTCGAATAAGGTCTTTCCTGACGTTTTTGCGGCTTGACGGTCTAAGCGAGAACGCAGCGTTACGGGACAGGCGTCGCCTCGAGACAACAGAGGCCTGGGTGATCCACGCGGCATCGCGCGCCGCCTTGGCGCGGGTGTTGCTGCCGAGCTGGGTTGGTGGCCTGCGTGAATGCTCTGGGCGGGTATCGTCGCGGTGGACGGGCAGTGAAAAAGTATCCCGAGTTTTCTGCAGCCGATTTTTTCCTGACCGAGCGCCACAACAGGGCATGGATCGCCGGCGCGTGGCTGTCGCTTGGCCAGCATGTTTCTCTGCGTGAAGACCCAGGCAAGCAGGTTCGTTTCCAGGATGACATGAAGTGGGTAAAATTGGTTGCCTGGTAAATATCTTGAAGTGTTCACCCACTTTTCAGTGGGGCGGGTCAATGAGGCGGATCAGTGAGTCGGCGATTGAACGGTGCAGAAACGCGACTTGTTTTGGTGACCGATTCGTTTACCTGTGCGGGAGCTACTGTGGAAAAAATTGCACGTATTGTGTCTGTCTTCTTTTTGGTTTCGACCGTCTCATGCGTCGTTTGGTCCTCTACCTCTGGCGGAATTGTGGCGTTACTTTTAGAGCATTCCCATAACCCGGAAGGGCAGGTGCTGGTCCTGCGGTCGTTTTGGGAGAAATGGCAGTGGGCGGCGCCGCTCGGTTATTTACTGTTTGTGACGATTGAGGTGGTGGTTGCCCCACTCCCGGGCACTTTGCTCTACCTTCCAGGTGGTGTGATCTTTGGCGGTTTTCTCGGTGGGTTCTTGGCATTGTTAGGCAACGTTTGCGGCGCGGGAATTTCATGCCAATTGATGCGTTCGCTGGTTGGTCGGCGCGCCACGGCAGCGTTTTATGAGAGAAAAAAGTTGACTAAATATCGAGACATGCTGGAGCGACGGGGCTTGCTCCTGGTGGTTTTGTTGCGTGTGAATCCGTTGACCTCCTCGGACCTAGTTTCTTATGCAGCTGGATTAACCAACTTGCGGGTCGGAACCGTCATGCTGGGAACTTGTCTGGGGATGGCGCCGCTTTGTTTTGCCCAAGCATATTTGGCCGGCACGATTTTTGTGACGTTTCCCTGGCTAGTCTGGCCATTGTTAGCTGCCTGCCTGGCTTATGTCGTCATCTTCGTAGTGGTGATTTGGCGTTTGCGGGCAGACTAGTTGAGCGTTTTACGCCATTGAGATGCTCTCAATGGTGGCGAGAAACATTCTTGTTTAGCTGAAAATATCGAGAACCGGATTGCCGAGTGCGAGTGCATGCGGTTGACCCAAAGGGTCCGCAAGGGACGTTTCTGGTGCGAGGCCGAGCGCGTAGTAAATGGTGGCTGCCAGGTCTTCCGGTGTGACCGGATTCGTCGCGGGGTAGGCGGCATGCTTGTCCGAAGCACCGTAGACAGAGCCCTGCTTGATTCCGGCACCCCCCATCAAAACGGTGAAACAATGCCCCCAATGATCACGTCCTCCGGGCATCGAAATCGTGGAGACGGTTGCTTGACCGATTTTGGGTGTGCGCCCAAACTCCCCCATCACGACTAAGAGAGTTTCATCCAGCAGGCCCCGTTCCGATAGGTCTTCCAAGAGCGCTGAGAAGGCTTGATCAAAGAAAGGTAACAGCGATTTTCGGAGAATGGGGAAGTGTCGACGATGACCGTCCCAGGCGGAGTCCCGGCGGCGACCGCTACAGACGGTGACGAATTGCACACCCGCTTCAATGAGTCGACGGGTGAGTAATAGACATTGCCCCAAGTGGGGCAGACCACCAAAATTGCGGGCACGTTTCGAGCGGTCCGTGCGATCGGGAAGGCCGTATCGCTCGCGTACTTGGGCCGGTTCTTTGTCGAGGTCGAAGGCGTTGCGTGTCTTGGACGAGGAGAGCAACGAGAACGCTTTTTGCTTATGGCTGTCCATCGCATCGAACAACAAGTGATGGGGCAGCTCGCCCTGGACACTGCGATCGAGCATTCCTAGCAAGCCGTGCCGCGTCTCTAAACGCGACGCGGAAATCCCTGCTGGTAATTGCAGGCCGGGAAGGTGAAAGTCGGGTACGCTCGGATCGCCTGTGACCCACGGGTTAAAACCGGTCCCCAAGAAACCAGCGCGTTGTCCGGGAAGATCGTGTCCCGCATCCCAGAGGATGTCAGGAAGGTGGACAAATTCTGGGACATCTCGGTGCGGCTTTAACTTGGTTAAAACCGATCCAAAGGGAGGGAAATTGTCCGGTTCTTCCTTGATGATCAGCGACCCTTGGGGGTTGGGGTGACGCCCCGTTAACATGTAGTAGGTGGCAGCGCTATGCACGTTGCAATCGTGAGTTACTGAGCGGAGTAGGGTGAGGTGATGCATCTGCTGGGAAACCAGCGGGAGTCCCTCGCAGACTTGAATGCCGGGCACGCTGGTTGAAATCGGTTGAAACTCGCCACGAATTTCTGCGGGCGCATTCGGCTTCAGATCCCACATGTCTTGCTGGCCCGGACCACCGTCCAGAAAGAAAAGAATGCAGGACTTGGCCGCACCGCGCCGTAAGCCTTGCGTCTTGGCAGCCTGTAATGCGTCCGGCAAGCTGATTCCCAGTAAGCCAACCGATCCGATCTGTAACAAGTCTCGCCGCGCGATCTCCGGAAAGTCGACCTGGATGTTGCGTTGAGGGGATTTCATGGGAGCTGATTTTCCGGAATCCAGGGGTTGGCAGCAATTAGGATGACACGTGTCCTGGGAGAGATCAAGATAAAATTAAGGAAGGCCGTGACAAACAGTCTATCAGCCGTCACTCTAGGGTAGCAGCGAGAAGAGTCGATCAAGGTGCAGCATAAGCTACTTGAGTTTTCGTCGCTTGTCCTCCTGTCAGAGCACGAGCGTGCGGACAAAGCAATCGCCTGTTTGCCCCGGTTTGAAGTAAAGTCCCTCCTTTTACTTGTGTGGCAGTCTTCCGACGCGGTGGATTGTGTTTCTGGTTAAGCGAGGGCTTGTTCCTCTTGGAGCGGTTGCCACTGCGTGGCGTTGAGGTTTGTACTCTGCGGGGCTACAGCCTGTGATTGCCAGCCTGTGATTGCCAGCCTGTTTTGACGGCCTGGCTGGTTGCCCCGTCGAGGCGGTCACATGTTGAGCTGGAAAGGTGGCCGGGTCGCGAGCTGCAGAAATCCGATATTTCGCAAAGCCAACAGATGAGGGGCTCATCGATCCCGGCGACAAACGCTAAAATCAGGCGAGGTTGAGAATCGTAAAACGAGCATTGAGGTGTGAAATGGTATTTTTGAAACGCACGTTCTCCTGGCACCTTGCGCTGTCACTGTTGATCCTGCTGGTGACAATCATTTCGCCCGTGCAGGCTCAAGTGAAAACGGTCGTTGCATCGCAAGCGGGGAGCCATCGTTTACTCCGTAACGGCCAGCCTTACTTCATCAAGGGAGTGGGGGGCGAGCGTTTTTTAGCCCGGCTTGCCGCGGCGGGTGGTAATTCCATCCGCACCTGGAGCACGGAAAATTTAGAAGTAATTCTCGATGAGGCAGCGGCGAACAACCTGACGGTGTGCGTCGGATTTTGGTTAGGTCACGAGCGTCACGGCTTCGATTATCAGGACGAGTCGTCTGTCGTGAAACAATTGGATGCTTGCCTGACTGCCGTACGGCAATTTAAAGAGCATCCGGCCGTCTTGATGTGGGCTGTCGGCAATGAGATGGAAGGTGGCGGCAACAATCCCGCGATCTGGTACGCGGTGGATCACATCGCGCGGGAATGTAAGCGGATCGATCCTGATCATCCGACCATGACTGTCATTGCCGAGTTGGGTACGAACAAGGTCCAGAACATTGAACGGTTTTGCCCTCACGTCGATATCGTGGGTGTGAATACCTACGGCGGTGTTGGTTCAATGGCGCAGCGTTATCGTGCAGCAGGTGGTACGAAACCCTATATCGTGACCGAGTTTGGACCTTTCGGTCCCTGGGAAGTGGAAAAGACTTCTTGGGGCTCGGCAGTGGAAGCCTCCAGTACGAAAAAGGCCCAAACGTATGCGCAGGGGTACCAAAAAGCGGTTACCGAGCAGGCCGGGCTCTGCCTGGGGTCCTATGCATTTCTCTGGGGACATAAACAGGAGACGACGGCAACCTGGTTTGGCATGCTGCTTCCGAACGGTGTTCGCTTGGGTGCCGTCGACGTGATGAGCGAAGCTTGGACCGGCAGGTCTCCTCAGAATCGCTGTCCGGAGATTGAATCTTTAAGTTTGAGTGCAACAGAAAATCTCAAACCGCGCGAAGTTGTCACGGCGAAACTTGTTGCAGCGGATCCCGAAGGAGACGCGCTCTCAATCCGCTGGGCTTTGCGCTATGATTCGGGGACTATTGGTAGCGGTGGTGATTTCCAGGCTGAGGAAACGATTTTGGCTTCTGCCGTTGTGGGAAAGGGATCGATAGTCACCCTGGAAGTACCACCAGGCGGGGGGGCTTATCGCCTGTTTGCCTATGTTGAGGACGACCAAGGCGGTGCGGCGGTGGCCAACGTGCCACTCTTTGTGGATGCGCCGCTGATGCGGTTGAAGGCCCCCAAAGCCGAGTTGCCATTTACGCTTTATGGTGAAGAGAATTCACCCGCTCCGTACGCGCCCTCGGGCTTTATGGGAAACACCGCCGCAATTCAGATGACCTTTGACTCGCAGGAGTCACCTTATGCTGGAAAAACCTGTTTGCGGGTTGCGTATGATGCGGCCGATGCGTGGGGGGGTGTGCTCTGGCAATCGCCTCCAAATGATTGGCTGGGCGAGAAGCCAGGCGGTTTGAATCTGACAGGAGCCCAAGCCTTGGAGTTCTGGGCTCGGGGTGAGGCAGGGGGGGAAGTCGTCAACTTTGTCTTGGGGGTGTTGGAAGGCGATATGAAATATCCTGATTCGACCAAGGCAGAAATCAAAGAGGTGCGTTTAACACAAGAGTGGCAAAAGCTCCGAATTCCCCTCGATGGTCGTGATTTAACGCGCATTAAAACGGGCTTCGGTTGGTCGTTGGCGGGCCAGGGCAAGCCGGTGACGTTTTATTTAGATGAGATTCGTTATGTTCCTGCGGCTTCGTCCCCTTAAGGAACCTGGTAACATCGAGTTCCCGCGTTTAGAACCCCACCTGGAATTGAAAACTTCGCTCCTTTGTTGTTCAGAAGTCTGGGATGATTTTGAAGTGATTTCACTTGTCAGACAAATCGGAGCGCGGTGATGGGAATTACTTCCGACTAGGGTGGGGATTATAATGGCGTCTTTATGTTGATTGGTGGAAGGTTGGCCGCTGGAGGGCTGCTGCACTTTTGCCGTGGTGTTCTCCTGGTAAGCTGATTTAGTGGAGGTCATTCAGGGCTTGTCTGGTGGACACGCCCTGGAAGGGCGCCGAGTGATGCTGCGAAAATCTCCGGCCCTCTCTCCTCTGCCTTGGCAGTCCT
The DNA here is from genome assembly GCA_022446825.1 of Pirellulaceae bacterium. Classification (GTDB taxonomy): domain Bacteria; phylum Planctomycetota; class Planctomycetia; order Pirellulales; family Pirellulaceae; genus JAKVBY01. The sequence continues at coordinate 268,849 of JAKVBY010000027.1, forward strand.
CAGGGAAAGATCTCGCAACAGCCCAAAAAAATATGAACTTAAAAACTTGCCTGCTGGCCGCTGCTTTTATCTGGGGACTGCGGGTCCCGCCAGCCACCGCGGAGATTTTTCGCGATCATTTCAACCGGCCCGAGATGGATCTCCGAGCAGCCCCGAATTGGGCGGTCGCGGATGGGGCTTATTACGGTTATTTGACGCGTCAAGGTCGCGCCGTTTCGGTTTATGCCCCGCTGGTGGGAGCCGGTGCGATCAGCATCGATCGCTATGCGGGAGCGACCCACCGTGACGAAAAATATCAACGCGTGGCGATCGACATTCGCTTTCCCCAAGCCAGCGGCGATGGTCACCAGCCTATTTTTCACCTGATGTTGAACTGGCAGGGAAGTGGTTTGTTTGGTGCGGGCTATCGCTTGACGTTGCGGGGGATCAAAGATTTTGCGGTCGCCAAGACCGATGCGGAGGGAGCGGAAACGCTGAGCAGTGGTTGGCAGACGTATGGCGAGGATTCACTNAAGCCCCAGATGTGGTGCCGCCTGACCCTGGAACGGCGTGAAGCCGAGTTGGTGGGACGTGTTGCCACCTTAGCTGGAAAAGTGATTCGCGAGACAAAGCTTCTGGATACGGGAGAACCGCTCGACGGTGGCCACCCGGTCCTGCTCTCGCATTATCCGAGTGGTCCGCTGCGTAGTATCGAATTAGATAACTTTGAGTATGAGTTAAAGAACCCTCGCAAGATCGCGGCCCTGGCTGTGGGGTCCTCGGTAACGCCTCAAATCGATGGTCGCTTGGAGGAAGGCTGTTGGAAGCAAGCCGCTTTGAATGGGAGTTTTGGTAAAGAGGAACTTTTGAAAAGTGATCCAGAGAAGACGCTCGACATCCCGCGTGCTCAGTTCTGTTTTGATGAAAGCACCCTCTTTGTGGGTTTGCGTTGCCCGCTGACCACGCCTGAGGCGGTGCAGGCTGCGCGGGAGTTAACCCCGCCGCAGATGTTTGTCGGAAACACGGCGGANGTCTTTCTCGACCCTCTGCATGAGTATCGTCGGCGGGCCGGGTTAGACGATGATCCGGAGGAGTTTTTTTTCAATCACTTGGGGCCCAAAATCTTTCGTTTTGCCGTCAATGCGGCGAACGGACGATTCAGTGAATTGAAAGGGGCTCCCGGGTATCGGATTCCTTGGGATAGTGCGACGTATGTGGGAGATGATTTTTGGAGTGCTGAGCTTGCCATCCCTTTTGCCTCCTTGGCTTATTTTGAACAGGTGGAACGTGGCCAGCTCGAGCCGACTTGGAAAGATCACTGGGGTTTAAATTTTGTGGTCGATGACCAGGCGTGGGTCGGTTCGCCAAACGCGGATGGTTACCCTACCTCGGTAGGTTCGCTCACGGGACTGGATGCCGATCCCACCAGGTACCGACTGGCGTTTTTGACTGGCGTGGGACCGAAACTAATCGGCGAGGTCCCCGTGGTTTTCACGGTCACCAATTCGACGGGGAGCGATCGACAAGTGATGGTGACGGCAAGTACGACGGGTGAGGCCAGCGACCCATCTCCGCTCACGTTCCATGCGGCCACGCAGCTGAAGGAGGGATATTGGATTCACGGCCAACTGGCCTTACCCCTGGAGTCGGTGGGGAATCATCGTGTGTTGTTCACCGTGCGTGACCGCGCCACAGGCGCTGCCTTGCTACATCGGTCGCTGCGCATTGACGATGTACAAGTCGGGGCAGGGCGGTGGGACCGTTCGTTCTACATGCGAGAGGATACGGCGACGCTGCTCGTCCACTTAGGGTCGGCCGTTACGGGAGAACGTAGCCTCCGCTGCGAACTGCGCCGCCACGGGGAAACGCAAATTCGCCAATCAAGAACCGCCAGTTGGAAACCGGGAGAGACGGCCCAAATTGCCTATGATCTGGTTTCTTTGCCGCGCGGCAAATATGTTGCGCAGGTGACTGTCAGCGGGTATGAGGCAGCTCCGTTTACGGCAGAGTTTCAAAAGCTGCTGCCGAAAAAAGGGGCGGTTCAATATGATGCGAGCGGCACGCTCTGGCGGGACGGAAAGCCCTTTTTCCCCTTTGGGATGTACGGCATCGAGCACGAACTTCACGGGGAACTGTTGGGGGAATACGGAGCCGCCGGTTTCAATACCTTTTTGCTGGAATGGGGGTTTGCCGATGGCTTTGTTCAGCAGGCGCAGCGGGTTCAGCAGCATGGCTTGGTGCCGATTGTGGGATTGCACAACATGGAGGACATGCGAATCGCAACTGGCGGGGAAACACGTTATTCCTTGGAAAATCTCCAGCAAGCGCGCCTTCCCATCGCGCGCGAGGCGGTTCGTATGATGTTGCGTCGCGCTGGCGCAAACTATTTGGCCTGGTACACACGGGATGAGCCAAACGAACTCATGTACAAGGTCGTGCGCGGCTTGCATGAAGTGGTGCACGAAATCGATCCGTACCATCCCAGCATGACGGTGATCTTTACACCACATCTTTTTCCAGCCTATCACGATGCCACGGATATTTTGGGACCAGACATTTATCCCACCTTTCCGAACGGACGTCTGGCGAAGGTGGGAGAAGCGATGCAGAAAGCTGTGCGTGAACAGAATGGCAAGCCGGTTTTTGCAGTGTTGCAGTCTTTTTACCCGGACGGTCACCGCATGCCCAACCGGGCGGAACTTCGTTGCATGGCTTACCTGAGTGTGGTGAGCGGCGTGAAAGGAATTTTGTGGTTTTCGTACAACTACAACGGACTGATGGCTGAAAAGCATCCGGCAGCGTGGGCCGCATTGAAAGAATTGGCAGGCGAATTTCGAGAGTTGAGTCCGGCCTTCACGGACAGTGCAACGCAACCTCCTCACGTCTCCCTGCAGGTGGAGGCTGCGGCGTCGATCAAAACCCGGCTTTTCTCTCATGCGGGCCAACATTTTGTCTTGGCGGTGAACGAGGCTCCCGTCGAGGTTGGAGAAGTTAAATTTGTCTTGCCAGGCGTCGACACAGTAGGAATGGACGTGCTATTTGAAGATCGTCGCTTGACCACCAGCAAAGGCCCTGCCTGGCAGGATCGCTTTGGCCCTTACGAGGTGCATATCTATCGGTTAGGTTTGCCGTAGGCATTTTAGCTGCCGCGCTCGACAGCCAGAGGGAGTGTGCCTGCCCAGAGGCAAGAAATGGCAGGGATGTTTCTGCCTCTGCCGGTTGTCGGGGCTTGAAACGAGGTGGATGGCGACCCCGCAGGGGTCTCTGTCCGGCGTTCGCTGGCCCACCACCAACATTGCCAATATTTGATTGAATCTGGGCCGAGGTGCTTTCAGCGGCCCGCCTGAGGAAGACCTAAAGGGACAACATGGGGACTGGCGAATTTGCTGCACTTGCAGCGGCCGCTTTTTGGGCAGTCGCGAGTTTACTCTATGGTCAGACACCGCTTTCTGCTGCGGGGATGAACTTCAGTAAAAACGTGCTGGCCGCCACCCTGTTTCTGGTGCAACTGGCGGTTCTGTCGTTCCATCATGATCGCCCTGTCTTTTCTGCAGATGCAATGGCGTGGGCCTGGCTGGGCTGCAGTGGGGTGATTGGGATTGTGTTGGGCGATACTTTTTATTTTCGCAGCCTGCAGATTCTCGGGCCGCGACGGGCTTTGATCGTGGGGACCACCGCACCTATCTTTGGGCTTGCGGCTGGTTATTTGTTCTTGTCTGAGCAACCGAGTCTGTTGGCTTTGCTGGGGATTGCCCTGACGGTGGGAGGCGTCACCTATGTGCTTGCCGAGCCGAGCTCGGAGGAAGAGCAACCCGGTTTGTATCCAGGGACTACTTGGGCGGGTATCGGCTACGGGACGTTGGGGGCGATTTGTATGACATTGGGCGCGGTGCTGTCCAAAATTGGTATGGAAAACTGCGCTGCGGCTGAGGCATCCTTTATCCGACTGCTGGTGTCGGCCCTGGGAGCCCTTGTTTTGTTGTTGGTCTCGCGGCAATTGAGGACTACCCTCCGGCAAGTAAAACGTCCCGACGTGTTGCGACGCTTTGTACCGGCCGTTCTCTGTGGAACGTGGTTGGGGATTTGGTTCAGCCAGATCGCCTACAAGCATGCGACCGTGGGGATTGGGATCACTTTGTTATCGACGAGTCCCCTCTTTGTGATCCCGTTAGTACGGATTTTTTTTGGTATCCGCGTCTCGCCGCGGGCCGTGGTCGGGACCTTGATCGCGATGGTTGGTGTGGCGTTGTTGACCCAATAAGCACCTTCTCCGGAGGGACCGTGTTGATGGGATCGATCCTGCCGGGGCTGCGAGGTTGGCAAGCAGCCCACTTGCGGTGCCGATGCGTGGCGAAACGGGCCGCTCGGTCTGTAAAAAACTTGAGCCAGCCAGTCGCGGCCAGTCGCCAGCAAGTCAGCGGCCAGTGATTGGCGGCCAGTAATGGCCGGCCAGGACTTGAAACCGTGCTGAGGCAGTTCTTGCTGGAGACCGCACACTGCATACTGAAGACCGCACAGGGCCCACTGCAAACCTGCCGAGGATCGAGTGAGTACCGCCACGAAGTGGTTGTGAGTGCGCTCGGGTCGTCGTCACAGGGACTTGCCGTGAGTCACCCCTGTTTTGGGGTAGCCAGCTGTGAGCCATAAAACGCGTGGCCACAAAACGTGCGGCCAGCAAAACGCGTAGTCATAAAATGTGCGGCCACAGAACGCGGGGCCACAGAACGCGGGGCCACAAAACGCGGGGCCACAAAAATGAGCGGTTACAGCCCGGCTGCGAAGGGGAGTTCTGGACAGGGCGCTAGGCACCTTTCTGTCCGCCAAAAAGCATTGCCTGTTGCCTGCGACAGGTCTTGGCTAGGGAGAATGATCCAGGGAAATGGGCCAGGGGATTGCGCGGCTGTTGGGAAGCCCGACTTACGATGCCATTCCCGTTTCGATTACAATAAAATTCCAGAAAAACTTCAACCTCTAGGATGCCGCATTGTGATTTCTCTCCTGCGTTTTGCTCGGCTTCGAGTACCGGTCCTCTGTTTTGTTGTGGGAGGGATGTTTGCCTCTGCGCGCGGCGCGGAGGTGGCCACCTTTGAACAATTAGAAGAGACGTTTCAAACGAAGATACGGCCTTTGCTCAAGGATTTCTGTGGAGAGTGCCACAATCATCAGACGCAAGAGGGTGACTTGGATTTACAGCGATTCGATGCGCTGACCCAGGTACGCGCCAACCCGCGTCTCTGGCAGAAAGTCCTCTTCATGATCGACAACGAAGAGATGCCCCCCGCAGATAGCCCCCCTCTGCCGCCCGGCGGCCGCCGCTCTCTGCGGAGTTGGGTGCAGGCTTATTTGCGCGCCGAAGCGGAGGCTGGTGCGGGTGACCCGGGACGTGTCGTCTTGCGACGCTTGAACAATGTTGAGTTGAATCGGTCGGTACGGGATCTGACGGGAATCGATCTGCAGCCGACGCGAAATTTTCCAGCGGATAGTGTGGCAGGTGAAGGTTTTGCCAACACGGGGGAATCGTTGGTGATGTCCCCAGCGCTCTTTGAGAAATATGTGGATGCGGCCAAGCAGATCGCAGCGCACGCCGTCTTGCTGCCGGACGGCATCCGCTTTTCCGGTTCACCTCATTGGCGCGATTGGGAACAGGATTTGTTCGAACAGATTAAAGGCATTTACCACCGTTATGCGGATGAAGAGGGCCTCTTACCGGTAGAAGATTATCTTGTCGCGGCACTCCAATTCCGTGAACAAGGAGGGGGGGACGAGCGGGCCTTGTTCGAGTTGGCTCAGCAAGCCGAGTTGAGTCCAATCTATTTGCAGCGGCTCTGGAAGACCTTACAGGCAGCACCGCGCGAGGATGCCGCAAGCTGGGAAATGCAGGAGTCTGTCCCCGAAGCATCCCGTTGGTTTGTCATGGATGTAATTCGTACTGAATGGCAGCGCGCCACTGCGGCGGATTATGCCCGCTTGCTGCAACGGATTAAGACACTACAAGAATCCTCCTGGGAGATCGACGACTATACGGTGGTCTGGCGCGGCGATTGGCAAACCGAGCGGCGCTTTGCTTTGGCTGCACAGCAGGAATTTCGCCTGCCGGTGGAAGGTGGCGGAGAGCAAAAGGATTTTGGTATCCAATTGGTGGCGATTCCGAGCGCTGCGGGGCGCTCGCAAAAAGTCCTCTGGAAGAATCCACGTTTTGAGATTGATGGTGCGCCACCCATTTATTTGCGGACGCTCTTACCCGATCTCGATTATGCCTCTGCGGAGAAAGACGCTTTGCTGGGAGAAGCCCCTGGTGTCGAGTTGTTGCGCGTGCCGCGCGCGGCGGTGGTCGGCCGTTCGTTTGTGGTTGAGGGGGAGCTGTGGCAAGATGATCCCCAAGCGATCCCGGTACACTTGCGTGTGGAAAAGGTGGGGCCCCATTGGCGCGACCGCTCGGAAAACCGCAATCATTCGCTCTCATTTCAAGGGGAGCCATTGCGACAGCCAGAGTTGGTGAATGGCAGGCCCACGGTTGCGTTTACGGGGAACGAGCATCTCTTCCTGACCAATAGCAAACAGCTGCGGTTGCCTGAATTTACGATTACCGCGGTGGTGGAAGCGAGCCCCGAAAGTCCCGCCGGCGTGATTTATTCGAATTACGACAATCCGATTAACTGGGGCAAAGGTGTGGTCCTGCGGATCGAACCAGATGGCAATATTTACTTCTTTACGACGGCCGGCACCGAAGCGACGTATGACCGCATGTGGTCCTCCGAGCCGCTTACCGAGGGGCACCACATTGTTTCGGTGACCTACGATACTGAGTACAAGCGGATTTACTTGGATGGCAAGTTGGTGGGGGAAGCTGTTAGCAAACCACTCGAGTACAACGCACGGACGCTGGCAACGGTCGGTTCCTTGCGGGGATTTGGCGAACCGTTTACGGGTAAGTTGGCCAACCTGACCATTTTGTCCGGGACGGCCGCCGGGCCTCGTCAGGCAGCGGAACGCATACTGAGTGAAAAGTATGCCATTGCTTTGGCCGCCGCTGTCCCCAACGAGCAGCCCAAGGTGTCGCCCCTGTGGCGCGACCGTTCTGAAAATGGCAACCATTCGCGGACCTTTCATGGTGAGCCAACGCGGCAGCCCGAGGCGCTTCGTGGCAGGCCGACGGTCAAGTTTTCGGGCCGCGAGCATCTCTTCCTTACCAATAGCAAACAACTGCGGTTGCCTGAATTTACAATCACGGCGGTGGTGGAAGCGAGCGCCGGAAGTCCGGCGGGCGTGATTTACTCGAACTACGACAATCCGATTAACTGGGGTAAGGGGGTGGTTCTACGGATCGAACCGGATCGCAACATTTACTTTTCCACGACGGCCGGTACCGAAGCGAGTTATGATCGCATGTGGTCTTCCGAGCCTCTGACCGAGGGGCACCACATCGTTTCGGTGACCTACGATGCCGAGCACAAAAGGATTTACTTGGATGGTAAGCTGGTGGGGGAAGTGGTCAGCAAGCCGCTGGAGTACAACGACCGCACGCGCGCGGTGGTGGGTTCCCTGCGTGAATTTGGTGAAGGGTTTACGGGAAATTTGGCCAACCTGACCATCCTCTCCGGGACGGGCCCGGCACCTCGGCAGGCCGCGGAACGTATCTTAAGTCGAAAATATGGTATTGCATTGGACCAAGCGGATGAGGTCGCGGAGACGGTAGCTCTGGAAGTGCGTAACTTGACCGCGCTGCGGCCGGTGTTGTCGCTGACGGCCGAAGATTATTTTGCTCCCGCACCAGCGGTTCCTGAGACAGCGGACGCGGCGACGAACCTGGCAGCGGAAAATCTCGTAGTGGAAAATCTGGAAGCCTTAGAACCCTTCCTGTCCCTCACCGCCGAGGATTATTTTTCGGCCAACCAATTTGTTCCTGCGCTCGAGCCGACGGCGCGTGCGCCCTTGGTAGCCGCCCCGTCGAGTCCATTGTGGCGCGAAATCGCAGCGCAGACGCGGCAATTTCGCGAGACGTTCCCGCTGGGGCTTTGTTTCAATGAGGTGGCGCCGGGCCATGTCGATCAAATTACCTTGCGTGTCTATTATCGAGAGGATCAACAGCTGCGCCGGTTGATGCTCGATGCCGCGCAGCGGGCGCATCTCGATCGCCTTTGGGAGGAGTTGGATTTTGTGGGGCAGGGTGCCATCCGAGAATACGACGGCTTCGATGTCTTCATCGGTTTTACGACGCAAGTCAGCCAAGCGGAGACCACACAGTTTGAGACGTATCGCGAGCCGACTCGTCTGCGCGCCGAAGCGTTGCGAAAAAAACAAATCGACAGCGAGCCAGCACAAGTGGCAGCGGCGCTGCAACTTGCCGATCGGGCTTGGAGGCGGCCGCTAAGTTCGCTGGAAGAGGAGGAGTTGCGGGATCTCTATGACGCGCTCCGTCAGTCCGAGGTGGGGCACGAAGAGGCGCTGCGTACGTTACTAGCTGAAATATTTGTTTCTCCCCAGTTCTTATTTCGTCTAGAGGTACCGGCCGAGGGGAAAGTTCCTCAACCCGTGTCGGATGCGGAACTGGCGACACGCCTGAGTTATTTTCTCTGGTCTTCGCTGCCGGATGCGGAGCTCCGTGCGGTGGCCGATGCGGGAAGTTTAACTGCGGATTTCAAGCATGATACGGCCGAGAAGCGGTCAGCCGGCGAGGTCGAAGAACTTGTCCGCCAGAGTCAGCGGATGCGGCAAAATCCTCGCATCCGTGGTTTGGCGACCGAGTTCGCCTGCCAATGGCTTGGCATACGCGATTTTGATTTACATGACGAAAAAAACGAGAGCCAATATCCCAGCTTTGAGTCGGTGCGCGACGACATGTATGAAGAGGTCATTCGTTTCTTGGTGGACTTATTCCAACGCGACGGCTCGGTGCTGGAACTGCTCGACTCGGACCATACTTTTGTGAATGCCGAATTAGCAGCGCACTATGGTCTGAGGGGCGTGGTGGAAACGGGCTGGCAGCGCGTTGAGGGGATGCAAACGCAGCGGCGTGGAGGAATTCTCGGCATGGCGGCCCTGCTGTCCAAGCAGTCCGGGGCGACCCGCACCAGCCCCGTGTTGCGGGGGAATTGGGTGGTGGAAACCTTACTGGGCGAGCAACTGCCCGATCCACCTGCGACGGTGCCTGAGTTGCCGGATACCATCAATCGTGAGGGGTTAACCGTGCGGCAGTTAACCGAAATGCACACCTCCCTGGCATCGTGTGCGAACTGCCATCAGCGGATCGATCCCTTTGGGTTCGCCTTGGAGTCCTTCGATGCCATCGGTCGGTTTCGTGAGACAGACCTGGTGGGACAGCCGGTCGACACACAGGTGCGTCTCCGCGACGGCACGGAGTTTCAAGGCATGGAGGGATTAAAGTCCTATTTATTGACCGAGAGGCGGGAGGATTTCCTGCGGCAGTTCTGCCAGAAGCTCTTGGGTTTTGCGCTGGGACGGGCAGTGCAATTGTCGGACGAGCCGCTGCTTGAGGAAATGGTCGAGCGTTTGAAAGCCGAGGATTTTCGTTTTTCGGCGGCCCTGAAGACGATCGTCCGCAGCCAACAATTTCGTTTTCATCGGGCACGCGAGGCGACAAAAGTCGATTCGATTTAAGGCCCGGTCTGCGGCTTTGTGATTGTTTTTAAGACGCGCCCGGCGCGCGGTTGGTTCCCAAACGCTCGCGTCGATAGCTGCCGCTACTGACCCGCTCGACCCATTCGGGGTGCTCCAGGTACCAGGCCACGGTGTGGGCCAGCCCGCTTTCGAAGGTTTGCTGCGGTTGCCAGCCGAGTTGGTCGGTGATTTTGCGGGCGTCGATGGCATAGCGGCGGTCGTGTCCCGGTCGATCGGTAACAAAGGTAATTAACTCACGACGGGGGGAGGCACCTGCTTCGGGGCGGAGGCGGTCGATCGTGTCGCAGATGATTTCGACAACTTCCAGGTTGGTCCGCTCGGCCCTGCCCCCAATGTTGTAGACTTCGCCCGGCTGGCCTCCGGTCAGGACGGACTGGAGGGCGTGGCAGTGATCTTCAACAAAGAGCCAATCGCGGATGTTCTGTCCATCTCCGTAGACCGGCAACGGCTTTTTCTCCAGAGCATTCAAAATCATCAGTGGGATGAGCTTTTCGGGGAACTGAAAGGGACCATAGTTGTTGGAACAATTCGTGATCAGCGTCGGCAGCCCATAGGTGTGATGGTAGGCTCGCACAAAATGATCGGAAGAAGCTTTGGAGGCCGAGTAAGGCGAGTTGGGCGCGTAGGGCGTCGTTTCCGTAAAGGCGCCGGTGGGACCGAGAGAACCGTAGACTTCGTCGGTGGAAACATGCAAAAAACGAAAGCCGGCCTGTTCGTCGGGCGTGAGTGTCGACCAATAGTGCCGAGTCTGTTCGAGCAATTGAAACGTTCCCACGACGTTGGTGTGGACGAACTCGGCGGGTCCGTCGATGGAACGATCGACATGCGATTCGGCGGCCAGATTGATTACCGCCTGGGGACGATATTGCGTGAGTAACCCAGCGACCTGCTCGTCGTCGCCGATGTCGCCGCTCACGAAGGTATAGTGCGGGGACTCTGGAAGCATGGCTAGTGAGTCCAGATTACCGGCGTAGGTCAGTTTGTCGAGATTGACGACGCGGGTGGTTTCTCCGCGGATCAGTTGACGTACGAGGCAGCTACCGATAAAGCCGGCACCGCCGGTGACGAGGATGGTTTTCATGGAAGACGTTGCCGTTTTGCGATCAGGCCAATTAGAGGCTCGTCAAGAGCCTCTGCTGATCGTACCAGAAATCGCCCAGCGTTGGGGTCAGCAGAGTTCGGCTCCGTGACTCCAGAAATGCCGAACGGCCAGCGCGATGTGCTGCTGACCGTTCGAAAACAGATGCTGCAAAAACGTTCCCACGCTCACTCAATGTGATATGTGAGTGATTTTCGACTCGCCCGCGTGGGGGCTTCTTCCGGAGCCGCTTCGGGTAAGGCTTCGGGCAGGCCCGTCTCTTCCCCCAGGGTCCGTTGGTAGCCCTCCTGCAGACGCTGGGGAGACCAGGGCTGGGAGGGTCCCGACTCGAAGGTAGGTTGTCCCGGAGGGGTTTTCATGTAGAGACTGCTGGAGAGTTCCTGCACCCGTTGGAGACTTTTCATTTCCCCTTCTTGGGCGGTCGTAATCACGTGCGGCGTGATCAGTAGCACGAGCTCTTTTTTGGTGTCTTGGTCGAATTCACGACGAAAGAGGCGACCCAGGACAGGGATGTCCCCCAAGACGGGTACTTTTCGTTGTTGTCGGAGAATGCTCTCACTAATCAGGCCACCAATTGCGACCGTATGTCCATCCTGTCCGACAACGGTGCCGGTGATGTCGCGGCGGTCCACGGTATCGACGGGAAAATCTTCTAAGCCGCCGCTTTCAGTAATGACAGGAATGGTGGTCGAGCCTCGTTTGATGGAGGAACTCTCCTGATAGATCGCCATGGTGACGGTACGGTCGGCATTGATTTTTGGGATCAGATGAAGCGTTGTGCCGACGTCGATGGTTTCCGTCTGGGCAGCACTGTTGGTGATTGATCCCGCGTCCGCCACCTGGGACGTGATTGTACGCACATTGCGGGTCAAGAGTGCCTCTTCGCCGACAAAGATCGTTGAGAGGCGATTGTTGGTTGATAATAAGGTGGGAGTGGCGACGGTGTCGACCCGCCCTTCGTTCTCATAAAGTTCGATGCGTGCTCGAATGTTGTCGTTCAGCAATTGGTAGATCAAGGTGCTGGGCTCGGCGGCAAAATTGCCGGCACCCAGGACCGATTCGGCGGCGGTGTTGGCCGCGTTGACGAGGAATGGATTGGTACTGGTCTGGTCTGCCACGGTAGGTCCCAAAGGTCCCATATTGAACTGCACATCAAAGAGCGAGCGAAACTCGTCGTCGATGGTGACTTCGAGGATCTTCATTTCCAAGAGAACCTGAGGAGTCGGCCGATCGATTTCTTGTACGAGTTGCTCGATCGTCTCCATGGCCTCTCGGTCACTGGTACGGACAATCACCAGATTGTGGGTCCGATTGAGGGCGACAAAGATCAGCTGTTGCTGGTTGGTGATCTCCTGGACCGCCTGTTCATTCACACTATCGGCGGGAGTCGAGTCGTCTTCCTGTGCGAAGTTGTTAAGACGGTCTTCCAGAGCAGAAATTCTTCCCGGAGTAAGGGGTTCGTCGCCAAAGAGCATCTCGGTCGGGTTGAAGCCTCGACGATTGCCGCCCATGCCCATGCCACCCATGCCCATGCCCATGCCTCCCATGCCCATGCCTCCTCCGCCAAAGCGACCGCCACTACCGCCCGCACCAGATCCTCCTCGCCCGCCCATACTGTTAAACAGAGCGTTGGTGAGTTGGCTCGACCCAAAGGAAAAGAGCAGGTCGTCATCAAAAGGACTGATCTGGAACATCACGCGGTTGCGTCCAAAGACATTTTGGATCGCCTGGGCGATGCTGAGTGCGTTCGGATGCCTAAGCGTAAAGACGCGGGTCACTTCATCACGACGAATGACCAGATCGTCTTGATATTCTTCGGGGGTCAAAATCAGGATTGAGCCATTTTCGTTGCTTACGCGATACCAGAGACCGGCGGCGCGGGCCATGATTTCAATGGCGTCGATGGCGCGGACCTTTTGCAGATAAAGGGTGACCTCTTTTTGTCCCGCTTCGGCGGTGGCGACCACATTCAACCCCGACAGTTCACTGATGCCGCGCGCGGCCTCAATGATCGTAGTCTCTTGCAGTTCGAGACTTTCCAGTAAAAAGTCTTGCCCGCCACCGGCAGGGGAAATTTCCTGACTACTCGCTGGGTGTAGCGGTAGCAGGGTGAGGCTGAGCAGCGCAGTGACTGTCAGCAGAAGCGGATTAGTCGGTGTATTGGTATTCATCGCAAGATCCTCTGACGATTGGTTAAACCATTTCTTAGTTGGACGGATTGCCGATTGACTTGTTCAACGGTGACAGGAATGACTTCTGTATTTAGCTCCAATGAGATGGTTTCCCCCTCCTGAGCTACGATCGTCTGGGCATCACCCACTTTCAGCATGACGATGGCCTGCCCACGTGCATCGCGAGAAATCATCTTGAGCTGGATTTGATCGATCCAAGGGGAAACGAAATTTTCTTCCGAGCGAATTGGAGTGCTTGTTTTCGTATTCGAAACTTTTTTCGTGGCCGTCGTAGGACGTACCTCTGAGAGTGTAGTCTTGGGCAGAGTGGTAGAAACGGGACGGTGCCCGCTGGTCGGTGGTGTGGTTTTTGAAGCAGTGCGTTCTGCTGTCGGCCAATGTTGAGTCGGGGGAACCGCGCTGACGGGGTGCACTACGGGCGTTGCTGCTGAGGTTGTAGGGGATGCCACGGGGGCGAGCACTCGATTCGTCGTAGGGATCGCGGGTTGTCTCGTAGCGACGGACGCAGCGGACTGCGGTTGCGGTGTTACTGAGGGTCGCGAGGGATCACTGGCGAATCGGTTGAGTTGTTGCTGACTAGACTGGGCTGTCGGATACCTGTTAGGTCGATTCGTGGTAGGTGTACGGGGGCCAAGTTCTGCGGGGAAAGGCGCGCCATGTCGCGTGTTAAGAGGTCGCGTGTTAAGCGTTGGTGACGGTTTGGTGAGCGACTTCTGTTTCACTGCCGCCAGCAATTCACTCGGAGCTTCTTGCCCGTCGATGGTGACTTTGCGTTCGGCGGGGGGCAGCGTCTCCGTCACCCAGATACCCCCTTGGCAGCCGCAGAGCAGGCCAGACGCCAGAAACAGGAATAGCCGAGCTGTTTTGAGTTGCCGGAAATTAGTCGCCATGGTATCCACAGTGCCGCGTCCATGAGGCTACAGGGTCAATTGCACAAAACTTATTTGTCAGAGCAATAGCGAGCTAGCAACAGATTCGCAGCGGGCGGGCGTCATCGCTTTGTCTATGGCGAATAGGATCGGCACGCGCCGGGCAGGACTTTAAGGATTAGGGTGTGTTTGACCATAAGTCCGATTTTCATAGCAGAACTAGTCGCTGCT
>JAKVBY010000028.1:0-7149 GCA_022446825.1 Pirellulaceae bacterium
AGCATTCGATTCAACTGCTTGCCCGCTTGGATCCGCTGCTTATCGTTCAAAAGACGTTTCCCAACGAGTTCACGAATCCGTTCAACCTCCGGCGACATACCTAACAGATAAGCCAACAGACGCCATGGAATAGGGCCACGACTCTGTAAATCACTCGCGGGCGCAGTACAAATCTTTTGAAATTGCTGTTCTGTCCAATACTGTTGATTGGCACGCCGCGTGGGCATCTTCTTTTTCAGTGCTTTGCGTGCTTTCAACAAACCCGGGTCTTTCGTGTCTGTCGGAATTTGATCGAATTTTTCTCTCCAACGCGAGATGCGCACGTCGTCCTCATGAGCCAACGCATACACAAACCCTTCGGAGTCGAACTGAGGCCGACCCGCGCGACCAAACATCTGGTGGGCTGCACTGGCCTCAATGAGTTTCTTTTTTTCTGGTGGACCTTTCAACAATGACGGAATCACCACACTACGCGCCGGCAAGTTAATGCCAGCCGCCAATGTCTCCGTGCAAACCGTCACGGCAAGCATTTTCCTCTGGAACAGTCGCTCGACGATCCGTTTGTATTGTGGCAGCACACCCGCATGGTGCACACCAACTCCTCTGAGAAGCGTTTGTCGCAACTTAGGGCCTACACCGCGCGACCAGTCGTGGTTCGACAATTCTTCGGTTAACAGTTTCTGGCGCCGGTCGTCAATAAGTTTTTTTCCCTTCAATTGTTCAGCTACATTCCAACATTCTTCTCGATTAAAACAAAATACCAGGGCTGGTGTTCTGCGATTCTTTTCATCTCCGCGCGCTATCTCCTCGATGAACTCATTTAACAAAGAATCACCATTCCAATGATAAGTAAGTGGGACTTTCCTTTCCTCGCTTTGCACTAACTCAATCTTGCGATCATGACTATGTCGCAACCACCGTGTGAATTCGTAAGCGTTGCCAACCGTGGCCGATAACAGTAACAGCTTTACATGCTGCGGTAGTAAGGCCAAACTTAACTCCCAGACGACTCCGCGTTCAGCATCGTTAAAACTGTGAAATTCGTCCATCACAACAGCATGAACATCCTCATAATTGAATGCATCTGGATGCAACAAACGATTGAGCAAAATCTCGGCAACGACCACCAAAATCGGCGCGTCCGGATTAACACGACGATTTCCCGTGACCAAGCCGATGTCGTCAGCGGAATATCCCCAGCCTTTGGCCGTTTCTTGCAGGTCAGCTAATTTTTGTTCGGTTAGAGCAATAAGCGGAGTCGTGTAATAGGCCCGTTTACCGAGCCGCAAAGCCTCAAAAATCGCAGCCTCGGCTATCACCGTCTTACCGGTACCGGTCGGCGCACAAACTAGGACCCCTGCTTCCGACGTGAACCAGGTAAGGAGTGCTTCTTCTTGGACCGGGTATAGCTCATAGATCAATCGGTCAACATATTCGGCTGCCAAATCATCCCGGCTTATCGTTTCTGCATTCATTGATTGCTGCACACCGTTGCTAGACCTGCCAAAAAATAGTGGTTACCGGATACTACCACGGATGGTGTTGGGGAAGAAATGACCGTTTCCTGTTGCCTCTGCCATCCCATTTACATTCCTCAAGTTTCAAAGGACTTTGCAGGCATTTTCCCGCACAGCGCCTGATCGAATCGGAGTGCCTGCAGCCCTAACTGTCTCAGCTAGCAGATTGTCAAATGGATCTCTAAGACCGACCTGGGTCGCGTTTTATATAGCTCCGCACGAGACCACGCGCCACACATCTTTTCTCTTAGTACAAGCTGACGTAATGTTGAGACAGGCTATCGACGCGACTAAACGCTCGAGAATACAAGAGAACTATGATGACACTTATTCGACTGCGGAAAGTCTTGATCACTTTGGTGATCGAATCAACAGGTACGTTAATCGTCATCTTGATCTTGGCAGCGTGGCCGAATCGGACAATTCCGCAAATATCCCACCCTGCGGTCCCATCAACAAAACGTACGCTGACACCTTCGTTTTTCAACGCTCGTCCGAAAGGAAATGCATTCCCCGCCAGGACCTCGAGGCAGGCAGCATCCTCTACCGATCTGTCCATGCCATCGGTAAAGGAGCCTGGCAAAAACAACACTATGGCGTTTTCCTTGACCTCTCGGATGCCCGCTCTACACTGCCTCGTCGACATCCCTTAACCGGTTCCGGAAAACAATTAGCCTCCACCCCGCAGGAGGAAAAACCCTGAGGAGCCTACCGCCGCGACTTTTTTTAGACCTAACATGACTCCCCTCTTGGTGCAGCATTGTTACGAAGGCCACAGGACGGAAAACCCACACCCCTTGTTACTTGTCAATTCTCGAAAAGCTTTGCTTCAAGGTAAAGAACGTGGTGCGTCATCATTCCGGAATCACCCCAAACGGTCCTGAAGCTCAAAGCCGTTCGTTATAACATTGAAGTCAAAATACCTCCCTAGGTCTAAGCTTCCTGACCGAAACATTTCTCCTTTAGAGCAACGAATTGAACTTGGCACGAGCATTACCCAACGCGGCTACCCAAGAATTAGGTCAGCGCCCAACCTCCTATTACGGGCTCTCATCACGAACTCTTACCACTTCATTTTTCCTCGCTGGACCACTCGGAAAAACTTCCTACCACATTCACCGACCATTTTGGCAGCTTTACAGCTTGCAAATTAATTTCAAAAGAAGTATCACCTGATGATGTGCACGAGTTGCAGCGTTTGGTGTGTAAAATCCCAGCGCCGCCAGTTGGGGCGGTTGTGCCGAGATAGTCGAGATTTTGTGACACGGATGCTTGGTCTCATTTCGTAAGGAAACGGTTTCCATGCGCAGCACAACAATTTCTTTGCTCGATGTATTTCTTCTCAGTTCCACCGCAGTTGCAGCCGTGGCCACAATTCAAACGCCCGCCATTCTGCAAGGAGATCTAGAGATTTTAAACAACGGATCGTTTAATCTCGACGCAAAAAGGATGCAACAGGAACTCCGAGTCGCAGACCAAAGCCAGCCATCTATCACAGGTTCTGACGATGTACCAACCGATTTCCAAGAATTGAAAACTCGGAACGCACCTCAAGCTAGTCTATTTGTTACCACTCAGGCCTCGGCCCTTTCCCACAAACAGAAGTTTCAACACGCTTCGGCAATTACCCGCGATACGAAACTACGCAACCACAGCCGCACGGCTGAACCCGGTGTGCAAGTCCCGGCCGAGACTTTCGNATCAGGGCGTTCCGAAAATGTCTTTTCAAGCTTCGTTTCGGCCGTGGAATGTAAAAAACATCCTACGCAGTGTTGTTCCCTAAACCGTCGCATCAAACGACGCAAACGATGATTTCGCGAATCAAGGACTCCCGCTATATTTTCTTGTTGAAGATTCTCAGCGGTATGTTCCGGCTTGATTAAAAANACTTCAAATTNCCTGCGCGGCAATCAAAGGAACTCCTTATGCTTCCGAAATCTGCAGACGTCGTCGTAATTGGTGGTGGTGTTTTAGGAACCAGCGCAGCCTTTCACTTGTCCGCAGCGGGCCAGAAAAATGTCGTCGTATTGGATCGCGGCGCTATCGCCAGCGGCACAACACCATTTGCAGCAGGACAAACAGGTTATTTGACCTGTGATCGTTTAGCACTCAAATTCGGTGCCTACAACGTCGATTTTTTTTCCCATTTCGAAAAGCACACAGGACATGCCATCGATTTCCAACAATCTGGCAGCCTACGCGTGGCATTAACAGACAAATACAAAGATGATCTCGAATCAAGAATCCAAGCCGCGGCAGAAATCGGACACGAAGTTCAAATTCTGTCTCACCAGGTGGCAAAAAGTCGCGTGCCGCTTTTCGATCCACCCAGCGGCTGCCAAATCTTGTCCGTTCCCAAAGACGGTTATGTCGAACCGAAATCCGTCGCTGTGGCCTATGCATCTGGTGCATGTGATCGTGGTGCCACCATTCACACTCGAACCAATGTAAGTGGCCTAGAGATTCACGATGGTCGAGTAAAGGCTGTCCAAACTGACCAAGGCGTCATCGAAACAGATTGGGTAGTGTTGGCCGCCGGTGCCTGGACTCGACAATTCGGTCAGCGTTTAGGGCTGAACCTACGGACGGTTCCCGTCAGGCACCAAGCCTTCGACACAGCCCCCATCAAGGGAGTCAAAACCAATCAGCCAATTGTCCGCATTACCGAGCCTCAAGTGTATGTACGGCAAGAAGCTGGCGGTTTGCTCGTCGGTGGTTACGGATACCAACCAAGAACATTTGACATGAACGATTTCCCTGAAGATTTTGAGATTCCCGCACTTGCTGCTGACCAAGCCTACTACCAAGAACTCCGCGCAGCAGCGACGGCGTTTTTTCCGGCGCTCACCGATGCCGTAGTCGTGCGCGAGCGTCGGGGCCTACCGACGATTTCCCCAGATGGTCGATTACTCGTCTCAGAAACTCGCGAGATCAATGGCTTAATCATCGTCTCAGGATGTGCTGTTGGCGGGGTCGATCGTTCACCGGGTACAGGACGACTAGTGGCAGACATCATTACCGGTCGTGATCCTTGGTTTCCTTTAGAGGGCTTGACCGTAGATCGCTTTGGCGATGAGTTTGCAAACGACGGTGAATTACGTGAGCGATGTCAGGAAATCTATGCTCACCATTATCATGAAATTTATTAATAAAGCCTGACTGGACCGACGAGTATGACAGAAGTAATTGGCAATCACCACTTTCGATCAATGCGAGGTGCTTTACCTCCGCTATCCGTCATCTCAGGAATGAACTACCTGTGGACAACTCTGTTTCTTTTACTGATAGTGCTTCCAGCTTGTCAGCATTCTACGCCAGCTGATCGTTCTTCTTCGGTGGCAGAACCCGCTGTATCGCCTCTTAAGAAAGCTGCCCCTTCAACAGAGAAGGGATCTGGTCTCGTCAACTCGATTGGCATGGAATTAACCCGCATCCCAGCAGGAAGTTTTTTCATGGGGTCCGCTCCAGACGAACCAGGAGCTCGAGATGACGAACTACCACAACATCGAGTCGAGATTAGTAAGGCTTTTTACATCGGCAACTACGAAGTTACCCAGCATGAATTCAAAACCGTCATGCAAACAAACCCCAGTTCCTTTACGCAGGAAGGATTGCTACAAGAATCCGCTGTTGAGCTGGATACTTCACGGCTGCCGGTGGACAACGTCACTTGGTTTTCTGCCTTAGAATTCTGTCAGCGCCTGTCGAACCTTCCCGCAGAAAAAGAAGCGGGACGTGTCTACCGGCTACCCAGTGAAGCCGAATGGGAATACGCTTGCCGCGCAGGCACAACCACGCAAACATGTTTTGGCAATTCGCTCTCATCCCACCAAGCAAACTTTAACGGCAAACATCCTTTTGGGTCGGCCACAATCGGTCCTTTCTTGAATCGCACCAGTCCCGTTGGCTCTTATGCACCGAATGCATTTGGGCTCTACGACATGCATGGCAATCTCAATGAATGGTGTTTGGACAAATTTGATCGTAGCTACTACGCTCGCTCTCCCTTGATCGATCCCTCCGGACCTCAAGAGGGTAGTTCGCCGGTAATTCGCGGCGGTGACTGGTACAGCGACGGACGTGATTGTCGTAGCGCCTTCCGTTATGCGGACATTCCCGAAGGAAGATTCTATGCTTTGGGCATGCGAGCTGTGTGCGAGTTGCGTTCCGATGGCGCTGAGTTGCATCCCCTTGTAGCCGGCGCAGGCGGAACCCAACCAGCAAAAGACTTTGCCGTAACAAACCAAGCCGCACCAGAAAAGCCACAACCGCTCGCAGGTGAAGATTGGCCTCGCTGGCGCGGCCCGCGCGGAGACGGCACTTGGCATGCACCGCCACTCCCCGCAACCTGGCCTCCCAATGGCCTCAGAAAAGCCTGGCAAGCTCCTATCGGAGGCGGTTATGGTGGTGTGTCCGTCTCGCAAGGTAGAGTCTTTGTCATGGATCGACAAAGCGACTCTCAGAACGTTGAACGCGTTCTTTGCTGGGACGCCGTCAATGGGGCCTTACTTTGGTCACACGCCTATCCCGTCGAATATGCTGGCGTCAGTTATGACAACGGCCCACGCTCGACTCCCACAGTGCACCAAGGCCGCGTTTATACTTTGGGTGCCGTGGGACATCTGATCTGCTTGGATGCCCTTGATGGATCAGTCCTGTGGTCGAAAGATTTGGCTCGTGACTTTTCCGCTCGTGTGCCCCTCTGGGGATTAAGCGCCTCTCCACTTGTTTTTGAAGAATCACTGATTGTCCACAGCGGTGCGGTGCCTAATGGTTGCCTTATCGCCTTCGATTTGCAAACGGGTAACGAACATTGGAGATGCTTGGCGGACGATGCTGGATACGCCACACCCTTGATCATCCAACGCCAAGGCAAGCCCGAAATGATTACCTGGACCCCTTCGAATGTCCACGGTATCAATCCCCGTACCGGCGATGTTCTCTGGACAATTCCTTTCGAAGTCAACTTCGGAACTTCGATCGCCAGCCCAATTTTTCAAGAGGGGATCGCGTTGGTGAGTAGTTACTATGACGGCAGTAAAGCCATTCAACTGGGTGATCTGCCGACAAGCGCCGAAGTACTCTGGCACGACCGCCGCGACCTACGTGGTCTGATGGCACAACCACTTTATCGTGATGGTCACGCCTTCTTATTGGACAAACGTCATGGCCTGACTTGCTTTGAACTTGCCAGTGGAAAGAAAAAATGGGATGACGACAACCGCCTGACTCCGAAGGGGCGCAACCCTCAGGCAACGACAATCTGGGTTAATGATGGCGATCGAGCTCTTACTCTTAACTCTGATGGTGACCTCATTTTGATTCGGTTAAACGCCTCTGGATACCACGAAGATTCTCGTACCAACATCATCGGGCGCACCTGGGCGCATGCTGCTTATGCGGGCAACTGTGTCTATGCTCGCAGTGATTCTCATCTGGTATGTGTGGTTCTCACTACTTTGGAACGCTAACTTTCNTCTGTTCCAACCCANCTCATCGTCACGATCCTTATAAGGATGCTTTGGTTCNCTGCTACTTGTTTNCGTTTGTTGGCGGAGACATGTTGCTCGAGCCATTCCCTGCGCAGGTCATGGCAAGTTTCTCGNCTNGCCTNNCAAACTCCCACCAAACT
>JAKVBY010000028.1:7171-53422 GCA_022446825.1 Pirellulaceae bacterium
CCCCAATATGNACATATTTCGCAGGACCAATATCTGCCAGCACNGCAAGTCTAGGAANAAATAGTTTGATGCACTCTTGGCGATGTTTCCTACAGGACAGATTAAGTCGGGGCCAAAGCCTCGCGCAACAAATTAAGGACAAATTCTTCTGATTCTGTTCCGACGGACAACCGGATAGTGGCATCCCGGATACCGAGACGCTCACGCTCGCTCAATGACAATCCACGATGGCTGGTAGATGCAGGATGACTTAAGGACGTAGAGACTTCTCCCAGGGACGGCGAAAAAGGGATATTACGGGCTGCCTCAATAAATTGGTCCGCTGCCGTTCGCTCCCCGCGCAAATGAAATGTTACCATCGCACCATAACCATTTTGAAACTGTCGACGCGCCAGCCCGTGATCAACGTGATCGACAAGTCCTGGATACTCAACGCCAGCAACCTGTGAATGGCCTGCTAGGTACTCGGCAACTTGTAGCGCATTTGCACAGGCTCGTTCAGCACGCAAATGAAGCGTAGCCAACCCACGTGTAGCTAACCAACAATCAAATGGGCTACTGCTAAATCCCCAAGTCGAGGTCACCAGAGGAACGCGTTGCCAATTAGCTTCATGCCCCAGTAGCGCGCCCAACATCACATCACTGTGTCCATTCATCATTTTGCTGACACTTTCCACAACAAAATCTGCCCCTAGCTCCAACGGCTGACAAATCACGGGCGTTGCGAATGTATTGTCAACCAGCAGCCATGCTCCTTGCTGATGTGCCACTGCTGCTAACGCAGCAATATCGGCGACGCGGAGTAAGGGGTTTGCAATCGTTTCCACAATCACAAGTTTCGTTTCCGGGCGAATCGCAGCCGCCGTCGCTGTCAAATCACAGGTGTCGACCAAGTCAGAGGTAATGCCTAGCCGCGCGCATTCTCCCGTCAATAATTGCAGGCTGCGCCCGTAGAGTTGATTACTGACCACCAAATGGTCTCCCTGGGAGACCTGAGAAACAATGGCAGTAGCCATCGCCGCCATACCGGAGGAGGTCACAACAGCTTGTGCCGCATGGTGTAATTCGCAGCATTTTTCAGCAAATACATCCGCATTTGGATGCCGATCGCGTTGATAAACATACCCGGTTTCCTGCCCTTCCAGAATCTCCTCTGCCTGCGTCGTCGAATCACAGGACCACACTGAGCTTGGATAGATGGGCATTGCCATCGGCCAGGTTGGCTGGGGTGGCAAACGCTCTGGACGGGGACAAATGTCATCAGGTCGTTTCGTCACGGTCGGTAAAGCTCCCCTGTTTGACTGAAATGCGTTCGGCCCTCATGATAATCTACTGGCCATCGTTAAACTGCCATGGGCAGCCTGGCATAGGGCACGATAAATTGTCCCACTGCACGCCACCGTGGTTCCTCACAAACCCCGCTTCGATGTATCTTGGAACACCATGAGCCAGTTGCCAACACCAACTTCAACTCCGCAACGCAACTTAACGCTGTTTGATGCATCCTGCGTGATGGTTGGCATCATTATCGGATCTGGAATCTTCGAAACCAGCCCCTTTATCGCGTCACAAGTCGCTTCCCCGAACCAATTGATTGCTGTTTGGTTATTCGGGGGCGTGGTTGCGCTTTTGGGAGCCCTCTGTTACGTTGAATTGGCAACCACGTACCCGCAGGATGGCGGTGACTACGTCTTTTTGTCTCGTGCCTTCCATCCCAAGTTCGCTTTCGTGTTTGCCTGGGCCGAATTTTGGATCATCCGTCCTGGAAACGTCGGCATGATGGCTTTCGTCTTTGCACGCTACGCCAACACGCTGTTTGAACTCAACGTTTTTGACAAACCACATTACAATGCGATTCTTTATGCTTGTAGTGCAATTGTCGTCCTAACGGCGATGAATTTAATCGGTGTCCGTGCGGGAAAATGGACTCAAAACGGCCTCACTGTTCTCAAAGTGTTGGGATTACTCTCGATTTGTGCTGTGGGGTTTTTTCTCAGTCCGGCTCCACCTCAGCCTGCTTCAGCAACTGCGACAACCAGCGTCGATTTTCGCTTGGCTGCAATCCTCGTCCTCTTCACCTACGGTGGTTGGAATGAACTCTGCTATGTCGCTGCAGAAGTAAGCAATCCACGTAAAAACATTTTTCGGGCCCTGGTGCTCGGCACGATTACAATCACCGCAATTTACATTCTCACGAACCTCGCTTTTCTGCAAACACTCGGACTCCAGGGATTGCAAGCCTCCCAAGCGGTTGCGGCAGATGTTTTCCGACCGACGTTAGGAACCTTTGCAGCCAAGGCAATGTCAATCGTTGTTTGTCTTTCGTGCCTTGGCGCCATTAACGGCATGCTGTTTACCGGCTCGCGAATCTACTACAAGGTCGGCACAGAACACCGCTGGTTCCAATGGCTCGGGGAGTGGAACCACAAACATGACACACCGACCCGGGCCTTGGGAATTCAACTGGCCATGACCGTCGCCATCATTGTTGGATTTGGTTGCTACCAAAGTGGGGAAAACAACAGCAGTGGCTTCGAGCGTCTATTTAATTTTACCGCGCCCGTATTTTGGTTCTTTATTCTCTGGGTAGGAGTTTCGCTGTTTGTCCTACGATCATCCACCGAAAAACACCCCCAAATCTTCCGCATCCCTTTTTACCCTTGGACCGCGATTCTCTTCTGTCTCTTGTGCGGTTTCCTACTCCACGCCAGTACCACCTATGCCATCGCCAATGAGTCTCGAGAAGCAATTTGGGCGATCGGAATCTTGGGGGTCGGCATTTTGGTGGGCATCTTCAGCCCATGCCAAAAGCAATCGAAAAATCCTGACATCGGCTGACAGAAAGGCATATGCGGATCTCAGACCGCGGCCCAGCAGTCGATTTCTCCCTTAATCGTCATCCGCACGGTGAAGATTTTGGAGACCGGGCTATGAACCGAATCGACATATCCAAACCAAGATGAAGTAAGGAATCTCCAGCCCAAGGGTCGACAGCTTGACACAATCCGCTCAAGCACGACATTGCACTTCCAGCAAATCGCTTAGCTTAAAACTGCCTGCTCAACATCCATGTGTTCGTCCGGAAGATTGCCTTCGACATCGAACGGTAGCTCACGAATTTCCGTCATGACTTCAAGATCGTCNCGTTCCTGAGCCTCATCCCAGTAGACAGAAGAACATTCCACTTCCGCCACCGCCAAGGTATTGCGAATCCACATGAGGCGTGTGTCAGGCGGATCCGCCAAACCGACCTGCGTAAACATCGTTTCCAAGATTTCACGATCGGTCGGATAATCCAGAGCAGGCATGGCAGCAGTGAAATGCCCCCCTGTCAAACTATTAATTCTTGTCGCATTTAAATCCATCTTCTCGATAACTCGTGAGCGACAAAATTCTGCAGCACCGATCCCACACGCGTTCCCGTGCGTTACCTCCGTCAGATCCCGAATGGCGATCATCTTGATCTTAGGAAATTCATCTTCCCGTGGCTCATGGTCCAGATATTTACGTCCCACCACATTCGTGTCCATCCCTGAACCGCTAATATTTTTTCCAATCTCATCGATCAACAAAATGTCTGCTCTTTTGAACGGCAGTCGTGGCAACCACTGCTTGGCCAACACCAATAGCTCTTTTTCGCGTTCTTCAAAATCACTAGGGGCCACCGCGGAAATCTTAGCGGTTGCATCGTAACTATTTTCAACAATGGCCAGACCCGCAACAATCGAACATTTAGCAAGAACTTCTTTTGCCACGCTACGGACAATTTGACCAAAGCTGTAGTCTTTGATTGCACGGTGATAGATCTTAGCTCCCGCGTGCTTGCCCAGACCAATCAACATCATCTTCATCAAGCCACTTTCAATATCACCGACAAAATTGGTATGGGGTTTCACCCGGCCGCAGACAAAAACATGATCGGCTTCAAAAGCAAACTTGTCAAAATGTACTGGAAATCCTTCGCTGGCATCACAGACAACGACCGTTTCCATACTGGCTTTTATCGGGCAACCGCAATATTCCTCGGTGATCCCGTAGGATTCGAGTATATGTTTTTGACCTTCTGCCGTACCGCCACCGTGACTTCCCATCGCAGGAACAATAAAAGGTTCAGCTCCGATGCCCTGCAAGTGCTGAATAATTCCTCGGATCACAATGTCGATATTTGAAATGCCGCGGCTACCTGCGGTGACCGCAACCGTTTCGCCTGGCTTGATTCGATCCTGCAAAGCAAGTCCTGCCAGTTGCTGCTCCACTTCTGTGGCAACATCGTCAATTTGGGGATCATTGAATTTCTGGCGAACACGAAAAACGGTAGGGAAATCAGACATCGCTCAAGTTCCAGATGAAAGCGTTAAGCTACAGGCAAAGGCATACGCCAAAGGGGTCCATTATGGCAAGACCTTGGCTGATCCGCCAGCATTACCAGCGAATCATTCTGAGTAAAAAAAGCCTCTAAACTACCAGAACGAGCACTGGTTTGTTACGATAAAGTTTCGCTTTGGCACTTGACACACCTTGTCTCAAAGTGACTCTGCCGTCGCAACGTCCCCGCCTGTTGTTCGATGGCACCGTGATGACTTCTAACGTTTTAATCCCCGTCATTCGTAACTTACTCACGAATTTCGGTTTCGGAGGCCTGCATGAAGTTTTTTCTGGTACCCGTTGCAATCATCGCCAGTATTGCCGTGGGTTACGTCCTTTATGAACAGATGGAGGCACAGGAAGCCCCGGCAATTATCACCGTTGAAAAAACGCCCTTAGCTGTCCGGGTAACGCAACCGACAACCCGCGATGTCGTCGACCAAGTTGAGTTCGTCGGTAGCTTAGAGCCAAAAGCGGATGTGCAAATTCGCTCGCGTGTCCGTGGCTACATTACTGCATTGCCCTATGATGTCGGTGATTTCGTGCAAATAGACATCGAATCACCAGGGCCAGTCGTTGTCGAAACAGACAACGCCAGCAGTCGAGAATTGCTCAACAGCTCCCAAGCAGCCCTGCGTGTGGCGCAAGCTCAACTGCAGGCAAAGATCGCCTCAGAACAATTTGCCGCCAGCAATGTGCAACGACAAGCGACCCTCCAAGAGTCGGGTGCGGTCACTCCCGAAGAAGCCGAGCAGGCTCAATCCGAGCTTTTAATTGCAAAAGCAGAGGTCGAATTAGAAGTGGCACGTGTTGCGAAAGTGGCATCCGACGTTGAACAAAGTAAGTTAGCTTTGTTGCACACACAAATTGAAGCTCCGTTTTCAGGCTTTGTCGCTGAACGTCTAGTTGAAGTTGGCGACTTAGCCAACCCGGACGATCCACTACTGCGGATCGTTGACATCTCGATTGTAAAGACGATCGTGTTTGTTGTTGAGAAAGATTTTCCTCGAATCAAAATTGGCCAGGGCGCTTTACTCCAAGTTGATGCATACCCTAAGGAAAGCTTTCCGGGGCGTGTTGTCAGAACATCTCCCGTCCTCGATCCTGACACGCGGACTGCTCCCATCCATATCGAAATTGCAAATCCACAGCATCGACTGAAGCCAGGAATGCACGCGCGTGTCACGATCGAAACCGAAACCCGAAAAAATACCCTCGTCGTACCTGTCGCCGCCTTGCTCGAACATGCCACCGAGCCCCTCGTGTGTGTTGTTGAAGGCGAACCTCCTTGTATTGTCCAGCGATCAGTCGTAACTGGAATCAACAACGGAAAACTCGTTGAGATTCTGGCGGGTATCGATCAACAAGACTCGATTGTCACACTCGGAAGTCATCTCGTCGAAAATGGCCAGCAAGTCCATCCTCTCCCCGTGCCACCAGAAACAGAATTAAATCACTCGCCCAATGTGATTTCATCATCTGTGGTGAACGGCGCACAAGTGGGCGGAGAGTGAAAGTAAATCTAGGACATCCGTCCTAAGAAACCATGTCGCTAACGCAGATTGCCGTTCATCGCCCCGTCACGACCTTGATGATTTCCTTGATGGTGCTCCTCGTGGGCTGGATTTCCCTCAGCGGTCTGTCTGTCGATTTAATGCCCGAATTGACCTATCCAACGGTCAGTGTCATCACCTTACATGAAGGTGCCGCACCGGAAGAAGTAGAAACGCTGCTGACCCGTCCAATCGAACAAGCCGTTAGTTCAGTGGCAGGCGTCGACCGACTTTCCAGCAGCAGCTCCGAAGGTAGCAGCACGGTACGCGTGCGTCTGATTTGGGGAAGTGACATCGATGCGTCCATCGCAGATATCCGCCAATCGATTGGAAAGATTCGTCACTTACTTCCCGATGAGATCGAAGAACCTTATGTGCGACGTTACGACGTGGCAGACCGTCCAATCATGTATATGGGGTTAACAAGTTCGTTGACTCCTATTGAACTCACAAAATTAGCCGAAAAACAAATCGCCCCGCGACTCGAGCGAATTGAAGGAGTTGCTCGAGTTGGGACACGAGGCGCAGTACGACGTGAAATTCAGATCAATTTGGACCGAAATGCTCTGGAAGCTCGCAATTTATCGATCAACTCTGTGGTCGATGTGCTTCGCCGTGAGAGCACCATTAAACGCGCTGGTGACCTCAAAGATGGAAATCTAAATCTGCTTGTCCGTAGCCGTGGAGAATTTGAAAGCCTGGAAGCCATCGCACAGACCGTCGTTCACGAACATAGTGGTGCCGTCGTACGCATCCAGGACATTGCAGAAGTCGTTGATGGTCATGAGCGGTTAACCGAAATTACGCGAACAATGGGCAAGCCTGGGATGATGGTCTACATCTTCAAACAGTCAGGTGCTAATACCGTCGAAGTAGCTGACAACGTCCGTATCGCCGTCGATGAGCTCAACAATGAGCTAAAGAGTGCCTCGCTAAGAATTCGCCTCGACAAATCGGAATTCATTCGTCAGTCAATCGACAATGTCCGTCAATCCGCTATCTATGGCATGATGCTTGCTGCTGCTGTGTTGGTATTATTTCTGCGGAGCTTCCGTAGTACGCTCGTCATTGCCTTGACTATGCCTCTTTCGGTCTTAGCAACCTTTATTTTTCTTTACTTCAAAGGCTTTACTCTCAATCTAGTTTCCTTTGGCGGCCTCGCATTGGGCATGGGGTTGTTAGTGGACAATTCGATCGTTGTGCTGGAAAGCATCTTTCGCCAACGAGGAAAAGGAGTCGGCGCCAAACAAGCAGCCATTCAGGGAACCCGTGAAGTCGCATCGGCGATCGTTGCCAGTACGATTACCACCTTGATCGTTTTCTTGCCGTTATTATTCATCGATGGGATCACTGGAGTCCTGTTGCACCAGTTGGCCTGGGTGGTGTCCATATCTTTATTTTGCTCGTTAGTTGCCAGCCTTACTCTAACCCCAGTTATGACAACGCTGTGGGAAGACGCACCAGAACCACATACTACCCGACGCTGGCACCAGTGGCCTCGTTTACTCATTGAAAGGTTCCATCAATTCAATAATCTCATTTTATGTACTGTGGAAACGTTCTATGGCAGAGTACTTGGGTGGAGTTTGACTTGGTCCAGTCTCGTGGGGTCTCTGCTGCTACTAGGCTTTTCTGCCACGATGGGTCTTCTCCCTCTGGTTGGTAGCGAGTTTCTTCCCAAAACGGACGAAGCCGAGATCCGCATTAATGGTGAGATGGCTGCGGGAGTTCAACTAGAAACGCTACAGCAACAATCACAACAAGTCGAGCAAGCCTATACCGAGGGAATTCCTGAAGTCGTGGTCGGAGCAGCTTTTATTGGTGACGGCGCCGACGATAGCGACGATTGGCACCGCTGCCACTTTCGTGTGAAATTACTTCCGCGCAGTCAGCGAGAACGCGGAATTGAGGAGATTCGTCAGAAAATCGAAGACCGCATTGGTGCCGTCGCCGGCATGAACATTCAAGTAAAGGCCTCCAACGAAGCGTTAGTTTTCCGGATGTTGCGCCAACGCGGAGGAGGCAATGTGGAAATTGAAATTCGTGGTCACGACATCGATGTAGCCGAACAAATTGCCGATGACATTGCAACTCAAATGAAGCAAACTCACGGGATGACCAGTGTGCGCGTAGAAAAAGAATCGCGCCGCCCAGTCATGTCCGCCAACATCGATCGGGCAAAAGCGAGTCTTTTGGGAATTAGCGTCAACGATATCACCCAAGCCATTGAAACGACCATTCGTGGCACCATCGCAACGGTATATCACACAGACGATGACGAATTCAACATCCTCGTGCGTCTGGACGAACGACATCGCGATCGCCCCAAAGACGTAGCACGGGTTGGAGTAGCAACCCCCAGTGGAAAAATCGTTCCTTTAAGCAATCTAGTGAGCTTCGATTTCCATCGTGACGCTGTCTCGATTAATCGATTAGATCAACAACGCACTATCGACGTTTCTGCAGATGTTATTGAACGAGACTTAGGTAGCGTGGTCAACGAATTAAAGCAACGGTTTGCAGAGGTGTCTGTCCCTGCTGGCTACTCGATTAAAATTGCTGGTGATTGGGAAGAACAGCAACGAAGTTTTGATGCTTTGTGGAAAGGCTTTGTCTTTGCCATTCTCCTGATGTACGCTGTCATGGCATCTCAGTTCGAGTCTCTTCGTAATCCGTTGATCATCTTGCTAACGATTCCTCTTGCCGCGATCGGCGTCGTATTAATTCTTGTATTGACCGACACAACACTTAATGTTCAATCCTGTATCGGCATCGTGATGTTGGCAGGAATCGTCGTTAACAACGCAATTGTCATGGTGGATTACATTAATCAACGTCAACGTGAATCAACCGACTTGCCCTTGCGCGAGCTAATCTGCCAGGCAGCCGTACGTAGATTCCGACCGATCATCATGACAACAATTACAACCGTACTCGCAATGAGTCCGATCGCGCTTGGATTCGGAGAAGCCGGAGAACTGCAAGCCCCGTTGGCCCGCGTGGTTATCGGAGGACTGTTGTCCGGAACGGTCATAACGCTAATTACGATTCCTCTTGTCTGCCAATGGTTTGGGACACCGCTTAAAAGTACTAACCGGTTGNTGGCCAGCTCCTCCAATTCAACAGCCTGATTAATTTTGTCGAATTATTTCTTGGTCCTGATTCTCAACGGACCATCAGCAACGCATGTAACACAGAAAACCGGGCATCGTTTCGCAGGACCCGTCTCATCCGAAAATTTTGAGAGACCAAGTCATCCGGATATGGCAAAGACAAGCTGAAAGTACAAAAACAATTCCGCAAAACAATCTAAGAATGCGACGGCTTAAAACGCGAGAGCATAAAATGGCGATTAATTTCTGAGCGACTAGAATCAAGAAAGCGGCATAAATATATCGGCTGATTTCGTCCATTCCTAACGAGTCTTTGCAAACGACCCTACCAAACGCTACTTCGGACCTTCGCTCCGAACCCAAGATTGCGAATCAGGGTGAAAACGGCGCCAAGCTTCGATGTATGAAATCATGGCCGGAAGCGTTGTCAGTTGTTTTCCTTTTAGTAATCCTCTGACGGCGACACCTCGGAGCAAATCCCATTCGGACCCAGTTTCGATATCAAACACACCACTAGTTTTCTCAAAAAAATGAAGTTCTTGGCCATCACTTTGACGGACATGAATCACCGGAGTACCTGTCGAGGAATCGAAATAAACAATCACTGGCCGCCCATCAAATTGATCATTAGCGAGATTTTGCTTGTGAAGATCGCTGAAATGCCAATCCTTTGCATTCACCTCGTTGGCCAAACCAACCAACATTTTGGCATCATGGTCAAAATGCTCATACATGTCTCGGTGGTAATCGTTGGTGATACGTTGAAGCGCACCCACTGTGGTAGCCGGGTAACGCGATTTCCATAAGCCCCAAGTCGTGAACAAACTAGGAAACACCGCTAACTTTGTACCTTGTTGCGCACCATCCACTGCCAGTCCAAGCATTTGACTCCAACTGGTGTGCGTTTCCTGGTCTTCTAAAACAAGGCCCTGTCTCCATTGTAATCCGGAAAGAAAAAACGTTAAAACAGTGCCGTCTACTTCTCTGGCATACACGATGCCGTTATGACAAAGATTTCAAAATGTGACCGCTAAGGGCACCTCACCCAAAACATCATTAAAAATCTCGCGTTCCGGACCGGACAGCATATTTGCCGGATAAGCCCTGGCAATTCCCGCGACTTCAACACCAATGACCAGTTCCTGCTCATCCAGATACTTCGACGCATCCGTCGCCGAATAAACCTCCAGCTTCACAATCGGGGCTCTGGGATGCGTTACTCGCCGCAAATCTGAATGATTTGCTGATTTTTCTTGCTGCGGGGGGCCGACAAAGCACCAGTAGCCAAGGAAAATCAGCACACAAATGCCCAGAATCCAGCCAACCGATTTGAGGCCACGCTTATTTCGCTCTACCATGATACCTGTTTCGCTCGTTCCAAACCCATCATTGCACAGAAACCATCGTCCAGTCAGTTTCCATCATGCCATTTCAATCCATGACGTCGCATCTACTATTATTCGTGGTTTACAGTTTTCTGCTCGCAAGTCCTGCGCTGGCAAATGAAAGCACGACCATTCACAAACATAGTTCCGCCGTTTTTCCTGATAAAGAAACTGCTATCGAAAAGTTAACGGAACGTGATCAATTCGTCGAGGCAATGAGCCGTTTCGACCGTCAAAGTCGCTTACAAAGTGATACTGATGTTACGACCGAAGCATACCTGGAGTTCGTTTCCCAACACGTTCTAGACTGGAACGACGACGAAATTAAGCTCGTAAAATCGGTTCTCACCTCCCTGGAGGAAAAATTTCGCCCCTATCAATTGCCCTTCCCAGAACACGTGCTGTTCGTAAAAACTGATGGAAAAGAAGAAGGAGGCGCGGCCTATTGTCGTCGTAATATGGTCGTTTTGCCGGCACCCCGCGTGGCTGTCTCCCGGGAACGTCTTGAAAGACTGATCATTCACGAGCTATTCCATGTGCTGAGTAGCCACAATCCCAAACTTCGACAGAAGCTGTATTCAATTATTCAGTTTGAAACAGGTGCAGAGATTCCACTCCCCTCGTCTCTTGCTGAAAGAAAGTTGACCAATCCTGATGCTCCCTTGGTAAACTCCGTCATATCCTTGACGCACAACGAAAAGGAAATAACGGTAACGCCCATTCTTTTCTCTAAGGTTGAAAAATATGAATCAACACTTGGGGGACCATTTTTTAAATTTTTGGAGTTCAAGTTGATGGTCGTTGTCCAGGACGAGTCACAATGGAAACCTCTCCTCGTGGATGATGCGCCCGTCCTGCTGAGCCCAGGCAAAACACCTGATTACATCAAAAGAATCGGAAACAACACGGGATACATTATTCACCCTGATGAGATCCTGGCAGATAACTTTGTGCATCTTATCCTGCAGGCCAAGGATTTGGAAACACCGCACATTGTCACACAAATGGGGGCACTACTTACGGACAGTGGGACTGAATGATTCGTCTCACGGACTCGGCGCCGTTATTGCGTTAAAATGCACTGTGACGTCGACAGGATCATGTGAAGATCGTTGCAAGCGAAGCTCTAACCGTGCACCATAAGTCTGACTCTCTCCAATTTTGATCGTCGCCTCTGGTCCGGCAACTTGGATGACTTCTAGGTGTGGTCGATGTTCTAAAGGGGGACAAAATCCAACGTGCAAATTCAATGATCGCTCGTCGGCTGCAAAAGTTCCCCGTAGAAAACCGTTGATCGATTCGATTCCGTTGGAATCCGATCTGCGCGTCAACTGCTGAACAATGTTCGCAGCACCTTCTTCACCACTAAGTTCCAAATCAACTTGAGTTTCCAATTCGTCCAACTCACCAAGTCTGACAGAACCTAGTGTCTGCGCGGACAAATCATCGGCGTTCCCTATCTCAGACACTCCCCGCGCACTATGCGTGGGCCAAGAAATAACTCGCCAATAAAAGAGCCAAGAGGTAACTTCACTCGTTCCAATGATGAACGTCGCGAGAATACCGAACGACGTCCCGTCTAGCCAATCGATAAAGGTGGCTACGTAAAGAATTGCAGAGCAACTTGCCAGCACAAAGAGTGCACGTCGATTCTCGCACGCCGAGGTCGTCCATGGCAGGACTTGCTCCACGAAACGCAAACCCGTATTACAACTCACGAAAACAAAGGTTGTGCCCAACAATTCCAGCGGACTAAGCCTGATTTGTCCAACTTCGAACCAGCGACAGAATGCCAGAAAAACCAACATGGCCCAAATGGCCAGCAAGCCAGTAGTAATTACTGTTTCTGAAAAACGATTCAGCAGCCATTGGCTACGATCGGTAAATCTACCTGTGGAAACATCCATGACTTCCAACTTTGCCGCCCGCAAACGGCACCTTTAGTTTAAACAGAACACTCTAGGAACTGGCGGCGCAAGCATTTTCCACAGCTGCCGCCAGTGCCTTAGCGCATTCGGTCGATTCCCAGGTGAAGTCGGAATCTTCCCTACCAAAATGTCCGCCTGCAGCGGTCTTACGGAAAATTGGACGACGCAATTTCAAATATTCGATAATCCCACTCGGTGATAATGGAAAAAACTCTTGTACAACTCGGCATATCTCATCTTCGTCGATACGTCCCGTACCTTGCGTATCCACACGGACACTGACGGGATCCGAAACGCCAATCGCATAAGCAAGTTGCACTTCACAACGGTCGGCAAGCCCAGCTGCCACAATATTTTTAGCAACGTGGCGCGCCATATAGGCTGCACTACGATCGACCTTTGTTGGATCTTTGCCGCTGAACGCACCACCGCCATGCCGACCCCAGCCACCGTAAGTATCAACAATGATCTTGCGACCAGTCAGCCCACAGTCTCCATGGGGACCACCCCGGACAAAACGGCCTGTCGGATTAATGTGATAGGTGATATCACCGGTAGCGATGTCTTCCGGCAAAAGCGGTTTCACAATTTGTTCAATGACGTAGTCACAAATCTGTTCATGAGAAACATCATCGGAGTGCTGCGTCGAAACCACCACCGTATCGATACGAACCGGTTTGTTTCCCTCATATTCAACCGTGACTTGGCTCTTGCTATCAGGTCGCAGCCAATCTACCTCTCCGTTTTGACGGGCGGCAGTTAAGCGATTTGTGATCCGATGTGAAAGGGCAATCGGGAGCGGCATTAATTCCTCAGTATCGCCACAGGCGTAGCCGAACATCAACCCTTGATCACCGGCACCAATGTCTTTTCCTGTCTCGACATTATCATTAACGCCTTGAGCAATATCCGGACTCTGCTTGTCGATCGAAACCATCACCGCACAGGTATCAGCGCAGATTCCCATATCATCATCTGTATAACCGACGTCACGAATAACATCCCGAACAACTTGTTGGTAATCCACAACGGCTTTCGTGGTGATTTCACCTGCAATCACTGCAACTCCGGTTGTGACCATCGTTTCACAGGCAACTCGACTCTGCGGGTCTTGGCCGAACAAGGCATCGAGAACGCCATCAGAGATTTGATCGGCTAATTTGTCGGGATGCCCCATGCTGACAGATTCGCTCGTAAACAGATATTTTTCGGACACCGTGGATGTGCTCCTTGTTCGTTAGATCGACGCGTTTTCGGAGAAGCTGCCGCTAAGCCTCTGCGCTCAAGCGAGCATTATACGCACACCGGTTTGGAT
The DNA here is from genome assembly GCA_022446825.1 of Pirellulaceae bacterium. Classification (GTDB taxonomy): domain Bacteria; phylum Planctomycetota; class Planctomycetia; order Pirellulales; family Pirellulaceae; genus JAKVBY01. Next base: position 20,831 of record JAKVBY010000028.1, read on the forward strand.
CGGACAACCGATTCAGCACGCCTCGCGCGCGGATGATTCCGTGATGTGCGTGTTATTCCTGGATTTATCTAACAACGGATGATTTCCACCAACCCGTCGCCAATGTTTCACGACCGACCTTCTGCCAGTCACCCATGGGAACCGTTGCCGAAGCAACCCCACTGTGCGATCTGTCGCACCTTGATTTTCAAGTACCAATTGCTGTGCTCGACAAGCTTGTTCGGAGACAAACTGGCGATCCGTTAGACAACGTTCAACAAAGGCTGTTAACTCCTTACCGTCCTCCACAATCGTACAGCAGTTGGCTTTTTTCATCCGCTTGACAATATCGCGAAAATTCTGAGTCTTGGGCCCAAAGGAAACAGTCGCCCCATAAGCTGCCGGCTCGATCATATTCTGGCCTCCCCGACTACCAAGGCTGCCACCAACAAACGCGATACTCGCCGTACCCCACCAAAACCCTAACTCGCCAATCGAATCCACGAGTAAAATTCGTGCCTTGGGATCTGGGTGCGTTTTTTCCAACGCACTTCTTCGCTGCCAAGACACATTAGCCCGTTCAAGGATCTCGGCAACTTCGTCAAATCGTTCTGGATGACGAGGAACAAGCAGCAACCTTAATTTCGGATAATCTGTCCGTAATTTTTGAAACGATTCTAGAGCCAACAACTCTTCCGGGGCTTGGGTACTACCGGCAAGAAATACAATATCGTCAGGCGATATTCCGGCTAACTGCGATAACGCGACGGTTGTCGGATTTTTGCAGTCCATTCGTGCGCCATCAAACTTAAGTGAACCCGTGATGACAACCGATTCCTGCAGCATGCCAAGCTGCCTGAAACGTTCGGCTGATTCCCCGTCTTGTGCTGCAACTATGTCTACAGAAGTCAGGATGCGCCGCATCCAAGGACGGATCCATGCATAACCACGAGCGCTCTTCTGACTCAAACGCCCATTGATCACAGCCACCTGTCCACCCTGCCGTTTCACTGCAGTAATCAGATTAGGCCACAGTTCTAATTCAGCCAGCACCAACAAATCTGGGTGCAATCTACGAACGGCTGCTGCCGTCGACCAGGAAAAGTCTAAGGGACAATAAAAAACGCGATCCGCACCAAACTTTTTCTGGGCTAAATCAAACCCGGTTTTCGTTGTGGTTGAAATAACACAGCTGGCATTGGGACAGGCGGTTTCAAATCGGGTCACCAAAGTTGTTAAAAGATTTACTTCCCCGGCGCTAACTGCATGGAACCATACACAAACTCGATCGCCGTCTCGTCGGAGAGTTCGTCCTAAAAACTTTGCTCCATAACCTTCGCGATACTTACCTTTCCAGACAGCTGAATAGAGCAACCACGGCAAAGCGGCTGTAATGGCAAGCAAGTAGATAAAATTCAAGAGGTAACGCAAATGGGAATCCTTTCCCCATGAAACACACGCTAAAGACCGTCAGACAAATTACTGGCCCATATGGCAGTTCTTGTACTTCTTACCGCTACCGCACGGACAGGGAGCATTACGGCCGACTCGTTCACCACGATTGCGAATCGTCTCGGGTTTATTGTCCTGGCTATTCTGAATGGCAGCTTCTTGTTCCGAAGCAATTTCACTGGCCGACTGAGCATTTGCATGTTGCGCAGAAGTTTCCACCCATGTCGAACTAACAAAATCGCCGGACAAATCCTCCATCCGGAAAATCAAGTCCGTGGCCCGCTCGCCGATGGATTGCCACATCGCATCAAAAAGCCGCATACCTTCTTTTTTATATTCAACCTTGGGATCCTTTTGCGCATAGCCTGACAATCCAACGCTGCTGCGGAGGTGGTCCATCACCAACAAGTGATCCTTCCATGCCGTATCGACGATCTGCAAAAGAAGTTGCCGTTCCATACGGCGCATTTCAGGACGATAGCGATCTTCGACTGCCATCGACAGCTTGCGTTCCAGGTCCTCACGACCCATGCCAGATATTTCATCCGTGGAGATTTCACAGGATAGGTTTTCTTCCAGCCATTGGGAGAGGCCTTCCAAAGCACCATTTCCTCCTCTGTTTTGGTGAGCTGTTTTCCCATCCGATTCAACACCAAAAATACTCTCCACTTTTTTCTGAACGGCAAGCGTTACTTCATGTGCTAATTTTTGATTTTGACGACTATGCTCAATTAAAACTGCTCGAATTTCATCTCGTTGTTTGTTTTTCAGATCTTCCAAACTCAATTCCGAGTCAAAGCGGCTTTGAAACCAAGCTACTAAACCATCCCGATCAATTCTCGCGCTCGCGCCGGCAGAGGTATACCGTTGCAATCCAACCATGACAGGGTATTCGGACTCTTTCTCGTCATAGGCCTGCTGCGCCCGCTCGAAAACAAGGGCCTTAAAATCAGCTGGGTCAAGGTTCTTAATGCGATCGAAGTCGATGTCAAAGCCAAACTTAGTTTTCACCCAGGCAATCGCCGTTCTTTGCCCTGCATCTTCATCTAACAGGGAAGATCCAGCGCTCAGATCAATGTCCCCGATCGCTCGCTTTGCCCGCTCCAACAAAATCTCGGCGACACCATCTCGTCCGGCTTTCCTGAGATCACGATCCCGAAAGTCCGTCCCCCAGCGGGTGTTGGACAGCTTGGCAATCGCTTCCCAATTCCAATCGCTGGAATCTTCACCATCGGGAAGATTTTCTTCAATTGTGTCAAACACTTGTGTTTCTGCCGCGCGCTGAGCCTCATCCTTGGCATAAGCTTCTGCCCCTTCGAAATCAGTCCCACGAAAATCTCGCGGCTCCAACTCGGTCGACAATCGACTTCCGGCCCAATCGGCAAACGTTTCGACACCATAATCACGTCGAGAAAAATTGCCTAGAAATTCTTCTACTTGCTCTCGAATGGCTTCAACAATTAAATCACGGCAGTTAGCCCCATCCAGAATCTGCTGTCGATAGCCGTACACCCGTTTCCGCTGCTCGTCCATCACTTCGTCATATTCAAGCAAATTTTTTCGGATTTCAAAGTTGCGCTCTTCGACCTTTTTCTGAGCTGCTTCGATCCGGCGAGTAACCATTTTGCTTTCAATTTTCTCGCCTTCCTGCATGCCAAGCTTGTCGAGAATTGACTTCACCCATTGTCCCGCGAAGATTCTCATCAAATCATCTTCAAGTGACAAAAAGAAGCGACTGCTTCCCGGATCTCCCTGACGACCGGTACGCCCGCGAAGTTGCAAGTCGATCCGTCGTGCTTCATGACGCTCCGTTGCAACAACGTGCAGACCACCCAGTTCCTTGACGCGAGCACCCTGCTCTTTCATTTGCTCTTTTTCTTCAATCTCCTTGACCAAGCCTTCCCATTCATCATGAGGTACGTCGAGTCGTGTTTCATAAGTATCCTGCAGGCGCGCCCAAGCCATTGTCTCCGGGTTCCCGCCCAAAACAATGTCAGTACCACGACCGGCCATATTGGTAGCAATGGTCACCGCACCCAGTCGCCCCGCCTGCGCTACGATATCGGCTTCGCGTTTGTGATGCTTGGCATTGAGCACCTCATGCTTGACACCGCTTTGATCCAGTAGCTTCGAGAGCTGTTCGCTTTTTTCAATCGATACTGTGCCAACAAGTATCGGCCGCCCCTTCTTTTCGATTTCTTTAACCCGAGAAAGTTGAATCTCATTTTTTTGTTTACTGCCCTGAGGCTGAAAAATAAGACTGTTGTCGTTTTCTTTCAGGAGCGTGCCCCAATGCTCATTGCCATTACTTTCAACAATTACGTCCCATCTGTTTAATCGCTCTATCTCTTCAGCAAGTGCGGCGAACTTTTCATTTTCAGTTCGATAAATAACGTCGGGATGCTCCTGGCGTATCAGTTCGCGGTTTGTCGGAATGGCGATCACGTCTAACTCATAAATCTTCCAAAACTCACCGGCTTCGGTCATGCCGGTCCCGGTCATGCCACAGATTTTGTCGTACAGCTTGAAAAAATTCTGCAGGGTGATCGTAGCCAACGTCTGAGTTTCTTCCTTGATCCGTACGTTTTCCTTCGCTTCCACCGCCTGATGCAACCCATCGCTCCACTGGCGACCTTCCATTAAACGGCCAGTGAACTCGTCGACGATAACAACACTGCCGTCTTTAACAACGTAATTCACATCACGTTGATAGAGATTGTGGGCTTTCAGCGAATTATCAATCAAATGTGGCCATTCCATGTTGCCGGCTGTAAAGAAACTTTCCACTCCAGCAAGCTTCTCTGCCTCACGAACGCCTTCGTCGGTTAAATGTGCAGAATGATCTTTCTCATTAACGACAAAATCAATCTCTCGTTTTAGCTGCCGCGAAATTCGGTCGGCCTCAGCATACTTACGTACATCTTGATGGGCCGGCCCGGAAATAATCAGTGGCGTGCGGGCTTCATCGATTAAAATGTTGTCGACTTCGTCGATAATGGCAAACGTCAATCGCCCTTGCGATTGTTGACGTTCTTTAGGGTATCGATCGTCGCCCGATGCAGCCGGTCGCATATTATCACGCAGATAATCAAATCCAAATTCATTGTTCGTTCCGTACGTAATGTCACAGGCATACGCTTTTTGCTTGTCGCTGACATCCATGTCGTTTTGAATCGCCCCAACGGTCAAACCCAATCCCATATAGATGGGGGCCATCCATTCCATGTCACGACGCGCTAAGTAGTCGTTTACTGTGACCACGTGAACACCCTTACCACTGATGGCGTTCAAATAAGCGGGTAAGGTAGCAACGAGAGTTTTGCCCTCTCCGGTCACCATTTCCGCGATCGCACCACTATGTAACACGATGCCACCAATTAACTGAACATCAAAATGTCGCATATTCAAGAAACGACGTCCCGCCTCACGGCAGACGGCAAAGGCTTCCACGAGAATGTCGTCTTCGGTTTCTCCCGCCTTCAGCCGCTGACGAAAATTCTCTGTCCTTTCTTTTAATTGCTCATTCGAAAGGTCCTGTATTTCTGCTTCCAGCGCATTGATCGCATCTACCTTGACTTGAAGTCTTTTGATAAAGCGCGCATTCGAAGAACCAAACAGTGAGGTGATGCTGCGTTCAAAACCGCGCATCAAACCACCGAAAAAGATTCCCAAGAATTCCCAAATTCGTTCGAGTACAGCCATAATTCTCAGATGAGGAACCCGGCAGGAGGTGTTAAGAAGGTAAAGTCAATGTGTGGCAGCGAGCTGATGGCCCATCAAACGTCATCCCAAACGACTGTTCAGCGCGTAACATATGCCCGTGGCGAAGTTTATAGCGATCAGCCAGACCGGTCAACGGTGTTTTTGCCGTCTACTAAGTGCTCCGCAGGCGACAATAACAGGACGATTAGGATAAACTTTCTTTCCCTATTGCCCGTGCTGACGACCCGCTCGTCCCAGGGGCAATCTCCTGAACACCCTCAGCCGTTCACAAATCGCTCTGCGAGACCTATCACGACCCCATAACCGTCTAGGCAATCATGCCGCTTCAATCATTGAGTACCAGTGCCTAAAACTCCCTACACGACCGACATTCGTCACCAATTGATCCTGTTAGGAACCGGTACGTCCGTCGGAGTTCCCGCTATTGGCTGTGGCTGTGAAGTCTGCACAAGCGATGATCAGAGAAACAATCGTACACGTTGCTCTGTGATCCTCGGACTCCCCGAGGGTAATTTGTTGATTGACACGCCACCTGACCTGCGCACCCAGTTATTGCGAGAAAAGATAGGTATTGTTGACAGTGTTGTCTTTACTCATGAACATGCCGACCACATTTTTGGGCTCGATGATCTGCGTCTGTTTCAATTTTACCTTGGACATTCGGTCCCTATCTTCTGTAATCACTCTGTAGAACAACGCATTCGTAAATCATTTGACTACGCCTTTCGTGACGAAGAAGCTACACATCCTGGCGCCGCTCCGCAAATACATTTTCATCCCATCGACGAAAAACCGTTCGACATACTCGGATCCACTATCATTCCGATCCCCTTGAAACATGGACCTCGGTTTGATGTCCTCGGCTTCAGAATTGGCAATATTGCTTATTGCACAGACACAAATCACATTCCAGCAGCAAGTGAATCTTTACTTCTAGATCTGGACGTCCTCATCCTCGATGCCCTACGTCCGCGCCCTCATGCCACCCATTTTTCGCTGGAAGAAGCAATCGCAACAGCCCAACGTTTGAAACCGAAGCAAACATACTTCACCCACGTTTCACATGAGTTGGATCATGGTGCCACAAATGCCTCGCTTCCCAAGGGAATGAAGCTTGCGCATGACGGGTTACGCTTGGAGTTAACGTAAAGCGGCTCCAGCTGAGCAAGCTGGGATCTTGGAAACTGTCCTAAGCAACCTCGTTGCACCATAACAATCGGCGCGCGAAATTAGCTCCGGCTGGCAAGCGTATTGTCGTTCAACACATCCAAGTAATCGATCATAATCGAGATCACTTCATTAAAGTAGAAATTGCGTTCTACAACTTCTTCGGTGGAGTCGTTGACTTGCTCTTCGAACTGTTTTTCTTCTTCCTTTTCAGCATTTAATTCAGCACGTTCTAAGAAAAACTGTTCTTCGTTCAAAGTCACTTTTTTCTTTTCTTTTTGAGCGCGATAACGGTCGATGTTCTTTAGCAATTTTGCAAAATCCTCCGATTCCGTGCGACGTTCGCTTGATCGCTTTCGCAGCGTGGTCAGGATCTCGTTGTTAACCAAGTCAAGTTCCTTAAACGCTGCAGCCGGAACACGGTTGAATTCCAAGGCATAATCCAAATCGGATTCGCTGACGTCCATGAAATTCGTTAGAGACGGCAGGACGATATCAGAAAGAACACCCCGTTTTTGCGTACTGTCACCGTTAGGACGATAAAATTGCTGCATCGTGATCTTCAAAGCACCCAGATTCGGTGGCTTAGGAATCGGAAACAATTGCCGCCCCAGGTCGAGTAGGCTCTGGACAGTGCCCTTTCCATGTGTCGATTCGTCACCAATGACAAGACCTCGTCGATAGTCTTGAATTGCACCTGCCAAGATTTCACTGGCACTAGCGCTAAATTTGCTCGTCAAAACAATTAAAGGGCCTTTCCACACCATACCTCGTTCAATATCAGGCAGCGGGTGTATGTCATCTCCAGAATCCTTGACTTGAACCACCGGACCATGATCGATAAATAGCCCAGTCGTGCCAATTGCCTCGTTGAGACTTCCACCACCGTTGTAACGCAAATCCAAAATGACCGCATCGACACCCTGCTGGTTAAATCCATCGACTTGGTTTCCCTTCGCGTCCACACCACCATTGATAATTCTGCGCAAATCTTTCGTTGTGCTGCGGTAGTTTTTCTCACCTCGTCTCGCTGCTTCCATATCCATATAAAAGCTGGGGAGATCGATCACGCCAACCTTGTAGGGACTGCCGTCAGTTTTTTTTCCTTCTTCAAACACAACGCCGCGAGCCGCACTATCCTCTAATTCAATCTTGGCGCGAATGATCGTGATGACTTTGGTCTCTGAACCATCTGCCGGTTTGATACCAAGGCGAACGGTAGTACCTGCTTTACCACGAATCAATTGGACAACATCATTGAGCTTCATGTCCAAGACCTCGACCATATCGCCTTCGCTGTTTTGCCCAACGCTCACGATCCGATCCTCGACCTGAAGTTCGCCCTGTCGATCTGCTGCACCACCTTTGATGATCTTTGTCACAACCGTGTAACCGTCCGTACCACGTAACGCTGCTCCAATACCATCTAACTGAAGTCGCATTTGAATCTGAAAATTTTCGAAATTGGTAGGTGACATAAAGGTCGTATGTGGATCGAGACTCGCCGTGATGGATGACAGAAACATCTCCAACAACTCGTCGCCGTCAATTTGGTGCATACGATTCCGAAAACTGCGATAACGGCGTTGAAGACGCTCGACAGCCTCATCGCCAACCGTGTCGTCATCTTTGAGCACGAGCAATTCATATTTGATCCGCTGACGCCACCGATTTCGGGATTCTTCGGCATTCATCGCGTAGACCGTACTTTTCGGATCCGAAGTCATCTCTTCGGTCAGTGAAAAATCAAATGTTCCCTCCAGAAGTTCGCCTACCAGGGCAACTCGTTCGTCCACTCGTTCTAGAAACCGTTCAAACACGATATACGCAAACGAGATGTCACCACTATTAAACATGTCATCTAACTCTTGGTTGCGCGGCATGAATTCAGAAATATCAGCTTGGTAGAAGTAGATCTTCATCGGATCCAAAGATCGCAAAAATCCCTTCATAGCACGCTGCGAAATTTCATCATCTACCGATCGCTTGGACAAATGTTGATTTTTAATCAGGCTGGAAACCGTAATTGCAACTCGCCGATCTTTGGCGGTTGGTTTCGTTAGCTCCGCAACAACACTTCGTTCGACTCCAACAAACGTAATGGCATAAACAATCAAAAATAAAGAAACCGCAGAGAAGCGGCGTTGCAAAAACACAACGGAACTGGCCATGAATCGTTCCTTGGAAAGGGTCATTGGGGCAGAACAGGGGAGTATCAGCAGTTTTGATAGACTTTAAGATCGTACGCAGTTTTGGGGCGCGGAGCAAGATCGATGTCCCATGGCATCTCTCCAACTCCTCTTCCTTTGGTGGATATAATAACCTTCTGTGGTGTCTGGCACGAAAGCGGTATCTATCCTAAAACTTGTGCTGCTACGGATGACATTTTGTACTTGACCGCCCTAATCCATCATGCCGAGAACGGCTAGTGTACAGTTATATCCGAATGACGAATGGTCCGCGTGCCGGCACAACGTTTATGCTCGATTCCACCAAAGGAATGCGCATCGGACGTAGTATCGACTGCACGGTCGTGTTGTCGGACCCTCTCTCTTCTCGTGAACATGCGACAATTCGATATGAAAATGATGCTTGGTGGTTGCGCGATCAATCTAGTCGAAATGGTTCTTTCGTCAACGGGCAAAAAACCGATGAGGCCCAATTGATCGCCGGCTGTTCCTTCCGACTCGGTTCAGCAGATTTTTCCTTCGAGCAATCGGAGACGCTACCAAATCCTCAAGCAGACGGAGACGTAGGACTCCATGAAACCATTGTCCGCGACCAACCTGTTGACCCTCAAGATACGGGCAAGCTGGCGCTCGCTAAACTCAGCGAGGAACGACCAGCCCAAGATTTTTTATTACTACACCAACTGAGCATACAATTACTGGGCATCGAGTTACCCGATGAAGTCGCCGCAGTTTCTTTAGAACTTCTGCGGGATCGCACTAAGGCTGAAACTGCAGGTTTTTTCTGGGTCAGCGATGACGGACAACTCAAGCCAAAAATGGTAGTGCCCCAATCTGGTGAAAACCGCGTCAGCTTAAGCAATTCTCTGACAAAGCTGGTGAGCGAACAACGACGCGCCATCTGGATCTGCAATCAACCATCAGCCCTGAACACCGACAGTCTTAGTCGCGTCGCAGACGCATTCTCAATTCCGATGATCCATGAAGAAAAAACGGTCGGCGCCGTTCACGTCTATCGTGAAAACCGGCCCTTCGATGAAAGTGATTTTGAGTTTGCCAAAGCGGTCGCGAATATTATGGCTATCGCCTTAATGCGAGCGCGACAACAAGCAACGCTGATGGCCGAGCACGATCGACTCGTAAACAAAACCGCCGGATTTGACGAGTTGATCGGTGAGAGCAGTCCGATGCAAGAGTTGAAGTCCAAGATTAAACGCATCGGTCGCGCCACCGGCTGTGTACTCATTCGCGGAGAAAGTGGTGCCGGAAAAGAATTAGTAGCTCGAGCACTCCACCGCGCCAGTGCACGCGCCGATCGCCCCATGCTTGCAGTTAACTGTGCAGCGATTCCACGCGACCTTATGGAAAGTCAGTTGTTCGGACATCGCAAAGGCGCTTTTACAGGCGCTGAGTCGGATCACATCGGTTGGTTTGAACAAGCAAATACCGGTACGCTTTTTTTAGACGAAGTTGGAGAGATGACGCTGGAAGGTCAAGCGAAACTTTTGCGAATTCTTGAAGGTCATCCCTTCTTGCCGGTAGGTGGCTCGAAAGAAATCACCGTCGATGTGAGAATCATCGCAGCGACCAATCGTGACTTACGCGAATTTGTCCGAGACAAAACCTTTCGCGAAGATCTCTACTATCGACTCAGTGTTTTTGAGCTCTACATTCCGCCGTTACGGGATCGCGGAAATGACATTGAAATACTTGTTGATTTCTTCCTAAAACATTTCCGCACGCAACATGGCCGCCCCAATCTGACTTTGTCTCCAAAGGCACGTGCGAAACTACTCTCGTATCAATGGCCCGGCAACGTGCGGCAACTCCGCAATGTCGTCGACAGTGCGGTGGTCATGGCGGAACTCGATGAACGGATCGAAGTGGACGACCTGGGCTTACACGACGTTCAATCTTCCGATGAATTAGAATCGCTGCGGATCGACTACTGGGAGCGAAAGTTAATCAAGGAGGCACTTGGACGCACGAAGGGAAAAGTGCCGGACGCATCACACCTCTTGGGAATCGGACGCGCGACTTTGTACCGAAAAATTGACGAGTACGGGATCGAACGATAGCCGCACACCAACAATTCGCATGTCAGATTCAAGTTTTCCGTGTTTCCAGCCACATCCCTTGCTCAGAAATGGTCACTTGCAGACGATTGCTGGAGCCTACTTAAACACTAGCTGCGTCATTCCACCTGCCCAAAAACATCGCCTGCGACTTGCGGATGGTGACACCCTCATACTTCATGACAATTGCCCAAGCAATTGGCAACCAAATGATTCTTCTGTCATTCTTGCTCATGGGCTAACAGGAACTCATTCTACCTCTTATATGGTCCGCACGGCCGCTAAACTACTGGCCCGTGGTTGTCGGACATTCCGTCTGGATCTACGTGGCTGCGGTGACGGATTTTTGCTCGCGCAGGGCCTCGGCCATGCCGGCCGCAGTGAAGACCTTTTCAGCGCCGTTCAAAAAGTTACCGCGATTTGCCCTGATTCATCTCTCACTTGTGTTGGATTCTCTCTCAGTGGGAACATGCTTTTAAAAATGCTGGGAGAAAGGCCCCAAGCCTTACCCAACCAACTTGAAAACGCTGTCAGCATTTCAGCACCGATCGACACGCGGCTCTGCTCTCTCACAATGCAAAAGGGAATTTCGCGGTTTTATGGAACCAAATTCGTCCGCGAACTCATGCGCCAGCTGAGGAAAAAGCAAGCCGCGATTAGCGGGTTTAACAGAGAAAAGCTGTATCCCACTCCTCGCACCATGTTTGAATTCGACGATCACGTGACCGCACCCCTCAGCGGATTTGAAAACGCTGCTGCATACTACAGAGAAGCCAGTTCTGTGAGAGTTGTCGAGCACATCACTACAAGAACTTTGGTAGTATCTGCCGTCGACGACCCGCTCGTACCTGTCCGTACATATCAAGAAGCCAAGTTTTCCACAGCGGTTACGCTAGACATACAACAACATGGCGGCCATTTGGGATTCGTCAGTGCAAAAAAAGTGCAGAGCGATCGACGCTGGCTTGATCAGCGAATTACCGAGTGGATCATGCCAAAGCGTAATTCTCGAAAAATTTAGTCGGCGCGGTTGATTTCGTGTCCTTTCTGCGCTTGTTCTCTCGCGAGTTTATGCACTTTGGTGAGGCTAATCGTCGGGAACATTGGATTCCCAGATAGGACTCCTTCGACAAAGGTCAAACGGGCCTGTGAGCATTGACACGCTGGCGAATTGGGTTGCCGTCGGCTACGATGCTCAAATAATCGCTGAGGTAAATTTGCCCAAGGACTCCATCATGCTACACACTCCCCTCCAACTGTCCGTTTTTTTGTTTTTGTCGGTACTCTCTTCCTGTGCATTTGCTCAAGAATGGACGCGTTTTCGTGGTCCTAACGGAACGGGATACAGTGACACAAAAACTATTCCTGTCGAATTTTCTGAAGCCGATTTTAATTGGAAGGCAGAATTACCGGGCATTGGCCATTCCTGCCCAGTGGTCTGGGGAGAGAAGTTATTCTTGCTGAGTGCCGACCCCACCGACGCAACACGCTATGTGCTGTGCGTAAATTCGCGGACAGGAATAATCGAATGGCAGAAAACGTTTCCTTCAGAAACCCATCAATTGCACGCGCGAAGTAGTTATGCCTCCTGCACGCCAACCGTCGATAAAGATCGCGTCTACGTCGCCTGGTCAGAACCACAACAAATCACCTTCAAGGCTTTCACGCACGAGGGCCAAGAGGTGTGGAGTAAAGACCTCGGACGTTGGCAAAGTCAACATGGATGGGGCGCATCGCCAATTCGTTACAAAGACCTTGTAATCATCCACAACTCACAGCAGGCCAACGGATTAAAAGAAGGGGAAGAGCCGGGTGACAGTTTTATGATGGCTTTTCACGCAGCCACCGGCGAAGAAGTGTGGCAGACTCCTTTAGTCAGCGTTAACGTCTGTTACTCGGTGCCGTTTATCTATTCGCCACCCAACGGCGGACCTGACGAATTAGTCTGTGTTAGCACGGGGAACGGAATGTTTAGCCTCAATCCCCTGACCGGTAAACAGAATTGGGGACTGAATGACGGGCTGTTTAAAATGCGGACGGTCGCATCTCCAATCACGGCAGCTGGCCTCATTTTTGGAAGTACGGGATCCGGAGCTTATTCAGGCAACTATATCGTCGCGGTCAAACCCGGAAAAAATCCGGAACTCGCTTATGAAATTAAAAACAGTGGTAAGTTCAAAGCACCATATGTTCCTTGCTACCTGGCATACGGCGATCTGATCTTTATGATTTACGACCGCGGTTTTATCAGTTGCTTGGATGCCGTCACGGGCAAAATCCATTTCACCGAGCGCACCCAAGCAAACTTCTCGGCTTCCCCAGTGCTGATCGACGACAAAATCTACGCCGTCGATGAAGAAGGGGTCGTATGGGTCTGGGCCGCAGACAAAAAATATAAGCTATTGGCTAAAAATGAACTCGGGGAAGCAAGCCGCTCGACTCCAGCCGTCTCAGGTGGCCACTTGTTCATACGAACTTACTCTCATCTCATTTCCATTGGTGCTGGTTCGTAATTTGACGCGATCATCCTCACAGCCTCACAATTACTCGTGAAAGATCCGACTCGCTGGCAATTCTGGATCGACGTCGGTGGCACTTTCACGGATTGCCTCGCACGTCAGGAAAACGGTCCTTTACTGCGCCGTAAAGTGTTAAGTTCGGGTGTCATGCTAGGAGCCGTTGATTCCAGATCTACAGCCCTTCGCATCATCGACCCGACAAAACAAACAGACCCCGACGATTTCTGGAAGGGTTATGAACTCCGGCTCTTTCAATCACATGGCGTTTGTGTCGGGCAGTCTGTGATCAAGAGTTTTGATTCCCTCACAGGTACTCTACACCTAGAAAATCGGCTGAATATCGATAGTCGACAATCTTACACGTATGAACTATCGGCGGGCGAAGAAGCCCCCATTCTCGGCATTCGCCTGCTGCTGGGAGTCAAGTTATCTGAATCACTCCCTAACATTTCGGTACGACTGGGGACAACGCGGGGAACCAATGCATTGCTCACACGGTCTGGTGCCGAGACCGCTTTCATCACAACAGCGGGCTTTGGTGATGCATTGCACATTGGGTATCAAAACCGCCCCAACTTGTTTGAATTGGCCATCAAAAAGCCGGTGCCTTTATTCAGTGATGTCTTAGAGGTCCAAGAGCGCGTCACCGCCAACGGTGAAATCCTCACAAAGCTTTCACCAGATGCCCTGCGTGCCTCACTCACTCAACTTCGAGCAACCGGTATTCGGTCCTTAGCGGTCTGCCTACTCAATGCATATCGTCATCCCGAACATGAGCTACTCGTGGGACAAATTGCAGGAGAAGTTGGCTTCTCAGAAGTCAGTCTCTCGCATGCGGTCGCCCCGCTGATAAAGATCGTTGCTCGAGGTGACACGACGGTTTTAAATGCCTATCTCAATCCCATTTTGCGCCAATATGTCGACAAGATACGACAGTCACTGGGCGAACAAAGTGATCTTCGCTTACTCACCTCATCCGGTGGGCTTGTCACCGCAGAACGATTTGTTGGTAAAGATAGTATTTTGTCGGGACCGGCCGGTGGGGTCGTCGGGTTTTCACGTGTTGCCCAGGCCGCTGGGTTCTCGAAATCCATTGGCTTTGACATGGGAGGAACCAGTACCGATGTGTCCCGTTTTGATGGTCGATACGAACTGCAGTATGAAACAGAAAAAGCTGGAGTCCGCGTCGTCGCACCAATGCTTTCTATCGAAACCGTCGCAGCCGGCGGGGGCTCCATTTGCCGATTCGATGGAATCAAATTGATCGTCGGTCCCGAAAGTGCTGGCGCCGATCCAGGTCCAGCCTGTTATGGACGCGGTGGCCCCCTGACCATCACGGACATTAACTTTTACTTAGGGAAAATTTTGCCTTCGCGATTTCCACTACCGCTTGATTCCAAGGCGGTAACACTGCGTCTCGAAGAAATTTCCGCATCCATCACCGCCACCACCCAACAAAGTATCAATTTAACGGAACTAGCCGAAGGGTTTCTTCAGATTGCCAACGCAAACATGTCCAAGGCGATTCGTTCTATCTCCATTGCCAAGGGCTACGACCCACGCAATTATGCCTTAGTCTCTTTCGGTGGAGCGGCCGCGCAACATGCCTGTGCGGTGGCCAACGAACTGGGAATCCAACAGATCCTCAACCATCCGGATGCAGGCCTGCTCAGCGCCTACGGCATTGGCCAAGCCGATGTAATTCGGCACCGAGTCGCAGGAGTTTATCGTGCCTTCTCTCAAGAGACGCTCAATTCGCTCGAGCAAACGTTTGCAGCATTAACTACGGATGCCACATCAGAAGTCCTTGCAGAAGGCATCCCGGATGAAAAAATTCGCGTATCACGCTCATTGGACCTTCGCTACCAAGGTACCGATGTTCCGCTCACCATTACAGAACCAGCTGACAGAAATTACGGCGCGGCATTCGCAGATGAACATCGCCTCCTCTATGGGTATACGCACGACGAACGTGGACTGGAAATCGTCGCCCTGCGGGTGGAGATCGTCGGGCAATCCGATGACAATTTGCCGCCATCAAAACGTCAAGTGCGTGTCGTCGCCTCCCCAGAAAGTCACCATGATGTCACCTTTTCCGGTGCGCTGATAACTTCTCCCGTCTTTCCCCGCGACACGCTTACACCTGGTTGTTATATCGAAGGCCCGGCCATCATCACAGAGGAAACGTCGACCACCATCATTGATCCTGACTGGACAGCTGAAGTGTTATCTCAGGGTGAGTTGCTTCTCCTGCGAAAACCGGCATCCGTCAACAGCCGTCGCCCACCAATCCAAGGTTCTTTCAACAACACTTCATCTCAAGAACCGCTGCTCTCTGACCGTCCCACCGCCGACCCCATCATGCTGGAAATTTTTAACAACCATTTTGCAGCGATTGCAGAGCAAATGGGGATCACTCTACGGAACACCGCCAGTAGCGTGAATGTCAAAGAACGGCTTGACTTCAGTTGCGCTGTCTTCACATCGGAGGGGGATTTGGTTGCGAACGCACCCCATATTCCCGTTCACTTGGGCGCTATGAGTCAAACGGTAAAGTGCATCTTGGAGGACAACCCCACAATGAAACCGGGTGACGTCTTTGTAACCAATGACCCCTATCGTGGTGGTTCTCACTTGCCCGACATAACGGTGATCACTCCCATCCACGACTCCAACACTTCTCGTTTATTATTCTTTACCGCCAGCCGAGCTCACCACGCCGAAATCGGCGGTGTCACACCAGGATCAATGCCACCGTTTTCCAAAACACTTGGGGAAGAAGGTGTGCTTATCCGTAACCACAAGCTGGTCGATAAAGGAATTATCCAACTGGAAAACATCCGTCAACTGCTGACATCAGGGCGTTTTCCTTCTCGAACTCCTCAGGACAATCTCTCTGACCTGGAAGCACAAATCGCAGCCAATGCTCAAGGTGGCCGCGAACTCCAGCGGCTTGTGCGTGCCTATTCGTTGGAAACCGTCGACCTCTACATGCGACAGATTCAAACTGCAGCCGAACATAAATTACGTACGGCGCTGCAGACCCTAGCCGATGGAAAGTATCCCTTTATCGACTATCTAGATGACGGTTCACCCATTGCTGTGAACATTTCTATTTTCGGCGATGAAGTAAAGATCGACTTCACCGGAACAGGACCGGTTCACTCTGGCAATCTCAATGCAAACCGAGCAATCGTGACTGCGGCAGTCATGTACGTTATGCGTTGTCTGGTTGACGACGACATGCCACTCAACCAGGGCCTCTTGAATCCTGTCGAACTGATCATTCCCCACAGCCTACTCAATCCGCCAGAGTCCAAGGATCCAGAACAATCGGCAGCGGTGGCTGGTGGAAATGTCGAAACTTCCCAAAGGGTTGTCGACGTACTCCTGGGCGCACTTGGCTTGGCTGCGGCGAGTCAAGGTACCATGAATAATGTCTTATTCGGCGACGAGAGCTTTAGTTATTACGAAACGATTTGTGGCGGCGCCGGGGCGACACCGCAGGCTGCGGGAACGGATGCAATTCAGACCCACATGACAAACACGCGTTTGACGGATCCCGAGGTAATGGAACAACGGTTTCCCGTGCGCGTGCGTGAATTCAAGATTCGCCGAGGCTCTGGTGGACCGGGAAAGTTTCGCGGGGGAAATGGTGTGATTCGCTCGATCGAGTTTCTCAAAAAACTCGATGTGTCGATCGTATCACAACGGCGACAGGCTCATGCACCCTATGGCATCTTGGGAGGTAGTGCGGGTAAGCAGGGAGCAAATTTGATCGTGCGCAAAAACGGAACTATCGACAATCTGGCTGGCTGCAGCTCTTTTTCGGCAAATCAAGGCGATACCTTAGTTATTAAGACGCCCGGAGGTGGTGGAGCAGGGGATCCCCTGTCGCACGATTCATAAAGGCCAAGCTGCAAAAAACTCTATTCTTTTCCCGCAATGGCTGCCGCCTGCTCTCCGGTAGAATGGTTGCCGTCAGAGAAATCACTGCCGCGCTGCGCGGCAATCCGCAACAACAAAAAGCCAATAGCCAGCATGCCGATCCCGGCAAACATCGGCCAAAGAACGTTCCCAAAAAACAAGGGAATGCCCACCAACGGACCTACAATCCGAGCCAGAGAACTGATGCTTTGAGCCAGGCCCAGGACGACACCTTGCTGGGCTGGGTCACTTCGCCGGGATATCAGTGCATTCAACGACGGTGTGATAAAGGCAAACCCCGCGACACACACGGCCAAGGCAATGAGCAAAATTGCAAACGATCCTTGAATTTGCGAGAGCGACAGCAACAACAGACCAAGGATCATAATAAAGACTCCACTCCCCGCGAGAGCGATTTCCGACATTCGCTTCGACAGCTGACGAACGATGCCGCCTTGAATTAATGCCAACATGAATCCGATATAGGCAAAACAGAACAAGACTTCGCGCAAATCGAGAGCAAATCCATCTTCCGTTTTTAGCAATAGTGAAAGCACGGACTCAAAACTACCAAAGGCCACAACGCATACGAACGATGTCAAAAGCAAAAGGCCGATCGAGGGAATCGCCAAGGCACTGGCGGAAGATCGATAGAGCATCCATGAACGAAGCTGGGGGACCTTTTTTTCGGTCAACGATTCTGGCAAAACAAAAATTGCGCTCAGCAAGGCAAGCGCAGAAAGACCAGAGGCTGCATATCCTGGCAATGGACTCAATTCTCCCGGAGGTCCTAATAAGGCGAGGGCACCAAAAAGTGGCCCAAATGTGAATCCAAGTCCGAACGCGGCGCCAATCAAAGCCATCCCTTTGGTGCGATTTTCGAGCGTGGTGACATCTGCGATGTAGGCATGCGCCGTCGAGATAGTGGCACCGGCAATGCCCGCACCAATGCGTGAAACAAACAGAAGTAAGAGGCTGGTTTGAATCGTCGCCAGGGCAAATAGTCCATAGAAAATAACCGAACCCAAGAGACCCACAATCAAAATTGGCCGACGCCCTACACGGTCAGAAAGTCGTCCCCAAAATGGAGCAAAAATAAACTGCATAATGGAGTAGCTGCTCATGAGCAGCGCAATCGTCCAACCTGCACTGTCAGTCGCAAAAGTAGTCGCGTAAATCGGTAACAGAGGTAAGACAATACCGAAACCAAGTAAGTCAATAAAAACCGTCAAAAAGACGACAAACAACGATCCTTGACGTGGTGAATCTGTCATGAAATGCAAATCGCCTGAGAGGCGTTTTCAGTGGGAGAATAGGGTCTGCGATTGCCTGGCACAATGAACCTGGCACAATGAAAATGGTTGGACTGTGACCCGAGTCACACTACCGAAGATAAACGGGAATGGCATTAGTCGCAATGTCGCCATCAGAAGTGAGCGAACCTAACAACCCCTAACGATCGGTTTCAAACAGCGGTATCATGCGTTCATGCCAACGTCCTCTGCCCAGCGTCGTCAGTTCGAACAAATGCCACGCACGGCACTTGCGCGCTATCAATTGGATCGTTTAAACGAACTGATCGAGAAAATTTGGCAGAAAAACAAATTTTATACCGAGAAGTTGTCCCACGTCACCTTTCCACTCGCATCTATCGAACAACTCGTCGGGTTGCCGTTTACCTTCAAGGAAGAGTTAGTCGCAGCGGCCAGCGAAGGTCGACCGGGCAATCTGACGTATCCCATTGAACGTTACACGCGGTTTCATCGGACGTCTGGGACACAAGGACGCCCCCTGGTCATCCTGGACACGTGCGAAGATTGGAAATGGTGGATTTCCACTTGGCAATACGTTCTCGATGCCGCGAATCTCGGTGACCAGGACCGTGGGTTCATGGCGTTTTCCTTTGGACCCTTCATTGGATTCTGGAGTGCTTTCGATGCAGCCGCCGCACGTGGAATCATTGTCATTCCAAGTGGCGGCATGAGTAGCCTTCAGAGGCTCGACTTCATGCGGGCGACAAAATCCAATGTGCTATTTTGCACACCAACATACGCCCTGCATCTCATGGAAGTAGCTGCAGAGCACAACCTGGACGTGGCCTCACTCGAAATTCGCAAAATCATCGTGGCTGGAGAACCCGGCGGTAGCGTACCGGCTATCCGAGAACGGATTGAGAGTGCCTGGCAGGCCACGCTGATTGACCACTCCGGAGCTTCCGAAGTAGGTCCATGGGGCTATGCCGATGAAAAACGCCAAGGGTTGAAGGTAGTGGAATCAGAATTTATTGCTGAATTTCTCTCCGTAGAAACAGGACTGCCTGCCACGGAGGGTGAGTTATCAGAACTGGTCATCACGACTTTGGGGCGAACGGGGTGCCCCGTAATCCGATACCGCACGGGAGATCTCGTTCGTCCGCGCTGGAATTCATCAGAAACCAATCGTTTTGTACTCCTAGAAGGGGGCGTCCTGGGAAGGTCTGACGACATGATGATCATTCGTGGCGTCAACATTTTCCCCAGTTCCTTGGAACAGATTCTACGTAGCTTTCCTGAAATTGTGGAATTTCGCATTACCGCATTCAAATCGGGTGAGATGGATGTCCTTTCCGTCGAAATTGAGGATCGCCTCGAACAGCCACAACGTGTTGTGGAAGAATTCCAAATTCGGCTGGGACTCAACGTCACAGTTGAAAACGTACCTCTCGGATCGCTGCCAAGATATGAAGCCAAAGGAAAGAGGTTCGTAGACAAGCGATGACTAACGCCACATTTTTCTCCCAACAACGCCCACAGTTTCCTGCTCTGTCGCGAGAATTTAGCGGCCACCCAGCAGTCTTCTTCGACGGCCCTGCCGGCACGCAAGTACCACAACGAGTGATCGACGCAGTCAGCAATTACTTTGCCACGATGAATGCGAACCATGAAGGCCTGTTTCCCACCAGTCTCGAAACGGACGCGATGCTCGATGAGGCCCACCGCGCATGCGCCGCTTTTGTTGGCAGCGATGATCCCGAAACGATCGTTTTCGGGGCAAACATGACTTCCCTTACCTTCGCACTGTCTCGCTCCTTGGCGCGCGAATGGCAACCGCAAGATGAGGTCATCGTGACACGTTTGGATCACGACGCCAACGTGAGTCCCTGGGTCATGGCGGCAGCGGACGTAGGTGCCAAGGTTCATTTTGTGGATCTCCACAAAACAGACTGCACGCTTGATTTAGAGGATTTTCGAGCGAAACTTTCGCCAAGAACCAAACTTGTGGCCGTTGGCTGCGCCTCGAACTCCGTGGGAACCATTAATCCGGTCCATAATCTTTGTCGTTGGTCACGAGAAGTCGGCGCCCTGACCTTCCTCGATGCCGTTCACTTTGCGCCCCATCGGCTGATCGACGTGGCCCAATTCGGCTGCGATTTCCTCGCCTGCTCTGCCTATAAATTCTTCGGACCACACATCGGTATCCTCTGGGGACGCCGTGAACTTCTCGATCGATTAACCGCTTATAAAGTTCGCCCCGCCAGTGATGCTTTACCAGACAAATGGATGTCCGGAACGCAAAATCACGAATGTCTGGCGGGCGTCATCGCAGCAATTGACTATTTAGCGGATGTGGGACGCGCCTTGGTTCCAGGTCAGACTGATCGTCGCCCGGCGTTGGCAGCCGCGTTTGAGGCGATTGAAACCTATGAGCAGTCTTTATTACAACCCTTAATTGAGGGAATTCAAAGCCTCGAGGGTTTCACCATTTGGGGAATTACGGACCCCGCACAATTTGCGCAGCGGGCTCCTACCATTTCAATCACCCACCGTGATTTGCCTGCAGCAACGATCGCCGAACGGTTGGGTGCCCGAGGAATTTTTGTCTGGCACGGAAACTATTATGCCTTAGAGTTGTCCGAGGCGTTGGAACAGGAACCCGAGGGGATGGTTCGCATTGGTTTGATCCATTACAACACTCGAGAAGAAGTCGATCGCCTCATCCAGGAACTACGGAATATCACTGAATAATGCCATGAGCTTTCATCCCACAGAATTAAAGATCGTCGAAAACGATAAACTACAGATCGCCTGGAGTGATGGAACACAGACCGCATCGGCGCTACGAGAATTGCGCGACAAGTGTCCCTGCGCCAGTTGCCGAGAAAAACGCAAGCAAGCAGCTCAAGAAACCGATATTTTACCTGTGATTGCACCCAACGAAACAGAGCCCCTGAGGCTCGTCGGCATGAAGCCTGTCGGCAACTACGCTTATACTTTGAGCTGGAATGATGGTCATGATACAGGCATCTTCAGCTTTGATCTGCTACGACAGTTGGGAACCATCATTGCTGGAGATTAAACAGGCCTACAGGGAAGAATCGCTGACGGAATGAATCACCTACAAAAAAGCCTGACGCCACAAAACGTCAGGCTTTTTCTATTCCCGAATTCTGCCTGCTTTGGCAGGCGTTTAAAATCCACCTTGTGGAAATCCTCCGGCCCCCGGAAATCCACCAGGAGCAGGAGCTGCGGGTGGAGGCTCTGGCGCACCTTCGATGCCTTCGTCTTCCAGCTTTCGCAACGCATCGACACCAAATCCTTCTTTCTTGGCCTCTTCACTTTCCTGAATCAAGTCTCCACGACTTAAATGAATTTTTTTGTACACGTCCTCCGCAATGACGTAATACCAGTCGGCAAAGCGTGCATTCAAATCAGCCACTTTGTTTGCCGCAACCTTCACCTTTTCATCATACTCCTCTTGCTTGCGTTGATTCTCTTTCGTGATTCGTTCTCGCTCACGTTCGAGTTCCGACTTCACTTCCTCAGCATCGATTTCAGCTGCATCTGCGTCGTCTTCAATAGAAGTCTCCTCCACTGACTCGCTGGCGTCCTCACTGGCCTCTGTTTCCTCAGTTGCCTCATCTTCTTCCGCCTGACCTGAGGAGGCTTCATCTTGCCCTGAATTTCCCTCCACCGTCTCCGCTTCGGGGCCGGCTGGAAGTTCGGGAACGGGTTCCAATTCAGGTGCTGGAATCTTCGACATATCCAGTTGAGCTGTCACAAACAAATATCGATTCAGATTTCCTTCGTCGTCACCCGCACCAACAATTTCACCAAAACGCAGCTGATACTGAACACCGTCTTCCATGCCAATGGTCACTTCGCCATTGACCGCGCGCAGATCCACCCCACCCTCTTCGGTTCGAGCTGGAATGAATCCACGCTGAAAAAGGTCTTGGACGGCTTCATTGTCTTCCAGAAAGTCATCACCAGCCCGCAAATCGGCACCAAAACCGGCGGGTTTACGACGGATGTCTACGATCTTCAAGTCATCCAGCGCGGACTTCATGTCGTTTAATTTCGACTTATTCAATTCCTCAATGTCGGCTAATTTTGTTTCCACGGGATCAACTCCCGCATAAGAAATCATTTTATCTAGATCCCAAGAGCTGTTCGTACTATCCCAGCGTACCGCGATATCGTGGCGGCGCGTGACTTCAAATCTCAGACGACCGGCCTGCAACGTTTGTACAATCGAATAATCTTCCAGGGCTACGGTACTGATGTCCCAAGCATTCAGCTTGAGAAGATCATCTTCAATCCAATCTTCAAACTTCGTGGAAAGTTTTTCAGGGTCGATCTCTACAACATAAATTGCATCTTCTGAACCACGTTTACGCACGTAGTACTGCCCTTCTTCGTCTTTGCGTTTTTTCCCCACGATCAACTGAGCCAAATTGTTTCCGCTGGCATCTTGGACAACGACGAGCGTCCCCACACCTTCATCCGCCGCTTCAATTGTCTCCTGATCCGGTTCGACAACACCGAACAATTCGTGATCTTTTTTAAGTCGCGAAACAAGGTGCAGAATCTTTAAGTCAACCAGACTACCGGCAACATCTTTCATTTGATCTTCGGCGTCTGCTGGATAGTTATTATGGGATGGGATGACCCACTGATTATCTGCACCGATCGCGACCTTAAAGCGGGAAAATTCGCCTAGTTGGTCGTCGTAGCGGGTGATCTCAAGACTTGCGGCATCGTCGGGGTTTTCCAATTGTGGAAACATAACCTGATTAACGGTCGCCGCTTCGTCATCGAATTCTTCGTAGGTCGGCCGCGACAAAATTGCGCCCGCTAAGACAAAAGCGGCAATTCCGACAAAAATTAATGTTTTAACAGGTTCGGTCATTATCCCAACTCCACCATGTTGATTGCAAAAGTTCGGTTTTGTTTTAGTTTGGTTTACACCAGCAGGTTCTACGGCCTACCGCAGATGGTGCAAAACGCTCTCCGTTTCGCACATCTACGATCGTCGGCTTATTTCAATCTGGAACGCGCAATACCTTCACGCTCCCGTGTGCGGCGATAGATGAACACCAGAATTCCCAAGAGTAAGGGGGGGATCGGCGGCACCGCCACAGCCCAGATCTTATATTCTTTTTGCACCTTATCGACGTCTCGTTCCGATTCACGACGAATTTTCTCCGTATCGGCATCGCGTTTACGCGCGGCTTGCTGGACTTTGAGGGCCCGACGTCGATCTGCAACTTGGTCTAACATTGCCAGACGTTGCTGTTCAGCCTGCAGGGCCGCCCGTACATCCTCCCCTTCTTCTTGACGCTCTAGCAGTTTATTGACTCGCTGCTGAGCTTCACCAAGATTGGCCTCTTTTTCTTCCTCAGCCGTAGCCACCTCCGCATCATACTTGCCCTGAAAATCCAAACGCTTTTTGGTTTCTTCGTCACGTGCTTTCTGCACTTCGGCTTCAATGATCTTCAAAGTCGTGTGGCGCGACTTGCGTTTGCGAATCTCCACATAATCTTCATCACCTACCAATGAATCAACAATGTTCAAAAGAAAGGTCACATTTTCAAACTGCCAATTTAAATCGTCGTTTTCGTCCGGTTGCGCGCGAATGCGTAAGAATGCTGAGCTCATTAAATCTAAATCAGCAACATAGACAACATGCAACGACCGATTTACTGGTTCGCTGGCAGAGCTACTCTCTGCCTCTTCAGCTGCCTCATCTGCTGTATCCTCCGAGTCTTCCTTGCCGTCCGAACCAGCGCGAATACGGGCGGCGACAATCTTCATTTGAGCATCCGCTTCTCCACGCTTTCTCTGTAATTCCAAACGGTCGCCTTGATTATCTTTAAAATCCTGATAGGCAATGCGCCCCGAAAACTCACTGGTGCTCACAAGTTTCGTGAACTTTAGTTCCGTATCCGATTTGGGTCGGATGAGGCCCGGCATGGGAAAGAAAAGTTCATCCAATCCAGAAGTAATCTTGTCGTCCTGGTTAATCGTATCTTCAAATCCAGGCGCCGTGCGACGCACAAAAATCCATTCTTCGGGAATGCCTTGAATCTTTAGCTTTGGATAAGGGTTATAGGGTTGCCAAACCAACTCAGGTTGAAACACGCCCATCCCTGTCGTGCCAGGGGACTCGATGCCCAGGACTTCCCAAAGTCGCTGAATGTCGGCTTTCGGAGGAGGTGGACCGCCACCCCCGCCACCGAACATCCCCATCATGCCACCACCTCCAGGTCGAGGATTGGGCTCTCCGGTAGGAATAATGTAACTCATGAACGCAGGTAGTGGATCTTCAAAGATAGCCGTCGGAACTCCTGCCTCAATGGCAACGACTAGTTCTTCCATGGCCTCGGGACTCAAGCTGGAGGGCTGCACAACCAACAAGGCAGCATACTTTTCCGTGTCAATTGGCGTTGCCGGGTCGACCTCCTCCACGTCAAACTGTTTCTCTAATTCGCCTACGATCTCCTGCTTGGGAATCTGCTGAAAACCGGCGGACATTCCACCCATTAATTGGGCTCCCGTCCGCACGACACCTAATTTTCGTCGCTCGCCCTTGGACACCGTACTAATCGAACGGATTAATTCATATTCAACGGGAACCCCATAATCGAAGAAGGGAATGACTACCTTCTCCAAACCACAGGTCACTGCGGCACCCATAATAATTTCATCGTCTTCAATCTTTCCCTGCGAACGGGAACGCACAAATTGAGGCTGAATGCCAAACCGTTCTTCGGCCAAAGCAGCCGCATCGCTAAAGGTTTCTAAACCATCGTGGATTGTTACCTCGATGTGCTGACCAGCCGATTTCTTGAATTCCTTCAGCAGCGAAATAAGGTCGTATTTCGTCTGAACATAGACTTCCGGAACATTGGCACTAACAAACGCATCCACCATGATGCGGTGCTCTGGCTGGAGTTCCTCAATAATCTTCAGAGTATCCTCTGACAACGAACTGACTTTGTCATCCGTCACATCCCAGCGGACAACATCATAGTTGCCGAAAAAGATCGTTAAGCCTAAGACCAAGGCAATCAGCGCAGTGACCCGTGCCAGATAGTGGAAAAACATCGACGAACCATGCTGAGCGCCAGCCCAGTGACGCACACCAATTAATATCTGGCTGATATACAACCCCAAGCCGATGATCATCGCGAAGTAGATCACTGATGAAATGCTAATCACACCGCGCCCCAAATCGTCTGCGTTGACCGCAATACTCCAGCCAGCTACTCCGCGGGCGAAGTTACTGTCAGGCACAATCACATCAGCCCACTGAGCAAAGACAAAGGGAGAATTCAAAACCACCCCTAAAATGAAGCTCACGGTGAGGTTGCTCGTCAAAAAGGAAGCCACCATCCCGACCGCCAACATTGCCATGCCGGTTAACCAGTAGCCAAGGTAGGTCCCCATGATCAAACCAGCATCTAATTGGCCGTCTGTCAGCGAGACCAGCATCGAATAGTTACAGATTTGTGAGTAAATCAACGAAGCCGTGAAGATCGAAGCCGCCGCAAGATATTTCCCAATCACGATGTCAAAATCGCCGGCGGGTAATGTCAGCAGCAATTCGTCCGTACCCTGGCGACGTTCTTCAGCCCAAATACTCATGGTGATCGCGGGAATGAAGATCAACATGACCAAGGGGAGATATTTGTTGAGTTGATCCAAGTTGGCAAGATTTGCGTTAAAGAACTCGTGAGGCCAAAACGCCGCAAAAGATGTCAGCAAAACAAACAGGAACAGAAAAACATATCCCGTCGGGTTGCTGAAATAGCCCACAAAGTTTCGTCGCAAGACCGCCAAAGCAGCCCGCTTACGGAGCCCCAAGGGTAACGCGATCACCGCTAATAGAGCCACAAAGAGTAAATCGATGCCTACCATCGTCGACATTGCCTTTAACCATGCCATGACAGTCTACTACTCCCGAAATGAGTTAATTCATTGAATTCGAAATTTGAAAATTGCAGCTGAAAGGAGCCTCTTCACTTTTCCCATACGTCCCACAGCCAGCTTCGCCAGGAACACAGAGTGTCCCATGGCAACCACAATATCCTCAGGCAACCGCATCGGATCGAGTCATTTCATGAAATGCTTCTTCGAGCCCCTTGCCCTGATTAAGATCTTTCACCGGTCCATCATAAACAAGTCGTCCTTCATTGATGAGGATGACTCGGTTGGCCATTGCCTCGACCTCTTGCAAGATGTGGGTCGATAGTAAAATCGTCTTCTGTTCGCCTAACTTGCGGACCGTCGAGCGCACATCGCGAATCTGATTCGGATCTAGCCCCGCGGTCGGTTCATCCAAAATCAACACATCTGGCTCATGCAAAAGAGACTGTGCTAAACCAACACGTTGACGATACCCTTTGGAGAGCTTCCCAATCGGTTTATGAAAGACGCTGGCTAGTGAACACAAATCGACCACGGCTTCAATACGCTCTTGTTTTTGCCCCGCTACCATCCCACGAGCATCGGCAAAAAACGACAACAAAGCACTCGGGGTCATGTCATGATACAAGGGGCCATTTTCTGGCAGATATCCCAGCCGCGGTGACCCTTCCAACCGCTGCGTCTGCATGTCGTACCCAGCAATCCGCGACTTTCCTTCCGAGGGAGCTAAATATCCTGTCAACATTTTCATCGTGGTGCTTTTCCCAGCTCCATTGGGGCCGAGAAACGCCACGACGTCACCCTCATTCACGGTAAAGGTCACTTCACGAGCCGCGGCAAACACGCCATAGAATTTTGAGAGACCTTCGGCCTCAATCATCGGAGTATTTTTTTGATTTGCCATAACAGTACGTTCCGTTTAGATCATCCGAAATTTCAGTCACATTTGACTTGTCCGGCGCCCCAGAAAATTCGACACGCGGCAGGCAAGAAACAAAGAAAGATTTAGCCTAGAGGCAAGTCCCTTGAAGACTCGCTTTCACACATCTAGTTCTAAGATGGCATTCTCCCACCAGCAAAATCTTCTAACACAACGAGAAACCAAACCTCAGGTTTCCTTCAGGGTAGGCAACCATCCTCATCAGATGGCACCTCCAATTTAGGCGTCTTGGCCGATCACTTCAACCGGCCTGGAACCACTCTTCGACGTGATTTATTCAACAATTTGCTCCGTAAATTGCCGATCTCCTCGCTTTACCGCCAAATGCTTCCGCCAGGCTCCCACGCTTTCGGGAAAATCCGACCTCAGGTGCACTCCACGGGACTCCTCACGAACCAACGCACCACGGACCATTACGCGTGCCACGGTCAGCATATTCTGCAATTCCCACCCAGAAGGATCCGAAAATTGCTGTCTCAACACATATTGGCACCAAGTATCAATCGATTCAGCAGCATCCAGGAGATGACGTCGATCCCGATAAACCCCCATCGAATGCCACATCAGACTCTTGAGCGCATTGCGAATGTCCCATAAATCCAGTGGTTCGGTACTCTCTTCAACCACTCGATTATTTAAGGGCAATGCCTTGAATTCATCTGCTAAGTTTGCGGCCGCCTGCGAAGCACCCGCCCCCGCGCGGGCACCGAACACCAGGCCTTCCAGCAAACTATTTGATGCCAGCCGATTTGCGCCGTGCAGACCGCTTGATGTGACCTCACCAGCAGCCCACAAACCGGGAACTGACGTTTTTCCGAAATCGTCAACGGTCACACCACCAATCATGTAATGGGCGCCAGGACGGACAGGAATGCGGTCACAAGTGATGTCAATCCCGAACTTTCGACAAGTGGCTGCGATGCCAGGAAACCTGCTTTTAACGAAATCTGGATCGAGATGGCTCAGATCGAGATAAGTACAGGGATGTTGCGTTGTCTTCATGCGTTGAACAATTGCCTGGGCAACCACATCGCGGGGAGCCAATTCGCCCCGAGGATCAATTTCCGGCATGAAACGATGTCCATCTCGATCGACGAGGTAAGCGCCTTCTCCACGCACTGCCTCCGTGATCAAGCTACGAATGCTACCAGCAATGTACAACACCGTCGGGTGAAACTGCACAAACTCCATGTCTCGCAACTGCGCACCAGCACGGTAAGCCAAGGCATGACCATCTGCAGTCGCCACCTCCGGGTTGGTTGACTCACGATAAAGTTGGCCCGTCCCGCCCGTACAAAGAATCGTCTGCTTTGCCCAAACCAGCGTTTTACCCCGTTTTTCTGCAATCAACGCCCCACAACACCGCTTGTCGTGCGTTAACAAATCGACCGTAAAAGCATTCTCCCAAATGGTCACATTCCGCAACTTGCGAGTCCACTCAATCACAGCTCGCATCACTTCCTCGCCGGTTGCATCGCCTAAGGCGTGTACAACGCGATTCGAACTGTGGCCCCCTTCACGCCCCAACGTCAGTTCGCCCTCTTCCTGATCGAACTTGGTTCCCCACCGAATCAGTTGACGAATCTGCTCGGGAGCCTGACGCACAACCATTTCGACCACCGACCGTTCGCATAACTTGCCGCCCGCCGCCATAGTATCCGCCACGTGATCTTCAAAACGGTCTTCCGGAGCCAGCACTCCGGCGATCCCTCCCTGCGCATAACGGCTGTTTGATTGTTTCAATGCATCCTTAGTGACCAGCAACACCGATTGCTGGGGAGACACTGCATTGGCTGCACGTAGTCCAGCCAGACCACCACCGACAATGAGCACATCTGTGAAAAAATGAGGGACTTGCTTCGGATCAAACGAAGCGATGTATCGCGGTGCGGAATCAGTCACGGCGGCTATTTGCGGCGCGAGAAACGCCCTTTTTGTAGGAATTAAATCGGTCAAATAACTCAGCGGGCGGCCTGGAGAGATCACTGGATTCTTGCAAACCCTGCATGTCGTCATCCGACAATTCACCTTGGCGTACACGCAATCCGCTCCGCCTCAATCCTAAGCTACGGAGGTTTTCCGTCAATTCATGTTGGCCGCTGGCATCTCCTGTCGCTGCCGTCCGCCTCAACTTTTTCCAGCGTTCCAGAAATTCTTGTAATTCGGCCTGCGTCCAACCCAACTTGTCGAGTAATTCCTGCTCCGCTTGAGTGTCTTGATCTTCCAAACGCTCTAAGACCAGATCTGTCGCTTGCCGCGCATAGTCCAAATTGGCTGCTTCTCCAGGCGGCACTACTCCACCTGAATTGCCAAGGCGTCCATCATCATCCCCAGGAATTCCGCCTCCCGTCGGATTTCCCGCACGTCCCTGGCCATCTTGGTTTTCCGCCGCATCTCCATCCTGATCGGGTCCGCTGTTGTTCTCCGAGGAGGGGCCAGGCGTCAGCGCATCCGCCGACTTATCTTTTCCACCCTGCGAGGAAGCCGTTTCGCGTAAACCACTCCCCTGGCCCGACTGCTCCCCCGTTTGCCCTGTTTTTCCATCGGCCGCTTGTTTCTCACCAGCCCGCTCCGAAGTTTCCCCAACGCCGCTTTCGTTCGATCCGGCGTTGCCTTGGTCTGCCGAGGTATTGCTGCCAGCTGTATCGTTTCCTGCCTGATTGGCACCCTGCCCTCCACCTTTTCCGCCACCGCCACTCTGATCCCCACTCGTGGACCCTTCAGAATCCGATTGTTTGTTGCTGGCGCTGGAGGACTGTGCCGGATCTGACGGTGATGCTTCCGAGTTATTTGAAGTAGGTTTTTTCGCGCTGTCACGATTGTTTCCTGTCGACTCCGGTGCCCCTTTTTTTTCTTCACTGGCATTCCCGGCACCTGCCTCACCCGCATCACCCAGGCCGGGGTCCTTACCCACATCCTGGGCTTCATCCTGTTTACTTCCCTCTTGGTCTGCCGTTCCCGCAGCCCCCGCCTCTGGGGAGCCAGCGTCTTGAGGTGATTGCTCCGCAGAGTTTTCCTTCGCAGGGCCCTCGGCGGCATTTTCCGTGTCTCCCCCTGTCGTGTTACTCTGGTCACCTTGCTGAGATGACGATTCCTGCGCGGTCGCAGGAGAAGGCTCTGCAGCAGGCACCGCCTCACTCCCTGCTTCACTCGACTCGTCTGCCGCAGCGGCAGCCGTGTTGCCTGGCGGCTGTGACGTCTGTTCCGCCGCTCCTTCCCTGGGAGCCTCTTGACGATCTCGCTCGGCAAAGTGCTCTAATGCCTTCTCAAAGACCTCGCCGTCATGCAACGGCTCGTCACTTGGATTCGTGTTGCCTTCACCTGTGTTGCCTTCACCTGTAGGAATTCCTTCCTGTCCACTCTCGGTCTCCGAACTGTCACCTCCCGTGTTGCCACTCGGAGAAGTTTCTCCCTTGCCTGCCGCAACATTGCCAGCGCTCTGTTCCGACGAGGAATCACCCGAAAGTTCTTCCGCACGGTCCTCACTCTGCCCAGCCGCCGAGGAGGTATTACCCGCTTGATCCTCTTTGTCACCGTCGCCTTGCTCATCACCTTGCCTTGCTTCGGCATCCTCTGATGGCATCTCTTCACCAGCCTCCGGCGGCATCTCCGCGACGGGCTCTGTGGGCTTTCCCCCATTCCCTTCTTCTTCGCCAGCCAACCCATCCCCTTCCTCTTGGGCAGGAAGACCTTCCGGAGCGACAATCCGCAATAAGAAGGCTTCGGACTCTCCCGTGTTTGGCTGAAACTGCTCGTTGCTGGCGGACCCGCGGTTGTCTGTAGCTACGGCAAAAACAATGACTTCCTCACCAGCCACTAAACCATAAGTGGCCGGTCGAAAATCAAATCGCTCAATAACTTGCCCTACCTTACCTGTTTCCGAGACCATCAGCACTTCACGAAAAACTTGCTTTTCTCCGGTCCGAGCCACGACCTGCAATTCACTTAGAGCAAAATCCGGATCAATGGCCCGGACCTCAATCAGTTGCTGCCCATCTTGGGGAACTTCCACGCTCAATTCCACCGGACTCAAAATTTCGACTTCCGGACTTAGGTCAGCAATGACATTGATCTGATGCAAAATCGGCTGCTGGCTTCGAACACCGGTTAGATTCTTAAACCAAGTCTGATAGGAAAGATGCACCGGTGTTCTCCGGTCATCCTGCAATTCCAGCACAAAGGACACTTCGGCATCTCGATCGTTACACTTCATTACCAAGCCATGACCGTGCATACCCTGCTCATGAGGAGAATTTAACAACGGGTCAAAGTCGACATTGGCGGTATGAATCGGCTGGTTCGCACGCGCATACAGGGTCACTGTGGTTCCTTCAATGGCTTCCAAGTCACCCTGCCGTTCCACCACTCGTGGGGGCCGACCCGTATACCCAGGAAACTTATACTCCACACGTTCAATCAAGATTGTGGGAGCAGGTAACACCGTCAGTCGATAGGACTCAGTCGTCGCGTCTCCGGCGACGATACGATACTTGAGATCCTGCTGAATTCCAGCAGAACTCTCAGGAGCTTCGCATTCATATTGAAATCCGTCTGCAGATAGGTTCATCGCAACGATGCGATCTTCTACTCGCCCATCAAGCGTTCGGTAGATCATCTTGACCGAGTCATCCTCACTAACTCCTTGGACGTCCGCCGATACACTTACCATCTGCCCATAAAAAACGGTCTTTGTTCCAGGCGAGACTCTTGTAATGGCGACCCTTGCAGGCCGCTTAATATCTGCCCAAGGTGCACCAATGCGTCGCACGGTTTGAAATATGTCTTTGGGTGACAGCATGGTGTAAATTGCGCTGGCAAGTAGAACAGCAATCAACACATAGCCCATACGAATGACTTTCGATCGATCGACTGCCGTGTCAACGGAGACAGCGGACAAGTCCACGGCGGCTCGCTGACGCATTGCTTTCAGTACGGCCACACGCACCTTGTGTTGCTCGTTGCGCAACAATAAGAAATTAATCAAACTGTTCTTTAACGCCGGTTGCCCTTGCTCAATTTGTTGCGCCACATAAATTGGATTAATCTCACGAAACAACAGCGGTGCGACGGCCCTTACGCTATAAACTAAAACTCCACCGAGGAGTACCACCAGTGCCAGCCAGCGGCTCCAAATAGCAAGCTCCATTCCCCAGTGATCGATACAGGCTAAGATCAGTACGTAACTCACAATACCGACGGACAGCAACATCAGGGAACTGAACAAATCGACAAGTTTGACTTGCAAACGGGTCTTTGCCAAACGCGTTTCAATGTACCGCTCACCTTCATCGCTCAACGAAGGCGATGTCTGGACGGGTGGCGGAGTCGGCGAGAGGTTAGTCGTGCCCGTTGCCATCAGATCCTCACCTGTTACGAAAAGAGGTTGGCCCTCACCATACCTCGTCCAACGAATTTCGTCATGGTAAACTAACT
>JAKVBY010000028.1:53522-111014 GCA_022446825.1 Pirellulaceae bacterium
TACTATTATAGACGATTGTTTGTTGAGATTTGATCCCTAATGACTACAACTTCTTTGACTGACGTTATTTATCTGCATTCGCATGACAATGTTTGTGTCGCGGCCCGAAACCTCGATAGGGGTACAGAAATCTCTGTTCACGGGCGGATTGTGAAACTTGGTGCGGCGACCCGCATGGGCCACAAAATCGCTACAGTTGGAATTGCGAAAGAGCAACCGATTCGAAAATATGGCCAAGTGATTGGCTTCGCGACCCAGGAAATCAAAGAAGGAGACTGGGTTCATGTTCACAATGTTTCCACCGGGGACATCGTGCTGGAATACGCCAAGGCAACAGAAACCCCCGCAGCTCCAAAACCGATTGCAGACCGCACCTTTATGGGTTACCGGCGCGGCAATGGCACTGCGGGAACGCGCAATTACATTGCCGTCATCTCGACCGTTAATTGTTCGGCATCCGTCAGCAAATTCGTAGCCCGACATTTCAACGAATCTAAACTCAAAGACTATCCCAACGTAGATGGGGTAGTCGCCTTTACCCACAGCGGCGGGTGTGGAATTCAATTTAACGGTCTCAAACACCAAATGCTCAACCGAACGATGGGGGGCATTGCTCGACATCCCAACATCGGCGCCTTCCTTGTCATCGGACTGGGATGCGAGACCGTTTCCATTGGACACTTGCTCGACCAACAACAACTCGTGCAAATCGACGGTATTGTAGACAACCAACCTCAAAGTCCACCGGTCTTCTCGATGCAAGACCAAGGCGGAACGATGAAGACCGTCGCCACCGCGATCGAGAAAGTAAACGAGTTGTTACCCCTGGCAAACGATGTAAAGCGAGAACCTATTCCTGCAAGTGAGTTAATCTTGGCTACCGAATGTGGTGGTTCCGATGGCAACTCTGGAATTACGGCAAATCCGGCAGTGGGGGTCGCAACCGACATGCTCGTCGCCTGCAACGGTACTTCGATCCTCTCCGAAACTGTAGAAATTTATGGCGCCGAGCATTTACTCACTCGCCGCGCCGTCTCTGTCGAGGTTGCAGACAAATTACTTCGACGAATCGATTGGTGGAAATCCTATGCCAAGATGTGGGACGATGAACTAGACAGCAATCCATCTGTCGGTAACAAAGAAGGTGGACTCACCACCATCGCCGAAAAATCACTGGGCGCCGTGGCAAAGGGTGGCTCGACAGCATTGGTCGATGTCTATGAATACGCCGAACCCGTGACGTCCAAAGGCTTCGTTGTGATGGACACACCTGGTTTCGATCCACCGAGTGTTACCGGAATGGTCGCCGGCGGTGCAAATGTGGTTGTTTTTACGACCGGTCGTGGTAGTTGTTTTGGCTGCAAACCGTCCCCCTCGATTAAAATCGCCACCAACTCACCCATGTACCACCGCATGTCCGAAGACATGGATATCAATGCTGGCAAAGTCTTGGAGGGAGTTTCCGTCGAGGAAGTAGGAGAAGAAATTTTCGACGAAATCCTGGCAGTTGCCAGCGGCAAGAAAACCAAGAGCGAAATCCACGGTATCGGAGATGAGGAATTTGTTCCTTGGACGGTTGGTCCAACATTTTGACGCGCCACACGCCGATTGAAAAAGGGCCTTTAACGCGGGCAGCCTAGCAAGGACTGGCCTGTTCCCCATCCGTTCTACCGCACGACAGCGCCCCATTAAGCGGTGGCGAAATGTACACTTTTTTTGACCTAATTGTTGTACCGGATAAAGGCGAACCATGCCCCCTCAACCAATTTCTTTAATCCTTGCTTCGTTACTCCTAACGCTGAACCAAGTAAGTGCTGCTGATGTTGAAGAAACGCGTTTTCCTGAGGAACCTCTTGTCGTGGCAGCCTCCGATGAGGCAGAAAACGCAATCGCAAACTTTGCCATTCCTGACACGATCAAATGCAGTCTGTTTGCCGGTGAACCCATGGTTGCCAATCCGGTTGCATTCTGTTTTGACGAGCGGGGCCGAATCTATGTTTGCGAAACCTTTCGCGTCAACAAAGGAGTGACGGACAATCGAAAACATGATCAAAATTGGTTAGACGATGATTTGGCAGCCCGGACAGTGCAGCAACGTTTGGCTTTTCACAAAAAGCATCTGGGAGATGGTTTGAAAGCATATACCCGCTTCGATGACCGCATTCGACTCCTTCAGGATACGGATCAGGATGGTCAGGCCGATACGGTGACAGTCTTCGCAAATCGTTTTAACCGCGTCATTGACGGTATTGGCGCCGGCATCCTGGCCCGCCAAGGTACAGTCTTCTACACCTGCATTCCGAGCCTCTGGCGTTTGCGCGACCAAGACGGAAACGGTGTGGCCGACGAGCGGACACCATTGCATGAGGGCTACGGAGTCCACGTAGCATTTTTAGGACACGATTTGCACGGACTGATCGTCGGTCCCGACGGCAAACTCTACTTTAGTATCGGCGACCGTGGCTACAATGTCATCCACGAAAACATTCGCTGGTCGGATCCTGACAGCGGGGCAGTATTTCGTTGCGAATTGGACGGCTCTCATCTTGAAGTCGTCGCAACAGGATTTCGTAATCCACAAGAACTCGCCTTTGATGATTACGGGAATCTCTTCACCGGCGAAAACAATTCAGATAGTGGTGACAAAGCCCGCTGGGTTTATGTCGTGGAAGGCGGCGACAGCGGCTGGCGAATGGCCTACCAGTACCTCCCCGATCGTGGTCCATGGAATCGGGAGCAATTATGGCATCCCTACCATACGGGCCAAGCTGCGTTCATCGTACCTCCCGTTACCAACTTTGCGGATGGTCCAGCAGGACTCGCCTTTTATCCGGGTACGGGGTTACCGGCTCATTTTAACCAACGGTTCTTCCTTTGTGATTTTCGTGGCAGTCCAGCGAACAGCGGAGTTCGGACATTCCGCGTAAAACCGCAAGGAGCCTTTTTCGAAGTCGTCGACGAAGAACGCAGCTTCTGGAATATTTTAGCAACCGATGTTGACTTTAGTCCTAATGGTGGTCTTTTCGTTAGTGACTGGGTGAATGGCTGGGATGGCGAGGGCAAAGGACGCATCTATCGATTTGAAGCCAAAGAAGACCTTCCCCACATAAACGAAAACGTCGGGAGTGTTCTGCGGGGGGAAAGTGCCTCTTTGAAAAATACTCCTAGCGAACTCTTGTCTCACCCGGACCGCCGAGTACGCATGGAAGCGCAATTTGCCCTTGCCAAAATCAAAAACGGCCGCAGCCCACACTGGCAGACACTGGAGACAGTCGCGCGAAAGCACAAGTCACTGCTGGCTCGGTTACACGCCATCTGGGGGTTAGGTCAAGCCTTGCGACAGTTGGAAGAACCACCGCTGGATCCAATCTACACTTTGATTGAATTGTTAGACGACTTCGATCCAGAAGTTCGCGCCCAAGCAGCCAAGGTGATCGGCGATTTACGTGTACAATTTGCCCGGGAAAACCTAGCCATACGTTTAACCGACGAAAACCTTCGTGTCCGGTCTATGGCAGCTACCGCTCTAGGAAAAGTGGGAGGCGATGAAACCTCACTCCAAGCGCTCGTACAAATGATCGCCGAGAACACCGATGCAGATCCCATCGTACGGCATAGCGGAATTATGGGATTAGTCGGAATACGCAACCGCAAATTGCTGCAAAGACTTCAACACCATCCGGTACCATCGGTACGTCTGGCAACAGTGGTCGCGTTACGAAAGCTACAACGATCGGAAGTGAGCGTATTTCTCGACGACTCCGATGAACGAGTCGTCACCGAGGCAGCCCGCGCCATTCACGATGTCCCACTGCGCAACGCGCTCCCCCAACTCGCAGAGTTAATTTCTCGACCACTGCAGGATGACGCTCTCGTCCGGCGGGTGCTGAACGCAAACTTTCGCGGCGGCGATCCCCAAAATGCTAGAAACATCGCGGAATTTGCTGCCCGTCAGGATGTATCTCAGGAGATGCGGATCGAAGCTCTCGAGATGCTGTCTCTCTGGAGTTTGCCTTCGAATCGCGATCGTGTTCTGGGCGCATGGCGTCCTTTGGCACCACGCGACATGGAAATTGCGACAACTGCTTTGCGATTTTCACTTGCTGGAGTTGTCGCTGGTCCGGATGCCGTCAGGACCAAAGCTATCGAAGTCGCTGCCAAACTCGGCATTCGTGAAATCAAACCGGTCTTACACGAATTGTTGGCTGACAAATCCCATGCCTCTTTAGTTCGTGTCAATGCATTACGATCCTTGTTTATCCTCTCGAAACGTGCAGAAATCCACAAACTGGTGCAAACTTACCTGACATCAAAAGATCCGCATCTACGCAACATTGCCCGTGAACAACTCTCCAAAATCGATCCCCAGGCTGCCATTGCATCACTGCAAGCGGCCATCAACAGCGCCATTACCAGTGAACGGCAGAGTGCCTGGATAACGCTCAAAGCTCTACCGGGAAACGCGGTTGATACAATTATCGAACAGGCCCTCCACAAACTTTTGGCTGGTGAGATTGCCCCCGATACACGACTCGATTTGGTCGAAACGGCGCAAACACGGCAAGCTCCGCAAATTCGCAAAAAACTTGCCGCCTATCAGGCAAGCAGAAACGAAACCGCTACGAGCATCTTTCACGATTCCCAATATGGCGGAAATGTAGACCTTGGTCGGGACATTTTTTTTCAACGTGTGCAGGTTTCCTGTGTACGCTGCCACCGCGCGGAGGGCCGCGGGGGTCGCACCGGACCAGATCTAATGAAACTTTCTCTCACCTGGAAACAATTAGATGACCCTGCCCGACGACTCCACATTCTCGAATCGATCGTTGCTCCCAACAAAAAAATTTCTCTCGGATTTGAAACGATCCGAATCGCGACTCAGGACGGTCGCTTACATACCGGTTTGAAAACAAAAGAAACCGCTGAGTCCATCACAATTATTACCACAGACCAAAAGTTGCTAACCCTTCCAAAGTATACAGTGGAAGACATCGCTCAGACCAAAACCTCCACGATGCCTGCTGATTTGGTCAAACAACTTTCCCCACGGGACGTCAGGGATTTGGTTGAATTCCTCGTCAACCTCTGAAAACTTTGTGGCTTGCGCCAGAGCATTTAGGCGACTGATCGCCTTCTCCTGAAAAGCCTTTTAGCGAGGCTACCACGGATACTGGAAAAATGATCGCACCAGCAGGGAGCGGTAACCTACTCGGCCCTGAACTTCCTCTAGCTTCAAGAACGACGGGCATTCTATCCGAAACAACAAGAGTTCCACCCACAATCGGACAGAGCTCGACTTGTGCCCAATCCTCCATCCGCAAATAATCAAAGCCTCAAAATTGGTTTTGTGAACGCGCATCTCTTTCCATTCAGAATCACTCCTCAGAGAGAAACCCAGTAGAGAGACACCCAGTGGCTTCTGATGACTCGGCTTTTCCCGAAATCCATTTCAACGGCACCCTGCGTCCTTCTCAAAAAGAAGTTGTCGACATTGCACGCAAAAAACTCGCCGCTGGTCGACGTCGTTTGCACATCGTTGCGCCACCCGGGTCAGGAAAAACTGTACTAGGTTTATATTTGTGGGCTACCTGCATTCGTCAGCCGGCGCTCGTCCTCTCGCCAAATTCCGCGATTCAAGCCCAATGGGCCGCACGGACGGACTTATTTTCGTTGCCAAACAACCAAAACCAGAGCGTGAGTACCGATCCCCAGCAGCCAGGATTGCTAACTTCACTCACCTACCAGTCCGTGACACTCCCGAGTCGGGGCGACCGTGATTTTGACGTAGCCGCAACTGCTCTCTGGCAGCAAGCATTAATTGATAAAGAACAAGCTCTCAATACGCTCGAAGCAATGATTTGGATCGAAGATCTGAGAAAGCATAATCGCGCGTACTACGACGAACGGCTGAGCATTTATCGTAAACAACTACGGGACGAAATGGCTCTTGGTGGAGAGGCCCTAGAAACCCTCCATCGCTCATCGCTGGCAACTTTGCGGCGTTTGCGGGACCGAGGAATCGGCATGATCATTCTGGACGAATGTCATCATTTGATGGGCCACTGGGGGCGTGTTTTGTCCGATGCGCAAGAAATGCTCGACAACCCCCTGGTGATCGGTCTCACCGCAACGCCACCTGATCGTGATGGTCGCAAGGCTGAAGATATCGAACGCTACGATCAGTATTTTGGCGAAATCGATTTCGAGGTTCCCGTGCCAGCCGTTGTGAAAGATGGCTTCCTGGCTCCCTATCAGGACTTGGCCTATTTCGTTCGCCCCACCTCCGAGGAACTGGCCTTCGTCGCCAATGCCGATCATCAGTTAGAGCAACTAATCCAAGAACTTTGCACGACGGACCTCACGGCAGAAGCTGTGGGCACAGACCACGTTGCACCCTCAAGCCTCAACAACACTTCTCCCGCCTCAGCAGGAATGTCGCCCCTCGGATTTGAACCAATACAAACTTGGGTTTCCCGTGCGCTTTCCGAGCATCGCCTGCCGACCGGTCCCATGCAGGATTGGAAAAGCTTCGCACGCCGAGACCCTGACTTTGCCCTGATGGGTCGATTATTCTTGTTACACCTGGGGATGTCCCTACCAAAGCGCGTACCAGAATTACTCCTAGAGATGCCGCTCGAGGAGTTTCCCAAAATCGAAATTTTCAGGTCGGTGGTGGACCGATATGTGCGCCATTATTTGCGCCGGTCTCCTCGTGAAGCAGATCATCAGCGAGCCGAAAAAGCCATCCGTCGATTAAGAACTCTGGGAATTCAAATCACGGCGACAGGATCCCAAGCTTGTGCTTCACCGGTCGGCCGAGTCATGGCCTACTCGCGGAGTAAAGCACTGGCACTACCCACCATCCTCAAAACCGAATCAAGGGATCTGGGGGACGACTTGAGGGCGGTTGTGGTCGCGGACTATGAGAAGACTTCGGCCATCTCAGCTGAAGTGCAACACTTACTCGACACCGAAGCAGGGGGAGCGGTGGCGGCTTTCAAAGCCATTTTAAACAATGAACAAACAGATAAGCTCGACCCCATTCTTATCACAGGTTCGAGCGTGCTAGTAGACGATGACTTGTCGAGCGAATTTCAAGCAGCGGCAACTGAGTGGTTACAAGCAGGTGGCTACCAAGTCGAATTACAGTTGGGCCAAGAAGAAGGATTCCACTCCATCAACGGGCGAGGTGGTGACTGGTGTCCTCGTGTTTACATCGAGATGATCACCGACCTTTTCCAACGCGGCATTACCAAGTGTCTGGTCGGTACACGCGGTTTACTCGGCGAAGGTTGGGATGCCAACAAGATTAATGTGCTGATCGATTTGACCACCGTGACAACATCCATGACGGTGAATCAGCTCCGCGGTCGCTCCATCCGCTTAGATCCTAATGTCCCCGAAAAACTGGCCAACAATTGGGACGTTGTTTGTATCGCACCGGAGTTTAGCAAAGGCCTAGATGACTATCGGCGATTCATTACAAAACATAAAGCTCTTTATGGCGTTACCGACGACGGTGCTATTGAAAAAGGGGTCGGGCATGTGCACGCCGCATTAACTGAATTACGCCCCGAAGGTGTCGAAGAATCGGCCCGTTTACTCAACGAAGATATGCTCGGGCGAGTCGGCC
This sequence comes from Pirellulaceae bacterium, assembly GCA_022446825.1. Classification (GTDB taxonomy): domain Bacteria; phylum Planctomycetota; class Planctomycetia; order Pirellulales; family Pirellulaceae; genus JAKVBY01. The sequence goes on from JAKVBY010000028.1 coordinate 61,156, forward strand.
AGAGAACGGTCGTACGTCAGAAATGGCGCATCGGGGAGCCCTATCAGGACCACCCAATTCTCGCTCTAGAAACCAAGCTTACACCGGGTCAAGACGATTTCCCGCCCTTCGCTGGCGTGGCTGAACCTTGGTGTGGTCATTCTTTGGCTACCGCTATTGGGACTGCGGTACTTCATGCCTTGCGCTCCACAAATTTGATTCAAGACTTGCTCCCCTTACAGGTAGGTGCGCGTTCCGGCGGTTATGTACGTTTGTTCCTCGAACATGCCGACGACAAAGAAAGCCAGGTCTTTGCAACTGCAATGCACGAAGCACTCGGACCGCTCCACCGTCCTCGCTATGTGATCCCTCGCTATGTGGATCATCTGAAGGCCACATGGCTCTCCAGTTTTTTACCAGAAATCATCGGCAAGTATTTTCGACAGCGGGAACGTTTACGTGTGATGCTGCACGCGGTACCCACCATTTTGGCTAAGAATCGTGACACCGTCTTGGTCTATCAGAAATACTGGAATGAGCTCGTCAGTCCCGGTGATGCGGTCTATGCACATCGTGGTGAAGGCGAATTACTTGTAGAGGAAGCAAAAGCACATCAACAGACACCGTCTCATCAAATTCGTGAAAAAGAAATTTTCCTTTAGTCCTCCGTCATACGGAGTATCCTGGCAGCCTGGGAATTCTCGTCACCAACTCAAACGTTCTCGCAACGCCTACCAGCAGTAATATATTTCGCCCCAGAATTCACCCTCTGTGCGGCTCTCGGTAAATCGAGTGTATTGGACAACAACCGTCTTTAAAATCGGATGGGATTGTTCGCGTCATATTTTGCTAAGACAAATAGATTCTGGTTAGAATTCTTGCTCGGTAAAATACCTGACTTTATTTTTTTCAGAACAACTGGAGAATCGACACATGGCCCGCCTCAAGCGTCGTACTCTTTTAAAGGCCACCGCAGCAACTGGATTGGCGACCTCCTTCATGCCCTCTACTTTTGGGCAAGCAAACGACGTCGTCGGTGTTGCTATTCTAGGAAGCGGTCGCGGAACGACGCTCGCGCATTGGTTTTCGACAATGAAGGAAAGCCAAGTCGTCGCTGTTTGCGATGTCGACCGGTCTCGCGGTGAAGCACTCGCAAACAAAGTTGCGGCCACCCAAGGCAAGCGTCCTGACGTGATTGCGGACTATCGTCATTTACTCGATCGCAATGATGTCGATGCCTTGGCAGTCGCGACCCCCGAACATTGGCACGCTCCCATCACCATCAACGCCTGCATGGCTGGAAAAGATGTCTATGTCGAAAAACCTTGCTCCCACAACGTTGTCGAAGGGCGTTTGATGGTGGAGGCAGCTCGCAAGTACAAACGTATCGTCCAGGTGGGTTCTCAGCTACGTTCCGCACCACACTACCAGGAAGCGTGGGACCTCCTGCGAAAAGGAGAGATTGGCAATGTCCTGATGATTAAGGCAATTAACAACCAACGTCGCAAAGCCCAATCGCCACGCAAAGACGAGTTACCGCCTGACCACGTGGATTATGACATGTGGCTTGGCCCCGCTCCCGATCGACCCTTTAATCACAATCGCTTCCACGGTAGCTGGCGTTGGTACTGGGATTACGGATCGGGCGATGTCGGGAATGACGGCGTGCATCAAATCGACTTGGGCCGTTGGGCGTTGAATTTGAAAGCGCCGAAAGCTGTTTCATGTAGCGGGGGCAAGCTCGGCTGGCGTCAGGGGGTCCAAGAGACGCCTGACACCATGGTCGTGACCTGGGAATACGACAACCTACTCTATGTGTTCGAACAACGTGACTTTACACCCTACCGCATGCAGGGGCATCACCAGGATAATGACAATATTTTCTTTGGCGACGAAGGCTACATGATGATCGATCGTGATGGCTACCGTGTTTTTCACACGCGTGGCGAACCAGGTCGTTCTTTTCAACAACCCTGGGCAGAATCCGCGTCGCATTACCAGAACTTCATTGAATGCATTAAGACTCGCCAACAAGACAACTTGCGGGCCGATATTGAAGAAGGTCACTATTCTGCAGTCCTCTGCCATTTAGGCAACGCGGCATATCGAACCGGTCGTCGCCTTGAATTCGATGCTGCAAAAGAAACGTTTCTGAACGATCACTCCGCATGTGAATTCCTCTCGCGCGAGTATCGCAAAGGCTACGAATTGCCGACCATCTGAATGGTCCATCCGCTAGGGGCACCCTGTAGCTAACAAGAACGCAATGCTAAAATAAGTTTCGTTGATTTTATTCATTTTTTTGAGAGACCTCATGGCAAAGAAGACCATTGCAGACGTCGAAGTTGCTGGCCAAACCGTGCTCATCCGAGTCGACTTCAATGTCCCACTCGACGAGCAAGGAAATATTACGGATGACCGTCGTATTCGCATGACCTTGCCAACGCTTACCTCGGTCTTAGATCGAGGTGGCAAGCTGATTCTGATGAGTCACCTAGGGCGACCGACCGGTGCAGATTCTGATGCCTTCCAATTCACCTTACAAGCGATCGCAAATCGTTTAGGTGAATTACTTGATCGAGAGGTTGTTTTTGCAACCGACACAGTGGGCACAGATGCTCAGAGTAAGGTGACATCGCTGCAGCCTGGCGGTATTCTGCTATTAGAGAATCTACGACTCAATCCCGGAGAAAAAAAGGGGGACTCGGACTTTTCTCAAGCCTTGGCAAACATGGCTGACATTTATTGCAATGATGCATTTGGTTCGTGTGCCAAACCAGACGCCTCCCTCTTCGGTGTGCCCAAAGCAATGGGAAATCGTCCCAAAGTTACAGGTTTTCTCTTGGCAAAAGAAATCGCCTATTTGACGGACACTATTAGTAATCCAGACCGACCGTTTGTCGCCATCTTAGGCGGGGCAAAAGTGTCCGACAAAATTACGGTCATCGAAAACCTCTTAGACCAATGCGACAAAGTCCTGATCGGCGGCGCCATGGCGTACACGTTCGCGCTGGCAAGTGGCGGAACAATTGGTAAAAGCCTTGTCGAACCAGACAAAGTTGATTTAGCACAAAAATTGATGGCCCGAGGAAAAGATACTCTGGTCCTCCCGGTCGATACTCATTGTGGCGATAACTTTCACAGCGATTGTCGCAAACAGATCGTCAACGCTGGTGAGATCCCCGCGAATTTTGAAGGTCTGGATATCGGACCTCAAACCGCTGCACATTTTGCAGAAATCGTCGCTACTGCCAAAACTGTTGTCTGGAACGGGCCGATGGGCGTTTTTGAAATGCCTCCGTTTGACCACGGCACTCAAACCGTCGCGCAAGCAATTGCCAATAGCTCGGCCACCAGCATCATTGGAGGTGGCGATAGCGCCGCTGCCATTCAGCAGTTTGGTTTTGCCGACCAAGTTTCCCATGTGAGTACCGGCGGTGGAGCGAGTCTTGCATTACTGGAAGGCAAAGCGTTCGAAACCGTCGCCGTTCTCGACGACGTCTGACGCCAGGTATTAATGCCGTATGATCTGAGGCTTCCTTTGACGACCGCCCCGAGCACGCTAGAATAAAAGACATCTCCTTCGAAATAGAATTCCTGTCTTTCGTCGTATCGACGCAACATTTCATTCCGTCTTAATGAGTTGAAGGGGACCGGTATGCCACAGGCCATTGTCGACCCAGAAGAACTCCGTCATTTTGCGCGCAACCTGCAAAAATTCAATCATGAATTGCGCGATCGCATCCTCACACTCTGTAATCAATTGACGGCCTTAGGCCTAACTTGGCGCGATCAAGAGCACAAAAAGTTCGTTGAAGAGTTTGAAACTAACGTGCGGACGATTAACAAGCTCACGGAAGGCACCGACGAACATGTACCTTACCTGCTGCGCAAAGCGCAACATATCGAAGATTACTTGAATTCGTAATCGAACGCATTATTGGTCGGAATCTTGAAATGAGCCAACAGGCTAACGTTAATTCGATTCACGCTTTCGAATCGCTTTACAGTGCCATTCGAGAATATGAGTCCGACGCGCGGGACGCGATCACCGCGCTTCTTTTAGAAGTTCGCAAAGCAGTCGATTGGATCGAGAATGATCGCACGTCCTATTGGCCTAGACAAGTTCGCCAAGCATCGGAGGCGTTTAGCGAAGCTCGCAATGAGCTCGAGCGTCGGGAATTGACAACACGTCCAGAGGAGAAACCGTCATGCTACGAACAAAAGCTGATCGTGGAGCAAGCCAAACGTCGCTTGCGATTTTGTGAGTCACGGGTTGAGACTGTGAAAAAATGGCGGCGTGTCTTACACCATGAAGTTCTTGAATTTGAAAGTGGAATTGGAAAACTGAGCGAATCTCTCGAAACCGATTTCCCGAGAGCCAGAGCGACTCTGCAACGCTTGGTCACTGCACTGCAGAAATACTCAGACGTAACCCTTGTACAACAGTCTCCTAGCGTCGGCAAAATCACACCCATTCCACGGAGACCCGAAAAATGACTTGTTGCGATTTAATCACAGCCTTAGGCAACCTACAGAAGTCAACGGCAAAATTGAAACATAAATGGGCCGATACCAAGGCTCACTGGAACGACGCAACACAACGCCAATTTGAAGAGGATTTTCTTGCGCCACTTGCTCCTAATGTGACCTTAGCAATCGCCGCCGTTCATCAACTATCAGACATACTCGACGAGGCATTTCGCGAGTGCGAAGAGGGAGATGATTCATTCTTGTAAGTTCCATTGCGGCTCACGGTTTTTAGCCGCCACGCTACCCGACAGAGGCACCGAAACGTGGATTACCAGATCACAACGCAGCGACAGCGAGAACTGCTCCGGGAGTTGAGCCAACTGGTGAGCGACCGTGTTCAGGCAGAGACTCATATCGAGTCCAGCTATCGGTCGCGTGAGACAGCAGCCAAATCACAATACGAAGCCGACCATCAACTCGCCACCAAACGACACGCTCAACGAAATGACGAACTGCAGCTGGATTTCGAGTCAAGTCAAACGCGTTTAACAGACGGGTATGACACGGAATTAAACTCACTTTCATTCGAACACACAAAGACTCTAGAACAACTGCGGCGTGAGTCCCAGGCAACACTCAAAAAAGGTAAAGACGAATGGACATCAGCCAAGTTACGAGCAACCGCCAACTTCGATGCGGAGAAGAAAAAGCCCACGCAACAACTTGCTGAGTTCGAGAGGGAACTGCAGTCGCGTTGGCAAACAATGGAAATGCTGGATCAACGTGTCGCAAAAATTCTCAAGCGACGTCGAGTGACTGTCGATCATCCCATTTCTACCCCTCCCCATGTACCGCAAAATCACCAGTCCTCACCAATCGACCGGTTGCAGTCCGCCATCCTCAGGGCCCACGAAGCCCTCGGCAAACTGGAAAAGAATCCTGCCGTACGGTTGATTCACTTCAGTCGTCTGGCCAGTATTTTCTTCATCGCCACGATCATCATGGCCTATCCATCGTTTTTATTGAATGAAAAATTGCAGTTAGCCGACATCAACGATCAGACGATACAATTAGCTGCAGTATTAGCGGGCGCCACCATCTTTGGCTTAAGCCTGACCGCTTTCTGGTGGGTCATCGCATTTCCACGCGTGCAACGGCAAACTCTCAACGCCTTTCCTCCCTTCGCACAATGGCGGGCCTATGCCCAAGTGAGTTTCGAGCATGCACACAAATCGCAGCGACAAGTGACCGAACAACAAATTGCTGAATGCGCTACCCAGCGTGACCATTGTCTTCGTGCAGCCGACGCAATCTGGAAAGAGTTGGAGCAGAAGACTACAGCTGCTTATAACGCTCGGCTGAAAGAATCCGAAATCAAATTCCGGCAACAAACGGAGGAGGCTCAGCAGACCCGTGAAAAGAAAAATGCCGAACTCCGAGAACAAATCCCTCAAGCCTTAAAACTTAACGATGAAGAATTCGCCAACCTTTCTCTACACTTAAGAGAGAAACTTGAAACGCGACTAGGAAGCAGCCGTCAAGTTCGTGATCATAAATGGAACGAACTCGAGAAACTCTGGAGAGAAGGTTACCTCAAGTTCCACAGCGCGGTCACGAAGATGAATGCTTTCTGCGACCAACGCTTTCCGTCATGGGAAAGCATGGACTGGAAGTGTTGGAAACCAACATCCGAGGTACTCCCCGCGTTACGTTTTGGAGAATTTATTTTTAGTTTAAATATGCTCGAGCGAGGAATCCCTCAAGAGCAACGCCTCGCCGTCGAGCAATCCAATTTTTCACTACCCAGCGTTCTATCCTATCCGGAATGCCCATCAGTGCTTTACGAAAGCGCCGGGAGCGGGCGAGAGCGGGCTGTTCTGTCAATGCAAAACATCATGATGCGGTTGCTCACATCGACGCCTGCAGGAAAGGTACGTTTCACAGTTCTCGACCCCGTAGGCCTGGGGCAGAACTTCTCAGCATTCATGCACTTGGCAGACTATGACGACCGTCTGATCACGAATCGCATCTGGACTGAAGCGGCACATATCAACCAACGACTGATCGATTTAACTGAACACATGGAAAATGTGATTCAGAAATACCTGCGAAATGAATTTCAATCGATCGAGGAATATAATCAGTTTGCAGGTGAGGTCGCAGAACCGTTCCAAATTCTGGTCATCGCCAATTTCCCTGCCAATTTCACAGAAGAAACCGCGCGCCGCCTGGTGAGTATCGCCAGTAGTGGAGCACGCTGTGGTGTGTACACGTTGATCAGTATCGACACCAAGATGAAAATGCCTCGTAATTTTGATCTGGCCGACCTGCAGCAGCATGCGGCAACGTTGCAATGGGATGGCTCAGAATTCGCGTTCAAAGACGATCGCATGTCACAATTGCCATTGAAACTAGATCCACCACCAACCCCAGAACAATTCACCGAGTTAATCCGCACGGTCGGCTCGTTCGCCACGGACGCCAAACGAGTCCAAGTTCCCTTTGCGACCGTAGCTGCCCAAGAGGGTGAATGGTGGAGCGAAGATAGCCGCAATCAACTCTCGGTTGCTTTTGGAAAAGCAGGGGCAAACAATCTCCAACATATGAAACTAGGCCACGGGACCTCGCAGCATGTGCTTATTTCCGGAAAGACCGGTTCTGGAAAATCGACGCTCATGCACGCCCTTGTCGTCAACTTCGCGATTCATTATAGCCCTCGCGAAATACACTTTTATTTGATCGATTTCAAAAAAGGCGTCGAATTCAAACCCTACGCAACCTATCAATTGCCTCACGCACGTGTGATTGCAATCGAAAGTGAACGTGAATTCGGTATGAGTGTCCTCGAGCGTCTCGACCATGAACTAAAGCAGCGGGGCGATATGTTCCGCAAAAAGGGTGTTCAAGATGTGAAGGGATTCCGCGACGCACACCCGGATTACCCGCTGCCGCGAATCCTACTCATCATCGACGAATTTCAAGAACTGTTTGTTCAGGAAGACAAAATCGCCACGGATGCCAGCTTACTTTTAGACCGTCTGGTCCGCCAAGGTCGAGCATTTGGAATTCACGTCATCTTAGGTTCACAGACGCTGGCTGGAGCATATTCGCTCGCTCGCAGCACACTGGGGCAAATGGCAGTAAGAATTGCCTTGCAATGTAGTGAATCAGACGCACACCTCATCTTAAGCGATGACAACACGGCAGCACGGTTGTTGAGTCGTCCTGGGGAAGCAATTTACAACGATGCCAATGGCTTGATCGAAGGGAATCATCCCTTTCAGGTTGTTTGGCTAGGCGACCAAGAACGCGAACAATACTTACAGAGCATTTGCGAATTGGCCAAACAACGCGAGATCGCAGTCGATCCACCTGTTGTTTTTGAGGGTAACGTCCCAGCAAACCCAGTGGACAATCAAGAGCTACGACAAGCACTCTCCGAGGTTAACACAGGCACGACCGCCCCTCGAGTATGGTTGGGCTCAGCCGTTTCCATCAAAGCAGCAACAACGTTGTCCTTTCATCAACAAACGGGTGCAAATCTACTACTTGTCGGCCAGCAAGAATCCATGGCGTTAGGTATCCTCAGCAATTGCCTTATCAGTCTTGAGGCAACACAACCGCGAATCCAGCAGGAAACAAAAAGCGGCTTAAGCCGTTTCATTCTGCTGGACGGTAGTCGTCCAGATTCCGCAAGCTTTGGCTTCTGGAAACAATTTGCGGAGCGAGTCCCACTCGACATCGAAGTATTGCTGCCTGCTGAAACTGAAAACGTTATCACGTCAATCGCTAATGAGTTGAATCGACGCTTAGAAGTCTCGGACGAGATGGCTAGACCGATTTTTTTGACCATTTTCAACCTGCCGCGTTTTCGGAGTCTCCGCAAAATGGACGAATTCCACTCGTTTCAGTTTACTGACGACCAAGACATGCAGCCCAAAACGGACAAACAAATGGCAGCGATTCTAAAGGAAGGCCCCGGCGTGGGAATCCACACACTGATTTGGTGTGACAACTACAATAACGTTAACCGTTGGATCGAACGATCCGGACTGCGTGATATTGAAATGCGAGTCCTCTTTCAAATGAATGCCACAGATTCTAGTAACCTCATTGACTCTCCGGCCGCAAGTCGTTTGGGACAGAACCGAGCGATGGCCTACAGTGAGTCCCAAGGACAATGTGAAAAATTCCGCCCGTACGGAGAGCCTCACGAAAAATGGATAACTTGGGTGAGGCAACAATTGCAAAATCGCAGCATGAACTCACCGCTAGCACCATGAACGGTTCGTTGGGTCGCCAACAAACAAATCAGCAACGGACGGGCAAGACATCAACTCTTCAGACAAAGTCTGATTCAGACCATCAGCTGACTGAGCGGCCATGCGAGCGTCTGCGGACTACTGCCCTTGCAGTTGGCGTAATTTTCGTTCAGCTGCGTCGGCCTTTAGGGCAGCTGCCTCTTCTGCAAGCTTCATTTCCGGGCCCGGTGCGAAGTACTGCACATCGTCGTCAATGTAGTAGGGGCTCGGGAGAATTTGTCCACCGATCGAGCTTTGACAACCCGTCGCACAAAGAGCGACCGCAAGACCGCAGCCTCCAAGCGTCAACTGTAGCCAACGTTGCGAGATTGCCGTTTTCATCTTGATACAACTCCGGTCGCGGGTTTTAAGAGATCACATCAGTCCTACAATCCGAATAACCGATGGATTCGTCACCACCCTTATCGGTTACCCTGACGAACAACTTTGCATGATTTTGGGAGCCAGCAAAAGTTTTTAGAAATTTCCTGGCTCGAGATGGATTCCTTCGCAGTTTGCTGCTAAATCAACTAGAATAAACAGGTAAGTGTGAGGCTATAAAATTAAAGAGAAATGGGCTCAATTGCGAGCTAGCAACTGGCGCCTCGTCGCAAGGCGTACAGAGCAAACCATCGATTTTTTGGGTTCGCGCCAACCGCTGGATGGGATGTGGCGCAGATAACTTCCTGCGACACGTTCGGGGTTCGGCCTGTCGCGGCTCGTTATTATTCCTATACAGGGGCGCAGTCTAGGAATTGATCTGATGGCAAAAATACCGACCTGTTTCTCGCGTACTGCAGTTTTACCGATATTCTTGGTTTGGAGCCTCTCTCTCTCTTTGGTTCCACCCCATCCATTATCGGCACAAACACAAGAGCAACTGCGGCAACGTCAACTTCAACAGCGACGTGTCGGACAGCGGCAAACGATTCAAAGAGCCCAGGTTGAAACACGCGCGATACCGGGTCAGGATTATTTGCTCTCCTTGAGTTTATACCGTGAAGGTGAACTCGACTCCGCCTTAAGAGGTTTTCGATCGGCTTTGCGCGGAGGCATGCAAAGCATTCATGGGCGTTGGATTGATTCGATTTGTTACTACGCAATGCTAGGCGAATGCCTTTACGACATGGGGCAAACTGAAGAAGCGTTACGACACTACAACTCCGCAGTAAAAATCTATCTAGCAAATCCGAATTGGCTACTACGGATGCAGTTTGTGGAAACCGTCCCACCGCTCAGTCGCCGGATAAACCCACCCATTAACTGGGGAGCCAGCAAACGCCGTAGTGTTCCTGGCAACTTCCCTAAAAAGATGACCTATTTACGTGGTAATCTTCAGATCGAACGTACCATACAACAAGGTGGTGGCGTTATCGTTCAGCCGGAGTTCTTTCCACTTTACGCCGTGGAAATTGTTCGTTGCACAGCCTTGGCTATTCGCCGTCGCGCAGAAATCATGGGGCCTACTTGCCAACACTCAAACCTCACCGAACAACTCGTGGACGCCCTCGAGCGACGCCCCGGAATTCCTAATCATTGGTCACAGTCCTGGATCAGCAGCATGCTGGGCATGGCTTATTCCTCAGATGGCCAAGATGCAGAAGCGATTGCCGAACTACAAAAATCACTACGTGCTGGTGGCCAATACGATCACCCGATGACTGCGGCTTCGCTGATCGAACTTGGAAAAATTGTTTTCCGTCAAGGTAAACTCAAAACGGCTGCAACGTTTTTCCTCGAAGCCACTTTTTCTGCCGCCGCCTACGAACAATACGAAGTCCTGGAAGAAGCATTCCGTTGGGGCGTGATTACCCATCTGACAGCCGGCAATCAAGAACTTTATCTCCCCCTAGTAAATGCCTCAAAATGGGCGCGCCGCAAGTCAAAACGATTGCAGGGCTCTCTCTTGGTATCAGGTGCTGAGAATTTTGCGCACAACGGAGACATTCAGCGGGCAACGGCTACTCTAAAAGAGGCTCGCAGCGTACTGGCACGGAAAGATCTTCTCGACGGACGACTCGGTGCCAAACTTCTTTACCAAACCGCATTGGTCTATTTCCAAAAGGGCGACTTAAAACGGGGTATGAAAGCGTTTTCTGACGTCATGCAATTTCAGCAAAAAGCCTCGCGACGTTTGCTCCAAATCAATCTGGTAGATGAAATCTTTCAGTCCGGAAACGTCAGTGAGCGTGTTGCAGATGACTTGTTCGCAGTGGCGCTACGTGAGCCCGACGCAGCGGACTGGAGAGCCGCGCCGATCGAAACTATGTCGGTACTTGTCACACCACACGTTCAACCTCTGGAACATTGGTTTGAATTGTGCCTGGAACGACGTCAACACGAAAAGGCTTTAGAAATTGCCGACCAAATTCGCCGGCATCGCTTTTACTGCACGCTACCGATGGGTGGACGGTTACTGGCACTGCGGTGGGTTCTCGCGGCGCCGCTGTCGACACTTTCGCCAAAAGCCCAACTGCAACGTCAGAATTTGCTTGTCGATTTTCCGCGTTTCGCAGACCTCTCAGAAAAGATTGCAACCATTCGAAAAGACTTGAACGCGATGCCCCTAGTCCCTGAAGCGAATGAAGACAAAAGGTCCCAAACACAAAAGTTGGCAGAATTACTCACACTTGCTGCAGAACAAGAATTGATTCTGCGACAAATTGCGTTGCGTCGCAAACCAAGTGAGTTCGCTTTCCCCCCCACGCTAGACGTAAAAGCATTTCGGGAAAAGATGAACGATGGCACAGCTGTTTTAGCATTCATTGAAACCAAACGTGCTTTGTTTGGATTTTTTATGGGGCGCGAAAAATACGGACAGTGGCGCATCGACAATCCTAAACGGGTCCGCGCTATGGTAAGTAAGTTACTGCGTGCCATGGGCCACTTCGAAAAGAATACTGCTCTGGGTGAAAAAGAACTTGCCAATCAAGAATGGCAACCGCTTGCTAATGAGTTGATGGCAGAATTAACCAACGGGTTCGACCGTACCACACTCACGGACTTTGAAGAACTTGTGATCGTTCCCGATGGTTTGCTCTGGTACGTACCATTCGAAATGCTGCCCACTTCCTGGGGTACTTCGACAACATACACGCCGTTGATTCAAGAAATACGAGTCCGTTATTTACCAACCGTGGCCCTCGCACAACGCAAGACTACGGGCTTTGAAGCCAATTTAAAAACCATGGTCGACGTGGGAAAAATCTTCCCACGAGATGATGAATCAATTGGTGAAACTGCCTTTGCGCAATTACAGGACACTTTGCCCGAGATCAATCGCTTCCCGGACAAATTACCGGCTCCCTCGGGCTTATATAGTAAGCTACTTGATCGAGCGATCGTGCTGAGTGACATTCAAGACAGTGATCGGCTGCCGTTGCAATGGTCTCCCATTACCGTCGATCGAGGCAAACCGGGCAGCACGGTCTCCAATTGGTCTGCGTTACCATGGGGAACTCCACAACAGTTACTCCTTCCCGGATTTCACACCATGGCGGAAAATTCTCTGAAAAATGGTGGCACCGGCTATGAAATTTTTCTCACGAGTTGTGCCCTGATGGCAACTGGTTCACAAACAATTTTGCTGAGCCGCTGGCGAACCGGTGGACAATCCTGCTATCACCTGATTCAAGAATTTGCACAAGAACTACCGCACACGGCAGCTGCGGATGCTTGGCAACGGAGTGTGCAACTCACCATGATGCAGGACCTCGAGCCAACCGATGAACCGCGCGTTCAAGATTCTCTAGGCGGCCATGACTACAAGCTCGACCATCCCTTTTTCTGGTCGGGCTACATGTTGATGGACACAGGAAACGCCCCACCGGATGGATAAGGACCCATCCTTCTCTAAGAATACTTTGGGCACTCTAAATTTCCCGAGGGTGTGTTATTTCAGGGACGCTCGCTTTGCCCTACGGTCAAGCGAGCGGAAAGAAAATATGAATCGGGTTACTCGGACCGGAATTGCTTGGTCACGAAGTCAGGTCTGACGACCAATGCAGGGACCACCTCGTCCACACCAAGTCCAAGGCAACTTTGTATAACCTGCCTTTTGGCCGGAACAATCCTCTCCTAAGTTGCGCCACAGTCAGCCAATCGGCAGACGAGGTCAGACCTTACTAGAGCCGCGTGTTTCCTCTCACCATTGGCTCGATTTCACTCAAGTCCCTAGCGTTGCTGTTACCGGACAAATAGTCCTTTAATTCTCTCACAGCAATTCGTCCTCGTCCTCTAACAGACTGTCCACAATGTGTTTTGATCTGCTGCTGTCAGGTCGATAATGAAACGCAGTTGCCTCCGCGAGCAAGGTCGCATCCGCCTCTTGCAAGGTCAGATTCCCGACGGAAGACAGTGGAAACTCGCTGACGGATGGGCCGGTAAGTATCTCATCAACGGCCGTTGGTTGAGGTGCCTCCAGTTCATCCAAGAGACACAGGTCTTCCCAGCTACCCGCATGGTAAGACAAGTCGTTCACCTCCATCTCGCTCATGGTCTCTGCAACCGCAGGCAAAGGTCCATAGATTGATTGCAGTGGTACAGCAGCCCAGGACGCGACTTCTGAAACCTCGGTAGGCAGTCTATTTTGCTCAGGCTCATCGTTCGGTAGAGGAACTGTCAAAACCGCCAGAGGACCTTGGACACCGAGTTCGGAGAACTCTCCCTCCGCAATGAGTGACGAATCGTGTCCAACCGAATTAGCCACAGCCGAAATCTCTTCCCCCTCTCCACTGGGAACTTCGCTGCTCTCGTCCACAGAAAGAACCACTGTTTCGATCGATTCGCCACTGCGAATCCGCGCTGCAAGCGTTTCGTTTCCTGCTAATTCTTCGACATTCGCTATCCGCTCCCGCAACAGTAAAGCCAGGGACGCTGAAGAAGCAACATACCACCGCATGGAAACAGGCTGGACCAACCGTGTCTCTCCAAAATTGTAACCCTGACCATCTTCGCCCTTGGCAAGCACAATGTCATGGAACACATCGTTTCCGAGCAATGTTCCCGGGCCTGTCGCTCCCACTCCAATCGTTTCCACTCCATCAACGACAGCGAGTGGTTGTCGCTGCAAAACCTGATAGGTACCGGCCGGTTGATCCATGAACACATAACTGCCGTCAAGTCCAGTCAACATTTCACGTGTGGGTGTCACATCAGCCACATCGGTACGAATGACGGTGATTAATGCTCCCGCCAGGGGTGGTTCACCGATGTCGAACATCTGATTGTTATTGGCATCCAGATAGGCAACTCCGGCCACACGGGTATCGTCATTCAAGATCGTACCAATCGCATTGACCGCTGCGAGAGACACATTCCGTCCGTTGGCATTCAGGTCGCTCAACAATAAATTAAACGTCTCATGTGCTTCAAATTTGGTTTCACCGATAATTTGAACTGTCAAACTAGTTTCCGTGCTTTGCTCGTTAAAAGAGATCACCAGATCGGTCAATTCCAAGTAATCAACTCCAGAAGTTGCGGTACCAGACAGCGTGTTCACCAGCGCGACGACATCAGTGTCAACGGGATTCGTCAAAGACGCCACAAAGTCAAACGTAGTTTGACCAGAATCACCTTCTTCTTGCGATAAATCTGCAATGACAAGCTCAGCCACGTCATCATTAACAATCGTACCAATGGCCTGTGCGTCGACAATCACGGCGCGCGTCGTGTCTGTAGAAGCATTAAATTGAATGTCACTGATGTCGACCGCAAACGTTTCGTCTAACTCGACGAGATTTTCGGCGTTGATTTCAACACCCACCGTTGCCGTCAAACTACCGGCGGGAATTGTGACGGCCTGATTAACGACGTCACTGAAATCAACTCCGCCTCCGATGGCCTGCATCGCAATGGCATTCGTGCTTACCAAAACTGTCATATCCTGACTGGCTACCTTGTCACTACTCACCGTAAAAAGAAAAGATGTCGGTTCCAGATCTGTGCCTTCATTAGCTGCATGGTCCCCAATCGAAATCATCGCTTGATCATCATTCTCGATTACTGCAATTCCTTGTGCATCCACAATCACAACCCGAGCCGCGTCGGCAACACCGGCAAATCGCGGGTCACTTAAACTCATCCCGAAAACCTCATTGTCTTCCACGACACGATCACCGGAAACGCTGACTGCCAACAGTGCCGAGGTCTGACCAGCAGGAATCGTCACAAGCTGATTACTAATATCGACATAGTCATTTCCACCTCCGAGCGCCGTTTCCGAGATCGTATTGGCAACTACCGTAACATCCCGGCTAGCCGGCGTTTGCATGGAAACGGTAAAGACAACATCTGTCGTGAAAGATTCGTTGCCCTCAGTAACCGTTACATCATCGATCGATATCTCCGCAAGGTCGTCGTTCATGATGGTTCCCGTTCCATCGACCAAAGCAATCGCCCGACCCGTCGATTGGAGATTACTGAAGCTTACGGCAAACGACTCGTCACTTTCGACAAGGGCATCATCAATGACTTGAACCGGAAACGTT
The DNA here is from genome assembly GCA_022446825.1 of Pirellulaceae bacterium. Lineage (GTDB taxonomy): Bacteria > Planctomycetota > Planctomycetia > Pirellulales > Pirellulaceae > JAKVBY01. The sequence goes on from JAKVBY010000028.1 coordinate 76,397, forward strand.
TGTGATTCACCATCATTGCCCTGAAACTGAAACGTAGCCGTGTTCGCAACGAAATCCGCCTCAGCAATTGCTTCATTTACCTCTGAGGTTGCCACATCAACGCTAAATGGAGTATCAACGCTGCCATTTAACGTGACGAGAAAGTCAAAAGCGGCTTCGCTGAAGTCACCTTCGAGACCATTGACGCTGGAAATCGTTACCGTCGCTGCGTCGTCGTTAAGGATCGTTCCGGACTCCACGCTACCAAGTGCAACTTCCCTTCCATGTGCGAACAAATTGGACAAATCACCGCCAACCAATTCATCACGTTCGAGAAGGTCGTCGTCGAAAGTAACGACTTCAACAAGTTGGACGGTCTGTCCCGCCGTAAAAAGCAACGGAAAGTCGACAATCGGTGCATAATCTGAACCAGCAATCGCCGTTTCATCCACTGTGCCAAATTGAACTGAAACGTCAACATCCACTGGGTTTGAAAGTTCAAAAAGAAATTGGTTCGCCCCTCCGGCTTCGACACTGCTAGTCCCCCTGCCAGTCAACAAAGCACTGTCATCATTTTGAATCGTCCCAATGCCTTGCGCGTCTCCAAGAAGCACTCGATTCGTGTCGACAATTCCGCCAAAGAGTGGGCTGGACAAATTCAATTCGAACGTCTCGTCCGCTTCCACAATTGTGTCCCCGATAATCGGAATGGAAAATGTGACGAGGCTCAAACCCGCTGGAATCGTGACAGGCTGCTCAACAACGGATTGATAATCCAGGCCTCCGCCACCAGCGGTTGCATCATTCGTCGTCGCCATAACCGTGATGTCTTTACTCGCTGGACGACTCAAAGAAATGGAAAAATTCAGATCTGTATTGTTCGCCCCCCCTTCGTTAAGCGCAACATCACCGATGGAAATGGCTGTGACGTCATTGGCGGGAATCAGGGCCTCGCCCTGCCCATCAACAATGTTAACGTTTGTTGCCACCTGAACATCGAGTGTGAAATTCTCGCTGCTTTCCACAATGCCATCTTCAGAAATTGCGACAATCACATTCTGAGTTAACAATCCCCCCGGATTAAAGATCAACGTTTGTGTAACTGGGGCATAGTCGGCATCTGCAATCGCGCTGCCACTACTGGTTTGAACCGTTACCTGGGCGACATCTACCGGTGACTGATCCAAGCTCACAGAGAACACGGCATTACCACTTTCGTTGGCTCCCTGAGAATCTGACACCGAAAGGTTTGGCACATCATCATTGAGTATCGTGCCCACGGCCTGAGCATCGCCAATCACAACGCCACCCTGACCATTAGACAATTGAACAAACAAAGTTTCTTCTTGCTCAACTCCGGTATCGCCAGTGATCTGCACAATGATCGTGCTAAAAAGGTCGTTACCTCCATTAAAGTCGAGCGTTCCCGTTTGCTCCTCAAAGTCCTCCCCGAGCGTCGCAGTATCGCCGACGATTGAAAAGTCAACCGCTTCTTCACCGTCGTTCACATCACGGCGCACCGTAAAAACCATTGCTTGTGTCCCTGTGTCACCTTCGATGACTTCAACATCTCCGTCAAAAGTAACCGTAGAAAGGACACGTCGCTCTTCCAACCCTTCCATGAATAGACGCCGGCGCTGCCATGGATTGCCGTGGCGGTTGAGAGGTTGCTTTTGGCCTGAGCAACGAAAGAAACGGAAAAGCGACATCGGGAACCTCGTCATATCAATAGTAAGTACCAATTGCACAAGTAGTAACTTGCGCGCATTCTGTGTTCCCTTCTATAAATGGGGAACCTCTAGATGTCAAAGATTGCGATGTAAAATGGTCCTTACCATAGATTCACAAAGAGAACTCCCTGCCGGGAAAACCTTAGTTTCCAGCTTGTTTACATTCGACCACGACGTCAAGGAAAACGCACCTTGAAGTTTTGCCACGGCGGACAAAAAGGTCGTGAAACGATGCTGGCTTGCCCGCCATTTGATTGAGAGATCCCGCGTCACCGACGTGCTTCCCGCACTAGGTGAGATAGTTCGGGAATGACAAGTTTTTTCATGGCCAAAAGAACCGCGGCCCTCGATCCCGGCATCGTCAAAACAATCGTCCGATCCATTAATCCGCCCGTCGCACGGCTCAACATCGCAGCAGCACCGATTTCTTCGTAACTCAGCAGACGAAACAATTCACCATAACCCGGCAACGTTTTGGTCAAATACGACGTGACTGTTTCAAATGTCTGGTCTCTCGCAGTCACCCCGGTACCACCGGTCATGAGCACAGCATCAATCTCTTCACTTTCACGGCAGTGATCCAACAAGGCACGCATCGGTTGTGATTGGTCAGGAATGATCTTTCGCAAGACCACTTGGTGACCAGCAACCTCCAGATGTTCGATTAATGTCCGGCCGCCCGTGTCCGTTTCCAAGGTGCGTGTGTCGCTTACAGTGACGACGGCACAGCGAATTGAGGTCGGCGCATCCGATTTATGTTCTTCCGGCGTGGTACTCATGGGAACTTTGGACTCTAAAGCAAAGTAGAAAATTTAACTTTTTACAGCGTCATGGCCTGCCGACAAAATCATTGCGACTGCAGCCACGATCTCCTAAACTAGTTCGTGGCCCTACATGGATAGATTCTTCCAGCAGAGCAGTTTACCAACTTGGCAATCCCTGAGATCACCTCTTCATGCAGACTTCTTTGACCAAACACTGCATCTTAGCCAGCCTCTTAGTCTGCATGGTTGCTAAAACCGGCTGGTCAGAGGTTTTTCTTCTAGAAAATGGGGGCACTCTGCGGGGAACGTTCTTAAACCGTGATCGCAAGTCCCGCGAACCTTATTTGATTTCCATTCAACCGGGTATCAAACTCCAATTAGACGCTCGCCAGATTGAAAAAGTTCGGCCACGTCACCCCATCGAAGATGAATATGAGCGACTTGTTCCACTTGTCGATGACACGGTCGAAGCCCAGTGGGAACTGTGCGAATGGTGTGACAAGCACGGCCTTTCCGAAGAACGTCGGTCCCATCTGAAAAGAATTATTGAGATCGATCCTAATCATGTGGACGCGCGGTATGCACTCGGTTTTAAACACATTCATGGGCAGTGGACAACGCACGAAGAGTTCATGAGAAGTCGTGGTTTTGAACGTTATCGAGGCCGCTGGCGTCTCTCTCAAGATATTCACCTTGATGAAAAGCGACGGGCAAAAGATATCGCTGAAAAAGATTGGAGAAGACGATTAAAAAGATGGCGAAACAATCTTGACGAGCGCAACTTTGTGGAGACGAAACAAAAACTCTTGGCCATTCGAGATCCCCTTGCTGTACCTTCACTAGCAGAATTTCTTCCCCAAGAACCCTTGCGGGAAGTGAAAAAAATATATCTCGACATGCTAGGGAACATTGCGACGAAAAACGCCCTGAAGACCCTGATCGATGTGACACTCAACGACCCTGATGAGCACATATTCGACGCAACGCTGGATCACATTGTAAGAATGAAACATCCAGATGTTGTAGCGGTCTACGCAAAGACCCTTTCAAACGCTGACAACATTCGAGTCAATCGCGCCGCCGTCGTGTTAACCGAGTTAGGAGCAACATCCGCGATCGAACCCTTAATCGAAGCATTGATTACAACGCACCTGTTTGCAATTCCCAAAAGTCGTGCTCCAGCGTCTAATTCAATCCAAACAACGTTTACCCGGACAACAGACGGAACATCGCTCGCAGTTCCCCCGGGCGGTGCTAGTCTAACGACTGGAAAGCATGCAACAACTTACCGTGACGAGATTCGCAACCCATCCGTTCTGAATGCCTTAACCACCTTAAGTGGTGGTATCACATTTGGCTACGACAAAAAGGCTTGGCGATACTGGTACAACTCCGAAAAGAACCACAAAAACTCGGCTGTGAAAGGCCGACGTTCAGATTAGCAATTCTCAGGTAATAAGGCATGTCCACAAGTACGGTAGCAATTCTCGGAGCAAGCTCGGACCGCTCTAAATTTGGCAACAAATCGGTCCGGGCACATCAACAACAGGGCTATAAAGTTTTTCCCGTAAATCCCAAAGGAGGAGAGATCGAAGGATTGCCCGCTTATCAGTCGCTTTCTCAGGTTCCCTGTGAAAGTCTCGATCGAGTCAGTGTCTATTTGCCACCCCACATTTGCATCTCGGTGCTGGATGCTGTGGCGGAAAAAGGCTGCCGTGAACTTTGGCTGAATCCAGGAAGCGAGAGTCCCGAAATCATCCAGCGCGCCCGAGACTTACAGCTAAATGTAGTTGTCGGCTGTAGCATTGTCGATGTTGGGATGTCGCCCAACGAACTAAGCAACTAGCCGATCGCTTGGTGCCGTGTTCTGGCTAAATCGACCAGACAACCAACCTTCGCCAAGAACAGAAAGCGCCACACGATCCTCCAGATTTGGTCGGAAAATCGTGAGCAGCATGAGTGGTAAAAACCACCCCAAGAAAAGCCCGCCACCATAACCATGCCAAAATTGTGTGGCCACCATAATTGCGGCCGAACAACTCAGCAGCGTACCAAGATTTTTCTGTGCTGGCCAAAGCGCAAATGTAAAGCTCATAACGATAAATAAGCCAAAGGCCGGCAGACGAAAAATAGGATCCCAACCGAGCTCCCAGATACCCTGAATGCCTTCCATACGTGGCATCACAATACCGAACATCTGACGTGTCATCATCACGAATGACGCGATGTCTGTTGCTTTAAATAGCAACGATAACACCATGACTAGAGTCGCAATCAAAAATCCCCCCACAAACCGCACCAACCCGCGCCGCCAGTAGAAACTGATCCACAGGGGAAGCAGGTACAATGGCGAATAAATAGTCCCCATAGCGACGCCGATAAAAATTCCCGCGATCATCGGGCGACGATAACACGCGACTGCCCAAATCAATAAAGCCGCTGGCAGCACGTGCGGAACACGACCAGTCATTTGAGCAGTGTACGGCAACAGTAAATATAACGTGGCGGCGCCGATTCCCGTGCAGACATTATTAAAGTGCCGATAACCAATAAAGATCATTCCAAACGCAACGGCCAATTGGGCAGCAATGGCCATGATCTTTGCAGTACGACGATTAAAAGCATCTTGCGACTGAGTTGGTAAATCGCTGATCGTCCCGGGTAAAGTGCGGATGCTGGGAAGTAGAAATAACAGCGCATATCCGGGGCCATGACGTTGGAAACTGTCATCACCCTCTTCGATGGCACGACGTTCAATTAGCTCTTGAGCACCTTTGGCACCATCAAGGTCATCGTCCGTAGGCGTACCGGTAACTACGTTGGCCATGATAAACAAGAATAAGAAGCAGCCCAAAAAAGTTAAACCACCAACCGTCAAGTTAGGCTCTAGCAAGGGTCGGCGCACCATATTTGGATCGGCTAACAACCGCACTAACCAAAGACCACAAACCACGAACATCCAGATATACCCGACCCGTTCGGTGGCCATACCAATCGCAGCAACGCTTTCGTCATCTTCTGTTTCGCCTGCTTCAGTCTCTCCTTCTTGCGGGCCTGTGGAAACTGTTTCAGAGTCTGCGTCTAGGGAGGTCACTTCTGCAGACCCCTCTTCTTCGAGAAGAGGAACTTCCACTCCAGCGACCGTTTCCGCTGGAGAGTCCTGTGATAGAAGATCAGTCGGAACCACTGAGGTTGCGTTCGTATTGGATTCCTGTGCTCCGTTCGCGACAACCACATCCTGGCTGGCCACACGAACTTGGTGACCAGCATCGATCATCAAGAGGCCTGGAGTAAGTAAAATCAGCAAGATGACGTCCAAATTGCGAACGCTCCAAAAGCGTTTAAACTTAAAGAAAAGCGCAATCGTCAGAAGTGAAGAAAGATAAACCCAGGTAACAGGGTTCACCTGATCGTATTTAAAGAGGATTTCGTTCATACACCCAAATCGCGTGACCCAGCCAGCGTGACACCGAAATCAGTCTATGAAGAGGCAAAAAAGGTAGCTCAAAATGCTTGCTCGCCACAGCCTCATCACCAACGGCCTTCCAACCCAGAGACACTCGCCAGTTAAAAGAATACGATCATTGCCCAATTTTTCAAGGTTCGTTACACGTCAAATTGCTGTTTTCGAGCCTTCCGCTCCCGGTCAAATGACTTTACAGGCTGCACAATCTTTGGGATTTTCCCTTGCATCATAGCCGATATCCAACCGTTGTCGTAGGAATCATTCCGCACACAAGACAAGGCGCAGAAGAGAAAACGCAAAGGATTTTTCTCGTCGTCATCTATGCGAAAGCCTGACTCGCGAGATAATTTTAATCGAGTACCCGGGCATTTTTTTGGCTGAGATCTGCATGAACCAAAACATCCACAGTGTCTTTCAACAAGTGTCGGAATTGTTGAACAATTACCAGATCTCATTCACAGTTTCGCGACACAAGCCGGTTTTTACAAGCAAAGAGGCTGCAGATGTTCGTGGCTGCGAGTTAAAAAGCGGCGCGAAAGCTCTGATCTGTAAAACCGATGATCGCTTTGTTATGTTCGTGATGCCTGCTGATCGCCGCTTAGCGAGTAAGCAAGTTCGTCAGGCTCTGGGAATTCGTAAACTACGCTTTGCCACACAAGAAGAAGTCTGGGACCAAACCGGACTAAGGCCAGGCTCCATCCCACCCTTCGGGAGTCTCTTCCAACTTCCCACCTGGTGTGACCAAGCATTATCTAATGAACCACAAATTAATTTCAACGCGGGAGATCATGGGATTTCGATTAGCATGACCTTCAAAGATTTTGTGACTGTGGAATCACCGCGGTTGGGACAATTTACCGAGATCTCATAAATTGGTCACATCATGATCAGTATGCAACGATTCACTTTAAAGCTGTTTTGCACTACGTTTTGCGGAGCTTTCCTCTTGTTCACCACCACCCCTGCAGCAGCGACAGAACCCAAAAATCTAAAAACGCTCGAGATCACTGCAACCTTCTCGATCGTAGCGGTCGATCCAGAGACTGGGGTCTGTGGCGCAGCAGTTGCAAGTAAGTATCCAGCCGTTGGGCGGGTCGTACCGTACGTGCGCGCCGGCGTTGGTGCTTTTTGCACCCAGCATCATCATGTCCCTGCTTGGGGAGAACCGGCTTTAGATTTACTGGCTCAAGGGGTCCGGCCAGAAAGTGTTTTAGCACATTTCCTCAAAACGGATGATCAACCCGAAATGAGACAACTTGGCATCATCAACATGCAAGGGCAGGCGGCCGTTCACAATCCCACACAAGCGCCCGCACGCAGTCGATATTGGGCTGCCATGACCGGTCGTTTCTATTGTTGCCAAGGCAACACTCTGGCAGGTCGCGAAGTCATTACCGAAATGGCTCGAGCCTACGAAGAAACCCCCGGAAGTTTCACAGACCGTCTCATGGCAGCACTCGTTGCAGGAGATTGCGCGGGAGGAGATCACCGCGGTCGGCTGGCGGCGGGGATTCGTGTCGCGAAGACCGGGAAAACGGGTGACTGGCTGGCTCTGTACGTCGACGAGAGTGACAATGCGGTGGTGGCTTTGGAAAAAAAATATGCCGCCCTCCAGCATCAGGCCAAAGGGGACTGGCCGGGGATGCCACGTACTCCGCAAAACCCGCGTGAAAAGTCGCTGCCGACGAACAAATAAAAGATTCTAAAAAGCGGATTCCTGAAGTCGTTCAGCAGCTTCGTCAGCCCATGGACTATCGGGAGCTCGTTGTAGAAATTGCTCCCAATGATGTTTCGCTTTCGCCGGTTCTCCGAGCTCATCAAACGTGCGAGCCAAGTGGTAATGCACATCTGGAAATTCTTGGTGATATTCCAGCGCTCCTTGAAACGCGGCCACCGCCAAAGTCAATTCACCGGTTTCCGCCAGCACACATCCTAAGTTGGCGCGTGCTTCGACATAATCCTCATCCAATTCGATGCAGGTGTAGTAGCGTTCACGGGCGGCTGGTAAATCCTCTAATCGATAGAGCAATTCTGCCAATTGAAAATTAATGTCGGCACGTGGACCGACTGCGGCCAGTGTGGCGCGATACACTTCCGCAGCCGCAGAGAGTTGTCCTTCGTCTTCCAAGTCCGCAGCCAAATTCAACATCTCCTGCGGTGTTGCTGGCGGAGACTGCGGGGTTCCTGTCTCACGCTCTTCCAGCGCTGGAACCATCGGTAACGTGGCAGGGATTGAGGAACGTTTTGAAACACTTTCGTCGACGTCACCAATCGAATCAAAGTCGATCCGCATTTGGCCACCCGGCTCAATCAACCCTTCACCTTGCCGCAGTAACAACTGCTTTCCCTCGACAATCACCGAGAGTTGCGCAAGTGGCCGCTCGACACCAGGAACAAAACGGGACAATTCGCCAAGCTTTTTCTCGATCGCTGCTGGAGACGCTCCAGCGGCAAGCAATTGCGCAAGTCGACGAGCGGTCGCGATTTCCTGGAAGTCGAAATAAGGCAACCGATGAACTTCACGCACCGGAACAATTAACTTTCGTCGATGCCAGCGACGGATGGTCGCTACCGAAACGTCAAGTAATTTCGCTAACATGGCTGGCGTATACAAACGCCGCACGTTTTGTTGATTCTCGACCAAGCCGAGACGCTGAAAAAATTGCGTCTCTGAAATAATTTCGAGCTGACCTTCGGCCACAGCTCGTTGTGCGGAGGGGTTCAACAATTCGTCTTTTTCTCCAACCAATATCTCGTCAGCTCCGAGCACAATAATATCGGCCTTTTCAGGCGCATCATCGACGAAAAGACCACCCGCATCACGGATAAGCTGCTGCCCTTCACGTCTGGTTATTCCACCCAGTTTGCCAACGAACGCAATACGTTGGCCTGCAAATGGCTGAATAGAGTCAGTTTCGATTGACGAGGTCATCTGGGAAAAGTAACCGCCGGGGTTCGTTTTTCGACTTTGCAATAGAGTTACCAGAGAGGTGGTGTAGTGTGCCGAAGCCCTCCTCGAGTGTCAATTGTCTCCTCCGTATTATTAGCCACTTGAACCACGTTCTACACCGTTTACACTGGATCTGTGGATTCGAAGTCGGAAGCAAGAGAGCCTCCGCAAACTTTCTCCAAGGAATGGGACAATCGACACCTTGCACGTGGAGGCGAGATATTATGTTCATGTCCAAATTCACTACTGGTCTGATAGTTACTGGTCTGCTGGTGACATTAATTGCTGGATTGGCCCAGGCTCAACAAGCTGATACGGAAGTCCTGGAAAACACCTCAGAAGGCCAAGCTCTTACCCAGGCCGAATGGGCGCAAGAAGTTCAACGCATGCGTGCCGACCTGAAATCCTTGTCGGAAAATTTTACGGTCGTAACGAAAACCGTCGCAGAAAATTCTGCCCTGGTGGGGAACATGCGGCAGGATCTTGACGATCTGAGAGCAAGTTTCCGCGAACAACTTGAGCAACAACAAAAACTTCTCGAGACGCTCTCCAACTCACATCGCTCGAACCGGCCTATTTCACCGCTCAGCAGCATCCCCACCGAGGAAAACGCTGTTAGTAGTATCGCGGACTCGGCAGACCTTGACCAGGACGACGCAAACGCGGCACCTGGGTGGGAAACAACGGAGGGTGAATTTACCATTCTGAATCAGACGGCGACCGAGCGGTCGATCCAGGTCAACGATTATCGATATCGCATTTCCGCCGGACAACAACTGACACTCAAAGTTCCCGTCGGTACCGTAACGACGCAGTTGGAAGGAGAAAGTGCGAAAAACTGGAGTCTGAACGCGCCCCAATACGCCGGCAAGATTGAAATCGTGCCAAGTTCGCAACCCGCTGCTCAGGAAACCGTGGTCGTCAACCGACCTCTTACCGCCCCCCGTGCCTCGGTCTACGTCCAACCAAGACCCGCCTACTACTATTACTACCGCCGCCCCCTTTGGCCGCTTTGGTGGTAGTAGGCTTCCCAACTCAGGGCTTCCCGCGGCTAGTGCCTCAAAATTCAGGGCTGCGACAAAAACGATCAAAAACAGCAACGCTGGCCGAGCCGACTTCCACTTAAGGAAGCGACTCATCTTCTTGGCTCTTGTTTGTTGTGCCTGCTTCAGAAACCGTAAGTGCTCCAGGTACGAGGGGTGGTAGGGGACAATCCAGCGAATCGGCAATGGCCCGCAGCAACTCGGCTTCCTGAACGGTAACGTGACCGTCCGTGGCGACTGCCAAGACGGCCGCACCCAATAAGCGTTTTTTGACAGCTGGTGAACATTCAGCAAGCACGTCGAGACTGCTTTGCAACAATGGCAACGAACATTGCTCCCGCGGCGTTAAAGGAATGGCCATTTCCAGGGGGACCAAGGCCTGGCTAAAGGCCGCCTGGGCCTGCGTTTCGTCTGTATGTCCAACGTGCACTAGAATCGACAACAAACCGGCTACTTGGTCGCTGACCGCCCGTACCGCGAAATAGCTTACTTTCGGCCGTTGGCTTTTCCCAAAATGACGGTCCAAATGCAAAATGACCGAGCGTTGCACGACGAATTCAAACAGCCCAAGTTTTTTGTCCGCCTTGACTAGTTTTTCTACCGTTGCGCGAAACTGTTGATATTGTGGCAACGCCATAGCTCGCAAGGCATTTTGAGTCATTTCTATGAGCGGTAACCGAAACTCTGACGGCTGTTTTTGCACCACCTCACCCCAACGCACTGTTTCCTGGGCTGTCGGAGCCCCTTCCCCCTCTTCGATCATTGCCACCTGCTGCTGACGAATGGCGTCCTCCTCATCCAATAGCAAGGCAAACACCACCGTGCGGGCACTGAATGTCTCGTGTGCCGCATCCTTCAACTCCTGTGGCAAAGATGCCAGGAGTTCCGAAGCGTGTGACATATGTGCGATCGTCGGCGCTCCGACCGCTGCTAGGACCAACGTTGGGTCCAACGGAATCGTCGCAGGCAAGCCAGGCAAGCCTTGCACGGCAGGTAAAATTGCAGGCAAAGTTGCCTTCTTTTTGCCCTGCTGTCCCTGGCCCGATCGCCGCGTGCTTTTCTTTTTGCGTTTTTCCACGCGCGGATATTTTCCGTCGAACTGAGGATCGATTTTTCGAATGCGGGTGTCGAGCGGCGGGTGGGTCGCAAACGAAAAGAAATTCAAGGATTGGAGGCCACAGGCAAAGAACATGTGACTCGCCGTTTCCGCTTCGGGTGATTGCAGATAAGAACCGTTTAAAACGCCGCCGATTTTCTTCAAGGCACCCGTGATTCCGTCGGGATTGCGTGTGAACTGAACCGCCGATGCGTCTGCCAAAAACTCGCGTTGACGAGATACGCTGGCTTTGATGAGACGGGCAAAAAGCAGGCCGATGTATCCAATCACCATGATGGCCAGCCCCACCAAAAAAAAGCCGGCTACTGCCCCTACCTTTCCTTTTGAGTCACTGGAGGACCCACGGGCCGACGAACCAGCAAGACGCAGCACGTAATAGCCTATGATGGCCAGGATCAGAATGCCGTGCAGCAGGCCGACAAGTCGAATATTCAAGCGCATATCTCCATTGAGAATGTGACTAAATTCATGCGCAATGACACCTTGGAGCTCATCACGGCTGAGATATTCCATCGCACCGCGGCTGATTCCAATCACCGCATCATCCGCGAGGTAACCGGCAGCAAAGGCATTGATGCCCTCTTCTGCCTCCATCAAATAGACGGGGGGTACTGGCATCCCGGAAGCCAAAGCCATTTCCTCAACCAGGTTCAGTAAGCGGCGTTCCTCGGAGTCCGACGTGGTCTGAGCAACCAAGCGACCGCCCAACATCACAGCCACGCTTTCGCCCCCACCACGCAAAGAAAAGATCTTGTAACAACTTCCCAAGGCAACCAGGACAAGGACGCCCATCGTGGTCACCAAAAGAATCTCTGGACGCCACCACGACATATTTTGAAGTGCCAAGGCTTCTTTTGCTTCTTTTGCTTCGGCAAAACCCAAAATCCCTACAAAAACCAGATAGAGGACGAGCACCATCAAAATGATGGTCAAGACAAAGTAGCCGACCAGCCATTTTGTCTGACGACGGGCCACATCCTGCCGAGCAAAGAAATCCATAGGTATACAATCTCTCTAGAGACTTGCACGCTCTCGAGGACGACTGGCGCACAAAAGAATTGTCACTGCCACCACACCTCGCTTAGAAGCTAACGGCCGGGGCTTCCCGTTCCTTTTCGTTAGAAAGCTCAAAGAGTTCGGCGGCTTGAAAACCGAACATGCCGGAAAACAGGACCGCCGGAAATTGCTCACGCTGTGTGTTGTACTGGGTCACCGCATCGTTGAACCCTTGACGTGCAAAGGCAACCTTGTTTTCAGTCGATGTCAGCTCTTCTTGCAAGGAGAGCATGTTTTCATTCGCCTTCAGGTCAGGGTAGGCCTCGGCCACAGCCATCAAGCGACTGAGGGCTCCGCCGAGCTGCGATTCGGCCCCCACCAAATCCCGCATCGCTGCCGGGTTGCTCGGATCACCGGCAACTTTTTGTTCTGCTGTGTAGGCAGCATTGCGCGCCGCAACCACTGCTTCGAGAGTTTCACTCTCGTGCTTCATGTAACCTTTGGCGGTGTTGACGAGATTAGGGATAAGGTCATAACGCCGCTTGAGCTGAACGTCGATTTGGGCAAAACCATTCTTATGGCGTTCGCGCAAGGCGACGAGACGGTTGTAGATCGACATGATCCACAATGCCATCACAAAAACCATCAACACCAGAACAACAATTACCCCACCTAAAATGACCATTTCAGACTCCTCAAGTTGTTGTCGCGCCCACGCCTTCCACCCTCAGCGTCACCTAAACACCACGTCGAACACAGCGAGTATTCGTCCTAGTAGAGCGAATCTTGGCACATTTCAGCAATCCGTCCCAAATTTTTTATTCACTTTGCTTGGTAATCAGAGACGTTTGCACGAGGAAATCGACCACCGCACAAGCCAGATCTTCCGCGTTTTGCGTCCCCGCCGAGAGGTGCAACTCGGGCTGCTGTGGGGCTTCGTAGGGATCATCGATGCCGGTGAAATGTGAAATCTTGCCGGCACGTGCCAATTTATACAAACCTTTCGGGTCACGGGATTCGCAAACGGCCAAGGGAGCATCGACAAAGACTTCGACAAAAGTGCCTTTTCCACCGCTACTCTCCACCCGCTGCCGAACCATAGCGCGATCCTGGCGGTAAGGGCTGACAAAGGCCGTAAGCGTGACGACACCCGCCGAGGCAAACAATTCTGCCACTGAGCCCAGTCGGCGGATATTTTCTTCACGGTCTTCGGCAGAAAATCCCAGACCGAAGCGTTGGGCAAACGAGTCGCCATGACTTGCCAGCAGTTCCGGGCTGGCGTTCAGTCCGTGGCGCACGTTATCGCCATCCAAAACAAAACTCTGCACGCCCCGTTGAAACAACAGACGATCCACCAGATTTGCCAGCGTACTTTTGCCGCTGCCACTCAGCCCAGTGAACCAGACGACGCAGCCACGATGCTGATTCCGTTGCTCGCGTTGCTCACGAGAAATTGTATTGTCATGCCAAACGACATGGGTTTGCTCTGGAGATTCACTCATCTGATCATCACTCGCTAATCCGTAATTCCGGCAAGTTCGCAGAGGTTGGCCGCAATCACCGGCTGAGGACAACTCCAAACCAAAAAGAAAAGTGCCTCGCGGCACCAACGGCCGGCGGGATGCCCCACCACAAAGCCAGTACCCTTAGCCGCTGCTAGTGCGGTCTGAGCGGCGCGCAACGCTAAACTGTTCGCTCGAATACGCAGTTCTTCATTAGAACAGACTTCGTCACCATCTGCATGCGTGAGCAAATCGTCACGAAGTGAAGACCACGTTCGACGTAAGGCGACACTCGCTGCGACGAACTCCGGACGGTTCGTGGCTTCGGCTTCGACTAAATCGATCGCCGCATCGGCCAAACCAATCGCCAACGTGGAGGTCTGAAGTCCCCCCGTTTTAGCACCGACGCCTTGCGACATAACTCCCTCAACAGGACCTGCCAAAATGGCGTCTCGTGAAATTTCCACATCCTGGCAATGCACTGGCCCCGTTTTGCTGGCCGACAAACCGACCAGATTGACTGGGGCAGGAACCGAGACGCCCGGTAGGCGGGTATCTAGATTGGCTAAAATTTGTCGTCCATCTGACAAGGTTGCACCAATCACTACCAGATCGGCATGTGGAGCCCCTGTCACCCACGGGCTAAATCCGTCTAAGACAAATCCGTCTGCTGATTCTTTGGCACGCAACACTGGCTTGGTCAAGTGGCGGCGGCTGGTGGTTAAATGCGAGATGCCAACCGTGGCAAACTTCCGTCCCCGCAGGAGATCCGGTAACAGAGTCCGTTTCATTTCTTCCTGATGCGAAACCGCTATGCGTCGACACGCTCCCATGCGTTGCGTGATGACAAACGTGGTGGTCAGACAGGCGGCGCTCAGCTTCAAATACCCTCGCAGAATTTCTGCTTCAGTCCACCCCTGCCCACCCAATTCGGGTGTGATAAACCACTCAAAAACGCCGTAATCCGCGCATAACTGGAGCTGTTCCGCAGGCCATGCATCCGCACCCTCTAAGTCACCTGCTAGCAAACGCAACTGAGCGCACAGTTCCCGCAAGGCGGCATCGTCTGAAGAGGTGATCGTGGTGAGCATCGGTTTCCCGGGGCTGATTGAAAGGACGAGCCTGCACATCCATTTGTGGCGAGGTGGTAAGTATATCAAATGCAGGCCTGCTGCTTATAGGAGAGGTCTCCGACTACCAAGTCATAACAGACGATCCAAAGACCATCACTCGGGTTTTCGAAAAATTGGCAAATCGATATAAATAAACGACTTCGGTCAATTCTACCGTTCAGCTTCGCAATCATAGGAACTTTGATGAGCCAACTTGACCTGTCCACCAAGCCAGCCGCTACAGTGACTTCGAGTGAACTCTCCGCCTCGGCCCTTCACGACAAATGTCTCGCCATTGCCAGCAATCTTTGGTGGACCTGGCAGCCAGAAGTGAACAATCTGTTCCGGGACATCGATCCCATTCGTTGGCGCCAACTTGATCACAATCCAATCGCACTACTGAGAGAATTGTCACCAGAACGACTTGCGCAGCGCGCCAGCGAGATGGTGCTGTATAGCCGTATCAATCACGCCTTTCGTCAGCTCAAAGAATACACCGCAAACAAGCAGACTTGGGGCGCGACTCATGCCGGCGTCTTAGGAGCCAGACCGGTTGCGTACTTCTCCGCAGAATTTGGCATTCATGAATCGTTACCGATTTACTCCGGCGGGCTCGGCGTACTATCCGGTGACCATATCAAGAGCGCTAGTGGGTTAGGTGTACCGCTCGTTGCCGTGGGACTCTTCTACGACCAAGGTTATTTTCGTCAGCGGCTCGATGAAGCAGGCTATCAAGTTGAAGAATATCAAGACACCAAGGTGGAGAACCTACCGATCGAGCCAGCGATTTCTTCCGACGGCAAGCCCATCATGGTGAGCTTACAGACCCGACAGGAAACGTTGTTGGCCAAAGTCTGGAAAATGCTCGTGGGTCGTGTGGAGCTTTATTTGCTCGATTGTGATGTAGAGGGAAACAGCCCGCAGGATCGTCATCTCACAAGTCGACTCTACGGTGGAGATGAACGAACACGAATTCGTCAAGAGTTAGTTTTGGGGGTAGGTGGCGTGCGGGCCCTCCGCGCTCTGGGAATTACACCCGGAGCCTACCATTTGAACGAAGGTCACAGTGCGTTTGGGCCTCTCGAAGTTGTCCGCCAAAGCATGCAAGATGAAGCACACTCGTTCGATCATGCTTTACGCGAAACAGCGCAGCGAACGGTCTTCACAACGCACACCCCCGTCCCTGCTGGGCACGACCGATTTGATGGAGACCTGGTCGAGGAACATCTGGGACCTCTACGCGACGAGTTGGGAATCTCTTACGAGCAATTAATGGGGCTCGGACGCGTCGAGCCTCAAAATGAACACGAGTCATTTTGCATGACCGTGGTCGGCCTCAAGTTATCACGACGGGCAAACGCCGTCAGTTCGTTACACGGGCATGTATCGCGACGCATGTGGGCACACCTTTGGCCGTGGCGTGTGGAAGAGGAAATTCCCATTGGACATATCACCAACGGAGTGCACGTCCCTAGTTGGTTGGCTTGGCAAATGCGTCAACTTTACGACCGCATTTTGCCCGCGAACTGGATTCAGCGCATGGGAGAAGCTGAGGTTTGGCAACACATTCAGAATGTCGATCCTGGCGAATTGTGGGAAACACACAATGCACTGAAGAATTTACTATTGGTCTTCACGCGCCGGAGACTCAGTCGTCAGTCGCGCCGACGTGGGGAAAGCGATGCTGCAGTCGATGCAGCGCGCAACGTACTGGATCCAAACATTCTCACGATTGGGTTTGGCCGTCGCTTTGCTACTTATAAACGCGCCAACCTACTGTTTCAAGATCTGGATCGCCTGTGTGCTCTGCTGCATGATTCCGAACGCCCCATTCAATTGATCTTTGCCGGCAAAGCCCATCCCAAAGACGAGCCTGGGAAAAAATTGATTCAGGAAATTGCAAACTCGCGCCACAATCCGCGCTTCAACGACCGCATCGTCTTCATCGAAGACTACGACGTGAACGTCTGCCGCCACATGATCCAAGGTGTCGATGTTTGGCTAAACAATCCCCGACGTCCTCTGGAAGCCTCGGGTACAAGTGGTCAGAAAGTTGTGCTCAACGGTGGGCTCAACTTGTCGATTCTAGATGGTTGGTGGGCGGAAGCATACAACGGCGAGAACGGGTTTGCCATTGGCAACGGTACACAACATGTGTCCGATGAGATCACCGATCAACGAGATGCCGAGAATCTCTACAATGTTCTCGAGGGCACTGTAATTCCCATGTTTTATGATCGCGATGACGATGGTCTACCGAAAGCATGGATCCAACGCATGATGAACTCCATCGGGACATTGGCTTGGCGCTTTAGCGCCCACCGCATGTTGATGGACTATGCCCGGACTTGCTATGTCCCAGCAGCGGGTGGATTGAGCTGTGACATGAATTTTCGTTAATGCTTAGCCCACGGAAAGGATGCCGTGAATTCTCAACGATCAACGACCAAAGAAACCGCTCCTCATGTTTTTCCTCAGCAAACGCCGGGGACGAACGCAGCCCCATGCCCCGTTTGCCAACATCGCTTACTTGAAATTCGCGGCAAGCTGCAATGTTCGCATTGCCACACCATCTGCGAAACTTGTTGTGAAGGCGGACGATCGTGAAGAGTGACGTCGTAATGCTTCTTAATTCGACATGCGCGGCCTGCTGATCCACGTCACGTTGGCCTGAGTTGCCTATGAGTGTCTCCGCCTTCCTCGATCAACATTTCCGGCATTTTAATGCCCGCGAATTGGTTGCTGCCGCACGTGCCTATCAGAGTCATTTAAAGGCGGATGGCAAAATGTTCCTCGCCATGGCAGGTGCCATGAGCACTGCCGAAATTGGCATTTCTCTGGCCAAGATGATCCGTGCCGGAAAGGTCCACGCGATTTCTTGCACTGCGGCCAATCTGGAAGAAGATGTCTTCAATCTTGTGGCTCACGACCAATACAAAATCGTACCCAATTATCGGGATCTTACCCCGCAGCAAGAAGAAGATTTGCGTAACGAGGGCTTTAACCGTGTCACCGATACCTGCATCCCAGAAACTGTGATGCGACACCTCGAGGACAAGCTGCTTGATTACTGGCAGGAAGCGGCAGCAAATGGCCAATCGTATTTTCCCTGTGAATATTTCTTCCGGCTTTTTGATGAGAATGTTTTGCAGCCACACTATCAAATCCCTGTCGAGAATAGCTGGTTGGTCGCAGCCCACGAAGCAGGCATCCCAGTTTATTCTCCTGGTTACGAAGACTCCACACTAGGCAACATCCTCACAGCGCGTGTGATTGACGGTTCCGTCGGGACCCATTCTGTCGTCCGCACGGGCACAGAACAAATGGCCCATCTCGTCGATTGGTACCTGGGCAATTGCCAAGATCCAGGCATCGGTTTCTTTCAAATTGGTGGAGGCATTGCTGGCGACTTTGCCATTTGTGCCGTACCGCTGATCTTACAGGATTTGCGCCGTGACGCACCGCTTTGGTCATACTTCGCCCAAATCTCTGATTCGACCACTTCCTATGGATCGTATTCCGGCGCGGTTCCCAACGAAAAAATCACGTGGTTTAAGCTCGACAAAGCATCGCCAAAGTTCATGATTCATTCCGATGCGTCCATCGTTGCCCCACTCATCTTTGCCTATGTATTGGGCGAATAGGAAACATCGGCCTCAACTACTCAGCAGCCTCCTGAAGTAGGCCGACTCGACGCAGACAGTCCTGTACATCGTTTGGCTGAATTGATTTGGCCTTCTCAAAACCGGCTGACGTTAAAGAGAAATCATTATCGATGTGGTGTACCACAAACCCGCCAGCACACAACTCACGAAAACCCTCAAACCATCGCATCGTTGCTGCAGCGTCACCAGGAAGTCGCAACGCAAACAGTTCCTCCGGTGCAACCTGCACATGAACTGCAATGAAACGATCAACCGGGTCGACCGCCGCATTGGTGACTTTCAGTTCGAAACTGCCGTATTTGCGGGACGCAAAAAGAATGGCCTCGGCTTCGAGAGACAGTGAGGGCCTTACCTCCAACTCATAACAAAGAGCGCTGCCACACAACCGCGCCAGTGCTGAGATTGTCGGCGCTGCGGCGCGCAACTCGTCGGCTAATCCTGAGCTTCGCTGGCCATCTCCCAAATATCTTTCCAATGACATGCTGCGTTAATTCGCTGTCGGAATCGGATAACCCTTACGCTGATCGACAAGATTTTCGACTGCTTCTCCACGCAGGTATCGTCGCAAGTTTTTAATGAAAAACTCCATCAAACGTTGTTTTCGTTTCGATGTATGACCAGCAACATGCGGGGTAATGATCAACCGGGGAACATCCCAGAGGGGACTTTCGGCAGGCAAAGGCTCCTCTTCGCAGACATCGATTCCTGCTCCCATTAAGTGCCCTTCCTGAAGCGTTTTGGCCAAAGCCGGTTCGTCCACGATGCTTCCGCGAGCAATGTTGATCAAAATCGCATCTGCCTTCATGGCAGCCAAACGGTCCGCATTGATTAAATGATGCGTTTCGGCAGTATAAGGACAAGCAACTAAAACAACGTCTGACTCGGCCAGTAAATCATCCAAACGATCAATCGACCATAATTCGGAAACCCACTCTGGCTGGCCTGGCTGATGAGCATCCACAGCAATCACACGCATTCCAAAGGCTTCCGCAATCTTAGCATACCGTCGTCCAATTCCACCTAAACCAATAATTCCTGCTGTGGCTCCATCAAGATCGTACAAGCGTCCCCATTCCCAAACATGCTCTATCTGCTGGCGAAAATAAGTCGACATGTCACGACTAATTGCAGTCGTCAAGGCCCATGCTTGCTCAACGACGGCAGCTGCATGAACAGCACTAGCATTACTGACGAGCAGATTCCTCTCAACAACTTCTGGAATAAGGATGGCATCCAAACCGGCCGAAGAAGTTTGGATCCATTTGAGCTTGGTCGCCTCACGAAACACCTGAGGTTCGTGATAACCAAAAAAGACCTCCGCATCGGCAAGTTCCGTTGCCAAATCCTCATTTGAGGGCGTCGCTACCGTGACTGTCGGCACTTCGCGGCGTAAAAGGTCATAATGCCGCTCCTCAAAGGCCGGAATATCAGATACAACAATTTTCACTGTCATTGCACTAAATTTCTTCGCGTTAAAATCATGGAAATTAAGTTAGTAAACTGCATAACAGGATTAGCGACCGTATCTCCCACTGTCAATTGGGTACTACGATCATTCGGTTCTGGCCACAGACGGCGACGGCGTTGAATTCAATCAGTTCTCAGCCGACAATGAATCAGGCTTGCTTGGTTGAGCCCCCCTTCACAGTACCCGTTCCACAGTACCCGACGCTAAAGGATGTCCATGAACTATCGCTTCACTCGACGGCACGTTCTCACTACTACCGGTACTCTATTGGCCACGGCTGCATCTTCAGGTGTCGATTTTAAGGCAGCTCAGGTCCCTGCACAATCAAACGTAGAGCCATTTCACTATTGCTTTAACACAAGTACGATCCGCGGCCAAAATCTCCCCTTGCCGCAACAGATCGAAATAACGGCGCGAGCAGGTTACCAAGGCATAGAGCCTTGGTTAGGCCACCTCCATGAATTCGCGGAAACAGGTGGAAGTCTTGACGACATCCGCAAACAAATTTCCGACGCTGGCATGACCGTCGAGAGTGCCATCGGCTTTGCCCGCTGGATTGTGGACGACGACACAGAACGTGCCCAAGGGTTAAAAGATGCAGAACGTGATATGCGGGCAATAAAAGCTATCGGGGGAACTCGAATTGCGGCTCCGCCCGTGGGTGCCACCGGCGCCATAAACCTCGATGTTATTGCCGAACGTTATCGGGCTTTGCTAGAGATAGGAACCCGACTCGGAGTGATTCCTCAACTTGAACTCTGGGGGCATTCTCCGGCCATTCACCGGCTGGGGCAACTAATCTACGTGGCAACCGAATCCGGTCATCGCGATGCCTGCATGTTGCCCGATGTCTACCACATTTTTAAAGGAGGATCCGACTTTAACGGGTTACGATTGATCGAAGGTAAGCGACTACACGCTTTCCACATGAATGACTATCCAGCGGAACCAAGCCGAGCAACAATCGGTGACCAACACCGAGTCTATCCCGGTGACGGGATTGCGCCACTCAACCAAATCCTACGTGACCTTTACGACACCGGATTTCGCGGGGCACTTTCTCTTGAATTATTCAATCGCGAATACTGGCAGCAAGATCCGCTGCAAGTTGCCAAGACGGGGCTGCAAAAAATGAAACAAGTCGTAAAAACCGCCTTGAACTCGCCAGGATAAAGCATGGCTTGGCAACGACAGCTCATTTGCAAATGCGGCGGTGCTTTACCATTTCCACCCCCTGAAAAATGTCCTCATTGTGATGCCAGGGTGGTTAAAATTCGTCTGCTTGGCCGGCCGCGATACACAGCAATTCTCATCGTGTTGGTGATATTCAGCGCCCTTGCTCTATATTTGATTTGGTTGCTAGGGAACCTTTAGATATCCCTTCCAAACACCCGCTGACAAATGCATTCTCCACATTCTCACTGCTTGACTCACAGCTCGTTTCACCGACGACTTCATGTAGAGACTCAATACCCAAGACCACCTTCACCAGACTTTCCTGAAGACGGGTTAAAAAACGGAGGTCCCTAGCTGGCTGGAGTAGCATGTTTCCTACTTGGGTTCAGCAGTCGGACCCCAAATCCCTTCAACGGTGTTTCGATTCCTGGACAGGGAACCGTCCAGAAATCTCGCGGCCACCTTCGCTTTCACTTGCAGAGAATGATTGTGTGTGAAACCGGCTACCGACAACTCTGCTCCAACTATGCCACTGCCTGGCAACGCACCATCTGTGCTCTCTGCAGGTCCGATTTAGCTCAGGACGTTTTCATAAGTCTCCTCGTGAAAACCAACAAGCAGGGTTTTTCCACGGCGAATGGTCGGTGCCCGCAAATTGCCGGTAGGGCCTAACAGTAATTTCGCGAGTTCTTCGGCCGTCGGACTTTCTTTTCTAAGATCCAGATGAACGACTTTCTTTCCTTTCGCAATATAGACCTGACTGACACCTTCAACCACTTTCAAAGCCTCTTCAGCGCCCATCGAACACTGCCGGGCGTTGACTTCAACTTTCGTTTCTACTTGGGCCTTGGCAAGAAACTCTTGCGCTCTTTTGCAACTCGTTCAGCCAGGACGGTGGTAACTCCAATCAATCTTTTTCGCCATCATTTACCTTCCTTTCATTCTAAAATCAAATTCCTTTAGTCACTGGGGTGGGCGCAATGGTCGCCCTGAAAGACAGCAATCCAGTGGGCACACATCGTGGCTTGTACCGAATTCTCCCAGTGACCTTCTTGCTGCCTGATCGGTCCTCTCGAGAATTAATTCGCGAATCATCTCGATGAATTGAGGGTGCGTACCGACAGTTTTTGCTCTCACCATTGGCAGGCCGATGCCTGCACACAAATCTTTTGCTTCCGTATCTAAATCAAATAATATTTCCATGTGATCCGAAAGAAATCCGATTGGTACAATCACCACATCAGTGAATCGGTTCTCACTGCGAACCAGTCGTAAATGGTCACAAACATCAGGCACTAACCAAGATTGAGTTGGGGGCCCACTGCGACTTTGGTAAACCAAAGCCGAGGAAAAATCACCTAAACGCTCGGACACGAGCCGTGCCGTTTCAGTTAGTTGTGCCGCATACTCGCAATTGTCCGCCATCGCCTCGGGAATGCTGTGGGCTGTGTAAACAAGCTGTGTTGTCCGGTGACGTTCAACCGGGATCGCTTTCAAGGCTGCCTCTGTTTCCTCGACAAGGGCCGAGACAAAGCTAGGATGGTTAAAAAACATCCGCAATTTGTCGATTTCCGGGGCGCCAGGTCCAACTTCTGCTTGCGCCTGCTCAATGTTCTCCCGATACTGTCGGCAACCAGAATACGAACTGTAGGCGGACGTAAAAAAAGCGAGTGCTCGCGTGATCCCATCATCCCGCATTTGCCTCAGTACATCAGGCAATAAGGGATGCCAATTACGATTACCCCAATAGATAGGTAACTTTGGACCAGATTCAGCTAACGCTGTCTCTAAGGCACGCAGGAGCGCCCGATTCTGACTGTTAATCGGGCTGACACCTCCAAAATGATAATAATGCTCTGCAACTTCCAGCATTCGCTCGCGCGGCACCGGTTTGCCTCGCAGAACATTCTCCAAAAACGGCAGTACATCCTCTGGTTTTTCGGGCCCACCAAAAGAAACAACAAGGAGGGCATCGTAGTGGTCAGACATCACAATCTTCTTGAAAGTTCGACTTGGAAAGGTTTGGATTTGCTCTATCTTGTGCTGGAACAGGCTTGAAGAAAAGCCCTCCTCACGACTACTGCAATCGCAACGACATTTCTCGGCGTGCGTCGCCACGAATGACCACAACCGGAACAACATCGCCAGGTTGCGAGTTTTGCGACGCATAAAAAAGCAACAGCGACTCCGTCATCAGGTCGTCTTTGCCAGCAAACGACACCACAATGTCGTCGCGTTTGAACCCGGCCTGCTTGGCAACGGCATACTCACCATACTGCCCAACATGTCGCACCCGCAGTGCCATCTGTGTCGCTTCTCTGCCGATCCGCAGCCGCTCTTTCCGAGAGGCGGCTTCTAGACGCAATCCTCCTGTCATCATGCGCCTTAATTCCCAACTCGTCTCGCGCCAGGAAATATCGCCACCTTGTCGCCAACCCAGGTCTAAGGGGAGATCTACAAACAGACGTTGCCGGTTCCGCGCAACTCGGGCTCGCAGCGTTCCGCTTTCCCGAGCGCCATGCAAAACCCATTGTACATCCGCGGTCGAAAGGATGGGTTGTCGGTCAAGACTAACGATCCGGTCTCCCACCCTCAATCCCGCCTGCGCGGCTGCGGATGCGGCATCCACCTGGGAAACCGTCGCTCGAGTTTCCGGATCGAGCTGAAAACCCAAAACTTTCGGTAACGGAAAAGGAAACAGGTGTTTCTCCGGAATCGGTTTACCGGCAGTCCGGAAAACTAATCTCTCAGCATCCCGAATCTGATGACAATGGACACAACTTTTCACAACCTCCCCAGCATAATTCAATTTTTCATTATACTTTCCGCGTAATGCCGGCAGATCACCGGGAGCTTTGTATTGAGTCTGTGAAGCCTGCTTGTCTTGAAGTAGAGATTTTATTCGAGGGTACTTCCGATGTAATTCGAGAGCCCCTTTCATTGCTTCAGCAAAACCGTCAATCGTCATATCTTTCACTGCATTATCCGCACCACTCCGAGTGCCATAACGGCCATACACCGTTCCATCAGCACGCAGGAAAAACACGGCAAACGTCAAATCAAAATCAAATTGGTAGCGTGTGAGATCTATAGCATTTGCTTTGGGAACGCGGACACAGACAAAACGTTCCATCCATTCGCGAATTCCTGGTGCGCGACGAACAACCTGTTCGTCAAATTCACTGCAGTGCTCTCACGGAATGCAGCGAAAGACAACCAGCAAGGGCTTTTGCTGTTCTGCGGCCACGTCAAAAGCAACCTCTAAATTGTCATAAATCCAAAAGTCCTGTTCCTGAAACTGTTGCTTATCCGCGCGCACTTTACGTTCGCGTTCCTTTTGGACTTGCGGTAACGCGATTTCCATCAGCCCTAACGTGCAAAGAAAAAACATTATCATACTTTTTTTTGGCATCGTTTTCATTCCTCAACAATCTGTTATTTCTGTTGCGAGCAAAACCAATCACCCTACTGCTGCCCCAGCCGAACCGCTCTAAGAANACATCTTTCCACGTGATTAAATTGATTATAGTCTTACTTTACACACATTGAACTACGCGAGGATTTTACGTTGGAGAGCTCCCAACCGCTTTTCAAATCCTCAGTCCTGGTCAATGTCCCGGAAATCCGCTTCTTCAACCCGACAAGATGGCTTCGCTGACCGCGTACCAATTATAAAAATGGCCCTAAATATTCTCTACGTTCCCATTCCGGCAATAATGCACCCCTGGTATGACGATTTTTTACTCGCNATTGACCCACGACATTCCGTCACTCTTTTTGATCCTGAACGGGCCTTACCAGAACAATTCTCAGGAATTGATGTGGTGGTTGAATTAGGTGGGATCAGCCATACGCCAGAAATGATTCGCACGGCAGTCGGTGCTGGAGTTAAGCTCTGGCAAATCAGTGGAACTGGAATGGATCACGTCGACATTCCCACCTT
This sequence comes from Pirellulaceae bacterium, assembly GCA_022446825.1. Lineage (GTDB taxonomy): Bacteria > Planctomycetota > Planctomycetia > Pirellulales > Pirellulaceae > JAKVBY01. The sequence continues at coordinate 101,308 of JAKVBY010000028.1, forward strand.
CCACAAACTAGGGCTACCAGTGGCAAACACACCTGGACAATTTAGTGCCGTAGCAATGGCCGAACATGCATTTTATTTCATGCTTTGCTTTGCCAAGAAACACGACGCGGGACAAGCACAGCTAAATGAGCCTGTGTGGTGTTTGCCCATGACGGAGGAACTCCATTCCGCTACGCTCGGACTGATTGGATTTGGGAATAGTGCGAAACAACTGGCACGACGGGCAACGGCTTTTGGGATGCGAATCATGGCTATAGATGCTGTCGACGTTCCACCAACAACGCTCGCGGAACATGGTGTCGACGACTTCTGCAAGACCGATGAACTCGATCATTTACTCTCCGCGTCTGACTTTGTTTCCATCCATACTCCCTTACTCCCTTCAACACACCATCTGATAGGAAAAAGAGAATTTGAAATCATGAAACCGTCAAGTGTATTAATTAATGTGGCTCGTGGTGCCATTGTCGACGAAGAGGCGCTGGCAAATGCCGTACGAGATGGCCAAATTGGTGGAGCGGGGTTGGACGCTTTCTCGGTGGAACCGCTACCAAATGACCATGCTTTTCGCACCCTGGAGAACATCTTGATCACCCCACACAACGGTGGTGGTTCACGCGGAACTTCACGGCGACGAGGTCAAGCCTGCGCTGAGAATATTCAACGTATTACAGAAAGCAAAACGCCCCTCTACCTCGTCTGAGCGTTTTGCCACAACTAATTTTTTCGCGGAAAAATTTTCACTAGACGCGATTTTCCCTCCGACAAGCGGTTTCTAGAAAATCCTCTTGCTCGGACAGACCAGGAAACAGATTCCATTTAGTTCCATGGACCGTTACCCTGAATAGAAGTTACTTCTCCAGATCACACGCTTATCTGCGGCACGGCGATATGTACCGACAATTTTGTTTACCTTGGTCGTGCTTGCTCATCACGGCATTCGTTGGATTCAGCACAACTGGATGTGACAAAACAAACCACTCGCTCAGCGAGAGCACCGTGAACCCATCTCGCCCCTCAGCTACACCAGCTTCGCTCGATGCCCACCAACTAATGATTGAGACGCTGGCCAAGATTGAACGAGACACCGGTTTGCACAATCCCTACTTAGGTCGCGCTCAACTTATACGAGCAGAACAGAACTTAGCGCGTGCAGGGCAAGCCCCTACCATGCAACTGTGCCAATTTTCAACACTCTTTGCCTGGGAATTACTTCGCGTGGGTGAAGTTAATGCTGCAATCGAGCAACTCGAGAAAGCACTTTCCATCCTTGAAAAACTGAAACAACAAAATGCCAGGGTACCGGCAGAAACCGAACGAGGCATTCAGTTTTTCTTAGCGGTCAGTTACTTGCGTCTGGGTGAAACTCAAAACTGCGTGCATTGCACGACTGGCGAAAACTGTATTTTCCCCATTACTGCTGGAGGCGTTCACACCGACCAGGCTGGATCGCGTCAGAGCATCGGACTCTTTGTGAAAGTACTCGAATCAGAACCCGAAAACTTAGCTGCAAAATGGTTGATGAATTTGGCTCATATGACACTCGGTGAATATCCTCAAAGCGTGCCAACAGAACATCTCATTCCGATCGATCGTTTCGAAAAGAAAATCGATTTCCCACGTTTTCCAGAAGTGGCAACCGGCCTCAACATCGATGCGTTTTCCCATGCGGGCGGGGCAATTGCAGACGATTTCAATGGTGATGGCTGGCTGGATATCATTGTCTCGTCTTTCGACCTGGGAACTCAAATTCGCTATTTCCACAATAATGGCAATGGTTCCTTCAGCGATAAGACCGAAGAAGCAGGGCTGGTTGGAATTACCGGCGGACTCAATCTGGTACAAGCCGATTACGACAATGATGGAGACCTTGATTTCTTTGCCTTGCGAGGCGCCTGGCTTTCCGACCAAGGCATCCAGCAGCCCCATTCCTTGCTATGCAACGACGGACAGGGTCATTTTCGCGATGTCACCTTTGAAGCTGGCTTTTCTGAAATTTTCCAAGCAAGCCAAACTGCTTCCTGGGCTGATTTTGACAATGATGGCTACCTCGACCTGTACATTGGTAACGAACTCGGACCGGCGAACCTATACCACAATAATCATGACGGAACCTTTAGCGATGTCGCTACCAAATCAGGAGTCGAAAATAATCGCTTCGCCAAAGGGGTTATCTGGGGTGATTTTGACAACGATCGCTATCCAGATATTTATGTCTCAAACTTAGGACATCCCAATCGGCTTTATCACAATAATCGTGACGGTACTTTTCGGGATATCGCTGTCGAAGCAGGAGTCACCCAACCTAACCAAAGCTTACCTGCGTGGTTTTGGGACTTTGACAATGACGGGGCGTTAGACATTTTCTGTGGAAGTTATGAAAAGGGAATTGAACACGTTGCTGGCGAGTATTTTGGACTCCCTACCGAATCCGAACGGGATGCGCTGTACCAAGGTGATGGCAAAGGTAACTTTCGCGATGTAACCGCAGAACAAAACGTCGATCGGGTCACCCAGCCGATGGGAAGTAATTTTGGCGATCTCGATAACGACGGTTTTCTCGACTATTATCTGGGAACTGGTTATCCCGACTTTCGTGGCCTAATGCCTAACTTAATGTTCCGCAACACAGGGGGCCAGGGTTTCGTAGATGTGACCAACCCCGGCGGCTTTGGTCATCTTCAAAAAGGCCATGGGATCGCGTTTGCTGACTTGGATCACGATGGTGATCAGGACGTGTACATCGAACTCGGTGGTTTTCTGCGTGGTGATGCTTTTCGCAATGCGTTGTTTGAAAACCCGGGGTTTGCCAACAACTGGATCAAGGTCAAGTTGACCGGGACTGCGACCAATCGTTGCGCCATCGGTACACGGATTAAAATCACCTTTCATGAAAACGATACACAACGAAGTGTTTATCGTTGGGTTTGTAGCGGAGGTAGCTTTGGCGGAAACCCCTTGCGACAACACATTGGGATCGGTAAAGCAGCCTCCATCGACGCACTTGAAATCCAATGGCCCACTTCATCAACAACACAAAGCTTCGCAGATCTTCCGGTAAATTGTCTCATCGAAGTGGCGGAAGGCGAAACAACCTACCAAACCAGTGGATTAACCGCCCAACCGTTCTCCAAACCAACGGTCGAAAATCCCGTCAACTGAGTTCACGAATGAGAGATATTTTGTTTCGGAAAATCGGTACACGCTACCAAACACCGTTCTGAGAAATCCGGTAGATCGAAAAGCCGAGACATGACACACACCCCCAACGTCATTTCTCTTCCCTTCTAAGTCCAGAACTTAAGGCCAGAACCATTCAAACCGGATTCACTGCTTTCACAAACGATTCGGGAACATTCACAATGCTATTTGGATTTTCAGAATGGTGGGCACGAGGCCCACAGATTTTCTCATGCCACGCAGATAAAAAAAGCAAAAGTGCGGTTCGCAGCATCTTCCGGTAGTCATCGGAAAGACTTTTCACACGCCAATAAAAGGCCCTTCGCGAAGCACATTTTGCTTTACGGACTTTGTAGCCTACACTTGACTGCTACACTTACCCCGCTGACTGACATCATACTGGTTATTGTCCGCCCACCCTGTTTGTGCCTGCTCTCAAGTTGGCCTTGGAAATATTACGGTGCTATTTTTGCGTTGGCAATTTGACGCCATACTGGTCCCATTCTTCCTCGTTTTTGTGGGAACCCTCTCAATTGCCGCAGACGAAGTCAGTGACCTAGAGTTTTTTGAAAAAAACATTCGCCCGGTCTTAGTGCGTCATTGCTACGAATGCCATGCGAGCTCTTCAAGCGAAGCCAAGGGCAATTTCACGCTAGACTCGCGTGAGGGAATTCGTCGCGGCGGAGAAACGGGCCCTGGAGTTGTTCCTGGCGATGCGGAAAAGAGCCTCGTGATCGCTGCCCTCAGGCATGAATCCATCGCGATGCCACCGGAAACTCAACTCCCCCCCGAAGTGATTGCTGATTTTGTGGCGTGGGTCGAAATGGGGGCGCCCGACCCTCGCTCCCAGCCACCCACCGCTGCGCAACTTGCATCAGCCACCTGGGATGCGAAGTATCGCGAGCGCCGACAGTGGTGGAGTCTGCAACCGGTGACCACTCCCTCGATACCAAACGTACAAAACGCGTCCTGGTCAGACCGTGCCATTGATCGCTTTATCTTAGCTGAGCTCGAAAAGCACGGGCTCGCACCGGCACCACAAGCAAATCGGGAAACCTTACTGCGGCGTTTGACATTCAACCTTACCGGCTTGGCACCCACTCTTTCGATGATGCATTCCTTTGTGAATGATGACCGTGAAGGAGCTTGGGAGCATGTGATTGATTTGACTTTGGATTCTCCTCATTTCGGCGAACGCTGGGCACGCCATTGGATGGATGTCGTGCGTTACACAGATACCTATGGTTACGAGTGGGACGTACCTGCTAAGGGTGCTTGGCGTTATCGAGACTATTTGATCCGCGCCTTCAATGCCGACGTCCCTTTTGATCAATTAGTTCGAGAGCATATTGCCGGCGACTTACTGGAAGAGCCGCGACTTCATGTCGTTGAACGTATTAACGAATCATTAATCGGTCCTATGTTCTTCCAGATGGGTGAAAAGCGACACGGAGACAGTGCCGACTTCAACGGTGTGCATCAAGAAATGCTCGACAACAAAATCGATGCCTTTTCCAAGGCCTTCCAGGCAACAACGATTTCCTGCGCACGCTGTCATGATCACATGTTGGATGCCGTGGCGCAGCGCGAGTACTACGCTCTGGCAGGTGTTTTTGCTAGTTCACGATGGGTTACCAATACCCTTGATCTAGAAGACCGCAACCAAGCACTGCTCACCCAATTAAGCCAAATCAAAAAGCAGTTGCGCGAGCAATGCAGCAAACTTTGGCGACAGGACGCTCAGACCGCAGCAACTGAGATTCCTAAAGCCACCTTTGGTGGCGAAGAGAGTTCGGCTTGGAACGCAGTACTTAAAACCCATCAAGAACAAAAGGAGTTGCCTTGGGAAGACACATTTCGTCCCTGGATAGAAATCGTGAAAGCCAAGGATTCTGGCCAATCCATTGCTGGGGCCTGGTCAGCACTGGCGCAACGCTATGCTGCAGAACAAGAGAAACGTCAAATTGAGAATGCAAACCATTTCAAAACTATTGTCGATTTTCGCGAGGGGATTCCAACAGGCTGGAGCACGGACGGTACCGGAATTCAAATTGTGCCTTGTGGCGACTTTCTGGTGGCGGTCAATGGCCCGAATGCCATTCAAAACCTTCTCATTGGTGGCCTACAGACAAACGCTCTTTCATCACGATTAAACGGAGCATTGCGATCTCCGCTTCTGAAGACGTTAGGACGTAGTCACATTAGTTATCAATATAGTGGTGGTGGCCATGCCGCGGCGCGGGATGTTTATGAAAATGCGTTTCTAACTGAACGATTTAACTATCTTGATAGCTCACGGCCAACTTGGTTAATTCGCTCAACTGTCCTCGGCCCTCCCGACAGCAACGTGTTTCAGGAATTTGTTACGAAAACAACGAATCCCAATTTCCCCCCACGCGTGGGACTCGGTGGTGACTTAACAGTGGAACAAATTTCCAACCCACGTAGCTGGTTTGGTATCACCAAGGTGATCGTGCATCAGGCACCATTCCCACCTCAGGACGGCTTGCTCAGGTTCCACGGACTATTCAAAATTCCCACAACACCTGATGGTTCCGTTGCGTTACGCGAGTGTACTTCTCTAGAAGAAATTGCTCAGGCTTACGCCGACTGGTTCACCTCCGCCATCGATCGCTGGGAACACAACGTTGCCACCGAAGAAGATGTCCACTTAATAAACACCCTACTGAAAAGTGAACTACTTACCAACGATTTCCAGCATCCGCAGCTGACCACCTTCATCAAGCGTTATCGCGAAATTGAAAAACAAATCAAACCACCCTGGACAGTAAATGGCCTGGCCGACTTGGATCCGGGACAAGATTATCGTCTCAACATTCGTGGTAACTACGACGATTTAGGAGATCCCATCCCCAGGGGATATCTCCAGGCGATCATGGGATCCTCATCGGCGTTCAAGTCTGAAACCAGTGGCCGAAAAGAACTAGCGGCTTGGATCGCAAGTCCAGAGAATCCCTTGACGGCGCGCGTTTTTGTAAACCGTGTGTGGCATTGGCTCTTCGGAACCGGTCTGGTAGCAACTCCTAATGACTTTGGACATCTGGGCGACCAACCATCTCATCCGGAATTACTGGATCATCTCACTCGTCAGTTTATCGACGACGGTTGGTCTCTGAAGAAACTCATTCGCTCCATCGTCGTAAGTAAGGCATGGCAACAATCAGGGCACACGACCAATGCTGCCTTACAACTGGATGCCAGAAACCGGTGGCTACATCATTATCCACTGCGCCGCCTGGAGGCAGAAGCCATCCGTGACGCGATCCTCTCCGCCTCGGGCCGACTTGACCGTCAACTCTTCGGTCAACCGATCGATCCACCCCGCCAAAAAGAAGATGAATATAAAAGGCTCTTCTCCGGACCATTGGACGGTCTCGGACGTCGTTCGATTTATACCAAGGTCACCATCATGGAACCGCCCCGTTTTCTTGCTACGTTCAATCAACCTAAACCTAAAATACCGACCGGACGCCGTGATTCAACCAGCACGACAGCGCAGTCGCTGACGATGATGAATGATCCCTTCGTGCGGTCCCAAGCTGAGTTTTGGGCAAGAACGCTAGTAGGTACGGACCATGCTTCGACGGAAGAGCGAATCGCCCACATGTTTCAAGTCGTATTTAGTCGGTCGGCAAACGTGCGAGAAATCACACGTTGGAATGTTGCTCTCGAAGATTTGTCCGCAGAGCAAGACACAGACGATGCCCCACCTTTGCTGAACGAAATGCTCTGGACAGCGGTGGCCCACGCAATGTTCAATGCCAAAGAGTTCATTTATATTCAATGAACTCCCTGAAAAGATCGCTGTAGAACGTTTTGGAGAAAAGCGACATGGTGCCTTCAAGAACGAAACGAATGTCCAAAACGGCACATCCCTGGCCCACTCCACACAGCTCACGGCGAGAATTCCTCGCCAGCGCGAACAATGGGTTTGGCATGCTTGCTTTGACGGGCCTTCTGGGCACGCACAGCGACGCCGCGTCTCAAAGTAACACCGAGAGCACAACACCTGGTTTTCATTTTCCCCCGCGCGCCAAACGCGTAATATTCTGTTTTATGGACGGTGGCCCCAGCCACGTTGACACCTTCGATTACAAACCGGCACTGACGAAATACCAAGGCCAACGGATTGGACAGGAAAACGTGTCTACGCGGTCTCAGGGAAATGCCGACCGCATCTGGCTCGGAAGCCCTTGGCGTTTTCGACAACGTGGCCAAAGCGGCTTATGGGTCAGTGATCTGTTACCGCAAACAGCAGAACTTGCAGACGATCTGTGTGTGGTACGATCCATCGTCGGCAAAAAACCTCTCCATGGACAAGGTGCGTTACTCTTGCATACTGGTCGTGAAACGGGCCTTGCACCAAGTTTTGGCTCTTGGGCTGTTTATGGCCTGGGAACGGAAAATGAAGAATTACCGGGATACGTTCTGCTCAACAACGATTGGATCCCCAATGGTGGGTTTGAAAATTTTTCGAGTGCTTTTCTACCCGCGTCACACGGCGCCACTTTATTACGGGCTCGGGGCGAAACGGTCGACAACATCGTCCCCCAAGATTCCCTTGCTCTGCAGCGTCAAAAACTTGAATTGCTCCAAGCTCAAGATGAGGACTTTGCGAGTTCTACATCGAACGGCCAGTTGATCGAATCCGCAATTCGCAACTATGAAACGGCGTTCCGCATGCAAACTTCGATCCCAAATATTGCGGACATCGATGACGAAACCTCAGCCACTAAAAAATTGTATGGGCTTGATTCCACCAACGACTACAAAAAGTATTACAGTCTGCAATGTTTACGTGCCCGCAGATTGGTCGAGGCGGGGGTTCGCTTCGTCGAAATTACCTGTCCCTTGACCCATGAAAACAATTCTCCCTGGGATCAGCATAGTGATTTAAAGCTACGCCACGAAGAAAATGCCATGATCACCGACCAAGCGGTAGCAGCATTGATTCGTGACCTCAAACAGCGTGGGCTGTTTGAGGATACCATCGTCATGTGGGCTGGTGAGATGGGACGCACGCCGCACACCGTGAACATCACCGACGCCGTCGGACGCGATCATTTCGTCAACGGCTATTCGATCTTTCTGGCTGGCGGTGGCTTTCGTGGCGGCATGACCTACGGAAAAACCGACGATTTCGGCAACGCAGTCGCCAAAAACCCGTTGACCATTCATGACATCCACGCCACGATCTTGCATCAATTGGGGCTGGATCATGAACGGCTAACCTACCGATTTGGCGGGCGGGATGTGAGCCTGACCGATGTCCATGGTCGGGTCGTGCACGAATTACTGGCATAATCCGTCAATACCTTCAAGCGTCTTGCTTGAGGACCGTTGTTTCACGTTCTCGTTGTGCCCGCAACTTTTTTTGATAACGTCCCTGGGCCAAGTCAATGAGCACGAGCACTGTAATCACAAAATAAAAAGTGCTCTTCTGCATCGCTTCGACGGGATGGTTAAACAGTTTCAAATGCGCCAAATGTCCCCCTTCGGAAAGCAGCATCACCCCCACGATAAACAAAATAAACAGCCCCAGCACTTCGTACATCCGATTTTTCTTGAGGAACTCGGAGACATGATCCGCCAACCAAATCATTAACCCGCCGCTGACTAGAATTGCTATGGCCATGACCAGAAAAACATCCGTGAGGGCCATCGCGCTAAGAATTGAATCAAAAGAAAAAACAAGATTCATTACAACAATCCACGTAATTGCCTTGGCGATGGATTGTCCCTTCTCCGTCTCTGCAGCGTCGATCTTTTCAACGGAAAGCAGGTGATAAATTTCTTTGATGGCCGTATAGATGATGAACCCTCCGCCAACAAGCACAATCAGGCTGTGCGTATTCAGCGAGAATTCCACGATATTGGGTATCTCCATTTCACAGAATGTATCCTGAAACAACGAAATCGCCTCAACAACGACAAACAGCAGGAGAATACGCAAGCCGATGGCAAGTCCAATCCCCATCCGCCGCACAAATTGCTGGCGATCTTCGGGAACACGTTTCGATTCGATGGAAATGTAAAGCAAATTATCAAAGCCCAGGACTGCTTGTAGAAAAATCAACATCGCAAGGGTTAACAGATTGTTGATGGAAAACATATCCATGATGAATTCGATGCCTCATTGAATCATTGCCGAGCCAAAAATTGCCCGAGAACTTAGTCTTGCCGTGATCTTAACAAGAACGGCCAGCCGTTTCCTGCAATGAATCAGCCACTAAAGGTGGCAACTTCTCTTCCAGGATCCCCTTCGTGCGCGAAAACATCATCATGCCTTCGACCACCATCCAAACCTGCAGGCAGAGTGTTCCGATACCGATCGATCCAAGTAAAAAGTTTTTTTCCTGCGCAACCAACCAGCCGGAATCGCTATTAAATAGTTGCCAAGCAAGTGCCCATCCCGGAAGTATCAACATAACGATCATCGGAAGTACGGCAAACACAATCGGCTTGTTACGTCGCCACAAATAGAACACGATCACCATGAAGGCCAA
>JAKVBY010000028.1:111114-114079 GCA_022446825.1 Pirellulaceae bacterium
CCCAAGCTGCTAATAAAGTTGGCCCCGCCGTCCACAAAGGCACCGACTTTTTGAGGAAGTCGAAACTCACCCCACGCGCCCCCGTAACGACTGTTCCAGGCATCTTGTGCCAGCAAGATGTCTCCGTCTTCTCCGGGCACCCCCATCCCCACACCAGCGCAACAAGCAAGAATCACGATCACGGCTAACGCGCCTTCCAACAACATAGCTCCATAGCCAATGTATTGAGCATCGACTTCTGATTCGACTTGTTTGCTCGAGGTGCCACTACTCACCAGGCAGTGAAACCCACTGATGGCACCGCAGGCAATCGTAATGAAAAGAAACGGCCAAATCGGAGGAGCCCCTACAGGCGGCGTAGCTGCAATGGCGGGCGCGCTGGAAATGTCTGCCTGCCCTGTTAAGCAGGCCACGAACAACCCACCTACTAAAAGTGCCAAAGCGACCAAAAGTTGATGACTATTAATATAATCACGAGGTTGTAAGAGCGTCCAAACGGGCATGATCGAGGCCACAAAACAGTAGCCCATGAGAATGACTGTCCAAATCACAACCGCGTTTCCTGCAAACGGAGCAAGTTGAAACAAGTACGTTTGCTGACCCAGTGTGAATTCTCCATAAACACCCAGGTAAATACCTACGTAGAGAATGATCAACGCCATTATCGAAGGGATCAATAAACGGCCGCCTTTGTGATACACCCAATAACCGATCGCAATCGCAATGGGAATTTCAATCCACACGGATAAAACGGCTGCAGGATAGCGTGCAAAGATGACGGCAATCACCAAACCAAAAATAGCCAAGACGACAGTCAACGCTGCGAACAAGATCAGAAGAAATAAAACGCGGACGCGCGGGTTGATCAAGCGTCCTGCAATTTCACCAACGGTTTGACCTCGATTTCGCAAAGAGACAACCAGGGCCCCAAAATCGTGAACCGCTCCAATAAAAATCGACCCCAACACCACCCACAGGAGCGCCGGTAACCAGCCCCAGAAAACTGCGATTGCGGGGCCCACAATCGGTCCAGTTCCTGCAATACTGGTAAAATGATGACCAAAAATGACTTCTTTTTTAGTGGGAATAAAGTCGACGTCATCACGCAATTGCTGACTCGGTACGATGGCATTCCGGTCAAGTCCGAAAATTTTCCTTGCCAACCAGCGGCCATAGGTGTGATAGGCAACGATAAAACCCAGGAATGACCCGATCGCTAACAGGAACGTGCTCATCCACAACTCCCAACTTGTTTAAGCCGATTTAACGCCGTCATGTTAGCAAGACCGTTGCTCAGAACAAAGAACGCTTTCGGTATGTCACTGCACAGTAGACTTCATTTCGGTTCGACCTATAATGGCCAAAATTTCAATCGGGAATGACTGAGCAAAGGAAGGGAAAAGACGTGCCTGAACGAGTTGTCATTATTGGAAGTGGTCCCGCTGGCTGGTCTGCCGCAATTTACGCTGCCCGAGCTAATCTCGAACCGCTCGTTTTTGAAGGCACGTTTCATCCAGACATGGTACCTCTGGGACAATTAGCGTTCACCACAGAAGTCGAAAACTATCCCGGATTTCCCGCCGGAGACGTGCGATCTTTCACAGAAAGTGCCGTTGACAAGAATTTACAATACATCCTGCAACCTCCCCCAGAAGAAGAAACACGTGACGGCCGACCCCACTACGCAGTCATGGGCACAGAGCTCGTGCTCTTAATGAAACAACAAGCCATCAATTTTGGCACACGGGTCATCAGCGAAGACATTATTGACGTCGACTTCGCAAACCGACCCCTCAAGGTTATTCCTGGTAACGGAGATCCGGTAGAAACCCAGACAGCAATTATTGCCACCGGCGCCCGCGCCAACTATCTAGGACTGGATTCTGAAGAAAAGTACAAAAATAAAGGAGTGAGTGCTTGTGCTGTTTGTGATGGCGCCTTGCCCTTATTCAAAGGAAAGCCTCTTGCCGTTGTAGGTGGCGGAGATTCGGCAGTCGAAGAAGCCACTTACTTAGCAAATCTGAAAGACGCCGCCACGATCTATTTGATTCACCGTCGGGACGAACTTCGTGCCTCCAAAATTATGCAACAACGTGCACTCGACCATCCCAACATCGAGCCGGTTTGGAATAGCGTTGTCGACGAAGTCCTCGGTGACGAAAAGCTTGTGAATGGGTTACGTTTAAAAAGTACCGTTGACGATTCCACACGAGACCTCGAAGTCGGTGGCATGTTTGTCGCCATTGGCCACACACCGAACACCAAGTTTCTTGACGGAAAACTTGACATGAACGACAAAGGCTACCTCCGTTGGACGAAGGCGTTCCGAACCAATACTAGCGCGGAAGGCGTTTTTGCGGCGGGCGATGTGGCGGACGATTACTATCGGCAGGCAATCACCTCGGCGGGTACCGGTTGCATGGCGGCATTGGACGCAGAACGTTTTCTCGCCGAACAATCCTAGAGCCAAAGACTACGCCGCCATCTCCTAAGGGCATTACAATTTGGGTTTTTCACACTTTCACCACACTCCGCCAGCGAGTTGTTCTCCACATATTCACCGAAAAACACTTAGGTGGAGGAGATATTCTGAGCAACCATTTTTTGACGGCGTTTCCCTGCCGTAATTCAGGTCACAACGACTTCCGCTTCTGATACGATAGGACGCTATGAATAAGCCTTCCACAAAAGTCGACGCCGACCGTGAGCTTCTCGCCACAGCTCAAGCAGAAGGTCGGGGCGCAACGCTAACCGCCTTTGTTCGACTATCCGGTCCTGGCTGGTTGCAGAGTGCCATTACTCTGGGTGGCGGTTCCTTGTCCAGCGCTTTGTTTTTAGGAGTCCTAGGTGGTACGGAAATGCTCTGGCTGCAATTGGTAGCCATTATCATGGGCGTGGTGATGCTCAGTGCCATTAGCTATGTCACACTCTCTACCGGCGAACGCCCTTTTGCTTTGATCAACAA
>JAKVBY010000028.1:114179-167333 GCA_022446825.1 Pirellulaceae bacterium
ATGATCGCCGCAGCCGCGACCGCAGTCGGTATCAACATGACCTTCCTGCTGCCCTATTCCATGTTAGTCCGAGGTTGGGACAAACCTTTTCGCGGGCTGGCACGCTTTGACCTGTCGACCGGTATGGCGATTCCCTATGTCTTGGTAACGAGTTGTGTCGTGATTGCTGCCAGCGCGATGTTCCATGGAGAAATGGACGAACAACTTGCTAGTAGCGACATCCGTGTGATGAAAACTAGCCCGTTGTACAAAGGTGTGAGTGTTAACCTGACAGATCGCTTGGCAGCGACTGCTGCCAAACTAACGGGCAAGTCCGAAGCGGACCTGGATGCCTTTCCCGCAGAAGAGAAACAGGTTGCCACATTACTCTTCACGTTGTTGTCCAAAACATCCTTTCCGGATGCCACGGTGGAAGAAAAGGAAACCATCATGGCGGCTTTGCCGACGCCGGAAAAACGCGTGGCCGCCTCGCTCGTAAAACGGAACGCATTTCAACTATCCAAATCTCTCTCGCCTCTATTGGGTGATACTACCGCTAACACCGTCTTCGGCATCGGTGTGTTAGGAATGGGTTTTTCCTCCATCATTATCCTGATGCTGATTAACGGTTATGCCTTTTGCGAAATGCTAGGCAAACCCCAAGGTGGGGCTCCCCATGTTCTGGGCTGCCTGATTGCGGGTGCCGTCGGTGCCTCTTGGTGGGTCCTGTGGGACGGCGATGCCAAAATGTGGCTGGCCATTCTTGTCAGCGCTTTCGGCATGATGTTATTACCAATTGCCTACACAACCTTCATGTTGATGATGAATAGTCGGAAGATTTTGGGTAGCGAAAAACCCCGCGGGGGTGCTTTGCTGACCTGGAACCTGTTGATGGGGATTTCCGTGATCGGGGCCATCGCCGCCGCAGGAACGGCAATCTACGACAAGGCTAACCACCCAATCGTGGGCAGCATTGTGATCGGTGTAGTTATCGTGTACGGTGCCTTGGTAATTATCGGTTTCTTCATGCGAAACCCAACACACGGCAATACTGACCAATCTGCCTGACGAACCTCTACGTAGAACCACAATAGGAACCACGTTGTCAAACGACTTTCACGATAAACACGTGTTGATTACCGGAGGCACGCGCGGGATTGGACTGGCGCTCGCCCTGCGTTTGGCTGCGGAAGGTGCGAAACTTTCGCTCAATTATTTTTCGCGCGGGGAAGATGCAGTCAAAGCAGTCACCGCAGTTCAGGCTGCTGGCGGCACGGCAACGGCCATTCCAGGAGACGTCGCCTCTCCCGAAGAGGCTGAGAAAATTGTCGGCCGGGCACGGGAGGCCTGGGGACCGATTGACATGTTGGCTCATTCCGCCGGTACGAGCTTTCCCATGCCAGCATCTGAGGTGACCTGGAAAGTGTGGAAACGCACACTGGATGTCAATCTTGATGGCACCTTCAACATGATTTACGCCGTCAAAGACGAAATGATTGAACGCCGCTTTGGTCGCATCATCACGGTTTCGTCCATCGCCGGTCTCCGCGAACGCGCACACCAGCTACCTTATTCCGTCTCCAAAGCAGGCGTGATCGCTTTGACACGCTGCACCGCAGAAGCCTGGGGCCCATTCAATGTGCGGGTAAATTGTGTCTGTCCCGGACTTACCGAAACCGAATTAGCCCATACCCTGAGCCCCGAAGATCACCAGCGGATCGTTGCCGCAACTCCACTCGGTCGGATTGGTGAACCCGAAGAAATTGCGGCCTTAGGGCGGTTTTTATTGAGTGAAGAATCAAGCTACACAACAGGACAAACAATGATTGCCAGTGGCGGGCGTGTGATGTTGCCGGGTTAACGCACCCGCCTGCAAACGAGCAAGGATGATCTACCATGCAAAAGCTCCGTGTTTGCGACGCACGTAAGCAAGAAACGGTCGGGCAACAGGCTTGTCTTCAAGGCTGGATACGCACTCGACGAGACTCCAAAGGCGGCTTCAGTTTTCTCGAAGTAAACGACGGTAGCTGCTTGGCAAATATTCAAATAATTGCTGACAATTCTCTTAGCAACTACGAGACCGAGATTAAAAAACTGAGCGCAGGCTGTAGCGTAAGCCTAGAAGGCGAAATTAAAGAATCGGGTGGCAAGGGTCAAACGACTGAAGTCCTTGCGACGAGCATTACAGTGCACGGCTGGGCGGATCCGGAAGAGTTCCCACTACAAAAAAAACGCCATTCATTCGAAAAATTACGTGAGTGGGCTCACTTACGTCCTCGCACCAATGCCTTTGGTGCGGTCGCACGTGTGCGTAACAGTATCTGTCGATCCATTCACGATTTTTTCCAAGAGGAAAGTTTCCTCTACGTGCATACACCAATCATCACCGCCAGTGATTGTGAAGGGGCGGGGGAGATGTTTCGAGTGACCACCCTCGATCTCGAGACGATTGCTGAAAAAGCATGTCAGCTTGATTACTCATTCGACTTTTTCGACCGCCCGAGTTTCTTGACTGTCAGTGGGCAATTGGAAGCAGAGATCTATGCAACTGCGCTGGGAAAAGTCTACACCTTTGGCCCAACCTTTCGCGCCGAGAACTCCAACACATCGCGTCATTTAGCGGAGTTCTGGATGATCGAACCAGAAATGGCATTCTATGAACTTCCCGACAATATGGATGTTGCGGAGCGTTTCCTCAAACGCATTGTGACAGACGCTCTCGACCGTTGTAGCGAAGATATGGAATTCTTTAATTTACGTGTGGACGACACGATCCTGGCAACCTTGCAATCGGTCCTCGACAACGAGTTTGTTCGCTTGCCCTATACCGAAGCCGTCGAGATCCTGGAAAAGAGTGGCGTTGCGTTCGATTTCCCCGTGCGTTGGGGTATCGATTTACAGTCCGAGCATGAACGTTTTCTCACCGAACAACACTTTCATGCACCGGTGATTGTCTATGACTTTCCACGTTCGATTAAACCGTTCTACATGTATGTCAATGACGACGGCAAAACGGTTCGCGCAATGGATGTACTCGCTCCCAACGTGGGAGAGATCATTGGAGGGAGCCAGCGCGAAGATCGCTTGGATGTCCTCACCAGTCGTATGGCAGAGCAGGATCTCAACGCCGAAGAGTATTGGTGGTATATCGATTTGCGTCGCTTTGGGACAGTACCCCATTCTGGTTTCGGCCTCGGATTAGAACGCCTCGTACAATTCGTTACCGGCATGAAAAATATCCGCGATGTGATTCCCTTCCCACGCACTCCAGGAAGTGCAGATTTTTAGTACCCTATTTTCGTCCTGTCTCACAGCAGGCTTCAAGAAGAAAAAAATCGTCTGGTTTTCGTTGGCCAGCACCTAAGCCGCTTCAGCTGGATGATTAAAGGCCCTAGTCAATCGCATCATCGTGGACGTCCTAGCCGACAAAGGCCCATCGGCCAACCGCATCGCCGCTCATGCCTTCAGAAAAGAATCCTCTACTTTGCTACATCGACAAGGCCCCCAAGCCAAAGCTGGCCCGTCACCAACGCCATGAAGACCATCTAAAAGATGCCAGCACCAAAACCATTGCTATCGCGATCATCTTCGGCAACGCGCGGATGACGCACCGTGGCGGCACGCTTTTGCCCCGCAGCTGTATGGGGTGCGCGCGGTTCGGACGCAGCGGGCTGGATCTGCTTGGTGGGTGCCTCCGGACTTTGCGCCGTCGGGAGTGAATCCTCACTTCGGACTTGTTGGTCGTTGCCTACTTCAGCATACACATCATCGTAACACGAAACATAATCGGGCTCTTCGGCGCGATCTACTTCAAGTTCAAATTCTTCAATCACACGGCGCTGGATCATCTCTCGACAACGTGAATTAATTGGATGCGCAATATCCGCATAGAGCTTTGCTCGGCCATCTGAAAATCGTACTCCGCGATCTTCTTTTAAACGCACACCGCAATGATTGCAGTAACTTGCGCGCAAATGATTCTTGCACCCACACTGAGAACAATGGGTGGCAAGCTTTCGGCTCGGCATCGCGACAAAGGGACCATTTGAACTGTCGATAATTTTCAGGTCTCGGACAACAAAACTGTCATCAAAGGTAACGGAACAAAATGCCTGTAAGCGGTCGTCGGAATCTTCCATCAATTTGATACGTACCTCGGTGATTTCCATGACAAATCTCCTTAAGGTGGGCTCGCCGACAGAGGGAAAGCGTGTAGAGTCAATGTCGAAGCACAAAACACGCGGCCAAGATGTTCCGAACGCACCGCAGCTGCGGTGCGACGGGCATGATAGGCGTTGTGGCAAATACCGAAGTAACTGGTGCCGCTTCCAGTCATCTGATGACCAACAAAGTCGAAGCGATCAAACACATTTTTCATGCGGTCGATCCACGGTGTCAGCGTTTGAGCCGATCGTTCTAAGCGATTAAAGAGATGAAGCCCGACGCCTCCGAGATCCCCAATTCGCCCGCACTGCAACAAAGCCGTAGGCGACCGAGCAGTTTTTGCAGGTTGGCATTGTTGGTATACCTCGGCGGTGGATAAACCAAACGGAGGTTTCACAATCACCAAGTGAAGCTGTGTAAAGCGATCGACTGCCTCAAGACGCTCTCCACGTCCTCGACAAATGGCAGTTGGCGAGCCCAAAAAATAAGCGATGTCACTTCCCAGTTCAGTCGCCACTTCCTGGAGTTGGTTCCGCGTCCAGTGAAGTTGCCACAAGTCGTTGGCAGCAATCAAAGCCGCAGCCGCATCACTCGAACCTCCACCCAAACCGGCAGCAGAAGGAATTCTCTTGACGAGTTGCACCGTCACACCGCGATCAACGCCGGCCCGGCGACGAAGTGTCTCGAGCGCTCGAACAACCAAGTTGTCAGAACCCTGGGGAAGATCTCCACAACCGGAATCCAACGACTCCCTTAATCGAGAGCTTGATCGAGAGTTTTCCTGAGCCTGCCAACCAGCAGCCCACGCGCATCCCAGTCGCACCTCGTTCTCTGAATTCTCTGAAAATATCAGCGTATCGTATATCGAAATGGCTGCCATGAGGGTTTCAATCTCATGAAACCCGTCATTCCGCCGAGAGAGAACCTCCAAAAACAAATTGACTTTGGCAGGCGTTTCTACTCGAACCTCATCGTTAACACGAGAGACAAACATAGGGGACCGCCGCCAGGGAAACTGCAGCTTGCACTTTCTCAAAAGAGAGACCACTTAAATTCTACCGACGCGTCGGAAGTGGTCAACATGAATGCGTTTAACTTCAACACGGGCTAGCTTTACTCAACTCGCTTGTGCTGAAAACGCCTTGAGAGCGGGATTGAATTTGGTGAAATATGTTTCCTGACGGTGTTCTGACTCTTCATTCTTTCCCGCAACCGAAATGCTGAACATGCAGCCAAAGATCCGCTGAAACCGTCATAAACGTGAGAAGATACGTCAAATAGTAAGCTACCGTACAGAGTTCTCTCGACTGAGTTAATCCTCTTCAGGAGGAACTGCCGAGGTGAGATAAGAGATGTCGACAACCAACAAAACAATCGAATCCGCAAAACTGTCGCAGAGTGATCTGTCGATTGTTTTGCGCGGTTGCTGCATGGGCGCCGCTGACGTGGTTCCAGGGGTATCCGGCGGAACGATTGCGCTGATCATGGGTATTTACACACGGCTTGTTACGGCAATCAGTCATTTTGATTTAATGCTGTTGAAACAGCTGTGGCAACGGCAATGGCGCCAAGCAGCGACCTATGTCGATCTACGTTTCCTCATGGCCTTGGGGTGTGGTATTGCACTCGGCATTCTCTCCATGTCGATCTTGGTCAATCAGTTATTGAGCAATCCCAACTCACGGGCACTTACTTTCGCCGCCTTCTTTGGCATGATCGTCGCATCTGCTTTTCTCGTCGGAAAAGGCGTGAAGGTTCGCTCCACCATGGCCACGGCAGGAGCTTGGACCCTCGGATTGATTGGAGCACTTTTCGCGTATTGGCTAACGACCTTACCCAATCATTCCGCCGAGCCAAGTTTGCCTTACTTATTCTTCTGTGGCGCCGTCGCAATTTGCGCAATGATTTTGCCAGGCATCAGTGGTGCCATGATTCTGTTGATTCTCGGGATCTATGTGCATTTGACAGACATCCCACGGCATCTGCTGAGCGGCAACTGGGGACCTCATTTGATACTCGACTTGGTGGTCTTTGGCATGGGATGCGGTTGCGGGCTTCTTTTATTCAGCAAAGCGCTCCGTTGGTTGTTACAAGAATGGCATGAGGCCACGCTGGCTTTACTCTGTGGCTGTATGTTTGGCGCATTACAAAAACTATGGCCATTTCAACAAGAACTGCCTGGCCAAAACGGGCTCAAATTCAAGCACAAGGAATTTGAACACATCCTACCCGACCAATTTGACAGCCATGTGATGGCCGTAGTCGCAACTGCGATCCTTAGTACGCTGGCCGTTTTCGCGATTCATTTCTGGAGTCGCCGCCGCAGACCCACACAGACACACAAAACAATGGCCTAAGGGGTCTTTCCTTCCCCTGCCACGTTCCTCAAGATAGGCACTCGTCGGATCAGTCTGTTCGCAATTGCAGTTGAAGGAAGCGGTCATGTTGATTGGCTATGTAAGCGACGAGTACTACGTCGCGATGCCGAATGTCCAAATTGAGTTTCAAAATGAAACGACCTCCCTCGAAGTAAGATCACGCGCCTCGGGCGCAGTCCATGCAAACATTGAACCGGGGACCTATCAAGTAACATTAGCCCAAAAGGGATTTGGCGCAAAACGGCTTGAGCTGACGATTGAGGAAAACTGGGCGCCCTACCATTTTCGCTTAATGCGCGATGGCCTCTTAGGATATGCTTGGCCCAAATGTGTACGATCCGGTGAAAAGTCCGAGTTCCGTGTGCACTCCGACGAAGCTTACAAACTCTCCTTGTGGCGTTACGGTTTTGTGAAAGAGCTTGCCCAACCGATCGGGTGGTTCGACGAACACGGTCCGCGTGCAACAGTCCAAATAACACCCGATGGGGACTATACCCAGACCGGTGTTCAGTGGAACCGCTTTGGCTATGCGAGCCCACATCATCGACAATTCATCACCGCCCCCACGCGCTCCGGACTTTACTACTTTCACGCCAAAAGTGAATCGGGAAAGTTCTTTTCGTTTCCCTGGGTTGTTGCTCCGGCCAAACCTACAGCACGAATTGCCGTACTGGCATCTGACATCACTTGGAATGCTTACAACAATTTTGGTGGCCGCAGCAACTACATTCATCCTGACACGTTGCCACCGACACCAACAGTAAATGCGCGACTCGAACTGCGACGTTACACCGATCCCGATCATATCAATTACGATTGCCAGGACTACGACGCATTATCTTTTGATCGACCAGAACCAATCAATCAGATTCCGGAGAATGAGGAGATTACCTCACCTATCGAAGGTCGGGCCGCCTGTCATTTAGCACCTGCCGAATGGCGACTCTTCGGTTGGCTTGAGCGGGAAGGCTTTGCCTACGACCTCTATGCAGAAACCCAACTCCATTTTGGCACCTGCAATCTTGATGACTACAACGTATTAATTATCAGCACACATCCAGAATATTGGTCTAGTGAAATGTACTACCGCGTGAAAAAATGGGTTTTTGAGCGTGGCGGACGCCTCATGTATCTCGGCGGCAATGGGCTCAATTGCGACGTCGATTTTCTGGATGAACAAACGTGCATTTATCGCAACGAAGATGATCGTCGTTTACGGGCATCGAACGGCACGCTGGAAAGTCGCTTCCACATGCGTCATGAATCCGAAGCAAACTTGCTCGGTGTTGTCTATGATCCACGCGGCATTATGACGGCCGCCCCCTATCAAGTGGTCGAAGCAGATCATTGGGTTTTTTCAGGAACCGGCCTGCACCGAGGAGACATCTTCGGCACGGCGTGTCAACATCAACGAATCCCCGGTGGAGCATCGGGCCACGAAACCGACAAAATCTCTGCCAGCTCACCACCCAATACACAACTACTTGCCAAAGGGAACAACGCCCAGGACGGTGGCGCGGAGATGGTACTGCATGACACGCCCAAGGGCGGGTCTGTGTTCTCCGTCGGGTCCATCACTTGGCCAAGTTCGTTACTGGTCGATGATCACGTATCAACCATCACCGCCAATGTCATCCGTCGCTTTCAGGATTGAAGATGAAAATCAAAACGATTGAAGCAACTGCAGTGCAGATCCCTATGAAGCCGGAATGTCTCATGATCACGGCACTGGGTGAGCATCGGGTTTCGGATTATGTCATCGTGCGCGTGGAAACCGATGAGGGAATCGAGGGTGTCGGTGAGGCAACGGTTTCAGAACGTTGGAGTGGAGAAACTGTCTGGGGTGCCACCGAAATATTGCGGCGTGTGTTTGCGCCAGCGTTAGCTAATTTTGACCCCACCGACATCGCCACGATCGATGAACGCCTCGACCAATGCGCACGGGGAAATTGGTTTGCCAAGTCGGCGATCGAAATGGCCTGTTGGGACATCCGCGGAAAGGTGTTAAACAAGCCCATTTATGACATTTTAGGCGAGGCCTGCCGTCCCCTCACCTTTACCAACCGGTTTTCTATGGGAGCCTACGACGTGCCCCGAGCTCGTCAGCGCGCCCAAGAACTCATCGAGGCTGGATTCACGACAATTAAGGTTAAGGTTGGTGGCGTGGCCGCTGACGATATTGCTCGCGTTCGCACTGTTCGTGAGGTAATCGGTGAAGACTGTGCTTTGACCATCGATGCCAATTGTGGTTGGAATACGGAGACCGCCATCCATTGCATCAATGCCATGGAGGATTGCAACCTTGCCTTAGTCGAACAACCCACGCTCAATGACGATTATGGTGGTTTGGCCCGTGTCCGTCGTGAAACGACTCCTCCCGTGATGGCCGATGACATCTGTTTTGATCTTATCCACGCGCAGGAATTGATTCGCAATCAATGTTGCGATGTGATCAGCGTCTATCCTGGGAAAAACGGGGGCTTGCGAAAATCCAAGCAGATTATTGATTTTGCTGCGGAACATGGCGTTGCTTGCTCCATCGGCTCGAATCTCGAATTCGATGTCGCCACCGCTGCCATGGGGCATCTCGTGGTCGCTTGTGAAAACATGCAGATCGAAAAGTTTCCCGGCGACACACTTGGTCCGTCCTATCACCAACACTCGATTGCGAAAAATCCACTTGTCATCGACTGGCCGACAACCACCATCACCGATGCTCCCGGTCTCGGCATCGATGTTGACTGGGCGACCGTAAAGCGGTTCCGCATCGCCTAGAAACTATCCCCCCACGGTCCGGCGCACAATTTCAATGCCGGCCTGATGACCACTAGGGCCTTGAAGGCCCTATCAGACTCTGCACATGGGTCCACGAAAACGATCTGAACTAGCGAAAAACAAGCAGGCCACATTGCAGCTGAGTGGATCTCGCTATAATGCCACAGCATCCCTTATGGAGAAAACAAATGCTCAGAACGCCTGCAATCCTGACCAACTTACTGATTGTTCTCGTCACCACGGCCACGATTGCGGATGACTGGCCTCAATGGCGCGGTCCTTCGCGGGACGGAGTCTGGCGAGAAACAGGTATCATTGATCAATTCCCCTCAGAACAGCTTGCCTTGAGCTGGCGCGTACCGATTAGTTCTGGGTACAGCGGGCCAACCGTTGCCGCTGGACGAGTTTATGTCACGGACCGCCTTGTCGAACCGCGCCAAGTCGAAAGGATTTTGTGCTTTGACGCGCAGAGTGGCACGATGCTCTGGTCACACGAATACGACTGTGAATACAGCATATCGTACGAAGCGGGACCACGCGCTTCTGTTTCGGTCGATCATGGAGTTGCCTATGCCTTGGGAGCGATGGGGCACCTCCACAGCCTTGATGCAAAAACCGGCAAGGTTCTCTGGAAAAAAGATCTCAATGCGGATTACAAGATTCGCATGCCCATTTGGGGGATCGCTGCATCTCCGTTGATTTATGATGATCACATCATTCTGCAGATTGGTGGTAGTGGAAACAGTTGTATCATTGCCCTGGACAAAAAAACGGGGGCCGAACGATGGTCCGCACTAGACGATCGCGCCTGCTATTCTGCACCCATTCTGGTTCAACAGAACTCTCATGACGTGGTGGTTTGCTGGACCGGTGATAGTGTCGCTGGGATTGATCCATCCCAAGGCAAAGTGCATTGGCGCATTCCCTGGGCTCCTCGCAACATGCCCATCGGAATTTCGACTCCGATTGTAAAGGGGAATCAAGTCTTCATGACGTCTTTTTACGATGGCTCTTTAATGCTGAAACTATCTGAAACTGACCTGACGGCGAAAAAGGAATGGCAGCGTGTGGGTCGTGATGAAAAAAACACCGATGCCTTGCAATCGATCATTAGCACTCCCTTGTTTGTCGAGGATCACCTTTATGGTGTCGATAGTTATGGTGAACTCCGATGTTTGGATCCTGACAGTGGTGATCGAATCTGGGAAGATCAGACTGCGACTCCCAGGGCACGTTGGAGCAACATTCACTTTGTCACCAATGCCAATCGTGTATGGATGTTCAATGAAGTTGGAGAATTGATCATTGCGACACTCTCGCCGCAAGGTTTCCATGAAATTAGCCGGGCACAATTGATCGATCCCACCTTAGCTCAGCTGCGTCAAAGAAACGGTGTCTGCTGGGCACATCCTGCCTTTGCCAATCGCCATATCTTTGTCCGTAATGACAAAGAATTGGTCTGTGCCAATCTTGCCTCCGAGTAATCATCTCATCAGTGTGTAGCAGCGACCCTAAGAACACATTACCTCTTGGCGCGCTGTCGCGGCCAAAGAGGATATCCAACAGTGAAGTCCCCCACCGCTGCTGTCTCCTCAGAGCAACATGCGCGACAATTCAGGCCAAACTCACTCTCCACAGACACAGTCACACCACCATGCGCAAAAACACAGTCTTCTCGCCACATTCAGCAAACCACCTCCCCTAAAAAATGGATCGAGAACCTCAGGCACGCCTATGAAACACCCGGTCGAAGGGTTGTGCAAATGATGGCCTTCAACATGCTGCAACGTCTTCATCCTGTCTCTCGACAACTGTGGCGTTCGTCAGGGCGGGTCACATTCTCGCAACTGCATATTTTCGGTATAGGAAGCAGGATCCCTATACGGGGGCCGAACTATGGGAAAATCCCCTGGGAAAATAGGTATAATCAACTTACCGGCCGCGCAGTGATTGGCGCCGTGATTGGTGCCGTCAATCCCCCCGCACTGCTCGACGTTAACCTCCTTCGCATCATCCAATCTTGGCCGGCGCTGAGCCAGGCAACCCGCCAACAGATCATGCACTTGCTGGACCGGTAATCACACCGTTTCCGCGCCGATCGACGTGGCGATGCGGCGCTAGTTCCTCGCGTTCAATGCCGGGATGCCACTGACAAAAGAAGCCATTTAGCCAAAGTAAATCCTACCGAAGTTCAATTTTGTGTAACTTCCCCCTTTGATACACTAGTGATGTAAACCACAACTCGCCGTACCTGAGGCGGATACGCATTCTGAAATGCATGTTGCTGGCGGCCGCCCGGTGATGTGGGGCGTGTTGGGAAGAATACGAGTTTGACACTTGAAACCTACATTTTGCACCACAAAGTTAAGTGCAACGCTGTGAACAAAGCAAAATCACGATTAATCGGGTGCCTTCTCACAGGGTGCGGCATTGTTGTCGCTCTGATGCTAGTGCTTTCCCTGGTCCTATTCCGGGTCTACGGAGTCGATTCCCACCACACGAACCGCAACAGCATCTGGTGGTCGGCCAGAGGCCGGAGCCTGATCCCGCCCACCGCTACCGACATTACCCTGCAGCAGGACTTACTCGATCACTATGCCACCTACACGGTAGCAGAGCAGGACCTCAACGCCTTTCTTAACCGCCGCTTTGCTCTTAATGGGAATGTGATTGACTCCCTCAGCGAGCGGGGCCGCCCCGCCCCCAAAAAAATTGGAAATGCAATCGGCCGGCTTGGCTGGATCGTGACGAAGGATACCGTCGTGTATGACTACACGGCGAGTAACGGCGGCGGGCACACTTACTATCACGACCCGACCACCGGACGAACCTACCAAAGCTCTGCATACTGGTAGGTCTCCAGCGGTTTTTCGCAGTTGAGGGGGAGTATTTAAACCTCAAAATCTCACCAACTGGTTCAAGATTGCAAGACTGATTTCGAGGACGCCTCCCCGCCGCAAAACTGCACACGCACCCAGCTTCTTTGGGCTGGAGGAATGTTGACCTGAGATCGCACGTCCAGTTACCAAATTTGTTTAGTGGCGACCCAATCATGTCATGAAGGTTGGAAACAAAAAGGAAAGCGACAAGGGTTGTAGATTCGCTTGCTACTAACACAGTGAGTTTGACATGCCTGTTCCGATTAACAGGTAGATGGCTCATCTTCGCAAGCGAGTCGTCTTTTTATTTTTTTATCGTGTTGAGGTTCAATGATGAGTGTGACAACCAACAGAAAAGCGAAGGGAAGTGATACTAAAAAGATATTCCCTTCCGTTTCCTCACTATTTCAGTGCCTGAACTATTACCAAGGGTCGAGCAGGAGGCAGGTTCCCTTACTGAATGGAGACAAAACCCTCAAAGCCATTCAATCATTGTCAGCAATCACAAACATTTCATCACACACATCGCACGCCAGCCTCTGTGCCGGAGGGAATTAAGATTCCGAGATTACTTTCCGGGCACTCAACATCGCCACCAAGAGCAAATATTAAGACCTCGTCGTTGATGAAGTCGTCTATTAAACCAATCCCACTTACTACAAATCCAACCACATTACGTTATCTCAGTACTTTCAAACGAAATAGCAACACTTTGGTTACTGCTTTGGAACGAACCCGTGAGCATTCGAGCTCGGGCAACGGTTTCCTCTGTTTGCCTGATCAAAAATATTGACAGATTCGCATGGATCAGTACTGTAAAAATGTATGCCGTTCTTATCGTTTTCGTCATTGTTTGCTGGAAGCTGCTCAGAACAACTCATTTGCCGCAACCATTGGAAAGGGGCTAAAAATGAGGAAGAAAGGGATCGGATTGAGTTTGATTGGACTCGGAATGTTACTCTATATGGTAACGGCGGCATGGATGATTTATGCCTTTGACAGTGTTGGTCGGCAACCCAACTCCGACGCGTCTGCGCTTTCGGAAACCATAAGTAGCTCCGTAATCCCCGGCGGAGTTGGCGTTCCGTTGGTGGTAGTCGGGTTGATTGTGTTCATCATCGGCTATTTCGAAGACCGTATTGAACGGCGGATGAAACAGGCTGCGGGGCTCTAGATAGCCTCGCCAGTACCCGCGCTCACACTCGGTATCGTGCGGTGATTGCTACTCCAAAACGGCCCACGAATCGAGTTCCGACGCTGTCGAGGATCCCACACCGTTACCCCCAGAGGATCCGCAGTACCAGGGAAATTTTTCCGGAGTAATCATATGGAAAACCCCGTCACCACGCCGGCAGTTCTTCGCGCATCGCTGCCACAACTCAAGGCAGCCCTGGCCAATTGTCAGAAATGGATTTCCTACAGCTCCCCAGAGTACCGTCGTTTGGCCACACTTTGCTTCTGGGCCATGATTTCGGCAGGAACGTTGCTGATGTCCTTAACCGTCTTTGCCTGGCAACCAGCCTCAACCGAAATAGAGAGCATCAAGCACTGGTGCCTGATGCTCTGGTGGGGATTATGGATGACCGGTTTTATCTGGAAATACTTCCAACTCCCCAAGGGCTGGCCCGCGTCTTCGCTAGTGGCCGCGCAAGTGGCCCGACATCAATGGGGAATCGCTTTTTTCCTGGTCGCATGCATCTATTTTGCCGGCCTGGAATGGCTCGACGGAACAGGAAGCCAGCCGCTGCATATCATCATGGGCGTCCTGATCTGCTGGTTTGGCGGTTTGCTGCGGCACTGGAGTCACGATCCAAAACTCCTGGCCGCATTGCTACAGTTTATCAACCAGGCCGATCGCCTGGCTGCCATGGAAAGTGATGAAACGGGTGTCGATCCAACCCGCCTGTTGGCAACCTCCTTACAGGACGTCATCGGCAAACTGGAAACCGTGAATTAAAAGGAGAAAGGCCAAGAAGTCCTCGCAGGATAAATTGCCTGCGGCCACCGGAAATCATCTAACACCGCAACTTGAACCTCCACCCGGGAAACTACCATGAAGAAATTTGACTATCCGTTCGTCGTCACCTGTTTTGTTTTGGCCGTCACCGCCGGTCTCTTGAACTTGGTTGAAAATGACTGGCAGTTCGCGGGCGGTCATTATTTGTACGCGATGACCATTGCCTTCGCTACCAATCTTCATTTTCGCATCGCCCGGCTGGAAAAATCGAGCTGACAAGCGGCACCAGTTCCCGCTTCAACAGAAGATCGCGGATGATCCTGAACCTGCTTCAGACAACGATAAGGGCATTAATGAGCTGCCATTTTTCCCTTCCCAGCTCTTGTTTGCGTTGAAGGTAGGACGGAGGAAATTCTTACCCGCTCGTTTGAACTTAGCGGTTGTTGAGTGCAGCACATACCGTTGCAGAAAAAAAGCATGCTTGATGGCGGTTAACCTACGATCCCTTCCCGCCTTTCGCTGGCGGTTTTCGCCAGTCCTGCCTCGGGCAAACTGCTCGCTTTCACGTTTGAACGACGCGTAGATGAGCTTTGACATGGGGACCGCATGTACGACAACACACCCATCCCGCGCCGACACCAAAGGTCCATTTCGATCGGCTGTCGACAGCTCGCTCTGAAAACTCCGTTGGCCAGATCGAGAGATGTTCAGACAAGCAATTCTTTGATGACCGCACCCGTGCTGATGGCCAGCGGACGCCCCACAGGAGTATCGAGCTCCTTGGTGAATTCAATTCCTAATGCTTGCAACACCGTCGCATGAACATCGGCAATATCACGGGGCTGGGCCACGTCCTGCAAGGGCTTTTTACTGTCAAGTGTTGGCTCTGCGGCCGTTTCGCCATAAACCACGCCGCCACGGATTCCCCCGCCAGCTAAGGCGATTGAAAAACCGTAAGGCCAATGGTCACGACCCGCCGCCGGGTTGATCTGCGGAGTCCTTCCAAACTCACCCCCACAGATGACAATTGTCGAATCAAGCAAACCGCGTGTTCTCAGACCGCGAATTAAAGCAGCATAAGCCGGATCAAGAACGGCGGTGCGGTCCATTTGAATCGTGTGGTTTGCCACGTGCGAATCCCACCCTCCGAGTGTCACCTCAACGCAACGCACGCCGGACTCGATCAAACGCAAAGCCGCCAAGCAACCGCGTCCGAAGGAGGTGTCGCCATACTGTTCTCGTTCCGTCTGGGGCGTTTCACTAATGTCAAACGCTTTGAGTTGCTCAGAACTCATCATCCGCTCTGCGGCGACCATTGCTTCATAATGCAGGGTCTTCTGCGCATCAAGATTTTTGAAACGCCGTCTGGAAAACACACTTTCAACCAGGGTTAAATCCTCTAACCGATCTTTAAATCTCTGGGGGTCCACGCGCGCCATCACATCGGGTATGCGACTGGCTGGATCATAGATTTTGAAAGCGTCATAATGATCGCCCAGGTAACCGCCACGTGCTGCCCACTGGTCCGGCAAGATCGAAATATGGCGAGGTATTTCTAGATTATCCGGTTGCTGATGGCAAAGCACCGCACCAATCGCCGGGTGCACCAAAGTTGGGTCCGGACGAAACCCTGTCTTCGCATTGTAGGTAGCTCGTTCGTGGTCACCTTCTTTACTCGTAACCGATCGACAAATGGCGACGGAATCCATCACTTCGGCAGTTTGTTCGAGCGCTGAACCAACCACAATCTCTGCAGCAGCGGTTTTGATTGCCTTGGTCTCGCCCCCAATGAGGCTGCTGGAGTGCGGATCAAAGGTCTCTAGTTGGCTCGGTCCTCCGGCCAACCACAAGACAATCACAGACTTTGGTGGTTTCCCTTTGGGTTGCGTCTCCTGATCACGGGCTAAAAGTTCGGAAACCGATGTCAACCAAGTCCCGGCGCCTGCACCAAAGACCTTTAACAAGGTACGTCGGTTGAGGTGCGCTGCTGCCCCACAGGAAAGATCCACTTGCCTTGCGAACATTTTAGTGATTCCAAGAGAATTCTGTACTGTTGAGCAATGTCCAAAACAAATCTTCTAAGCGTTCTTCACGGGCAGTTCCAGTAACCCCGTCAAGACGTTTGCTAAATTGCTGCAGTTCTTCATCTAGGGGCGCTCGCGTGAGGACTGCTAGGTAAGCAGTTTTCACGGCGGTCTCGTCGTCTGAGGCAAGATTAGCAATCCTGGCAGAGGCGCGGAAGCCACCTTCACCCGTACGTTCTTTAACGAGGTCGCCATTCATCATCAACAAACGTTGGGTGACGGTTCCGGCATACTGGCCGAACTCATCGTCTCCCGTATCACCATAGCGAGAGACGAACTCGTTTTGCTGAAAAAATCGTACCAACTGCACTAAAATATGGGACTCCGCATCGATCGTTTTGAGCGAACAGGCTTGAATTAAACCACCAGCCACTTGTTCCGGGCGGAGCCTACTTAAGGGAAATACGGCCCATGCGGATTCATGCTCTGGGCCAATCGAAAATTCGCTCTGGCTATCCATCTGAAATGGTCGTGTCGCCACAATGACACGAATCAATCTGCGTAGATCGCAGCCATGATCCACAAAGTCGTTTGCCAAGGTATCGATTGCGGGTGCGTAAAACGGATCATCTGGCTTGTCTGTTCCGAACAAGGGAATGTCATCGATGGGGTCCACCAGCGGACGTCCAAACAATAAAGCCCAGACGCGATTCACCGTTGCGCGTGCAAAGGCCTGATTTCGATCATGCGTCACCCACATGGCCAATTGTTGGCGTAATGGTAGGTCGGTTGTGAGAAGATCGGGAAAGAACGGGACCGCCGCGTCAACCACTGCTTCTTCCACCTCCGGATACTTGAACTTATAGGTCAGCTCGGCATTATCTTTGACTCCCGTAATACCGAGTTCCGCTTCTCCAAAGAAGGCCGCCAAGCGATGAAAATCACTTTGGAGTCCCTGCCGTGGTGCAGCTGCCAACCCCAAATTTACGTTGCCTAGACGGTCATCGTGACACTGCAAGCAGTCGATCCGCATTCCCAGAAACGCCCGTGCCGTCCGACTGGCAAGATTTATTTCATCCGGCTGGTTCTCTTCGTTCTCATCGATCGTGACCGTGAGAAAATTAACCGAGGGGTTGGAGGTCCACAGACCTTGCTCGCTAATAAGTTGCCGAATCACTTCATCATATGCAACGTTACCCGCCAACTGATCACTTAGCCAACTCACAAAACGCCGCCTTCGGTATAGGATAAAGGGACCGTCCTGAGTGCCTACAAATGCGCGCGCCAAACGCTCTGCCACATAATCGTGATAGCGACGATCTTCCAGTAAGTGCGCCAGCCACCAGTCCACCTGATCGGCTTGGTCGACAGTCTCTAAGGTACGTAATTCTTCTAGAGAGGGCACCGTACCGGTCAAAGCCAAAGAAAGACGCCGCGCGATTAGCAATGGCGGTGCGGGCTCCGCCTGGGATAAGTTTTCCGTCTCCCAAAAAGCAAGAAACTCATCGTTGATATTCTTAACGACATCTCGGATATCTGCTTGGCGGGCAAACGTAGCACGAAAGCTTTCCGGTGTACGAACCCGGTCACGACTTAAAAGATTCGCAGCGATCGCCCCTAACCCAAGCAGGCATAATCCACTGAAAACCAAATTACGGGGCCACACGTTATGCCTCCCT
Organism: Pirellulaceae bacterium; assembly: GCA_022446825.1. Classification (GTDB taxonomy): domain Bacteria; phylum Planctomycetota; class Planctomycetia; order Pirellulales; family Pirellulaceae; genus JAKVBY01. The sequence continues at coordinate 132,015 of JAKVBY010000028.1, forward strand.
TGACTTCACCGCGTTTTCACTGGGCCGCCTGCGACAAATCGCAGATAAAACACCATAGGACAATTCGACCTCTGTGAACGTAGCCGAGCCTGGCCGCTATCATCTTTCCGGGAACGAATGATTTTGCAGCTCCAGGAACTAAGCATTCAAGAAGTGCTTCCATCTTACCAGCGTATTCGAACAAATTTGACCGCAGATTGGCAAATTTCTCGTTAACATCGCCACCGCAGCTACTTGCGCAAGGCAAATCGCATGTTGCAAAGTTGCCGGATTTTACAAAGCTGCGAAAGTTATCCGTCAATCTTGTAAGATAGTTTCGGTTCCCCACAAATGCAGCTGTATTTCGTTCGACCGATTTGTTCCGACCAACGGCTACGGCAGCCAAACCAAAGTCGCAGCGGCACCAACCAGTTACCTGCAAGTTCCAGCATCGACCGAGACAATCACTTGCCCACAGATAAGAACTCGTGCCCCCCCGAAAAGATTTACGCTGCAGAAGCGATCACTGAAAATGTTTCTGTGATCAATAAATCTCCTTGGTTTCGACGCTGTTGGCACGGCGGCTGCTCTATGATGGAATGGTGCTTTGGAGCAATCACCATGTTCTTGGGCTTGGCATTTATCGCCACCATCCCCATCCTTCAATTTATTAGCCTCGGTTACCTGCTGGAAACCAGCGGACGTGTTTCGCGGAGTGGTCGCCTCCGCGATGGCTTCATCGGCATTCGGCCTGCAGCAAGAGTCGGCAGTATGGTGCTCGGCACAGTCATCTGGTGGGGTCCCTTGTTTCTAATTTCTGACACTTGGTATGCCTCTTACTTGATCCAACCCCACAGCACGGTGACCCGCAGCTGGTTTGTCACCCTCCTACTCTCTTGCTTGCTGATCATTGGGCATGTGCTGTGGGCCTGGTTTCGTGGTGGCAGATTGCGAAGCTTTTTCTGGCCTGCACCTTTGAAATTTATCAAGAGAATGCTCCAGGGAGGGCTTTTCACAGAAGCTCGTGATGACCTCTGGAATTTTGTCCGTGGCTTACAACTGCAACATTTCTTTTGGCTCGGTTTGCGCGGATTTGCAGGAGCTGTGGCTTGGCTATTCATTCCCATCCTGTTTTTCATCGGCGCAACGACGTTGCCAGCGGGAGCGGCTGCAATCTCCGGCCTGATTGGCTTTCCCTTGTTCATGTTCGTGCTCTTGTATCTACCTTTTCTTCAAGCACATTTCGCGGCGGAAAATCGTCTTGAAGCAATTTTTGAATGGGGTGAAATTCGTCAACAATTCCGTCGAGCGCCGATCGCTTTGTGGTTTGCGTTGGCGATCACTTTGCTATTTGCTTTACCCCTGTACTTACTAAAAATTGAACTCATCCCACGAGAAGCAACCATGTTGCCGAATCTCGTGTTTGTCGCTTTCATTTTTCCTGCCCGCCTCATGACAGGCTGGGCTCTCGGCCGCGCGCGCCGCCACCAAACACCTCGCTTTTGGCTGTCTCGCTGGTTGTTTCGCTTGGCCGGTCTTCCCCTTGTGGCTGGTTACGTATTCATCGTTTTCTTCACTCGATTTACTTCCTGGTACGGGGTCTGGAGCATGTTTGAACAGCATGCGTTCTTGGTACCCGCACCCTTTTTGGGATTCTGAGAAGTGACCGCCAGCCGGTGGAGCGAAACAAGAATCACCAGCCTAGCACCAGATCCTGTCGTCGAGTTCCTGCACTGGCACCGTTGTGCAAGCTAGCAATAAGCCCGTAGGCGGTAACGCCACTATCTTACTGCCACTGCCGGAAAACCGGCCAAAGGTGTTGACTACAGATGCCTACAAAGACCGCATCGAGGACCGAAGAAACTATGTAAAAATCGGTGGCAAAAGTCTTTATTTCGTGAGATCCGCGCAAACTCTGCCACCTCTCTGCCACACTTCATTCATCGTAAGTCCTTCTCTAATAACAAGATTGGGCACATCGACCCGGATATGCCGGACATTTGTGGGACTTTGGAGTAACAGGTGTCGATAAATGCTACGTTGCCGTTTGGGTAACCGGGGATATCTTGATTTGCAAAGGCTGCCTTTGATAAGATATAAATTGCTCTAAGATGTTTCAGAGGCTTGGCTTGGCACAAAAACACCTGCTTAAAAAACGAGGATACTCATGTTAACGATCTTGGGACAAAGCGAACGGCGGAGTGGGTTTTGTGATCGTTTGTCACGACGTGACTTTTTGACTGTCGGCGGAATGGCTGCAGGTGGACTAAGCTTGTCAAACCTGCTGCAATCAGAAGCCCAAGCCGGAGTCGGTCGATCCCACAAAGCGATCATTAACATTTTCCTACCAGGAGGCCCTCCCCACCAAGACATGTGGGATATCAAAGTCGACGCACCCGCAGAGGTACGTGGTGAGTTTGCGCCGATTAAGACCAACGTCGCAGGTATCGAAATCGGCGAGCTGTTCCCCCGCATTGCGAAGATCATGGACAAGCTCGTCCCGATTCGCTCTATCGTAGGAGCTAATGCAGGACACTCCTCCTATCAATGTTTTTCTGGGCACAACAAAAACAATCCGCCTGCCGGTGGCTTGCCATCGATGGGGTCCTGGGTTTCGAAAGTTCAGGGCGTCGTATCGGAGACCATTCCTCCGCACCTGAGTCTGGTCTATAAAACCGGACACAATCCTTGGGGCGACGCCGGTGGCGGTGGTTTCTTAGGTGTGAAACACTCCCCCTTCCGCTTGGTTGGTGGTAAAGGCGAAGAGTCGAAAATCGACAATATGGTGCTGAAAGGAATCACACTGGACCGCTTACAAGATCGCAACGCTTTGTTGACATCGTTCGACAACTATCGTCGCGAGGTCGATTCCAGTGGTGCTATGGAAGGCCTCGATGCATTTTCCCAACAAGCCCTGGGTATCCTTACCTCTTCTAATTTGGCGGAAGCGATGGACGTTTCCGGAGAAGACCCCCAACTCGTCGAAAGATATGGGGAAAATAGACCTAATTTCATGAGTGATGGCGCACCGCGCATGAATCAAAATTTCTTGGTTGCCCGACGACTTGTCGAAGCAGGTGCCCGCATGGTTTCGATGAATTTCAGCCGTTGGGATTGGCATGGCGGTAATTTTAAACGCGCCCACCAAGATTTCCCCCTGCTGGATCAAGGCGTGAGTGCCTTGGTGGAAGATCTGGACAACCGTGGCATGCTGCGAGATGTCTCGGTCGTCGTCTGGGGTGAATTCGGACGTACCCCTAAAATCAATGCCAGCGCAGGACGGGATCACTGGCCGCGCGTCAGTTGTGCTTTGTTAGCCGGTGGTGGCATCCGCGCGGGACAAGTCATCGGTGCCACAAACCGTTTGGGTGAATACGCCACCGACCGTCCTGTGACATTCCAGGAAGTTTTCGCCACACTCTACAACAACATCGGCATGAACCTTCGTGCCATCCGCGAATTCGACTTGCGAGGTCGCCCACAATATCCCGTGGATGAGGGTGTTCACCCACTGCGTGAATTAATCTAGCCGCTGCGTTCCAGACATTCGTTTTTACCAACTGTAACCAGCCAAACACCGACCGTGCGAGGTTCCGCACGAGGAGCAACTCGATGTTAAAAATTCTGGGTTCCCGAGAAAATAAACAAGTCTTCTGTGACGGGATCTCGCGACGTAGTTTTCTACAAGTCGGCGGTATGACACTGGGCGGTCTGTCCTTGGCAAATCTCTTGGAATTGGAAGCCCAAGCCGGCATCAAGAAGTCTCACAAAGCAGTCATCATGATCTATATGTGTGGAGGACCACCACACCAGGACATGTACGATCTCAAAGTGGACGCTCCGGCAGAGGTTCGTGGTGAATTTTCTCCAATCAAAACGAACGTGGACGGAATTGAAGTCTGTGAGCATTTGCCGCACATCGCGAAATCGATGGACAAACTCATCCCCATTCGTTCGATCGTGGGATGCAATGGCAATCACTATTCTTACCAATGCATGACCGGTCACAGTCAGAGTACCCCCGCGGGTGGCTGGCCCCACTTTGGATCGGCCGTCTCGCATTACCAAGGTCCTGTGCACCCCGGTGTGCCACCTTTCGTAAGCCTTTGCTACACCACAAAACATCGTCCTTACAACGAACCCAATGCCGGATTTTTGGGACTGGGTCACTCGTCTTTCCGGCCCACCGGTCCTGCACAAAACGACATCACCCTACAAGACATTTCCACGGACCGCCTGGCCGATCGCGAGTCCCTCTTGGCGTCCTTTGATGGATTTCGGCGTCAATGGGACGGTAGTGGAAAAATGGACGGAATGGATGTGTTTACCGAGCGCGCCATGGGAATTTTGACCTCCTCGAAATTGTTCGATGCGCTTGATGTCTCCAAAGAAGACCAGCACACTCAAGATCGTTACGGTACCTCTGACCTTACAAAACCAAAAGGAGATGCAGCACCACGCTGCCCACAAAACTATCTGGTCGCGCGTCGCTTGGTTGAAGCTGGAGCGCGTGTTGTTACGGTGAATCACAGTTTTTGGGATTGGCACGGAAGCAACTTTAGCAACGCGAAAGCCGAATTCCCCAGTTTTGAACAAGGCGTGACCGCACTTGTCGAAGACCTGCACGAGCGCGGTCTCGATCAGGATGTGACTGTCGTTGCCTGGGGAGAATTTGGGCGCACCCCCAAGATCAACAAAAATGCCGGGCGGGATCACTGGCCACGGGTCAGTAGTGCACTATTGGCGGGCGGTGGCATGAAGACCGGACAGGTCATCGGGGCGACCGATCGACTGGGTGGCGAAGCGACCGAACGTCCCGTCACCTTTGGCGAGGTTTTTGCCACGATTTACCACAATCTGGGCATCAATTTGGATTCTCAGCGGTTGTTTGACTTCCGCGGTCGTCCACACCGTTTGGTAAATCCCGGGGTCCAACCGTTACCCGAGGTGATTTAATTCACTGCCAGGCGACTTTCGCTTTCACGAGAAGTCTCACTTCATGAGCACGTGCAGGGTGCGGTCTACGGCAGTGACTCCGGCTTGTTTGGTGCCATTCGTCCACCTCACGCTGTACTCTACCTCGCCAGCGTGTTTGCCGAGACCAAAATGAAGGGTCAAATCATTTTGATTCCCCTGGCCTACACCACCACCTTCCACCTGACGTGACAACGTTTGCTGGCCGATGCGAACCTTTACTGTAGAGCCAATCGCACTGGTATTCACCTGCTGGCCGTCACCCTGAAGATGGATTTTCAGCCAGTTTTGGTTCGTCGATTGGTTGATAAAGAGCTTGCCATTGGTGACAAGATCGAGGTCACCATCGTTGTCCACATCGCCCCAGGCGGCCTGGTAGGTAGCGCCTAACCGGGGGAGACCCTCCTGCTCGGTAACATCGGTGAATTTCCACTCGCCCTCGTTGCGGTAAAGTCGTGCTGCGTTATGCCCATAAACGGTTGTAAAGAAAAGGTCGAGATCCCCGTCGTTGTCATAGTCGCCCAGCGTCGGTGAGGCGTACGATTCTTGATATTGGACACCACCAGCGCCCCGATCCTCAAACCGATAACCCTCAGCCGGCCCCAGGTTTCGTAAGAATCGTGATTGTGGCTGACCATCGTGAGCGAAATTCCCGGCAAAAATGTCGAAATACCCGTCGTTGTCCACATCGCCCCAGCACGCTCCAATCGAGTGCCCGCTCCCCCCTTGGGCACCTAAATCATTAGCACGATTCGCAGCACCGCCTCTGCCATCGCTCACCCAAAGAGAGTTCGGCGCGAGCCAGTAGTTGGATGTATAAAAATCGGCGTCGTTGTCTTCGTCAAAATCACAGGCCACGACACCACGGGCATAGGCTCCACCCGCCTGGAGAACCCGCAGCCACTTTTGGTCGCTGTCCGGATTCTGCAACCAGAGGGTATCCGCGCCCCCATCGACACCACCGTAATAGATATCCAGCCAGCCATCGTTGTTAATGTCTCCCCAACTCGCTGCGATGCATCCAGCACCGAAGGGTCCCGCCGGACCAACAGCCTCCACAAAGTTGCCCTGGCCATCACCCAATCGCATTGTCCCCGGTGCGGAAACCGTAGCGGCATCCAGATGACCGTCGTTGTTGATATCGGCCCAAATCACGGGTAGATGCAAACCATGAACCTTTTTTTGGTACTGCTTCCCTGCGACGTTCAGATAGAGGCCTGTGTAAGTCGCCAGATCAACATAACCATCGTGATTAAAATCACCGAAAGCCGCTGTGGTATCACCAATGTTCTCAACACCACAGAATTCTTTGGTCTGGTCTTCGAAATCCCCTCGCAGAGTAAGGGCTGGTAGCAGTAACCACAGGGATGCGAGCCAGAGCCCTTGCGGCATCGATCGGTTGAGCCGCACCTTTTTAACAAGGTCCCTGAAGACATAACTCAATAAGCAATCTATAAAATGCGTGATCCGCATCTCGTTCTCCTCCAACTTTAGCGTCCATTGAAAACCGTCTCACTTTAAGATACCAGACACAGCAATGGCTGACACACAGAGTCTCACACGGCGCAGTGAAAGCCAAGCACCAAACCTCGTCTCTCTGGAGCGAAGTTGCCCTAGCAAGTTTGCGCGGAATCAAGCTGGTTTGTTGCTACAAATCCGCTGCTGATGAAATTTATGGGCCTGCGGTCCAAATTCCCATGATGCGCAAACATCAGCTAAAACCAGCAACGCAATCCAATCATGGGACCGCGAAGTTCCGTACCACCCACGTTGCAATAGTCGTAACCGCCGAAAATTTCCAGGCGACGAATTGCCACTCCGACCGTTACGGCACTATGAAACATTTCGCTATCACCCAGGGTGCCAAAATCGATGTCCGTGGAAAGAATGAATGGTTTGATCGGAAAAAGGTCGGCATTGAAAGTGAAATTAATTCCTGGATCGACAGCGAAGGAATCGCCAAGCCAGTTGATGCCGGCACCAATGCGACATTGCGTGTACTCCGAATCTGCAATGCGATAAAGTAAATTCGCTTGCCCGAGGTGTAAGGCGTCTTGAACGTGACTATCGAGTTCTTCGGTCAAGGAATTCCACTGAAAATCGACGCCCCACCCTTGTGCACCCTCCCAGAGAAATTGGATAGCTCGTCGATCGAGTCCAGCAAAATCAGTTCCTGATTCCAAGCGCACCCGGGCCGACCAGGACTTTAAGGGATGCTTCCCAGGATCGTTTGCCAGACCTCCCGACATACCGTTCGTCTCAAGCTGATCTGGCAAAGCAGGCTCTTCCTGGCTGGCCTCACCCAACGCTCGCGGTACAACAATCACCGTCTCCGCCACCGGCGGTGAAACAGACCACGGAGCAACATAAATCGTTTGGTAAGAATAGTTCGGCGCGACATCGAACCAAGCTCCCGTAAATCGCCCGTAGTCATGGTGGGGACGATGGAAATGGCGATGCGTTTGGCTACGACGCCGTGGCGAGCGGACATGAGATCGAACCTGGTCTAACTGACCGCTCACTGGTCGACTTGACTTAGGCGCGACCTCGCTGACCGGCGCGGCCTCATTTTCAGAGGCGGTGTCATCAACAGCTTGCCGCAAAGCCGCAAGCTTACCCGCCGCGAGGACCGGCGGCGAAAACAGAGTCATCGCAAGCACGATCAGGGAAAGCGCCAAAGCGTCGATGGCTCGCATTCTTTGATGAAAGTGGCAGTCCATTGGCAACCTCCAGCAGGCAGAAACTGGCTTCATTCCATTCCGAAGACTTTTAGTTACCGCAACCCTCGTGCCAAGCCTGTTTGATTGTGCTCGATTCCCGCGGATTTGCAGATTTGTCTAAAATCACGTTGGCGAAAGATGGGCCATTTGTGATCAATTTGAATTCAGCTTGAATGCGAATGACGGCGCACCAAACGCCTGCATTGCCCTATGTTTTTGGTTTCTGGATACGATTAAGTTGTTAGTTAAGCTTTCACAAACGTTCCCTTACATCACCTATGCCGTTGCCAGGAAAACACAACTTGTCGCATTTACCGCCACTGTTCAGATCGCACATTTTGCTGTTTCTGATCGTGGTCTGTCTGATCTATTCTCCCACAGCCTTGCATTCGAGCGACCGCATTGCTTTCTCCATTGACGTTGAGGCGGTTCTCGCCAAGGCTGGATGCAATACGGGTGCCTGCCATGGCAACCTGAACGGCAAAGGGGGGTTCACGCTTTCGCTCCGTGGCCAAGATCCCGACTTTGACTTCCGCTCTCTGGTTCGTGCTAGTGCCAGTCGTCGCGTCAATCGCTTGGTGCCCGAAGAAAGTCTCCTCCTACTTAAACCAACAGGAGCCATTGCGCACCAAGGTGGACAACGGTTTTTACCGGACTCCTACGAATACAAAACCCTCCGCAGCTGGATTCAACAAGGAACTCATTTCTTACCAGAAAACCCGTTGCACGTGAGCCATCTCGAAGTGAAGCCGCTGGACGTCGTCGTCCATGACGCGGACTCATTGCAGATTTCTGCCACGGCTGTTTTCTCGGACAACAGCCGCCGGGACATTTCCTCCCTCGCTGTTTACGAACCGAGCAACTTACTGGTTTCCGTCAATCAAGCAGGGCGCGTATCACGCCAAGCATATGGAGAATCGATCGTTATCGTACGTTTTCTTGATCAACAAGTTCCGCTCCGTATCGCTTTCACTCCACCACGCGACAACTTCCTCTGGCAGGATCCGCCCAAAAACAATTTTATCGATGTATTAAACTTTCAGAAGCTGCACAAATTAGGCATCAACCCCTCCTCTACCAGCCTGGATCATGTCTTCCTGCGACGTGTTTTTTTGGACCTACTAGGCGTTTTACCAACGTCTCAAGAATCACAGAATTTCAACGCCAATAACCGCCCCGACAAACGCGAGCAAGTCATTGATCAAATTTTAGCCCGTCCCGAATTCGCCGATTTTTGGGCACTTAAGTGGGCCGACATACTGCGCAATGAAGAAAAAACTCTTGATCACAAAGGGGTCGAGGTGTTCCATGCCTGGATCCGTGAAAATATCGCAACCGCCAAACCCATTGATCGGTTTGTCCGTGAGTTGCTTACTACCGAGGGAAGTACCTATAAAAAACCGGCCACGAATTACTTTCGTGCAAATCGCACTCCACTGATTCGCGGTGAAACAACGGCTCGCCTGTTTCTTGGAGCTCGCCTTCAATGCGCTAAATGTCACAACCATCCTTTCGATCGCTGGACGCAAGACGATTATTATCGTTGGGCGGAACTTTTTGCCTTGGTCGATTACGAACTGATTGACAACGAACGTCGCGACGACTTCGACAAAAATGAATTTGTGGGAGAACAACTCATCCGGACTAATGGAAACCTGCTGGTGCGCAATCCACGCACCGGCAAGCACGCCAAGCCCAAATTGCTGGGGGGTCCGGAAATACTTCCCGGGGCGCATTATGATCGCCTGAAGACTTTAGCCGTCTGGTTAACTTCGGCAGACAATCATTCGTTTTCACGCGCTCAAGTAAACTTCATTTGGTATCACGTGCTCGGTCAGGGGTTAGTGGAACCCATTGACGATCTGCGTCCCACCAACCCATCAACCAATCCAGCCTTGTTTGCCACCTTGAGCCACAAATTCGTTCAGAGTGGCTTTGACTTAAGGGCCTTGGTGCGCACCATCGTGAGTTCGAAAACTTATCAGTTGGCATCTCAGCCCAATCCGTCGAATCGCGAAGATCTATCCAATCTCTCCAGGGCCCGAGTGCAACGCATTCCAGCGGAAGTCCTCCTGGATGCTCAAAGCAAGGTGCTCGATGTGCCCGCCCAGTTTCTGGGATATCCGTCTGGCACAAGAGCGCTACAAATCCCTGGCGTACGTAAAGTACGGCTCCGCGATACATTTCCCGCTGCGGGAGATCGCTTTCTAGCAACCTTTGGCAAGCCGGAACGGATTCTCGCCTGCACTTGCGAACGCTCAAACGAAACAACCTTAAAGCAAGCGTTCGTTTTGATCGGCGATCAAGGCCTCAACAGCCAACTTGAAAATCGCGAGAACCGAATTTATCGTCTCGCGAACAGTGAGCAGGGCGACGAACAATGTATTGACGAGCTATACTGGACCGCACTGAACCGTGCACCGACCTCTGAGGAAATCGCTGGCGCGGCGACGTTACTTAGTTCGACAGATGGCGTAGAAGGACGTTTTCTGGCCTTACAAGACTTGGCCTGGGCGTTGCTCAATTCAAAGGAATTCATTTTTCGCTACTGAAACACATTTTGAGAAACAAAAATATGAAAAACACCATTTTAAAATCTGTCTTGGCAGTTCTCTTGGTCGCCTCCTTTGCCCTCACAAGTTGGGGTGCAAAAAAAGACAAGAGGCTCGATATCTACTGGGTTGACGTGGAAGGGGGCGCCGCAACGCTCATCGTTACACCCCAAGGCGAATCGATCCTCATCGATAGCGGAAATCCCGGTTTTCGAGATCCGAACCGTATTGCCCAAGCCATTACCAAAACGGCGGGCCTGCAACAACTCGACTTCCTCATCACAACGCATTACCACGGAGACCACTTCGGAGGTGCTGAAGCACTGTCGCGTTTGCTCCCAATCAAGGCCGTTTACGACAACGGAGAATTCGAAGGCATGCCCGAGCACCCAGGGAAAGCTTATTTTTCTTTCGCGGCTGGCAGCCGCAGCGTGATTAACCCAGGGGACACTTTACCTCTCGCACAATCCGCAGAAGAGGATTCCGCACAAGTCGCTTTCCGCTGTGTCGGTACCCGACAGCAGTTTATCCAGCCCGCGACCGATGCACCAGCAAACAAAACCGTCTGCGCCACGGCGCGCGAAAAAGACCGTGACGGTTCCGATAACGCAAATAGTGTTGTCATGCTACTAGAGTTTGGAGGCTTTCGCTTTTATGACGGTGGTGACGTTACCTGGAATAATGAAAAAAAACTCGTTTGTCCCGTCAATCTGATCGGTGAAGTCGACGTTTATCAAGTCACGCACCATGGCCTCGACAGCAGTAACAATCCATTGGTCCTGAACTCCTTGTTACCAACGGTGGCCGTGTTCAACAACGGACATACCAAAGGGTGCATGCCGGAAGTATTCACAAACCTCACCGCAACCAAATCGATCCAAGCGATTTACCAAGGCCATAAGAACTTGAGGCCAGATGGTGCTACCAACAATACGGCAGATGATTACATCGCGAATCACAGCGCACCTGAAGAATGCAAAGCGAATATCATCAAACTGTCGGTCGCACCGCATACAAAGTCGTACACTATCAGTATTCCCGCGAACGATCACACACGTACCTATCAAACAAAAATACAGTAACGGTCTCCAGGAAGTTTCCTTGATGGCTCCTTCCAAGTTGTCTCGCACTCCATGCCAGCCATGGCATCCTTCGCGTCGGGCGATCGTTCAGGCCGGAGGTGCCGGTTTACTCGGGCTGACAGTTCCCACCTGGCTCAAAGCAGCTGCAAAACCGCAGTCGATTGCTCCCCGAGCCAAACAGGTGATTTTTCTGTTTCAGTGGGGTGGTCCCAGCCAGATCGACATGTTCGACATGAAGCCAGGTGCTCCGGATGACGTCCGCAGCCCCTACGCGCCGATTTCGACAAGTGTGCCAGATGTTCAGATCTGCGAACATCTTCCTGAGTTGGCCAAAAGGATGGACCGGATCACGCTGATTCGCAGCATGACCCATCGGATGAAAAACCATGCTCCGGCAGGTTATTACGCACTGAGCGGCCAAGCCCCTCCAACCGATGACCAGCGCCTGCGTGACACGCTTGATCTTTTTCCGGCATATGGGAGCGTTGTTGACCATCTGGCACCCAATCGTCATGGAATGCCCACAGCGGTTTCCTATCCACACGTGATCCGTGACGGTAGCATCGTACCGGGGCAACATGCGAGCTTTCTAGGAAAAAAACACGATCCGTTACTGTTCCTTGAAGACCCTAACAACACGAACTTTCGTCTACCGGAACTTCGCCTACCACCCAACTTGTCTATTGACCGCCTCACACGTCGACGAGAAATGCAACAACTTGTCGATCGTCAAGCACGCTTACTCGAGTACTCTGCCAGCGCAAAGGGCTTCGATGATTACTACGACAAGGCAATTGCAATGCTCACCTCAGATCATGTTCGCAAGGCCTTTGATCTAGCCGCCGAACCGGATGAGGTCCGAGACAAATATGGCCGAACAACTTACGGACAGAGTTGCTTGCTGGCCCGTCGATTGATCGAGGCGCGAGTGAAATTTGTCACCGTCTATTTTTCCAATAGCATCGGGGGCCGGGAAATCGGCAAGGGCGGCTGGGACACACACGGTTTCGACGATTCACGCATGTACAAAATCGTCGACCAATATCAATTACCAATCACCGATCAAACACTGCCTACTCTGTTAGATGAACTAGAAGACCGTGGCTTGTTGGAAGAAACACTCGTCGTATGGATGGGTGAATTCGGTCGGACGCCTAAAATCAACAAGAACGAAAGTCGCGACCATTGGCCGCAATGCTATACCACGCTCTTGGCTGGCGGTGGCACCAAGGGTGGTTTCGTTTATGGTTCATCAGACGCACATGCGGCATTCCCTGACGAAGATCCAGTCAAACCAGAAGATCTGGCTGCAACCATGTACTATTTGCTTGGTATTGATCCGGCTACTGAAATTATCGACCGGCACAATCGTCCTTTGGTGATTGGCGGAAAACCACTTCTCGACGTGATTGCCTAAGCCAATTTTTCAATCCGGACGCGCTTTTTTTGACTCTCTGGAACAGTTAGACTGAGCGGTCGACCCGCAATTACTACTTTACTTTCAATTAACCTTAAAAAGAAAATTCACTTGACCATGCAAAGATTGATTTTCTGTGGTGCCTTGTGTTTGACGGTTGCAGCGTTCACCACGGCTGCTGACTCGCGCGAAAAATTAAAGGCTCTCATTATCGATGGCCAAAACAACCACGGTGCGTGGCCCAAGACCACAATGATGATGAAAGACTACTTGCAGGAAACGGATCTATTTACCGTCGACATCGCCAGAACGGCGTTCACCTGGAACGGAGACAACCTGCTCAAGCAATACCCGCTGGAGGGTCTTGAAACGGAAGCTCCGGGGCGTCCACAAACCGACCCGAATTTCAAACCTGCATTCAAGAATTATGACGTCGTCGTTTCTAATTTTGGCCATGCCGCAGCGCCTTGGCCAGAAGAAACCCAAACATTGTTTGATGCGTATGTAAAAGGTGGCGGTGGCTTTGTTGTCATCCATGCGGCCAATAATTCGTTCGGCAACTGGGATGAATACAATCGCATTATCGGACTCGGCGGATGGGGAGGACGCAACGAGAAACACGGACCCTACATCTTTTACAACGACCAAGGAGAGGTTGTACGCGACGAATCGCCGGGTAGTGGTGGACACCATGGACCACAACACGAATTTCAAATCATCGTTCGCAAAACAGAGCACCCGATTACCAAAGGCATGCCTGCCTTATGGACACACGCCAAGGACGAACTCTATGACTTGTTGCGAGGCCCAGGCGAAGAGATGGAGATTCTTGCCACGGCATATGCCAACAAAGCAAAAGGAGGAAGTGGGCGTCACGAGCCCATGTTACTCACCATCCAATATGGGGAAGGTCGTGTCTTCCACACTCCCATGGGCCACGCGGACTATTCTCAGGAATGCGTGGGCTTCATCACGTCCTTTCAACGTGGTACTGAATGGGCTGCCACGGGAAAAGTGACCGTCCCCATTCCCGAAGATTTCCCCACCCCGAACCAAGTTCGCACAAGATCCTTTCAAAAATAACTCGCCCCCGGCGGGTTTTCGCTTTGCGATTTCGCGATCTCCACAAAAATCCTTCACAAACCACTCAACCTTCCTTGAAAGTAGTCAATATGAAAGCGATGCTCTCCACCTTGGGACTTCTCGTCATGCTTGCAAACATTGCTCATTCCGATGACCGCTGGGTCTTCTACCAAGGCCAAGATGGTCCGGGGACGGGAAGCCACATTGTGTTGATCTCTGGAGATGAAGAGTATCGCTCGGAAGAAACATTGCCTCAGTTAGGCAAGATTTTGGCAACCCATCATGGCTTTGATTGTACGGTGCTTTTTTCGCAGAACGATGATGGCGAAATTAACCCCGACAATTCTCACAACATTCCAGGGCTGGAAGTCCTCAAAAGTGCAGATTTAATGATTGTGTTTTTGAGATTTCGTGACCTCCACGACGACCAGATGCAGCACATTGTTGACTATGTCGAAGCGGGAAAGCCCATCATGGGCCTCCGGACCTCGACCCATGCATTTCAAATTCCGGCTGACAAAACATTTGCTAAATACGGTAATAGCTATAACGGCGACGACTACAAAGGCGGATTTGGTCGGCAGGTGTTGGGTGAAAAGTGGATCAATCATCACGGCCATCATGGACAAGAGGCAACCCGTGGCATCCTGACCAAGGAGGCAAGCGACCATGCGATCTTGCGCGGTATTAAGGATGGTGACATTTTTGGAACAACCGATGTCTACACGGTACGTCTCCCCCTACCAGGAGACAGTAAACCACTCGTGTTAGGTCAAGTTGTCAAGGGAATGCAGATCGACGACCCTCCGGTAGAAGGCAAAAAGAACAACCCAATGATGCCCGTCGCATGGACCAAATCCTACAAGGGAGGCCGTGTGTTCAATACCACGATGGGGGCCTCCCAAGACATGCTGACGGCAGGAACACGACGAATGCTCGTCAATGCTTGTTATTGGTGCCTCGGTAAGGAAGAGGACATTTCCACATCGACAAAGGTCGACATCGTCGGGACGTTCGAGCCGCTACCTTTTCGCTTTGGTGGCTTCCAAAAGGGTGTCAAACCAGCAGACCACAAACTCTAAGCCTGATTTTCAGCGGACCATCATCTACGGAGAAGTCTCACTTTCGCGCGAAGGTTGGGGGCTCAAGATTTTTGGCTGTGCCCTCAACACGTGACCAAAGCGTCTACGACGAAAATATTTGGCAAGCAAGTTGTCCGGCCAGCCGTTTCTACCACGCTGGCTGTCCGTTGGCACATTTTCCGCAAAACCAGATGAACCACTAATGAGGGTGATGAGTATCGCTGCGTGCTACAATCTGCTTTGATAAAATCCCGCTCGATTGGAGTAATTAATGAAAACACTGACCAAAGAACTCTGGATGGAGGTACCCGAACGACGGGCAATTATCTCGATCCACGAGGAGGTCGAACAGCTTGTTGCCGAGAGTGGTGTGCGGGAAGGGATTATTCTTGTGAATGCTATGCACATCACCGCGAGCGTGTTCATCAACGATAACGAGTCTGGCCTGCACGCCGACTACGAACGCTGGCTGGAAGAGCTGGTACCGTTCAATCCCAGCAGCGATCCCACTAGCGGAGGATACCTGCACAACCGCACCGGCGAAGACAATGCCGACGCCCACCACAAACGCCAAATCATGGGCCGAGAAGTCGTCGTCGCGATTACCGATGGCAAGTTGCACCTCGGCCCGTGGGAACACATCTTCTACTACGAATTCGACGGGCGACGACGTAAACGAATCCTGGTGAAGATTATTGGGGAGTGATGGCCATTCTTGCCACTGGCTCTTCATCACCCTCCTTAACGCAAGAGACCAATCTGGTAGCCCACCGATCTGAGAAAATGGCGGTATTTCAGCCACCTTATCAGGTCCGCCCGAGCAAAACCTGGACAGCCATGCTCAGCTATGTTGTAATTCTGTCTAGCCTGCCTTAGCCAAACCGGCTTTTCCAGTATCAGCAACCACATTCCCACCCTCCACGCCCCCACCATTGCAAGGAGTTCGTGATGCCTCGATTTAATCGCCGAACTTTCATCCAATCTGCGACCGCAACCGGAGCCACACTTCCCTTATTTACCATCGCCGGCACCAAAGCGTCAGGGAAAGTCCTGGGAGCAAACGACACGATTCGCATCGCTGTGGCGGGCATCAATGGTCGAGGAAATTCCCACATCGACGGACTCCACCGACCGAAAGAAAATGTCGAGGTGACGTATCTCGTTGATCCCGATAGTAGTCTCTTTGAATCACGCAGCAAAAAGATCACTGATCGAGGTGGTTCATCTCCCAAGTGCGTGCAACATATTCAAGAAGCATTGGAGGACAAAAATCTCGATGCAGTCTCCGTGGCAACCTGTAATCACTGGCATTCCTTGATCGGAATCTGGGCCTGCCAAGCAGGCAAACATGCCTACATTGAAAAACCAATCAGTCACAACGTTTATGAAGGCCGCAAGTTGGTGGAGGCTGCCCAGAAGTACGGGTCCATTGTGCAACACGGAACACAACAACGCAGTTCAGATTTGCGTGCACGTCAAATCGCTGCCATTCAATCGGGAAAATATGGCAAACTTCTCGTTGCCAAAGGTTACTGCTGCAAACCGCGTTGGAGTATCAATTTCAAGCCCGTCAGTGCGCCACCATCACATCTCGATTTTAATCAGTGGCTCGGCCCTGCCCCAGAACAGCCATACCATGCAAATTTAGCGCACTACAACTGGCACTGGTTTTGGGATACCGGAAATGGAGATACGGGCAATCAGGGTGTTCACGAAATGGATGTCGCTCATTGGGCGATCCGTGGGGCGACTCTGCCGCAACGCGTTTGGAGTCTCGGCGGCCGCTTTATTCCTGGCGAAAAAGATCTCAAAGATCAAGGAGAAACGCCCAACATGCAGATCTCCGTTTATGAATACGACGATGTACTCGTCGTATTTGAAACGCGTGGCTTAGTTGAGAATCGTAAACGTTATCCCAAAAGCTTTCCCTTCAAGGTTGCAAATGAGTTCTATACCACGGAAGGCGTGATTAAAGAACATGTCAATGAGCAAGGCACAAAACAGGGCTGGCACTTCTTCGCGACCGGCGATGACCGTCCTCAACCACTGGAACTAGATGACACGATCACCGTCACTCCGGGAGGCCCCTTTGGGAGTTTCCTTACTGCGTTGCGTAGTGGTGATCCCAAGATGGTAAATTGCGACGCGAAAAACGGCCATTATTCCAGTGCCCTATGTCATCTTGGTAATATCTCATATCGACTTAGTGAACAGGTTCCGTTCCAGCCCGCAGCTGGTTCCTTGGGAGATAATACCCAAGTTGTCGAAGCTTTCAACGTGTTGAAAAACAACCTTCAAGCAGTTGATATCGACCTGTCTCAACAAGTTTATCAATTAGGTCGTACTCTTCAGTTGGACCCGTCCACCGAGAAGTTCTTCGACGATGAAGAAGCCAATTTACTTCTAACGCGACAATATCGAAAATCTTTCCTTGTACCCGACACGGTCTAAACTTGCACGACATGGGGATGGAACAAAAGGCCGAAAAAGCGTTCTACCGTGTCAGCTTGCTTGCTTTTTGACCTGCTTTTAAAAGATCACATGTCCGACACATTCGATCCGTATTGGGAGTGGCTCAGGATTCGACCTCACGAGCATCCGCTCGATCATTACGCCCTTTTAGGACTCGCTCGATTCGAAGCCAATTTTGAGATCATTCGACGTGTTGCTGACGAACGAATGGAACATGTCTACGGCCTGCAAAGCAACGCGCACGCCGAGGTAGGGCAACGCATCCTCGACGAATTGTCTGGCGCCAAGGCGTGTTTGCTCGATTCCCATGCGAAATCTATCTATGACGCGAATTTGAACGAAAAACTGCCCCACTTAGAAGATGGGCCTCTTGCAAGTATTGCTGAAGTGCAGCTACCGCCCACCACGGGTAGTGTGATGGAGAAAACGTCTGCAGAAAACACAACGGCTTCAACACTTTTCAAAACTTCTCCCTTGCTTCGCACCTATGCTGCTCCTGTGATGGGATTTGTCGCCATGATTTTAATTGTGGTGCTGGTGATTCGATACGGAGATCGATTTGCTCCAGAAGATTCAAAACGTGATGGCCAAAACGCTCTCCAACGCAGTCTAGAGGGGGAGGCAAAGGACGTCTCGATTCATTCTCAGGTCGACGGAGAGAGTAATACACAGATTCCCTTGGTAGTCCAAGCCCCCGAGGGACACGTGACCCTTAGAGCGTCTACGGCTCAGTTACACGGTGGAAGCATGCGTATCGATACCGTGGGCACCACAGCAGTGGTTACCGGCTGGACATTTGATGAAGACTTTGCCTGTTGGCAATTTCAGCTCAAGAAGCCAAGTTTCTTTGACGTCAACCTAACGTATGCCGTTGACGATGCTGCGTTAGGTACCGAACTCCACTTCGAATTGGACGGAAGACCGATCAAACAGTGGACAGTTCGCCGATCTGGTGGAATTTCAAGTTTCATTGAAGATCAATTTGTGCTTGCCCTTCGCAACAATGGCAAACACAAACTTAAAGTCACCACGACAAGCGAAACTCCATCTCGCACGGTCCGCATCAAAACAATTGCCCTCACACCAAAGAAGAAACGCCGCACACCCCCGTAAATCCGTTTTAAAGATCAGGCGCGGCTTTATTCAAAATCGATTTCTAATTCGATGTCTTCGATTGCTTCGGCCTTTTTTTCCATTTCTTTTTCGTGTTCAGTCGGCGGGCCCGTGTCGGCAGTCGGCCATTGAAAACCATCGACAAAAAAACCGTTAGCCGCAACGCCTGATCCAACCACTCCTACGAAGAGACAAACCAAACAGGCGAACGCCAATTTGCCGATAGATCGCCCGCGACTTTTACGAACAACCAAAAGAATGCTACAGATCAGGAACGCTAAGATGCCTATAAGGCCAGTCGCTCCAAAAGAAGCTAAAAAAGGATCCATGACACCTACTCCTCCTTGAATGATCACCTTGAGCAAGCCGTAGCATCGCTCGGGGAATTGAGTCTACCGATGAATCCGCCAAAGTCGCAAGCTCTGCTGCGTGGGCCACTTCGCTGGCATTCATAACACCCTACACTTTAGTTACATCGGTCGATAACCAACCAGAATTCGCTTGGTTTTGAGCCAGGCGCCGCGAATTAGGTTTCAAGTGTTGTCGATCCGATGGCGCTGGAGTCTCGAACAGGTGTTAGAACCCACTACGAAGCTGCCAAAATCCCTGATTTTAAGCACGTTTTAAGAAAAACGTGCCCGAAAACCAGTCTGGCACAAGCATTGCTACTTATCTGACTTTTAGAGATTAGCCACGTTTGAAACACCTGCAGAAAAGCACAAGGGATGGCCAATGACACTGATGGAAAAACGGGGGTGGGTCTTTGCCCTGTGTTGTAGTTTCGCCAGCCAGTGCGGAATTTCTCCTCTGCATGCAGCAGATTCATCCACACAAATCACTTCCACGTTGGCAGAACTTGACACTTTGACGGTCTCGGAAAAACGCAAATGGCTCAATCAAAGGATGGCGCGGGAATTGCCAACAACGCAACAAAGACGAGCTTTTTATGCTCGACTGCGGAAGATGAACGTCGACCAAGTCGAAACACAAATCGAACTCTATCTCCAGAGGATCTCGACAGGTGACCAAGATGTTGCAACATCACAAAGTCGCGACCATAGCCGGCACAGTTCAGCATCTTCACAACAACAAAATCGAGTTGGTTTTTTTCCGATTGTGACTTGGTTGCCGCAAGGAGTAGCTCTTTGGGGAGGAGGGGTGATCTCTCCCTACGGTCGTTTTTCTCGTCTTGGTATGACGCCATCCTTCTCCTCCTGGGGCAATTTCGGAGGGTTCGGACACTACCATAGAAACCCCTATGGATACCACACTCATCAACCCAGGTACTTTCCTCAATACCAGAAGAAAGAAAAACCTCAGCCGCAGATTTGGTACGACGGATTACGTACCCGCTACAGTGTTCCTGCAACGCGCAAATGGCACTAATCTGCGACTAGTCGAAGCCCCTCCGAAAGGGCTTCACTGATACCACGGGCGAACCAAAAGTCTCTCGCCTCGGTCAGTGAAGATTTCAGACGATCCAGGCCAAGGCAATTCACTCTTGCCCAAGATCGCCATTGCCTGTGTTATTTGGAAGGACTGGCGCAGGAATCGACTCCTGAAATTTTCGCTCAACGGCATCATAGTACTCACCTGATCCATCGGGCGGCAAGACATCGGTAATTACCACCACAGGTTTTGAATCCGCGATATCTACTTGCCGGATTGCCGCTGTTACGGAGGCAACTCGCTTCTGAGTCTGCTCATAATCGGTGCCACGATAGATGAACACCGTACGACGATTCAATGGAGCTTGTGTCACAATCCAATGTACAAGCAGCCGCCCAGCGTCCGTTAATTCTTGCGTGTGTTCTTCAAACAAAGGATCATAAATGGTGTTGTGCAACCGCCACCCACTGTTCTTCATCATCTCAAATGGTCGCTGAGTGGATTCACGATCCAGCCGAACGAAAGGCCGTGGCCAAACGCGATGCTGGTGGAAGTCACCGTGAGAACGCTTCCAAAATGCATTCCATTTGTTTCCACTTTCCGCCGTATTAAGACACGACAACATGCCGGCCATTACCAAGGCAATCGAAAGAATCAAGCGAACTTGCATGTTTCGGTCTCTCAGCCAGAGTATTCTGAATACAAAACCTTTCCTGTTAATCATCGGCGAACCAACCGAGCGGTCTTGGATGAGATCACCCCACAATGTTTTTTTTATTGTAGATTTTCTACCCACCTTGCATGGCCGGAAACATTTCACGAACCATCGTGATCGCCGCTGGACCCACGAGCACAACAAAAATCCCTGGAAAAATAAAAATGACCAGTGGAAATATCAATTTAACCGCTGTTTTGGCAGCTTTTTCTTCGGCGAGCTGCCTCCTCCGAGTTCGCATGGCATCACTTTGAACTCTCAAGGCCTGTGCAATGCTGGAGCCAAACTTGTCAGCTTGAATCAAGATCGAAGCTAGCGTTTTGAGGTCATCAACACCATTCCGCGCACCTAAATCCTTCAACACGTCACTCCTTGTTTTCCCCATTTGAAGTTGCATATTGCAAATACCAAATTCCTGAGAAATTTGCGGCGTCGACTTTTTTGTTTCCTCGGAGACTTTTCGCATGGCTGCATCAAGCCCTAATCCAGCCTCGACACAAACGACCATCAGATCAAGTGCATCGGGCAGCCCGAGAAAAATTGCCTGCTTACGACAACTCGCCAGCAAAACCAAAATGAGGTCTGGGACGAAAAACATGACAAAGGCGCCGCCACTTGTCTTCAGAAGAGTCATGGTTTCGTAATTGCCCATAGCAACCAACAAACCACCGCCACAAAACACTCCGAGGATTAACCCAAGGATCTTGAGGCCAAGAAAAACCGTCGGCGCAGTTTCACTGCGGAAACCGGCATGAACAAGCCGACGCTGAAGCTTGTGTTCCTCCTCGGCACTCTTGGGTTGCAGTGCCTTGGCCAAAACTGGCGTGGCTTTTTCAAGCACTTTCGCCATTTTATCCGAGGTGGCAGTTTTCAATCCATTACTTGCTTCTGGATATCGCTGGAAATCACACAAATCATCAAGTCGTTTATCGGCGCGAGGTTTCTGAGCAGACAGCCACTCGAGCACCAACCATATCGTGGCAGTAAAAACTCCAAATACCGCAAACGGTAACAGGTTGATCACACTAAACAGAGATTCTGCAAGAACCATAGCCACCCTAGACCTTGATATCAATGATTTTCTTGATGACAAAAGCTCCTAACAATTGCATGACGATTCCACCAATTAGCATCTTGTGCCCTAATGAGTCACCAAACAACGGCATCAAGTACTGTGGGTTCATATAAAACATCACGATCATTAAGACCGGCGGTAAAGCAAGCAATACAACGCCGGACAGTCGACCTTCACCCGTCAGAGCCTGAATCTGTCCCCAAATTTTGAACCGCTCGCGAATGAGGTTACCGATCTTGTCGAGCATTTCTGCTAAGTCACCTCCCGTCGACCGCTGCAAGATTACGGCTGTAGAAAAAAAACGCAAATCCAGATTGGGTACTCGATTGGCCATCTCCTGAAGAGCCGTCTCGAGAGGAATTCCGAGATTTTGCTCCTCGTAACAACGATTGAATTCTTTCCGAATAGGATCTGACATTTCGGTCGCGACAAAATTACATCCCGCCGCCAAACTGTGCCCAGCACGCAGTGCCCGGCCAATCAATTCCAAGGCATCGGGCAACTGCCGAGTGAAAGCCTGTAAACGACGTCGGCGGCGCATGAGCAACCAGCACCAAGGCAAAAAAGAGCACGGCATGCCAAGTAGTGGAGCCGACCACCAAGGCATACCACACAACAAACATAAAACTGCCGGCCCCGTGCCACTTGCGATAGAAATAAACAGAAATGCAGTCTGAGACAGTGGCAAATCGGCTTGTTCACACAGGTTCGATAATTGACTTATTCGTAGGAGCCTACCCTTAAGAGGATGGCTCGACTCACCAAGTGGAGAG
Organism: Pirellulaceae bacterium; assembly: GCA_022446825.1. Lineage (GTDB taxonomy): Bacteria > Planctomycetota > Planctomycetia > Pirellulales > Pirellulaceae > JAKVBY01. The sequence continues at coordinate 154,441 of JAKVBY010000028.1, forward strand.
GCCAAAAGGCTTGGTTCTGTTTTTTTGGAGACCTGTTCGGCAACCCCTGCCAGACGTTTTAGCCGCTCATCCAGGACAGAGTCTCGTCCTCCCTTGAACAAAAGAAAGACCCCGCCAACCAGGGTTGCCACTCCGACAAAAGCTGCGGCAATGATGACCATCGTGAGCATAGTTTCACTTCTGGAAAATTGAGAACAATCATGACGCGACGTACAACCGCCCGTTTGCTGTTCGAGTCGGGTCAACTAATCAGTCATCATTATTCGTTCACGAAAAGCAGTCGCCGGCAAACGCACTCCAGAGGACTCCAAGCGATTCATAAATGTCGGTCGGATACCCGTTGATTCAAAACGTCCGCGAGCCAAACCTGATTCGTCAATTCCCTCTTGTACGTACTGGTAAATGTCCTGCATGACCACGGTGTCTTGCTCCATGCCGACGATTTCTGTGATGTGCGTGATCCGCCTTGAACCACCTTCCAGCCGTGATGCTTGAACAACCAAATCGACAGCACTGGCGATCTGCTGTCGCATGGCCTTAACCGGAAGTTCAAAGCCGGCCATCATGATCATTGTTTCCAATCGGGCTAACGCATCTCGCGGGGTATTAGCATGCATCGTTGTCAAAGAACCGTTATGGCCTGTATTCATAGCCTGCAACATATCAAGCGTCTCGCCGCCACGGCATTCCCCAATGATGATCCTCTCCGGCCGCATACGCAAACAGTTACGGACAAGATCCGTCGCTTTGATTTCTCCTTTACCTTCGATATTTGCAGCACGCGTTTCTAAACGCACCACATGGTCTTGCTGCAGTTGCAATTCTGCAGCATCTTCAATCGTCACGATGCGATCTTCGTTAGGAATAAAACTAGACAACGTGTTCAATAATGTTGTTTTTCCAGAACCGGTACCACCACTGACAATAACATTTAAACGTGCTTTAATAGCACCCTCAAGCAACATTACCATCTCGGGAGTAAGCGATTTAAACGCCAGTAGATCATCGAGTTTGAGAGGGTTTGATCCAAACCTTCGAATGGACATCGCAGCGCCATCGATCGCCAAAGGTGGAATGATGGCGTTCACTCGAGACCCATCCGCTAAACGGGCATCAACCATCGGACACGTTTCATCGATGCGTCTGCCAACCTTCGAAACAATCCGGTCGATGATTTGCAAAAGATGGTCGTTGTCACGAAATTCCACCGCTGTCTTTTCCATCTTGCCATGGCGTTCGACGTAGACATTCTTAGGACCGTTGACCAAAATATCGCTTATGGAAACGTCCTTCAGCAGCATTTCCAAAGGGCCGAGTCCAAAGGTCTCATCTAGTACTTCTTCGATCAGACGCTCTCGCTCATTGCGGTTAAGAAAGGTTTCCTCGTTGTCGTGCAAGTACTCGACTACCAGGCGTATTTCTCGCCGTAACACTTCACCTTCCAACATCCCGATCTTCGACAAATCAAGCTTATCGACAAGCTTGTTGTGAATCTTACGTTTGAGCGCATCGAATTCCTGGGCCGTTGTCTCTTCTAACCGTCTATTCGTTTGCAGTAAACTGTTCATGCTGTGTCAGCCGGAAGCCATGAAGATTTTCTTAATTATTCGTCTTGCCTAAACGAACGTGGTCGTCATGCAAATGAATGATCAATAGAGAAACACTTCTCTCCACGCAAAGATACGGCACAATTAGCGAACAAGCATTTCCCAAGAACAATTCAGGCATGGATCCCTGACCTAAGAGAGGCAAGAAATACAATCGTGCCACTTATTCCGGTTTTGACAGCGCTCAGAATTCGACAAGACACACAGATGAGCTTTCGCGCAGAGGACACTAGGTGAGCGTCGTTTTCCCCTTGCCATTCCAGAAACGAAACCAGCGACCGGTGGAATGATTCTGGAGGTCTCCATCCAAATCTGCAGCACCATCACGACACAAAGTCTCAGCAAGCGCCAGTAGAGACTGCGTGATATTTGCACGCGGAGATTGTTCAATCAACGGTACGCCATTGTCGCGCATGGCAACCATTGTTTTAGAATCATTTGGAATTTTCCAAAATATCTCACGACCAATCGTTGCTTCTGCCTTCTTTAAACTAATCTGGCCATGATCTAATCCTAGGCGATTTACTACAACTTTTATCTTGTCACAAAGGCCTTCTATCTCATCGAATGACTTGAGTAAACGAACCAGATTTCGTATGCAGGGCAAATTAAGGTGCGTGGCAAGAAGAACATGATTTGCGGCTTCGAAAGCAACCAGATCGAGTGGACTAAACGACTTAGAAACATCGATCACCAGATGCGAGAAAGATGCCTTTAAAAGTCCAAATACGCGTTGTAGATCTTCGGCGACAATGCTCGAACCCTCTTGAAGTTGGACAGGGCGTGGGAGCAAATAAAGTCCCGACGAGTGTTTCGTCAGCGACCTTTTTAGCAAGTCAAAATCGAGGCGTGTAATATTTTGAGCAACATCGACTACGGTATAATCAGGAATCGCATCTAAAAAGACATCCGCGTCACCAAGGGACAAGTCAAGATCGACAAGCGCCACCGAGTTTTTTTCATCGCGGGCAAGGTTACACGCCAGATTGACCGCTAAGCTAGTTGCACCCACTCCTCCAGACGCCCCCCCCACGGCAAGCGTAACGCAGTTGCGAGATTTTCCTGCGCCGTGGCCATGCAATTGGTTTCCGATACGTTCAATGGCACAGATGAGGTCTTCAAGACTCACTGGCTGGGTGACAAACTCCTTAGCACCTGCTCGCATAGCTTGCAGAATAAGGTGTCCTTCCGTCGATTCGCTAACCACCAGAATGCTCGTTTTTGGGCAATTCCGTTGCAAGGATGAGATAAGGTCAAGCGCCTTTTCCCGATCGTGATCAATGTTAACGACACCAATATCCGGATGTGTCTGCTCCACCACCTCACCAAAAAACTCATAGCGCGAACATTCCGCTTCCAGCCAAACAAACTCCATCCCCAGAAGAATGCCTTTGATAGCATCTCGAGTTGTGTCATTTGGATCGACTATCGCTAGACGTAAAACGTTACTCATCTCTCTTTAATCGAATGGTTTGATAGAAACGCAAAGGGCTTTTATTTCATCAACGATGAATCCCCATTGTGCCTACCCCTCCATCACACCCTTTCATTTTCACTTCCTGGCGACCGTCAAATTAACTAATTGCTTGGGGGTTCTTCGACATCTTGAAAATCGGTTTTCCAGGGCTTGCAAATAGTTTTTTCCTCAGTTCCCACTCAGCAATCAGAGGCCACTACAACATTCATGGAACTCGCGTCAAAAGCGATTGGTCGCATCCGAGACACGCAAACGGCTAAGATTTTCATTGCTTACTGCGGAAATCTCCTCAGGTAATGAACGGCTTTTTACGGGAGCGACCACCGGATCTTGCCGCGGCTGCAAAGAACTCGGAGACGTCGTTTCAAATTCGTATTTCACAGCAGGCGGCATGCCACGCGGAGAACAATTTACTTGAGGCACTTCAATTAATCCGCGGCCATAAAGGTCTAAATCATTCGGGCTCGCCGAATTCATTCCTGGTAAACATGGCGGGATTTCATGGGGGTCAATGCTATCGACAAATTCTGGGGTCACCATAATTAACAGTTCGATCTCATTGTTTTCTTCTTCGACCCGGCGGAAAGCTGCACCAAGCCAAGGCAGATTACTGAGCCATGGCAATCCTCGGTTTTTCGCTTGAATGCGGTTCTGAATCAGACCAGCCAAGGCCAACGTTTGACCAGCCTTCATCTCCACGGCCGTGTCCACATAACGCGTCCTCAATCCCGGTACGCTCACACCATTCACGGTGATGGAACGACTTGTATCAATATCACTGACGCTCGGGCGCACCTCTAAGCGAACTCGTCCATTGCCCAGAACGATTGGCACAAAATCAACTCGCGTCCCAAATTGACGGTATTCAACAGCTAACGCACCGAGTCCTGCAGGAATAAGGATTGGAAATTCCCCACCCGACAGAAAACTAGCAGGTCGCCCACTTACGGTAACGATCGTCGGTTCCGCTAAGAGCTTGGCAAGGTTTCTTTCCTCCAGTGCTTGAACGAATCCGAAAAAAGCGCTGGAACCATCTACAACACCGAAATTAACAGATTGGCCACCAACCCCTGCTGCCGTCGGTACCACCCCAGCTGTAGCCGAGCTCAAAAGCCCGCTAACAGATTGCTGGATGAAACTGCTACCGCTGAGATAGGCCCAATCAAAACCAACCTGTCGCATTTTTGTCCGAGAAACTTCCATGACTTTCGTATGCAGCAAAATTGTTTGTACTCCACCCACGCGCATGTTGTTTATGACACTCGGATAAAAGTCTTCTGCCATACGAACGATTCGGCTCACCATATCCGCATTTGGAACATAGCCTGCAATCACAACACTATTGACCAAGGGTTGAATTTTTAGTGAGGCCGTCGGAAACTGACCTTTCAACAAGGCTTCCAACTCACGAGCGTCACCTATTACCAACACATCGACGGCATTAACCTTGCCGCTCTCATCCCATAAGTTGAGCTGAGTTACACCCGTGCGAAGCGCCGATACCTGTACTTGATTTGGCGAAAGAGGCATCGCTTTGATGATATCCGGATTGTTCACCAGCATTTTCGGAACGTCATATTCCATGGACAGTATTTTGCTGGTGTTAACCGTCATCTCCAGGCGTTGTGCTCTATCCGTCACCTTGAAATGGATGGAACTCGACAGTGGCTGCTGAGCCGATGCCGTAGTTTGTTCAAAGTGCACTACGAAAAGCAAAAGAACGACAGGGGCCATCGTCATGCGAGGTAACTTAAACATCCGTGTTTTTCCCTGTGAGGGGTGAACCTGCTATGGGTTAATCATTGCGCTGTTCGTGCTTGCCCTTATCCATCCAGTAACAACTTGGGAGCGTCCAATTCGTCGGCCTGGAAAGAAGACGGCTCTACTCCGTATTCAACATCGAGATCTTTGTCGGTATCTTGCGAACCAATAGGAAACCCTGAACGACGGGAAGAATGACGATCCGCAGAACGACGAATTAGCTCTGGTGCCGAGTCCCGGCTAGACCATCGATAGGTTTCCTTGCTGCCTTGCCCATTATGAATTTCCATTTGCCAGGCATCCTTTTCGGATGGAGATCCGTTTCCGCGACGCTGGCCCACCTTCTCCGAAGACGTTGTCCGATTCAGAAAATCCACGAAATCCTGGCCGGATGCATCGAGACTCTTTTGGTCGTCGCCAGCCATTTGTGCGACATTACCGATCAATTCGTCAACCGTGATGACTCCAGAATTAAAATCTTCATCCGTGTCGTCGGGCCGGCGCAGCGTCAGTTTCAAGCGGCCTAATTCCATTGCTAACAGCAGTTTTGGTGCCTGCTCCCTCTTAATCAGCACCGAAATGGTTTGAACTCGACCGCTGGTACCATCTTCATTGACGCGTTCTGTTTGCGATCCAACTGCGAACACCCGAACGTTTCTCAAGATCGTCTTAGTCATGGTGCGCGGTACGTCCTTGCTTTTACGCAGATAGGCGATGATATCAATTCGGTCACCCGGTTCGACAAGGCCACTGATCGTTTCCGCGCTGACTTTGATTGGCAACACCCGGTAACCTTCTTCGATAAAACTCGACTTTCCCTGTGTTGCATTTTGGAGTTTGTCCTTGAGGAGCACCTCTCCCGCCGACAATCGGACTCTAGAAAATTGTCCGTCACAATCCTCAAATTCCTGGATTGCACCTGCAGGCATTTCCGCTTGTGGACATTCTTCAAAGCAAACATTTTCCGTCGTCATAATTTCGTTGATTTGGATATCGGTTGACGCCACATAAAACCCTGCCATTTCCACAACGGGGGCTTTGGACGAATTGTTCTTTTCGAGCACCTGACTAATTCCAATCGAAGCAATGAGACCACAGCCCAACGCAATCAAGATCAAAATGACTGATTTAGCACGCATTTCACAGTTGTCCTTTTTGTAATTGAACCACTGATGATTTCGTGTTCCATCACATCATCAACAACGCTTCGGCAAACGATTTGCCTGCGGCTCACGATCGACTACTGAACGGCTTCACGCCGCATCGCAGTGGTCGCTACGAGATTCTTTCCCGCTAGGTACATAGGAGCCGGTAACCAACTAACTTGATCAAAGGGAATTGTGATTGTAATTTGGATCGGATCGCCAAAATCAGCCTCTTCGAGATTAGCTGGAGCAAGAATCACATCCGCTGCATGGATCGTTACCGCGCCTTCCATGCCATAGCTCACCACGGTTTCGATCACTTCTGTGGCCGTCGCTCCTTCCAGGACAGCTTGGCGTGCCCCCTCGCGCGACGCATTCACAATCACCTGCTGAACCATGACCATCCGTCCGTATTCGACGATCCCAATCACGAGGAGAAAAAAAACAGGAGCCACCAGCGCAAATTCGACAGCAGCAGTTCCCGATCGTTTTTTTCGGAACAATCCGCAGGGTTTGTCCAATGCACATGACTTGGTCGGTAGGCTCACCGCTTTTATCTCAGAATACGCACTCATAAAACTTTACCTATCTTGCGACGGTCAGCGACTTATTTGATCACACGAGCATCCCCGTCCAAGCAAAGTATCCGATACAGCCGAGAGCAATAGGGATTCCATAAGGCAAAAGTAGCATCGTGTGTTTTCGGTCTGCAGCAATTGCAGACAACTGATTCGGATCACGGACGGTCAAGATTTCGGTCAGGATGCTCCAAAACTGGAAATGATGTTTCGACCACGACCTTTTATAGAGAACCATGACAACTGCTAGCACCGCACCAACAATGGCTGAAACACAAAATCCATAGAGGGTGTGTGTTGCGTGAACCCAAGCCCCAACTCCTGCCAGGAGTTTCACGTCACCGGCACCCATCCCACCAATTGCATACGCTGGTAACAGTAACGCTAACCCAACAACCATGCCGAACAGACTCCACGCCAAACCACTCCAGCCAAAGGCGAACGAACTGTAAACCAAGCCAGAAATGATGAGAGGAAAAGTAATCCAATTCGGGACTTTCAACTGCACGCCGTCAATTACTGCAGCTACGACCAACGTAATCGTGACAATCCATATTGGCCAGTTTTCCAACGCCCCGGAAAAGATGGTATTCAATTGGTGCATGGTACTCACTCTCTCCATTTTCGTGCCAAAATCCTGACTAGTACGGGCTTCGCCCTTAGAAACGCAAGGAAAGTAATTGACAAGCAAAAGCCGCCGTTACCGTGAAACCATAGCAAACCAATTCCAAGGCGTTGATCGTCAAATCACTTAGAACAAATGAGATCATTTCTAGATCCCTTTCTGTTGCTTGGTTTATGGCTTAAAGTCCCCATCTCTGAGAAACAGAGTCCCTGCTACCAGAGGCGCACAGCATCTCCCCCAACACAACTGCTGGTGTCGAGGGAAGATGAGTCTGTTCATCTCTACACAAAATCTCAACGGGTTACTGGCCGTTGGCCGTGCCAAGTTGATCGGCAACATTCTGGAACGTCGTGTTTGCGTTCTGACCGATCGAAGTGATGGCGGCCAAGCAGACGATGATGATTAACGCGAGCATTACCGCGTATTCAACAGCAGTCGGGCCATCTTCGGAAACGAGAAAACGTTGGATTTTCTTTGCAAAATTCTTCATTTCTTCCTCCATATGCGGCTTGTCGCAGCAAAAAATGCGACAAACTCAAAATAAGTTACGTTTAAAATTCGTCAACCATAACGAGTTGTGTTGGCTACTGACATTTCAAACCTATGCCACATAAGTTGCCTGTCAAATTGAGAAATGACAATCCTTGGATTTTTTCCGGTAATCCTCAGCGTCTACGACCATGAGCAGCCACAGAAACGTCCAGGGATAAATCCGGCACCAGTCTGTACTGGATGGGGGAAAGCGACTTGTACAACGCTCAAATATTTCCCACAATTCGCCGTTAAGCAAACTACCATAGAAAGCCGCTGGAACCGCAAGATGAGCATGATCACACGAAAGATTGTTCCCCAGCCACGTTCACTGCGCCGAACCAACCGAGGCTCTTCCTCAATCTGCTGGACGTTTTTGCATTTAACGCCTTGGCGGTTTTTATTTTTTTTCTTTGCTGTCAGCAATTCCATCTGGGGATTCGATTGGCCTGAATTTCGGGGGCCAACAGGACAAGGAGATGCAAGTTCTGCCAACCTCCCTCTGCAATGGTCAGAAGATAATCACGTTTCCTGGAAGGTGCCAATTCCTGGCAAGGGGCATTCCTCACCGGTTATCTCCGCTGGACAAATCTGGCTTACCACCGCCTTGGCTGACGGGGGACGTTTGCACGCTATCTGCTTCGCCGAATCAAGTGGTAATCTGCTCTATAACGTTGAGCTTTTCCAAAATGAACGGCCTGAGTTACTTCATGCTGACAACAGTCATGCCACTCCCACCGCAGTGATTGACAAGGGGCGTATTTACGTTCATTTCGGTGCTAACGGCACCGCTTGTTTGACCAGCGAAGGAAAAGTCGTTTGGAAAACAAACGCTCTCCAATATCGTCAGCCTTATTCTGGTGCTAGTTCACCGGTACTCTTTGAAGATCTTCTACTGCTTACTTGTGACGGAACAGACGTACAATTTGTTGTGGCCTTGGACAAAGAGACAGGTCAGGTCGTGTGGAAAACAGATCGTCAACACTTGGAACGCGCAAAGGAAGAAACTGCTGCCACAACAGGCAAACGGCAGGGTTACTCAACCATGGCCTATGCAACCGGATTGCTCATCGAAGTTGCCGGGGGAAAGCAATTTGTAAGCCCGGGCGCTGATCACGTAGCAGCTTATAATCCACAAACCGGTAAAGAAATTTGGTGGCTGGAATACCTCGGTTTCTCCGAAGTCGCACGACCCGTCATCGCTGGCGATCTTCTCATCGTGCAGGCTTTTCAAGAACAATCAAAGCCCACTCTGTTTGCAATTCACCCGACCGCACAAGGTCGAGTCAATGAAAAGTACCTTGTGTGGCAACGCAACAAAAACACCCCTCATGTACCATCTCCGCTGGTTTCAGGAAACCTCTTATTCTTAGTCAAAGATAGTGGAACCGCCAGTTGCCTCGATGTCCGTACCGGCAAGGAACATTGGACAAAACGCATCGGCGGAAACTTTTCCGCTTCGTCAATCCTAGCTGGCAACAATGTCTACTGTTTCAGTGAAGAAGGCACGACGACCATCTTTGCTGCCCAAAGCGAATTCCAGCTTCAGGCAAAAAATCACATTGACGGACGCATCATGGCCTCGCCCGCAGTCTCAGAAAATGCTCTTTTTGTGCGGACTGATGGTCATTTATATCGAATCGAGGCGCCCGATTAAAATCGTCTATCAAACTAATGAGATCACTTAGGCCCACCTTCCCCCCTCTGCGGCACCGCTTAGCATCCGTAGACTTAAACCAGTTTTGATTGACAACAGATTACTTCCAAGAAACATTACTTCCAAGAAACGCTGGACAACACGATCTTGTTTTTAGCCGGGTGACACCATCATGGAAAGAAGTCCAGTCTTTTCAATACAGTTCGCATCAGCCAACATGCTCCGTCAGCAACACTAATTTTCACTTCTTAACTAGTTCTGTTGCAAACAACACGTCAGCGCCAATTGTGTTACATCCTCCCGACCGGTAGATTAAAAAAACTAGCGATCTTTCATTGCCCTCAGGAGTTTGCACCATGCCGCTGCGTCGCCTCACTCGACGACATTTCGTTCAAAGCGTCACATCCGCAAGTCTTGCTGCACCCACGATCTGGACGCGCCGTGCTGTCGGAAAGGAAATTTCCAGCGCTAATGATCGCATCAACCTAGCTCTTATTGGCAATGGCATGATGGGGCGTGGTCACTTAAATCGCTTCCTTCAATTCGGCGATGTGCAACTCGTCGCGGTCTGTGAGTTGGAACCCGAGCGCCGCGCAACGGGCCAACAGCGCGTCGAAACACACTATTCGCAAAATCGAAAAGGAGCCTACAGAGGTTGCGACGTTTTCTCCGACTTTCGGGAAGTTCTGGCGCGCGATGACATCGATGCCGTTGTCATTGCAACTCCGGACCATTGGCATGCCATTCCTTGTATCCAAGCAGCCAAAGCCAAGAAGGACATTTATTGTGAAAAGCCTCTGACACTGACCATCGGTGAAGGCCGAAAAATTGTTGATGCCGTCAAAACGAATAAGGTGGTGTTTCAAACCGGTAGTCAGCAGCGCAGTGAGTTCAATAATCGTTTTCGTTTAGCCGTCGAATTGGTGCGCAACGGAAGGATTGGTGAAATACAAACCGTTCGTGTCAACGTCGGTGGACCTGCCATTGCGTGTGACTTGCCAGAAGAAGAGCTACCTCCAGGACTTGATTGGAATGCCTGGATCGGGCCTGCGGCATTTCGCGGTTACAACCAAATTCTTTGTCCTCAAGGCGTTCACAAGCATTTTCCTGCCTTCCGCCGCTATCGCGAGTTCGCAAGTGGCCCCCTAGGTGACATGGGCGCACATCATTTTGACATTGCTCAGTGGGCCTTGAATATGGACCGCAGTGGCCCAGTCAAAATCGAACCGCCAGACGACAATGCCCGCAGTGGACTCAAGTTTACTTACGCAAATGGCATCGAAATGCATCACGGAGGTTCTGCGGATTGCACTCTAGAAGGCACAGAAGGCACCATTCACGTCAGTCGCGGCAGTTTAAAAAGTGATCCGGAAAAAATCGTCCAAGAACCGCTTGGTACCGATGCTTGGACAGCTTATCCATCGAGCAATCACGCCAGAAACTGGATCGATTGTATTCGCTCACGGGAAGAAACCATTTGCCCCGCAGAAATTGGCCAACGTTCTGCCGCCATCTGCCATTTGGCCAACATCGGCTACTGGTTACGTCGACCACTCGAGTGGGATCCAGAGACAGAACAGTTCGTCAACGACGAGGAAGCCGACCAGTGGCTACTACGTGAACCACGGTCACCGTGGTCCTACGACTAGCTCGACCTCTCGCCATGAGGGCCAAGGCCACTTACAAGAGAATGGCGGCCCAGGCGTGGTCAACTTTCCTGGAAAGACGCTAGTGGAGTCGATACGTGGCATAAGGTTGGCTGCATGGCGGTCCCCGTGAGACATGCATTTCACCTGCGGAGGGAACCATAATCACCGAAAACACCGTTTCCCAAAAACCATGATATGGATGGTCATTGGCGTGACGGCAGATCGACCTCGGGTAGTCTTGGTGATCACATAATGAAGTTTTCATTGCTTCGATCGTGATTTGGCCGCCTTCTGGTGTTAGTTGCTGCCTAATCCGACCTAGACGAGGTTTGGACTGAATTAATTCTGGAAACTCATCGTTAAACTTAGCCAATTCCGGATGCAGGCAATGATTCGTGTGAGTCACCAACCCATCGCCGGTGTCTCGTAACACCTGGACACAATCAATGGTCACTTCTAAGTCGACCGGACCTTGGGCCGTCGTCAACATGATGTTCGCTGGAATCGCGCGTTCTACCCGCTCAACGGCAGCCACCGCCTCAGCAAGGTGTTTCGCCTCGTATATTCCACGTAACGTAAAGTAGTGTGGCACGCCTACCGGACGGCTCGGAGCCGGCAGTGTGTTGAGACACGCCCCAATGCCTGCATCATTAAAACCAATGTAGGCAATCAACCCTGCTTGAGTGATCGAGATAAAAGCTGGGCGTCCTGCAGGTCGCCGCGTTAAAACAACTGTAAATGCGTCAAGGGCTGGATCGTTATCCCAGTTCTGTCCAACCACTGCCCGACCTTCCGCACAAACGGCCTTCGCAATCGAGAACGACGTACAACCACTTTCCCCTTCCGGAACAAATTGGTTTCGCACTTGCAGTAACATCAAATCGTCAAAAGATACGCCGGAACCGTCCGCCATGCCTTGAATTTCGTCCACCATATGTGGCGCATAATCCTTTGCAAATTGAGTTGACTCACGAGCGATCGCGATAGCGCGGTCTTTCGGGATCTGTACTGTCCGATGAACGGACGCCATCGCCGCCTCGGAAAATCCTCGAATTTCCTCGCGCAAAGATTCACCAATTTGCTGACCCAACTCAGTAGGTTCACCGGCCACTTCGATTTCCCGGTAGCGTGCTGGTTGCGTTTTCATAAATTGGCCTTACTTTAGTTTTCTTGTCGAAATCTCAAATAGCGCCCCGGCAAACCTCCTGACAAGTCTTCGCGTGGCTTTCCCTGCCCGACAATCTCTACGCCATTAACAAGCACACTTTGAATTCCAACGGTCGGTTGATGGGGATTCTCATAAGTCGCACGGTCGCTGATCTCCTCTTCATTAAACACCACGATGTCCGCAAAGTACCCTTCCGCAAGAACACCGCGTTTCGCAAGGCCGAATCGCTGCGCTGGAAACTCACTCATTTTATGAACAGCATCTTCGAGTGAGAATAATTTGTGTTCGCGAACACAAGCTCCCAAAAGCCGTCCTGAAGAACCGGCAATGCGGGGATGAACCTGTCCATCTGTAAAATAAATTCCGTCACTACCCAGCATATAAAGATCGTGCTGCAAAATCGGATGAATCGCCTTATCGTCACCAGCGTTCATCACACAGAGTACTGCGAAATCTGTGGCAATCAACAATTCGGCAAGTGCATCAGCAGCTGACATACCCGATTGTTCGACAAATTCCGAAAGTAATTGACCTTGATGCTGTTTCAGTTCGGGATGATTTATCCAGGCAAAATGAATCGCATCGAGTTCCGCAAAGTAACCAGCCAGGCCTGCTTCGAATCGAGCGCGGACACCCGGCGATCGCAATTTATCCGCCGCCGCTCGCGGACCATCCTCCCAGACTTCGTACGGGAG